>NZ_JBIVNC010000003.1:0-748521 GCF_044753385.1 Streptomyces sp. NPDC088387
CAGAGAGACGGGGTATCAACATATCTGGCGTTGATTTTTGGCACGCTGTTGAGTTCTCAAGGAACGGACGCTTCCTTTGTACTCACCCTCTCGGGCTTTCCTCCGGGCTTCCCTTCGGTCTTGCGTTTCCGACTCTATCAGATCTTCTTTCTCGACCTGACCCCCAGTCAGCGGGGTTTGTCTTCCGGGCCGTTGGGCCCTTCCGACGTCTCAAACCTTAGCGGATCCTCCCGGCGATTCCCAATCGGGCTGCCGAGCCCCAAATCGAATTGAATTCGGGCACGCCGAAATCAACCCCGTGGGGAGATCGTGCTGATGGTTTGGTTGCCGCTCGCGCGGCGGGAGGTGTTGTCGAAGAACCGTTACGGCTCCGCGGCAACCCGGAGAACATTACGGATCGAGCAGGGGGCTGTCAAGCGTCGCCTGTCAAGATCTTTTGCTCCCCGGGGCGGGACCGCCCGTCAGTCCAGGTCGCTGAGGCGGCCGCCCGCGTCCGGCTGGGCGTGCTCCACCCGGCGCAGCAGGCGGGTGAGGACGTCGCCGAGGGCGTTCCGTTCCTCCGTGGAGAGGTCCTGGAGGAGCTCCTCCTCGAAGACGGACGCCATACGCATGGCCTCCAGCCACTTCTCGCGGCCCACCGGGGTCAGCTCGACGATGACGCGGACGCGGTTGGACTCGTCGCGTTCCCGGGTGACCAGACCCTCGGTGACCATGCGGTCGATCCGGTGGGTCATCGCGGCCGGCGTCAGACCGAGGCGCTTCGCCAGGTCGCCGGGGCCGAGCCGGTAGGGCGCACCGGCGAGGACGAGGGCCTTGAGGACCTCCCACTCGGCGTTGCTCATGCCGAGGGCGGCGGTCTGGCGGCCGTAGGCGACGTTCATCCGGCGGTTCAGCCGGGACAGCGCCGAGACGATCTTCTCGACCTGGGGGTCGAGGTCCTGGAACTCGCGCTGGTACGCGGCGATCTGCTCGTCGAGTGTGGGCTCGCCCGCGCCGGGGGTGTCGGCCATGGACCGCAGTATGGCACGGCTTGGCGCTAAGGTCCTTTGATGTGTACTCTTTAGCTTCGAAGTCTTTGCTTCTAACTACTGAGGCACTTGAACTACCTGAGAGAGGTGACCGTGACCAGGGCGATGGGCGCAGCGATGCGCCGGATCCACGTGGGCAACGCACTGAGCGCGTTCGGGCTCGGCTTCACCGTCCCCTACCTGTACGTCTATGTGGCGCAGGTGCGGGGACTGGGCGCGACGACCGCGGGCATGGTGCTCGCCGTCTTCGCGGTGGCCGCGCTTGTGGTGCTCCCGTTCGCCGGGCGGGCCATCGTCCGGCGGGGCCCGCTGCCGGTGCTGCTCGTCGCCCTGGTCACCGCCGCCGTCGGAGCGCTGAGCCTGGGGCTCGCGGGGACTGCGGTCACCGTGTTGCTGTCGGCCGCGGCGCTGGGGGCCGGGCAGGCCGTGATGCAGCCGGCGCTGGCCACGATGATCGTGGACGTGTCGTCGGCGGAGACGCGGTCGCGGGCGTTCGCGACCCAGTTCTTCCTTCAGAACCTGGGGCTCGGCGTGGGTGGGCTCATCGGTGGTCATCTCGTGGATGCCACGCGCGTGTCGTCGTTCACGCTGCTGTTCTCGATCGAGGCGGTGATGTTCCTGCTGCTGGTCGTGGTGATGACGACGGTCCGGATGCCGCGGGCGCCGCGGATCGCGGGGGCGCCGGTCGCGTCGGCGAAGGGCGGCTGGAAGCAGCTGCTCGGGAACCGGGCCATGGTGCAGCTGTCCGTGCTGGGCTTTGTGCTGTTCTTCGCCTGCTACGGGCAGTTCGAGTCGGGGCTGAGCGCGTACGGGGTCGAGGCTGCCGGGATCTCGACGTCCGCGCTGGGGACCGCGCTGGCGGCCAACACCGCGATGATCGTGGTCGCGCAGTTCGCCGTGCTGAAGTTCGTGGAGCGGCGGCGGCGGTCTCGGGTGATCGCCCTGGTGGGGCTGATCTGGGCGGTGGCGTGGGTTGCCGCGGGGTATGCGGGGCTGGGGCACGGTAGTCAGGCGATGGCCACGGCGGCGTTTGTGTCGACGTACGCGTTGTTCGGGCTGGGGGAGGCGATGTTGTCGCCGACCGTGGCTCCGTTGGTGGCGGATCTGGCGCCCGAGGGGATGGCTGGGCAGTACAACTCGGCGTTTGCGCTGGTCAAGCAGCTTGCGTTGGCTGTGGGGCCGGCGGTTGGCGGGCCCATGGGGGCGTCTTTGCATGCGCCGTATGTGGTGACGTTCCTGCTGTTCTCTCTGGGGATCAGCTGGCTGGCGTTGCGGATGGGGCGGAGTCTGACCGCGGTGCAGGACCAGCCGTGGCTGGCCCGCAGCCAAATCATCCGCCGAAGCAGCACCCCGATCGAGCCGACCCCGGCAAAGGTCTGACCGCGGGGGGCGTTGCGCAGCCCGGCGCGACGGGGTGCCGCCGTGCGGCACGCCTGCCCGCGGCTACGCAGGTGGGGCGGGGAGGGCTTTTGCTTTTAGGGGCGCGGGGAACTGCGCGACGAGCCCCCACCGGGCCCGCACCCGGCGGCGATGCCGACTCGCCCCCTACCCCGCCGGCAAGGCGAATTCGCACCAGACGGCCTTGCCACCCCCCGGCGTCCGCCGGCTCCCCCAGTTCGTCGCGATCGTCGCCACGATGGCGATACCCCTCCCCGACTCGTCGGCCGGTTCCGCGCGGCGGCGTCTGGGGAGGTGGTCGTCCCCGTCCGTGACCTCGACGATCAGCCGCCGGTCCGTCCGCCGCAGGCGCAACCGCATCGGCGGCGTCCCGTGCTGCAACGAGTTCGCGACCAGCTCACTAGCCGCCAGCACCCCCAGATCGTGCAGATCCGTCGGGAACCGCCAACTGGTCAGCACGCCGGAGGCGAACGCACGCGCGCGAGGCGCCGCCTCCACCCCGCCCAGCAGTTCCAGCGCGGCGTTGCGGAACAGCTCGCCGTCGGGGCCGTTGCGGGCCGGGTGCTGGAGGACGAGGACGGCCACGTCGTCGTCGTGGTCGGCGGCGACCCCGGCGGAGCGCACCAGGCGGTCGCAGACGACCTGCGGGGTGCCCGTGGCACCCGCGAGGGCGCGTTCCAGCGCCTCGATGCCCTCGTCCAGATCCGCGTCCCGGCGTTCGACCAGGCCGTCCGTGTAGAGGACGGCGGTCGAGCCCGGGCCGAGCGGCACGGTCCCGGAGGCATGCATCCAGCCGCCGGTGCCGAGCGGCGGACCGGTCGGTTCGTCCGCGCGCAGCACCGACCCGCTCTCGTCGCGCACCAGGATCGGCAGGTGGCCCGCGGAGGCGTACACCAGCCGGCCCTCGTTGGGGTCGTGGATGGCGTAGACGCAGGTGGCGATCTGGTTGGCGTCGATCTCGGCCGCGAGTCCATCGAGGAGTTGCAGGACCTCGTGCGGGGGCAGGTCGAGCCGGGCGTAGGCCCTGACCGCCGTACGCAGCTGGCCCATGACCGCTGCCGCGCGGACGCCGCGGCCCATGACGTCGCCGATGACGAGGGCCGTGCGGCCGCCGCCGAGGGTGATCACGTCGTACCAGTCGCCGCCGACCGCGGTCTCGGTGCCGCCGGGCTGGTAGGTGGCGGCGATGCGCAGGTCGTCGGGTTCTTCGAGCTCCTGGGGGAGCAGGGAGCGCTGGAGGGTGACGGCGGTCTCGCGCTGGCTGCGTTCGCTCGCGCGCAGGCGTTCGGCGGCCTCGGCGTGGTCGGTGACGTCGGTGGCGAAGACGAGGACGCCGCCGTCGTCCCCCTGGGTGACGGGGGTGCAGCTGAAGGTGTAGGAGCGGCCGTCGGAGGCCTTGCGGGACTTGACCGTACGGGGCTTGCCGCTGCGCAGGACCTGGTCGAGCAGGGGGAGCAGGCCGAGGTCGCGGAGTTCGGGCAGGGCGTCGCCGGCGGGGCGGCCGAGCGCGCGGGCGCCGAAGGCGGTGGCGTAGGCGTCGTTGACGTAGGCGAGGCGGTGGTCGTGGCCGTGGACGAGGGCGACGAGGGCGGGGACCCGGTCGAGGACGTCGCGCACCGGGAGTTCGTCGACGGCGGGGCCGGGCGGCGGGTCGTCGTCGAAGTGCTCCGCGCGGGCGGCGGGTACGGAGCCCTCGCCGGGGCGGTCGGGGGGTGCGGCGGGTTCGGCGCGCGCTGCGGCGCGGCGCTGCGTTCCGGGGAGGCGGGCGCTCCAGCGCGTGAAGTTCACGAATCCTTGCCTCGTGTAGTCGTCGTCGGCCGGCTCCGGTTCCGGCCCGGGGGCCCTGGTGGCCGCGCAGCGGTAGCCGCACCTTGTACCGGCCCCCGGGATTGCAGCACTTGGGGGAGAGCCTCGTGGGTGTCGGGCGGGTCGCGGCCCGCCCGGGAACGTGGACCAGTCTGGCAGTGTGGCCGACCGGTCGGCATCCGTCAGACGCCGGGGTGTGGCGCAGAGTTCCGCGGTCCGGTCAGGTCGACCCCTTCGGGTCTTCCGTAGCCTTTCCCCCGGCCGCGAGTTCGAACTCCGCTCGGGGATGTTCGAGTGAACCGAGGGAGACGATCTCCCGTTTGAAAAGCCCCGAGAGGGTCCATTCCGCCAGCACGCGTGCCTTGCGGTTGAAGGTCGGTACGCGGCTGAGGTGGTACGCGCGGTGCATGATCCAGGCCGGCCGGCCCTTGAACCTGCGGCCGTAGACCTGGGCGACGCCCTTGTGCAGGCCGAGCGAGGCGACCGAGCCGGCGTACTTGTGTGCGTACGTCTCCAGTGGTTCGCCGCGCAGCGAGTGGGCGATGTTGGCGCCCAGGACGCGTGCCTGGCGCAGGGCGTGCTGGGCGTTGGGGGCGCAGTCGGTGCCGGGCTCTGGGGCGGTGACGTCGGGGACGGCGGCGGCGTCGCCCGCGGCCCAGGCGTGCGGGGTGCCCTCGACGGCCAGTTCGGCGGTACAGCGCAGCCGGCCGCGGTCGGTGAGCGGGAGGTCGGTCGCGGCGATCAGGGGATGCGGTTTGACGCCGGCGGTCCAGACGACCGTACGGGTCGGGAAGCGCTGTCCGTCGCTGAGGACGGCCACGCGGTCGGCGCAGGAGTCCAGGCGGGTTTCGAGGAGGACCTGGATGTTGCGGCGGCGCAGTTCGGCGACGGTGTAGCGGCCCATGTCGGCGCCGACCTCGGGGAGGATGCGGTCCGAGGCCTCGACGAGGATCCACTTCATGTCGTCGGGGTCGAGGTTGTGGTAGTACCGCGCGGTGTAGCGGGCCATGTCCTCCAGTTCGGCGAGCGCCTCGACGCCCGCGTAGCCGCCGCCGACGAAGACGAAGGTGAGGGCGGCGTCGCGGATCGCGGGGTCGCGGGTGGAGGAGGCGATGTCCATCTGCTCGATGACGTGGTTGCGCAGTCCGATGGCCTCCTCGACGGTCTTGAAGCCGATGCCGTGCTCGGCGAGGCCGGGGACGGGCAGGGTGCGGGAGACCGAGCCGGGCGCGAGGACGAGTTCGTCGTACGACAGCTGCCGGGGTCCGGTGCCCTCCTCCTCGGAGGCGAGGGTGGTGAGGGTCGCGGTGCGTTTGGCGTGGTCGATGGTGGCGACCTCGCCGACCAGGATCCGGCAGCGGGGCAGTACGCGGCGCAGTGGTACGACGACATGGCGTGGCGAGATGGATCCGGCGGCGGCCTCCGGAAGGAACGGCTGGTAGGTCATGTACGGGTCGGGTGTGACCACGGTGATCTCGGCCTCGCCCCGCCCGAGTTCGGGTTTGAGCCCCCTCTGGAGGCTCAGGGCCGTGTACATCCCGACGTAGCCGCCGCCGACAACGAGAATGCGCGCACGTTCCTTCACCATCCCATGACGCACTGGGCACCGCCGTTTGTCCACAGCCTCGACAATTTGTGTGACTGGAGGCCTGGCGTGCCCCGCCTTGGCCGGTTTGCCGGAGTGTGCGGGGAGCTGTGCAGGTCAGAGGGGGTGTTTGGGGTGGGGGAAGCGGGTGCAATCGGGACGTATACGGTCCGTACTCCGATCGCAGGGCGCTCTGTGCGGAACCTGCCCCTTCTGAATTGACCCCCTCTCAACTATGTTCGTGTCTCGACGGGGTGTAGGGGGATGTGCTCACGGGTCCGGGAGGTCCGGCAGGATCTCGCAGGAGGGCCCGTTGTCCGGGCTTGTTCGCCGCGCTCCGGTATCCAATGGCGGGGAGTCTCCGGGGGGAGACGTCATTACCGGGGGAATTCATATGCATGTTCAGGAGTCTCATTGGTCTACCGCGTCGGCGCTCGCACCGGCCGGCCCGGTGGGCGCGGCGGTGGGCAACGGACGCGGTGACGGGCCGCGCACCACACCGCTGCGGGTGGACGCACAGCGCAATCTGGAGCACGTGCTGCGGGCCGCGCGCGAGGTCTTCGGCGAACTGGGGTACGGCGCGCCGATGGAGGACGTGGCGCGGCGCGCGCGGGTCGGTGTCGGCACGGTGTACCGGCGCTTCCCGAGCAAGGACGTCCTGGTCCGGCGGATAGCCGAGGAGGAGACGTCCCGGCTGACCGACCAGGCCCGGACGGCTCTGGGCCAGGAGGACGAGCCGTGGTCGGCGCTGTCGCGCTTCCTGCGGACGTCGGTGGCCTCCGGTGCCGGGCGGCTGCTGCCGCCGCAGGTGCTGCGGGTCGGCGTCGCGGAGGACGGTGCGGACGAGGCGCGGGTGCCCGCGCAGCGGTTCCAGCCGGGCTCCGGGGAACTGCGGCTGGTGCCGGAGGAGGTGCCGGTCTCCGTCGACGACGACTCGGGGGCGGCGGCGCTGCTGGACGTGGTGGGCCAGCTCGTGGAGCGGGCGCGCACGGCGGGGGCGCTGCGGCCGGACGTGTCGGTCTCGGACGTCCTGCTCGTCATCGCCACGGCGGCGCCCTCGCTGCCGGACGCGGCGCAGCAGGCGGCGGCCTCGGCACGGCTGCTGGACATCCTGCTGGAGGGGCTGCGGTCCCGGCCCGTGTGAGTGGCGGGCGGCGGGGCGAGTTCCAGGGCGAGTTGATCTCGTGGTGGTCCTGGGTGCGGATGCTTCGGTGTCCGCACCCCGGCCACGCATGACCGGAGTTTTCCGGGGCAATTGCCTTGCTTTATGGGCGAATCCGTCAACTTCCGGCCCGGCGGCGCTGGTTGAGCATTCCCCGAACGGGTGATTGCCAATACGGCGTTCCAGAAAGTCCCCTCGGATGAGTGGATGGGCCGCTCGGCGGGTTACTGACGAAAAGTCGATGTGGCACTCTGACCCGGTGTTCGGGACTGGTGGGTCAGGCGGCGGGGGCTTTCCGCAATGAGTGTTGACGGGCGGGACGAGTCTCTCGGTGACGGCGACTCCGGAGCCGACGGAACCGGCGGAACCGGCGGAAGAATCGATCCGCAGGTGCCCAGCCAGGGTGGGCGGACCGGCGTACCGCGCGCCGGCGGCGGGGAGAGCGCCGAGGCCGGTGTGCCGGCCCAGGGCGGTGAGCCCGTCGACGTCAGTGTCCCCGGCCAGAGCCGTGAGCCGGCCGACCTCAACGTCCCTGTCCAGGGCGCCGAGAGCATCCCGGCACAGGGCACGGAGAGCGTCCCCGTCCAGGGCGGCGGAGGCGTTCCCGCGCAGGGCGGCGAAAGTGTCCCCGTCCAGGGCGGCGAGGGCAGTGTGCCGTCGCAGCGGGACCGGCGGGACGACGGGGTGCTGCCGCCGCCGCGCGAGTTGCCGGCCGCCGACGCCGAACTGATCGGGCGGATGCGGTCCGGGGACGACACGGCGTACGAGGAGCTGTACCGGCGCCACGCCGACGCCGTGCGCCGCTACGCCCGTACCTGCTGCCGTGACGCCCACACCGCCGACGACCTCACCGCCGAGGTCTTCGCCCGGATGCTCCAGGCGGTACGCGGCGGCTCCGGGCCCGAGCACGCCGTACGCGCCTATCTGCTCACCAGCATCCGGCGCGTGGCGGCGAACTGGACGAAGTCCGCGCGGCGCGAGCAACTGGTCGACGACTTCGCGGTGTTCGCCGCCCAGTCCGCGCGTTCCTCCGAGGTGTCCGACGACGACACGCTCGACCTCGGCGCGGACGTCCGGGCGATGCACGTGGCCGAGCAGTCCATGGCCATGCAGGCCTTCCGTTCGCTGCCCGAGCGCTGGCAGGCCGTGCTGTGGCACACCGAGGTCGAGGACGAGTCGCCCAGTGAGGTCGCCACGCTCTTCGGGCTCGACGCCAACGGCACGCGGGTGCTGGCCAGTCGGGCGCGCGAGGGGCTGAAGCAGGCGTATCTCCAGGCCCATGTCAGCGCCACCCTCGTGGACGACGAGGTGTGCGCCCGCTACGCCGACCAGCTGGGCACCTACGCCCGCCGCAAGCTGCGCACCCGTGCCGAACGGGGCCTGCGCAAGCATCTGGAGGAGTGCGCGAAGTGCCGGCTGGCGCTGAGCCAGGTCGAGGAGGTCGCGAGCGGGATCCCCGCGGTCGTGCCGGTGGCCGTCATCGGCTGGTTCGGTGCCGCCGGGTACGCGAAGGCCGCCGCGCTCATCGCCGGGGGCACGGGTGCCGGTGCCGCGGGCGCGGCGGGTGCGGCCTCCGCGGCGGGCGGTTCGTCGGGCGGCGCGGGGGGCGGGGCCGCCGCCTCCGAGGGGGTGGGCGCGCCGGTGAAGGCGGGGGTCGCGGCCGGAGTGGTCGCGGTGGCCGCCGCCGCGGTGGCGTTCGCGCTCATCAACGACGAGGCCGAGCCCCCGGGTCCGCGGGCCAAGCCGCCCGTTTCGGTGCCGGCCGCCCAGCCGGAGCCGCCGTCGCCGGCCCCGTCGAGGAAGCAGCCCCAGCCGCAGCCCCCGGTCGTCCCGGCGGCGCGGCCCACACCGACGCCCAGCCGGACGCCGAGCCCCACGCCCACCGCGAGGGCCACCCCGACGCCGACACCGACTCCCACGCGGGCTCCGGCCCCCGCGCCCACCCCGACGCCCCGCCCGCCCACACCGACCCCGGCGCCTCCCCCGCCACCACCGCCTCCGGTCCCGGTCGTCTACCAGTGGAGCGAGCTGGCGTACGACGTCTCCGGCGACGGCACCAGGCCCGAGATGCGGATCGGGCAGAGCAGCTGGGTGTGGCAGCGGTCCGGGCTGTCCATCGGCGGCCGGACGTACGACCACGGCGTCACCGTGCACGGTTCGTCCTCCGTCACCATCGACCTCAACCGCGACTGCACGGCCTACGACGCGCTCGTCGGCGTCGACGACATGACGCTGAAGCTCGGCAACGTCTCGTTCTCCGTCTACGGCGACGGCGCCCGGCTGTGGAAGTCCGGTCCCGTCAGGGGCGGTGACCCGGCGGTGCCGGTCCATGTGAACCTCGCCGGACGCGAGACCGTACGGCTGGTGGTGGAGCCGCACAGCGCCTTCGACCGGCTGCTGCCGGTGGACTGGGCGCAGTCGCGCTTCTCCTGCACCTAGGAGTACGGGCCGCGCAGTTCCCGGACGAGCGCCTCCGCCGTGAGCGTCGCGCCCCGCGCGCGTTCGGCCGCGTGGCCGGCCGGGCCGAGGGCCTCGCGGATCGCCGCCCCGGTGCGTTCGACCTGCTCGCTCTCCGGCGAGAGGCGGGCCACCGGGCCCAGCAGTGTGTCGGCGGCGGCCAGGACGCGGGCCGCGCGCGGGAAGTCGCCGAGGCGGGCGAGCAGGTCGGCCGCGCTGTCCAGGAGGGCCGCCACGACCGGCTCCGCGCACCCCTCGGCGTGCGCCCGGCGCAACGCCTCCGCCAGCAGCGGCAGACCGTGCGCGGGGCCGGACTCGGCGGCCGTGACCACCGCCTCCAGGCCGTCCGCCGCGGCGGTGAAGTGCGGCGGCGGACTGCCGAGCGCGGAGTACCTGCGGGCCTCGTCGCACCACTCGCGCGCCACGGCGACCTCCTCGGCCTGCAACGCCATGTACGCCCGCAGCAGTGCGACGAAGGCCCGTGAGTCCGGGACGCCGTAGGTGTCGGCGGCCGCCGTCGCCTCGTCCAGGGCGGTCGCGGCGCCGGTGGCATCGCCCGTGCGGAACAGGATCTCCGCCAGCCGGACCATCAGGAACGGCGTCTCGGTGAACGCGCCCACCTCGTAGGCGAGCCGCAGCGACTCCTCGTACCGCCCGCGTGCCACGTCGAAGCGGCCGGTCGGCATGGCCGCCTCGCCGGCCGCGCTGGAGACCTGCGCCCGCAGCCAGCGGTCGCCCACACGCCGGCTGAGCGTCCGCAGCTCGGCCAGGTCGGCGTCGATGTCCGGGGAGCCGCCGGGCGAGTCGACGACGACGTGCACCCGGAACATCAGGGTGACGCCGAGCTCCCAGTCGCCGCCGTACTGGCGGCAGTTGGCGACGGCGTCCTCCAGGATGGTCAGCGGGTCGACCTCGCCCCTGCGGTGGAAGGCGGTCAGCGGCCAGAGCAGCCCCGGGATACGGGCCGACTCCGGTCCGCCCTTCTCGTAGCGCCGGCGCAGCCGGTCGACGTACTCCGCCTTGCGCGGTTCGATCCGGCCCTCCAGCGGCTCCGTGTCGGACATCAGGAAGAGGTGCAGCATCCGCAGGTCCATACGGAGCGCGTGGTGCGGGTGGTCGGTCTCCTCGTCGGCGGTGGCCAGGTAGGCCTCCACGGGGTCGAACGGCTGGTCCGGCGGGCCGGCCGCGCCCAGGACCCGTTCGATCCAGCGCACGCCCTCCTGGCGGTAGTTGCGCAGCCACCAGAACCAGCCCATGGAGAGCGCGAGTCCGCCCGCCGCCGCCTCGTCGCCGGCCTCGACCGCGCGGCCGAGGGCCGCGCGGATGTTGTCCAGCTCGGTCTCCAGGCGGGCGATCCACGGCAGTTGGCCGGCCGAGCGCAGCTTCGGGTCGGCCTCGCGCACGAGTGCGCGTGCCCACGCGAGGTGCCGGCGCTCGGTGTTGGCGCGGCGGCCCGGGGACTCGGCGGCGCGCTCGACCGCGTACTCGTGGATGGTCTCCAGCGTGCGGTAGCGCATGCCCTCGGTGCCGTCCCGCGCGGAAGGGGCCGCGACGACGAGGGACTTGTCGACGAGGGCGCCCAGGAGCTCCGCGGCCGGGCCGCCGCAGACGGCCTCCGCCGCCGCGAGGTCCCAGCCGCCCGCGAAGACGGAGACCTCGCGCAGCATCTCCCGCTCCGGTTCGTCGAGCAGGTCCCAGGACCAGTCGACGACCGCGCGCAGGGTCTGCTGGCGGGGCAGCACCGTACGGCTCCCGGCGGTGAGCAGCCGGAAGCGGTCGTCGAGCCGGTCGGCGATCTGGCGCGGGGTGAGCATCCGCAGCCGGGCCGCCGCCAGTTCGATCGCGAGCGGCAGTCCGTCCAGGCGGCGGCAGATCTCCGCCACGGCCTCCCGGTCGTGGAGCAGGGCGTCCGGGTCGGGGCGGACGGCGGACGCGCGCTCCGCGAACAGCCGGTGCGCCTGGTCGGGGCGGAGGGGTTCGACCGGGCGCACGGACTCGCCGGGGACGCCCAGGGGTTCACGGCTGGTCGCGAGGACCGTGAGCCCGGGGCAGCGGGTGAGGAGGGTCTCGGCGAGGTCGGCCGCCGCGCCGATGACATGTTCGCAGTTGTCAAGGATCAGGAGCAGGGCGCGCTGGGCGCAGTGCTCGATCAGCAGGGCGACGGGGTCGTCCTGCGGGGTCGCCAGCTCGTTGGTCATGAGCACGGTCTCGCGCAGACCGAGCGCGTTGACCACCGCGCCGGGCACCGCCTCCGGCCGGTCGAGCGACGCCAGCTCGACCAGCCACGCCTGCGGGAGGCCGGCGGCGGCCTCCTCGGCGAGACGGGTCTTCCCGGAGCCGCCGGGTCCGGTGAGGGTGACCAGGCGTGCCCTGTGCAATTCGGAACGAAGCGCGTCGAGTTCGAGTTCCCGGCCGACGAAGGAGGTGAGCCGGGGGCGGAGGTTGCCGGAGCGGGTGGGGCGGGTGGGGCGGGTGGGGCGGGCGCTCGGGCTGAGGAGTTCGGCGTGCAGGGCGCGCAGTTCGGGGCCGGGGTCGGTGCCGAGGCCGTCGGCGAGGGCGCGGCGGGCTGTCTCGTACGCGTTCAGCGCGTCGGCGCCACGGCCGCAGTCGCGCAGGGCGCGCACGAGGTGGGCGTGCAGGGTCTCGTCGTACGGGTGGGCCGCGGTCAGTTCGGTCAGCTCCGGTACGACGTCCTGGGCCCGGCCCAGTTTCAGGTCCGCGGCGATACGGGTGCGGGTCGCCGTCAGGCGGAGGGTCTCGGGGCGGGTGGCGGCGGTGCGGTCGGGGAGGTCGGCCAGGGCGGGGCCGCGCCACAGGGCGAGCGCGGTGGCGAGGGTGCGGGCGGCGGTGGGGGCGTCGTGGTTCTCCAGGGCGGTGGTGCCCTCGCGGACCAGGCGTTCGAAGACGGTGAGGTCCACGTCGTCGGCGGTGGTGGCGGTGAGGCGGTAGCCGCCGGGGGCGGATGTCACGGCGTCCTTGCCGATGGCTCGGCGGAGGCGGCCGACGAGGGCCTGGAGGGCGGCGGGTGGGTCCTGTGGGGGGTCGTCCGGCCAGATCTCGCCGATCAGGGTCTGCGGGGGGACTGTCTTGCCGGTCCGCAGGGCCAGGGCTGCCAGCAGGGCGCGGACTCGGGGGCCGCCGAGGGGTACGGCGACGCCACGCTCGTCCCGCGCCTCGGTAACCCCCAGAATCCCGTACCACACGGCCCCATTGTCCCCGGCACCCGCCCACGACGTCACCAAAGCCCCGACCGCCCACCGCGGGACCCGGCGCTGGGGCTGGCCGACGGCGTTGCGCGACCCGGCGCCGACGGGCGCGCCTCCGGCGGGGGGGTTGCGCAGCCCGGCGCGACGGGGTGCCGCTGCGCCCACCCGTGCCGCCCCAGCGGCACAGCTGCCCGCAGCGGCGGTGGGTGCGGCTACGCGGGGTGCGCGTGGAGGCTTACAGGGGCGCGGGGAACTGCGCGACAAGCCCCCACCGGGCCGCACCCGGGCCGCTAGCCCCGGCCCCCCGCGCCCGCGCCCAGCGCGCCCCGTTGAGGCGTGATCCCCGCCGGGACGGCTCGCGCGCGGGCCGGTGTGCCGGTCCAGCACGTGCCCCGGCGGGCCAGCAGCCGGCGCAGCCACAGCTCCAGGGAGACCAGATCCGCAAGCCCGTCCAGCGGCAGAGGCTCCCCCTCCGCACACGCGCGAAGCGCCTTACGGACGACCCGCGCCTCGACCAGCCCCGCCTCGGCGAGCAACGGCGTCCCGAAGAGGTCGACCAAATGGTCGACGGACACCCGCAACCCGGTACGGAACGCCGCCGCCGCCGGCGCCTGCGAGGGCGCCCCCCACCCGACCGGCAGATCGGCGACCCCGGCCCCCTTCAGGACCGTACGGAGAATCGCGGACCGCGCCCCCGGCTGCACCCGCAGCGCCTCCGGCAGCGCCCGGCACGCGCGGACGACCTGGTTGTCGAGGAACGGCGTGTGCAGGCGCTGGAAGCGGATCTCGGCGGCCTGCTCCAGGACGCGGACGTCGGCGGCATGGCGGGCGAGGGCGGCACGCGCGCGGAAGTCGCCGGGTCGCTGGCCGGGTCCGATGCCGGACCGGTGACTCGCCCCTTGCAGGCGAACCGATACTTCAGCAAGGGCCTCACCGGTCAGCCACCGCGCGGCGGGCCCCGGTCTCGCCCAGGTCAGCGCGGCGAGCGACGCCCCCACCGCGCCGCCGGGCTCGTCGAACCGCCGGTCCATCAGCAGGTCGGCGAGGCTGTCGACGCCGGCCCGGTAGGGCGTGCGGGCGAGCCGTCTGGCCGCGCTGTACACGCGCGGGGGCACCATCACCGAGCCCTCCGCCTTGGCGAGCGCGGCGACCGGGCGGACGAGGTGGCGTCTCTTGCGGTCCATCAGGAGGTCGGCCAGGCGGGCGGGGTGTGCGTCGAGGACCTGCCGGGCGCCGTAGCCGGTGAAGTGGTCCGCGCTGCCCGCGGCGAGCCGCGCGCGGTGCCGGGCGGCCGTCACCAGGGAGGCGCCGGGTTCGTCGGTCAGCGGGCCGTCGAGGTCGGCGTACGGCAGGGTCTCCTCGCCGCCCGTGACCACCACGTGGTGCAGGCGCGGGTTGGCGGCGAGCGCGCCGGCCCGCTCCAGCTCGGCCTCGCGTCCGCCGATGGTCAGGTCGTTGAAGGTGACCGCGAGGAGCCGCTCGCCCGCGCCCGTGCCGTGTCCGAGGACCGTGCCCGGCGCGCCGGGCAGGCCGGCCGCGAGCAGGGCCAGCGTGGCGGAGGCGGGACCGCCGGAGAGGTCGGCGCCGATCCCGGGAACCGGCATCCCGCGCGCGGCACGCCGTTCCGCGGGCCCCATGCCGGGCACCGGGCCGGGGTCGATGTCGGCGCCGGGCACGTGCCGGGGTGCGGCCAGCCGGGCGCGTACGGCGTCCACGAGGGCGTCCCGGACGGCGTCGACCGCGGAGTCGGGGTCGGCGGGCGGCGCCGCCACGGCGAGGGAGGCGACCGGCTCGTACCCGGCGATCTCGCGTGCACCGGCGCGCAGAATCAGCGCATGCCCCGGTGGAACGCGCCGTACGCCGTCGTAGGGCGTGGAGTCGTGCAGGGCGGCCGGCACGTCGGGGGCGGCAAGCAGAGCGGCGAGATGGCCGAAGTCGAGGTTGGCCTCGATGAGGTCGGCGAGCGGCAGCGCGGCGGTCGCGTAGGCCGTGCCGGAGGCCCACGGGGTGTGGAACACCGGCCGGGCGCCCGCGAGATCACCGCTGACGGTGATCCGGCGGCCGACCTGGACGACGGCCGTGTAGCTGCCGGACCAGGCGGTCAGATGGCGAAGTGCCCCTCCGCGCGCGGCGAACAGCCCGACGCGCAGTTCCTCGTCGCTGGCGCCGCAGGTGCCGAGGACCGCGATCCGGGTCTGCGGGTCGGCGGTGACCACCCGCACCTCGTCGGGGCGCCAGTCGCCGACCGCCCAGAGCGGATCGGGGTCGCCCCACAGGAGTTGGGAGCCCACCGGGTGCACGGTCTCGCCGTCGTGCCCGGTGGCCCCGGCGGAGCCGCTGCCGACGGCTGCCGCGGCGGCGCTGCTCCATCCCACCAACCACCGCATCGACGCCTCCACAGGCTGTGGACAACGAGTGCCCGCATGGACCGGTTCACCATGCTGCCACGAAGAACGCCTGGGAGAGGGGCGGCGGAGCCGCCAATGAGCCCCGAAGTGCGCCCTCACGCGCGGGGCGACATCCGACCGAACACGCTGGCGGGAGCCGGCCCCTACGACGCGAATGCGCCCCCGGAACACGCCCCCAAAGCACCCTACGCGCCGTCAATTTCCATGGTGGGAGCGGGAATTGACGTACGGAGGCATGGTCGATTTTCGGCCAAATCGAAACCGCGCGAGGAGCATCGGAGCGGCTTCGGACACGCTCCGTCAATGCTCTGCGCACCGCCCGGCGACGCGCAGTCCGGGAGGCGGGACACGCCCCCCGGACCGGTCCGCCGCCCGCGGGGATGTAGGCGGCGGTGTCCCCCAGCCCACTGGATCCAGTACAGCGGGCCGACCCACGCAGAGCCATGGAACCGCTCCCCCGATGGCCGGAGAAGAGCGCACGGACAGGCGCACGGCCACACAACGGGAGCACATCGCAACGCACCGTGCCCGGCCCGTACTTCAGTACGGACCACAATCCCGCCATCCGGAACAATGCCCCTTAACGCTTGGGATGCGGCGAACTACGCTGGGTTTACGAATGCCGCGTGGTTATGCCAGCGCGGCAGCCGTCTGTGTCGAGGGGTGGCGCATGTCCAGGGAGCAACGCGGGCCGAACGAAAAACTCGGCGCCGTTCTCGCCCTCGCGGGAATCAGCAACGCAGGACTCGCGCGGCGCGTCAACGATCTTGGCGCTCAACGCGGGTTGACTCTTCGCTACGACAAGACCTCGGTGGCGCGCTGGGTGTCCAAGGGCATGGTGCCCCAGGGCGCCGCACCGCACCTCATCGCGGCCGCGATCGGCCAGAAACTCGGCCGGCCCGTACCGCTGCACGAGATCGGCCTGGCGGACGCGGACCCCGCGCCCGAGGTCGGCCTCGCCTTCCCGCGCGACGTGGGCCAGGCGGTTCGCTCGGCCACCGAGCTGTACCGCCTCGACCTCGCAGGGCGCCGGGCCGGCACCGGCGGAATCTGGCAGTCACTGGCCGGTTCCTTCGCAGTGAGCGCATACGCAACGCCCGCCTCCCGATGGCTGATAACCCCGGCCGACAGCTCGGTCGCGCGTGACGCACACCTCACGGACGGCTCCGGCGCACCGCTCAAAGTCGGCCACAGCGACGTGCTGAAGCTGCGGGAGGCCGCGGAGGACGCCCGGCGCTGGGACTCCAAGTACGGCGGCGGCGACTGGCGTTCGTCCATGGTGCCCGAGTGCTTACGCGTGGAGGCGGCACCCCTGCTGCTCGGCTGCTACTCCGACGAGGTCGGCCGCGCGCTGTTCGGCGCGACCGCCGAACTCACCCGGCTCGCGGGCTGGATGGCCTTCGACACGGGCCAGCAGGAAGCCGCGCAGCGCTACTACATCCAGGCGCTGCGCCTGGCCCGCGCGGCGGCCGACGTCCCGCTGGGCGGCTACGTCCTCGCGTCCATGTCCCTCCAGGCGACCTACCGCGGCTTCGGCGACGAGGGCGTCGACCTCGCGCAGGCCGCGCTGGAGCGCAACCGGGGGCTGGCCACGGCACGCACCATGAGCTTCTTCCGGCTCGTCGAGGCACGCGCGCACGCACGCGCGGGAGACGCCCAGGCGGCCGGAGCGGCACTGAAGGCGGCCGAGGGCTGGCTGGAGCGCTCACGGGACGGCGACAACGACCCGTCGTGGCTCGGTTTCTACTCCTACGACCGCTTCGCCGCCGACGCCGCCGAGTGCTACCGGGACCTGAAGGCGCCGCGCCAGGTGCGCAGGTTCACCGAGCAGGCGCTGTCGAAGCCGACGGAGGAGTTCGTACGCTCGCACGGCCTGCGGCTGGTGGTGTCGGCCGTCGCCGAGCTGGAGTCGGGCAACCTGGACGCGGCGTGCGAGCAGGGCGTACGGGCCGTGGAGGTCGCCGGGCGGATCTCGTCCGCGCGGACCACGGAGTACGTGAAGGATCTGCTGCACCGCCTGGAGCCCTACGGGGACGAGCCGCGCGTCGTCGAGCTGCGGGAGCGGGCCCGCCCGCTGCTGATGGCCCCGGCGTAGCGCCTGATCCGGAGCCCGCTCCGGCGAGCTGTGCGCCTCCGCGTTTGAAGTGACTGTCAGTGGCGCAGTGCACTATCGAAGGCGGAGGTGGTGCAGGTGCGGAGTGGGGCGTACGACTGCGACGTGCTCGTCGTCGGCGGCGGGATCGTCGGGCTGTCGACCGCGTTCGCGATCACCCGTGCCGCGCCCGGGACCCGGGTGACCGTGCTGGAGAAGGAGCCAGGACCGGCCCGGCACCAGACGGGCCGCAACAGCGGGGTGATCCACAGCGGGATCTACTACAGACCGGGCTCCCTCAAGGCGCGCTACGCGGTCCGCGGCGCCACCGAGATGGTGAAGTTCTGCGCCGAGTACGGCATCGCGCACGCCGTCACCGGCAAGCTGATCGTCGCCACCGAGCGCGCCGAGCTGCCCCGGCTGCACGCCCTGGTCCAGCGCGGCCGGGAGAACGGCATTCCGGTGCGGGAGCTGGGCGCGGCGCAGATCGCGGAGTACGAGCCGGAGGTGCGCGGCCTCGCCGCCATCCACGTCGGCACGACCGGCATCTGTGACTTCGTGGGTGTCGCCCGCCGGCTGGCCGAGGCCTCGGGCGCGGAGATCCGGTACGGCACGGAGGTCGTGCGCGTCGACCGGCGCCCGGAGCTGGGCGTGGCCGTCCGCACGCGCGGTGGGGACATCGTGCGCGGACGGGTGCTGGTGAACTGCGCGGGGCTGTACTGCGACGAGATCGCCCGGATGACCGGCGACGAGCCCGGGATGCGGATCGTGCCGTTCCGGGGCGAGTACTACGAGCTGGCGCGGGCCGGGCTGGTGCGGGGGCTGGTGTATCCGGTGCCGGATCCGGCGTTCCCGTTCCTCGGTGTGCATCTCACCCGTGGGATCGACGGGGGTGTCCATATCGGGCCGAACGCGGTGCCGGCGCTTGCGCGCGAGGGGTATGGGTGGGGTGTGGTGCGGCCGCGGGAGCTTGCCGGGACGGTGGCCTGGCCGGGCACGCGGCGGCTGGCCCGGCAGCACTGGCGCTACGGCGCGGGGGAGCTGCGCCGCTCGGTCTCGAAGGGTGCCTTCACTCAGGCGGTGCGGCGCCTCCTCCCCGCGGTGCGGGAGTCCGACCTGGTGCCTGCGGCGCCGGGGGTGCGGGCGCAGGCCGTCCTTCGGGACGGGGCGCTGGTGGACGACTTCCTGATCAAGGAGGCGCCGCGGGCGGTGCACGTCCTGAACGCCCCGTCCCCTGCGGCCACGGCGTCCCTCCCCATCGGCAGAGAAATCGCCAGACGCGCCCTGACGGCCCTCGGAGGCGGGTAGTAGCGCCACCGCGCCCCGGCGGGCGCCGTTCGCGCAGTTCCCCGCGCCCCTAACCCCGCGACTCGCGCCCGCTCGAAACTCGCCGCCACCGCGGGCACGCACACCAACCGCCGCTGCGGGCAGTCGTGCCGCTGGGGCGGCACGGGTGGGCGCAGCGGCACCCCGTCGCGCCGGGCTGCGCAACGCCCCCCCGGCACAACCCCCCACCCCCACCCACCCACGTAAAATCGCCCCACTGTGTCTGACTCCACCCACACCCCCGAGACCACACCCGGCGGCGATCCCGACCGGCCCCCCGGCGGCCACGATCGGACCCCCGGTGATCCCGTGCGTCACACCCGGGCCAAGGGGGAACCCCGGTTCCCCGACGGTCCGCATCCCGACCCGGCGGGATCCCACTTCGAGCGGCGGATCCGCAGCTTCCAGCCCCGCCGCAGCCGCGTCACCGCCGGCCAGGCGGACGCCCTTCAGCGCCTGTGGCCGAAGTGGGGCCTGGACATCGACGGCCGCTCCGTCGACCCGGCGGACATGTTCGGCAACGACCACCCCGTCGTCCTGGAGATCGGCTTCGGGATGGGCGAGGCGACCGCCCGGATGGCCGCCGCGGACCCGGAGACCAACATCCTCGCCGTGGACGTACACACCCCCGGTCAGGGCAATCTGCTCAACCTCGCGGACCACGGCGGCCTGTCCAACATCCGTGTGGGCAACGGCGACGCCATCATCCTGCTCCGCGAGATGCTCGCCCCCGACTCCCTCGACGGCCTGCGCGTCTACTTCCCGGACCCGTGGCCCAAGAAGCGGCACCACAAGCGGCGGCTGATCCAGCCCGAGTTCCTCACGATCGCCGCGTCCCGGCTGAAGCCCGGCGCGATCGTGCACTGCGCCACCGACTGGGAGCCGTACGCCGAACAGATGCTCGAAGTGCTGACGGCACACCCCGACTTCGAGAACACGCACAAGGACGGCGGTTTCGCGCCCCGCCCCGACTTCCGCCCCCTCACCCGTTTCGAGGGCCAGGGACTGGACAAGGGTCATGTCGTGAACGACGTGCTCTTCCGGCGCGTACCCCACCACGAACTGCGCGAAGACCAACCCCCCACCGAGCGACCCGGCGTCGGCTGAGCTCCCCCGAGACCCAGGCACCGTCGCGGGCGGCGCCCCGTCTCGTTAGGGTCGATGTCGTGGCCACCAGTCCCCCGTACCCGACACATCCCCGTGGTCCCGCCGTTGGCGCGCCGCGGCGGACCCGGTGGTGGCGGCGGTGGGGGTACCGGCATGTGCGGGCGCATCCGAAGGCCTGGCGCCGGGTCCGGCACGGCGCGCTGATCATCCTGCTGGCACTGTCCGGGCTGGTCATCCTCGCGCTGGTGCGCCAGGAGACCGGCACCGAGGGCTTCCTGGTGGGTCTTGGCCTCGCGGTGCTGCCCGTTCCCCTCCTCATAGCCGCGTTCCGCTGGCTGGACCGGGTCGAGCCGGGACCGTGGCGGAACCTCGTGTTCGCGTTCGCCTGGGGCGCGTGCGCGGCGGCGCTGATAGCGATCATCGCGAACAGCTTCGCCACCAGATGGATAGCGACGGCGACCGCCGACCCGACGGGCGCGGACACCCTCGGCGCGACCGTGATAGCGCCGGTCGTCGAGGAGTCCGCGAAGGCGGCCGCGATCCTGCTGGTCTTCCTGTTCCGCAGACGGGACTTCACCGGGATCCTCGACGGTGTGGTGATAGCCGGTCTCACCGCGACGGGCTTCGCCTTCACCGAGAACATCCTGTATCTGGGCACGGCGTTCGGCACCGACCAGCTCACGGGCGACGGCGGCATCGCCTCGGTCACGGCGGCCACGTTCTTCGTCCGGATCATCATGTCGCCGTTCGCGCACCCCCTGTTCACCGTGCTGACCGGCATCGGCTTCGGCTTCGCGGCGCTCGCCGGCGACCGCCAGCAGGTGCGCCGCGTTCTGCTGCCCCTGTCCGGGCTGCTGCTGGCGATGGGCCTGCACGCCTTCTGGAACGGCTCGTCGACCTTCGGCGACTACGGCTTCTTCGCGGTCTACGGCGTGTTCATGGTCCCCGCGTTCGCGCTGCTGACCTGGCTGATGATCTGGACCCGGCAGCGCGAACTGCGCCTGGTCCGCGAGGAACTGCCCGCCTACGCGGCCGCCGGCTGGCTGGCCCCTTCGGAGCCCTACGCGCTCGGCTCGATGCGGGCCCGCGGTCTGGCCCGTGAGTACGCCGGCCGCCACCTGGGCAGACCGGCCGCCCGCGCGGTGGCCCAGTACGAGTCGTACGCGACGTCCCTGGCGTTTCTGCGCCGCCGGGGCCGCCGGGGTCTCGCGGGCCCCGACTTCGTGGAGCGCGAGCGGGCGTTGCTGAACGAGCTGTGGCGGCGCCGGGACATCGCCCGTCCCGCCCTCGACCACGCCGCACGGGCCACCGCACCACCGGTCCCGGTGATCACCCCGTGGCCCCTGCCCACGTACGGCGGCCACAGCGGCTACGGCGTTCACAGCGGCTACGGCGGTTACGGCCCGGTCGGTCCGCACCCCGCCTACTACAACCCGTACCGCTCATAACAGCGGCCCTGACGTCGAGGGTTCGTCGTCAGGGCCGTGAGGGGAACTCGGCTCAGGGGTTGAGGCCCTTGCCGCGCAGCCACGCCATGGGGTCGATGCCGCCGCCACCGGGGGTGTGGACCTCCAGGTGGAGGTGGGCGCCGGTGACGTTGCCGGTGGCGCCGACGCGGCCGATGACCTCGCCGGTGGTGACCTTCTGGCCGACGCTGACGCCGATCGACGACTGGTGGGCGTACCAGATCTCGGTGCCGTCATCGAGGGTCAGCACGGTCTTGTAGCCGTACGAGCCGTTCCAGCCGGCCTCGGTGATGGTGCCGCCGTGCACGGCCTTGATCGGCGTGCCGGTGGGCGCGGCGAAGTCGAGGCCCGTGTGGTAGCCGGAGGACCACAGGGCGCCGGCCTGACCGAAGGTCGAGGTGAGGGTGTACGAGGAGGTCGGGAGCGTGAACTCCTTGGCCAGCTTGGCGAGCCGCTCGGCCTCGGCCTTCTGCGCGGCCTCCTCCTCCGCCTTCTTCTTGGCGGCGGCGGCCTTCTCCTTGGCCTCTTTCTCGGCCTTGGCGGCGGCGTCGGCGGCCTGCTTCTCGGCCTTGGCCAGCGCGAGCTGCGCGGTCTTGGTGTCGAGCTGCTTCTGCTGGTTCTCGGCCTGCGCCAGGATGCGGGTGCGCAGCACCTCACCGGCGTCCGAGGTGCCCTGCTCGGTGTCGGTCGTGGACACGCCGAGGCTGCTGAGCGGGGTGCTGGAGGTCTGGGAGAGGGGCTCGGTGTCGTCGCCGTCGTCCGAGCCGAAGGGGCTGCCGACCGAGGGCAGGTCCGGCATGGAGATGGACACCGGGGGCTTGCCGGTCTGCGCGGTGGCCATACCGCCCGCGCCGACGGCGGCTATGACACCGACGCCCAGGACGGTCGAGCTACGGGCGAGTCCACCGCCGCGCTGCTTGGAGACGCGGTGCCGGCCGCGCACGGGGCGGACGGTCTCGGCGGTGGGGTTCCATTCCTCCCACGGGCCCTCGTCGGTGCGGGGGGCGCCGTAACCGAAGGTTTCCTCGGTGCGCTGTGCGGGGACGAACGGGGCCTCAGGAGCAGGCCTGTTGGACGCCACGTAGGCGTACTCCTTTCCTTCCTTCTCGCCTACCGGGTTAGCTGACGGGTTCGGAGCAGGAAGGTCTCCTACGCGCGTATATGTGCCGTGTTGCCACGACCACATACGCCCGATTCACCCCAAGTTGGTGGTTCCCCGGTTCCCTTGCGGAATTCGGCGCTTGAGCACGGAGCCGTCTCTTGTGACGGCTGGGACGACCGCGCTGCGTTATCGGACGTTAATAGAACCGGGGGGTGATTTCCAAGCGGTTCCACTTGATCGTTAACGCTTTCCCGCCGGACGTACGGGCCATGAGCGGCGAAAATCGGGCGAGTTGACCACGCCACGTATGTCACAAGAGTTTTGACGGTGACTCAGATGTTATGCGGAGGGCGTTCACTCACTTACCGGCTGTGACGAAGCCCCCGTCCGGCGTACGGCGAGCAGTGCCATGTCGTCCGTCATCCGGCCCCCGGTGTGCCGCCGCACGTCCTCCGCGAGCGTGGTCAGCAGATCCCCCGGCCCCGCGAAGACCCGGCCGGACAGCCGCTCCTCGGGCAGGAAGAACTCCCCGCGCGCGTCCCGCGCCTCGGACACCCCGTCGGTGTACAGCAGCAGCATGGCCCCGGCGGGAAACGCGTACTCCTCCACCCGGTCCGGCCAGTTGCCGAGATCGCCCATCCCGAGCGGCAGCGCCGGCTCGGTGGCCGGCAGCGGCCGCAGCGCGCCGTCCGCGTACAGCAGCAGCGGCCCGGGGTGACCGCGGTTCACGATGCGCAGGACGCCCTCGCCGTGCGGGAGTTCGGCGAGTACGGCGGTGGTGAACCCCTCGACCGCGTCGAGCCCCGCGCGCCGGTCGCCCTCGCGGGCCAGCGCCCGCTCCAGCCGCCCCGCGACCGCCTCCAGGGTCGCCTCCTGCTCGGCCGCCTCCCGGAACGTCCCGATGAGCACGGCCACGGCCGCCACCGCGCCCATGCCCTTGCCGCGCACGTCCCCGACCAGCAGCCGGACCCCGGCCGGGCAGTCCTGCACCGCGTACAGGTCGCCGCCGATGAAGGCACCGGCCTGCGCGGCCTCGTAACGGACGGCGATCTCGAACCCGTCGATCCGCTCGGCGGGCTCCGGCAGCACCGCCCGCTGGGCGGCCTCGGCGATCTGGCGGGCGGTGGCGAGCCGTTCGTCGCTGCGCCGGACCAGGGTGTTGATGAGGAGGGCCAGCCCGGAGACGGTCAGCACGGTGATCGTCTCGGTGACCGACTCCGCGCCGAGGATCACATCGAGCCGGAGATGGATCACCGCCACGGTGATCACGGCCGCCAGGCCGGTGAGGATCGTGTACCGCCGCCCGAAGAGCGGGGCGGCGACCAGGGGCGCGGCCGTGAAGAACGGGACGGCGGTGAACTCCTTCGGGGTGAAGTACTCGTACATCGCGCCGCCGACGATCAGCAGCACCGGCAGCAGCCGCACAAAGCGGCGGGCGTACGAGATGTGCCGCTGCGGTACGGGATACGGCCCCTCCGTCACGGGGTCGGGAGTCACCTCACCAGGGTTGCCGCAGCGGGGTCGACGGGCCAGTCGGGCGGGCCGACCGGATGACCCGGTGGAAGATCACGCGGGGACGCACGCGGATCGCGGGGGAAAACACTCAGGGCCCGGAATCCATGATCTGGATTCCGGGCCCTGAGTTTTCAGTAGCGGGGACAGGATTTGAACCTGCGACCTCTGGGTTATGAGCCCAGCGAGCTACCGAGCTGCTCCACCCCGCGCCGTTGTGACTTCAGTGTACGCCATCCGCGGGACCAAAAGCACACGCGTTTACGCAGGCCACCGCTGCCCCTCCGGAAAACCCCGCGGCCTGGCGGGCGGGGCCGTGCTCAGTCCCCCGGATTGTCCGCGTGCGTGAGGGTCTCCCAGGCGACGAAGAGGTCGTCGGTGCCGGCCGGGCGGGAGCGGTGGACGAGCCGGTGCGCGGCCGGGACCGGGGTGTCGAGACGGTTCTCCAGATGGTTGAGGGCGACCTCCAGGTCGGGGCCCATGTCCCGTTCGACCCGGCCGCCGCACAGCCACCCCGGCGCCGCCCGGCCCTCCTGGTACGGGGCGTGCAGTGCGAGGGCCGCCCGGAGCCGGTCCTTGGCGTCTCCGTACAGGTCGACGCCCTGGTGCCAGGCGGTCTCGGCGATATGGGCGGTGGCCGCGACGGAGTGGCCGACGTGCGCGAAGTTGCGGCAGGTCTCCTGGGAGAGGCCGTCCTTGAACGCGCGCGGGCGGAACCAGAACGCCTTGAGCTGCTTCTGGTCCCGGATGCCGGAACCCACCGGGCTCTTCGGCAGCGGGCCGTCCTTCGCCAGGTAGAAGACGGCCGGCACCCGCTCGCGGAACCGGGTCAGGGCATGGTCGAAGGTCTTGTGGTCGTCGAGGAAGACGGCGATCGAGATGGCGGCGTCGGCGGTGACCAGGTCCCAGTTCCCGTTGCGCTCGGGCACCCGCTTGGTGACGTACGGCAGATGCGCGGTGCGCAGCATCCCCTCGAACCGCCGCACCCGGTCCTGCGGCCAGTCCGCGCCCGGGGTGTGCCGGACGATCTCGGCGGCCCGCGCCCAGGTACTCCCGGCCCACCCGGCCTGGAGCCCGGCGTTCACCCGGGTGTGCCGCTTCAGCTTCGCCGACCAGGCGTCCATGATCTCGGCGGCCTTCGTGGCGTGCTGCCGCTTGCCGGTCACGGTGAACAGCAGGGCCTGGGTGTACGCGGCGATCGCGTCCTCACGCTCCTCGACACAGCCCCGGCCGGGCAGGTCACCGGCCGGGCAGGAGACGGTCGTGTGCGGCTGGGCCCGGTACTTGTACGACCCGTATCTGCTGTCCCGCATGTCGAGGTAGGCCCTCAGCCACGGCTGCTTCCCCGCGGTGACCTTCTCCCGTACGGCGTCCAGCTGGGCCCTGTCCACCAGCACGCCGGGGTGGGTGAACGCCTGGTCGGCGGGGAGCGCCCGCGCCATGCTCCGCGACCCCGACTCGGTGCCGCACGCGGCGAGCCCCGTCGCCGCCAGCACCACGCCCACCAGCACACGTCCGCCCACGACCCGCATCGCGACCTCCACCTGATCCACCGCCCACGTCACAGGCAGCGTGCCCCCGGGCACGGGTGCCCGCAGCAGATGTTGGGCCGTATGGCAGGCGCGGAACGGGACGGACGCGTGTGCGCCCCTCCCCCGCGGACACGGCCTAGCCGAGCAGATGGCGGTTGGGTGCCTTGGCCTCGTCCGCGTACTCCGGGAGTTCGAGGACCGTGGCGCCCGCCTTCGCCAGGAGGGTGTTGCCGTCGGCGTCCGGGACGAAGGTGTCGGGCTCGCGCCAGGCCGTCACCACTCGGCGGACGCCCGCGTCGAGGATCAGCCGGGCGCAGGGCGTGGGCCGGGAGGCGCGGTGGGCGCACGGTTCGAGGCTGCTGTAGACGGTCGCGGACGCGAGGCGCGGGTCGGCGGGGCCGATCTTCGCGAGGGCGGCCTCCTCGGCGTGCACCACGGGGTCGCCGTCCTCGCGCGAGTGGCCGCGGGCCAGTTCGGTGCCGTCGGCGGCGACGACGACCGCGCCGACGCTGAACGCCGTCCGCGAGGGCGGGCACTTGGCCGCCAGCTCGCAGGCCAGCCGGAGCCAGTGCCGGTCGGCGGCCGACGCGACGGCTCCCGTGCCGGGCGCGGTGGGCTCGTAGCGCATGAGGACGACGTCCTCGATGCGGCGGGTCTCCAGGAGGCGGAGGCGGCCGCCCTGGTAGGCGCCGGGGCCGAAGAGCCGGGGGGCGGTGGGTTCGCCGACGAACAGCGGGGCGAGGACGAGGTGCAGTTCGTCCGCGAGGCCCTGGGTGAGGAGCTGGGTGTGGACCCGGCCGCCGCCCTCGACCATCAGCCGCCGCACCCCGCGCCGGTCGTGCAGATGCTCCAGTACGGCCCGCCAGTCCAGCTCGGTCCCGAGTGGTACGACGTCGGCGGCGAGGCCGGCCCGGCGGGCGTACTCGGCGCCCTTGTCCGTGGTGTAGATCACCTTCTCGCCGCCGGTGTGCCAGAAGTTCGCCGCCGGATCGAGGTCGCCGGAGCCGCTGACGGTGACCTTCAGCGGGTACTCCGGCCGTCCGGCGGCCACCCGCGCGGCGCGCCGCTCGGGCGAGTTGACCAGCAGCCGGGGGTTGTCGGCGCGGATGGTGCCGGCGCCGATCAGGATCGCGTCGACGGACGCCCGTACCTCGTCGACCCGGTCGAAGTCGGCCGGGCCGGAGAGCAGCAGACGGTCGGGGCCGGTGTCGTCCAGACAGCCGTCGAGGGAGACGGCGGCGGAGAGGAGGACGTGGGGAAGGGGCATCGGCGTTCCTCGGGGCGGGCGGCGGGGTGTGGTGGGTGGGGTACTGCGGGTGGGGTGTGGTGGGCGGGGTGTGGTGGGCGGGCTTGGTTCAAGTTTGAAGCAAACCTACACTGGTCGTATGACGACTCGCTGGCTCACCCCGGAGGAGCAGCGCGCCTGGCGCGCGTACATCGGTGCCTCCCTCCTCCTGGAGGACACGCTCGACCGGCAGCTCCAGCAGGAGGCCGGCATGCCGCACCTGTACTACTCCATCCTGTCCCGGCTCTCCGAGGCGGACGAGCGCCGGCTGCGGATGACCGATCTCGCGCAGTTGCTGAAGATCACCCGCAGCCGGCTGACGTACGCCGTCACCCGGCTGGAGAAGGACGGGCTGGTCCGGCGCGAGGACTGCGCGTGGGACAGGCGGGGGAGCGTCGCGGTGCTCACGGACGAGGGCATGACCGTGGTGGAGCGGCTGGCGCCGGGCCATGTGGACACGGTCCGTACGGCGCTGTTCGACCACCTCACACCGGAGCAGGTGGGTCAGCTGGAGGAGATCTTCACGGGCGTCACACGGGCCTTGCAGGGCGAGGATCCGCACCGCGCGCCGGGGGACGTGCCGTGGCTGCGGCGGTCGACGCCGTGCACGGGAGCGACGTAGGACACCTCGGGAGGCGGGAGAGCACGCGCCTTTCTCACCGGAATCTTGTTGCTTCAACTTTCAAGCGGACGTAGGGTCACGTCAGACGGACTGCTTCAAATCTGAAGCAGACCCCAGCGACGCGCCCGGAGACCCCTATGTCCGAGACCCCCGCAGCACCTGTGGTGCCCGTGACCCCCGCCACCGCCCGCACTCGCGTGCGGGTACCGCTGCGCTTCGGCGACGGGTACGCCGTCGACGCCGAGCTGGTCACCTTCCACGGGCTGGCCGACGGTCTGGAACACCTCGCCGTGGTTCTCGGCACCCCGGCCCCCGGCACGACCCCGCTGGTCCGGCTGCACTCCGAGTGCCTGACCGGCGACGTCTTCGGCTCCGCCCGCTGCGACTGCGGCCCGCAGCTGCGCGAGGCCGTCGAGCGCATCGCCGAGCGCGGCGGTGTCCTGCTCTACCTCCGCCAGGAGGGCCGCGGCATCGGCCTCTACAACAAGCTCGACGCGTACGCCCTCCAGGACCAGGGCCTGGACACCTACGAGGCCAACGCGGCCCTCGACCTGCCTGAGGACGCCCGCGACTACACGGCGGCGGCCCAGATGCTGCGCGCCCTCGGCATCGACGAGCTCGACCTGCTCTCCAACAACCCCGACAAGGCCGAGCAGCTGCGCGACCTCGGCATCACGGTCCACGACCGTGTGCCGACCGGCGTCTTCACCACCGCCCACAATGTGCGCTACCTGCGGGCCAAGGTGCTCCACACCAGCCACACCCTGCCGCTGGCCCTGCTGACGGAGCGCACGGCGGGCTGATCCGGGAGCCGCCGGGAACCGGCGTTCAGGCGGGACAGCCCTGTGCCTCCGCCGCCGCCGGGAACCACGACTTCAGGAACGCCGCCAGGGCGTCCCGGCGCTCGTCCGTCCCCGTGGGGACCGGATCCTCGCCCTCCAGCTGGACGAGCCCCACGAACTCCCGCGGTTCACCGCCTGCCGTGCAGCGCGCCATCGCCTTGGCGCCGCCGTCCGCCACCGCGGCCGTGTCACCCGCCCCCTCGACGAGGGCCGGGTCGCCGAGCCGGACCAGCCCCCGGTCCTCCAGGGACACCGCGTCCGTGCCCGGGTCCGTGACATCGCCGGCGAGATAGAGGACGAGGGAGTCGTCCACACTCACCCGGCACGACACACTGCCCCGCCCCTTGTCGGTACGGCTGTCGGTGAGCTTCCCGCCGTCCGGCAGCAGCGGCGAGAGCGCGTCCGGGTCCACCGGTACGTCGCACACCGTGCCCGGCACGGCGTAGTCCCCGGAGTCCCCGGAGTCCCCGCACCCGGAGGCGGTGACGGCCAGCACCGCGGCCGCCACCGCCGTCACGAGCGGACGTGACCCGATCATGAGTGGACGGGACCCGGTCACGAGTGGACGGGACCGCTTCCCGCCCCGCGAGATCACCTGCCCGCCCCCCGGGATCGCGTGCCCGCCTCCCGAGGTCACCTGCCCGCCTCGCGGGGTCACTTGCCCACCAGTCCCTGCGCCCGGTTGTTGCCGTCGAACGCGGCACCGTTGATCTCGTCGGTGACGGTGTACCGGTTGGCGCCGTCGAGACCGCCCGGGTTGGCGGCGATCCACTCGTCCGCCAGCGCCTGGAGCTGGCCCTCGCGGGCGGTGAAGGTGTCGCCTCTCATCCGCTGGTTCTCCTCGTTGATGCGCTGCGTCTCGTCGACCTTCCAGGCCTCCACGACGATGCCGACGCCCTTGTCGACGACGGGACCGGCGACGGGGATGTAGCTCACGGCCGCGCCGACCCCGCTCTCCACGAACTTCGCGGTCCAGGACGGGTCGTCCTTGTCGACCTCCAGCGCCTGGTAGCGGGCCTCCTCCAGGAAGCCCATGGTGGCGCCGGCCCGCAGCAGCGTCTCGCGCGGGTCGTCGGGGTGGTCGTTGCGGATGTCCCGGATGATCTCGTGGGTCAGACCCTCGTTGAGCATGCCGTAGGCGCCCTGGTCGCGGGAGATCTGCTTGGTGACCTCCAGGAGCTGCGCGCGGTCGAGCTGGCGCGGGTCGTTCGGGTCCGTCGCGTGCGCGCTCATCGTGTGGTGCACGGAGTCGCCGTGGTTCGACAGGATCTTGGCCATGTCGTCGCGGAACTCGGCCGGGAAGTCGTCCTTGGTCTCGGCGAGGATGCCGAGCGAGCGGTCGAGGACCTGGCGGTTGCCGTCGGTGTGCTCGACGAAGCGGGCGTTCGGGTCGTTCGGGTTCATGCCGGTGGTGGCGGCGATCAGGGCCCGGCCCGCGGCGTCCTTGCCCTCGTTGGGGCCGTCGTGCAGCGGGCTGTCGTCGAAGTACGGGCGGTCCTTGAGCACCCAGCGGGCGTTGTCCTGCGGCTGATCGTCCCGGAAGAACTCGGTCGCCGCGTCCGGGCTGTTGGACAGCGCGTTCATATAGCCGGACATGGGGTCCATGCCGCGTTCCTCGCCGATGAAGTTCGTCTTGAACGTCGGCTCCATCTGCCAGTAGCGGTCCGGGATCCGCATCTCCTTCTCCATCGCCACGAGCTTGTCGCCGTAGCGGTTGAGGAACTTGTCGTCGTAGTCCCCGGTCCGCATCAGGTTGCTCATGATCTGGAAGCCGTAGACGTCGCCGCCGCGCTGGGTGAAGCGCTGCTCGCCGTTCTGGATCATCTGGTCGGTCCAGTTCCGCATGGCGCCCGAGTCGGACTGGGTGGCGCCGGCGAGGGTGAGCCCGAGGTTCTTCTGCAACTCGGCGAACTGGTCCCTGCGGTCGTGCAGCAGCCGGCTGCCGTCCGTGGGGTCGGACATGTCCGCCCAGAAGTCGAGGGTGGCCTTCGGTCCGAGGGTCGTCGCGAACTTCTCCTGGAACAGCAGGTCGTTCTTGTGCGCGCCCAGCAGCCGGTTCATCTCGTCGAACTCCTGGGGCGACATGTCGTCGCCCTTCCGCGCCAGGTCCGCGACGCGCTGGGCGTCCCGCAGGGACTGCGCCGCCGCGTCCCGGTCGTCGAACGCGGCGTCGGAGAAGCCGAGTTCGGCCTGGCCGACGATCGCGCTCAGCGCCTCGGCGGCGGTGTTGTCGCTGTTGGTGGCGTCCTGGAGGATCCGCTGCACCTCGTCGCGCAGCGCGGTGACGTCCTCCGGCTTGTGGTCCGGGGGCTTGTGCCCCTCGGCCGCGCGGTCCGGATGCACGTTCATGGTGACCGTGAAGGACCCGTTGCCGGTGTCCATCACGGTGAGGTTCTTCTTCAGCCCGTTGTCGATGGCGGTCTTCAGCCGGTCCCGGTACCCGACTAGTTCGTCGTGGGTGTCCTGGAGGATGTTCCGTACGGTCTTGGCCTGGCGGTGCGCGTCGGAGAACTCGCCGGCCGTCTTGGTGATGAACTGCTTGGACACCTGCGAGTTCACCCCCGCCCAGTTCGCCTTGTCGGCGAAGCCCTTGAGTCCCTCGGAGGCCTCGCGCTGGAGCGCCTCCAGGTTGTTCATGAGCGTGGTCCAGTCCGCGACGGCGGTGGAGAGCTTGCCGAACTCCCCGAAGCGGAGGCTGTTGAGGTTCATCGGCCCTCCGGGTTGGCCGGGTTCTCGTCGAAGCCCTGGTCGAGGGTGGCGATCGAGCTGACCTGGCCGACGACGTGGTACTCGTCGCCCTGGTGCACCTTGCCGGAGAACTCCATGTGGTTGGAGATGTGCGCGCACGCGTCGATCAGCGAGGTGAGCTGCTTCTCCCACTGCTGGTCGACCCGTTCGAGCGCGCCCCCGAGGGCGAAGCCCTGCGTCTTCAGATCGCTCGCCGCGCTGCCCGTACTGGCGTCGGCGACCCGCCCCTGCTTGCCCAGCTTGTCGAAGAGCTGGAACGCCCGGTCGCCGATCGCCGCCAGGTCGTCCTGCCCGACCTTCAGATCACCGTACGAGGTCTTGTTGGGCCCTCCGCCGCCGCTGCCCCCGTCGGGCGGCAGCTGGTTGAGCTGCATCCCGGTGGACCGCCGCTCGGCCGCCTCCGCCTTGAGCTGTTCCCATTCGTCCCACGCCATGGCCCCCGTAGCTCCTTGCTCTTTCCGTCACTCGTGTCCACCGGCTCCATCGGGTCCGGACCGCTCCGGCCGGTCACCTGCCGTGAGCGCCGCCGAACCCGCACAGCCGTACTTTCCCAAAGTGGACGCCCGGGATCGACGATTGGCTCCGAACGGGCCGGGATCTCCACACAGATTTCCCACAGTGGTGACGGATGGTGGCGGGGTGAGTGCGTTACGCCACTCCCGCGCGCCGGTGTCCGGGCGTCACCCTGCGTCGGGGCGGGTTTCCGTGTCCGGGCGGCGGCGCAGGCTCGCCAAAAGGCGCCAGAACGACGAGCGGGCGGGTTTCGCGGGCGCCTCGGGGGCGGAGACGGCGGCCGTGGGCACGACGGAAGCCGGGTCGGCGCCGGCAGGCGTGGGCACGGCGGGCGCGGACTGTGCCGGGATGTCCGCCAGGACGTACCGCACCGGCAGCGACCGCAGTCCGCTCATCAGCGGGGACGTACGCCAGGGCAGTTGGTCCCTCGGCAGGGTCAGCCGGACGTCCGCGAACCGCTCGAAGAGCCGCCGCACGCCGATCGCCACGATGCTGCTCGCCAGGTCCCGGCCGGGGCACTGGTGCGGTCCCGCGCCCCAGGTCAGATGGGCGCGGGTGCTGACCGTGGCGTTCCGGCCGGCGCTCCGCGCGAAGAGCGGGTCGGTGTGGGCGGCGGCCGGGGACACCATCACGGGGTCTCCGGCGGCGATGACGAAGCGGCCGAGCCGGACGGGGGCAACGGGGAAGCGGAACGTGAGGTTGTGCATGGGCGGGTTGGCGAGCGCCGCCCGGTTGACCGCCTCGCCGACCATGCCGGCCGACAGGCTGGCCCGCGCGCCGGTGTCGCCGGTCAGCACCTCGACCACGGCGTTGCACAGCAGTGCGCCCACCATGTCCGCGGTGGTGCACAGCACCAGGTACAGCTCCCAGGCCAGTTCCGCGGTGCTCACGGAGGGGTCCTCGGCGAGCCAGTACGAGGGGATGTCGTCGCCCGGCCGGGCGCGCTTCTCCAGGACCAGTTCCTGAAGGGCGCCGATGAGCCGGCCGATCGCGGCGGGGGCGTCGGGTCCGGCGTCCAGCACCCGCCAGACGTCCATGGTCACCTCGTCGCCCTTGGCGTCGGCGAAGCCGAGCAGACGGTTGGTGACCATCAGCGGCAGCGGGCGGGCGTACTGGCCGCTCAGATCGGCGATTCCGGTGCGGCCGCCGTCCTCGGACAGAAAGGTGATGAGCTGGTCCGCGTACCGTGTGATCAGGTTCTTCAACTGCCGGGCGCTGGGGCGCGAGACGTCCTGGAACGGCTTGACGGCGCGTTCGAACGACGCCCGCGCCGCGCGGTGCCGGTCGTCGTCGAAGAAGACCATCATGTCGCACTCGAGTGCGGGCAGCATGGGCCAGTCGGCCGGGATGCGGCCCTCGTTGTACGCGCGCCAATGGCCGAGGCTCTTCTTCCACCGGTCGCCGTCCCGCAGGACGGTGAGCGACTCGTCGTAGCCGAGCACCAGCCAGACCGGCAGGCCGAGCAGGTCGACGGGGGCCACCGGCCCGTACCGGCCGCGCAGTTCCTCGTGGATCTCGGCGCGCCGGATCTCGTAGTCGTGGGTGAGCAGCGGTTCGACGGGAACCGTTTCGAGCTGGGTCACCGACCGAGTTCCTCACGGAGCAGGGCGGCGAGCTCGGCGGGCCGGGACAGGAACGGGGAGTGCGAGGCGTCCAGCCGCCGTACGTCCCGGGCCCGCCCGGACATGGCCTCCTGCGCGAACGGCGGGATCGCGCCGTCGGCCTCACAGATGACGTAGGTGCTCGGCAGCGTGTGCCAGGCGGCCTGCGTGAGGGGCTGGGAGAACGCGGCGAGCGACTGGAGGCCGACCTGGGCGACGGCCCGCGCCCGGAGCCCGGGCTCCACGTCACCGTAGAAGACCTGCTCGGGATCGAGCGCCGCGACGGTGCCGTCGTCCTCACGCACGTCCCACCACGGCGGCGGAGTACCACCGACCGCGGACAGCACCGACTCGCCGGCGTCCAGCTGGAAGGCGCAGAGGTAGACCACCCGCCGCACGTTCGCCGCGGATCCGAGCGCCTCGGTGACGGGGACACCGCCGTAGGAGTGCGCCACGACGACGACCGGCCCGTCGATCTCCGCGACGGCGTGGGCCACGACAGCGGCGTCGTCGCGCAGGTCCCCGAGGGCCCCGGCGTCACCACCGCCACCGGTGCCGCTGCTGGGCAGCGCGACGGTCCGGACATCGACGTCCGGAAGCTCGTCGATCAGCTGCTCCCAGCACCAGGGACCGTGCCAGGCCCCGTGCACAAGAAGAAGAACAGGCAACGCACTCATCGAGTCTCCATTCGGCCCCGGCGGCGGTGTGGATGCTGTGCAGATCATGCCGAAGAAGGTCACCATCCCACCGGCGGGGCCCTCGACGCACCTCTCGGGCACGTCGACGCGGGGTGCTCCTCCGCCGCAATCCGGGGCGTTCGGTTGAACAGTGACTGAGCGGAATGGCCCCGCCGGGGCACCCCCGGGAGCCGTTGCGCTCTTCGGACGCTGAACATCACGCCCGGACCCACAGCCATCCTCGCGCGCCACCGTGTCGGCGTACGTGACAACGTGGCAAACGACGACCTGGGGCAAACTCTCCGACGCCTGCGCCGCCTGGCCTCCCTGACCCAAGGGGAACTGGCCGAGCGCTCGAACGTGTCCCTAGACGTCATCCGGCAGCTGGAGCAACGCAGAAAACACTCGGCCCGTGATGAGCCCCCTTGCTGTGCCGTCGGGCAGTGCTGCCGCAAGGTGCTCCCGCCGCTGACGCTCACCTACATCCACTCCGTGCTCAAGTCCGCCCTGGAACCCGCCGTCCGCGAGGAGGAGATCCCGCGCAACGTCGCCCGCAACGTCCGCACCGGCCGAACTCGCCCTCCACACCGGACTCCGCAAGGGCGAACTCCTCGGCCTGCGCTGGGAAGACCTCGACCTCGACGCGGGCACCGCCGCCATCCGCCGCACCAGCGCGGGCGGGCTCGTCACGCTGCCCACCAAGACGCGGGCCTCCGAACGCCGCATCGCCCTCCCCAGCCGCTGTGCCCAGTCCCTGAAGCTCCACCGCGATCAGCAGAAGCGCGAACGCGAGGTCGCAGGCTCCACGTGGCAGCACAACGGGCACGTTTTCACCACAGCGCCGGGCAGACAGATCGACCCGACCAACCTCACCCGCACCTTCACCACGCTCCTCCGCAATGCCGGCCTCCGCCGCATCCGATTTCACGACCTCAGGCACTCGACCGCGACCCTGCTCCTGGAGCAGGGAGTCGACCTCGTCGTCATCAAGGAACTCCTCGGCCACGCCCACATCGGCGTCACCGCCGGCGTCTACGCCCACGTCCGGCTCCGCCTCGAGCGCCAGGCCATCGACACCCTCGGCGACGCCCTCGCCCCGCGCGACAACCCGCCCACTGCTGCCGTCGTCCGCTGACGTTGCCGTCACGGTTGCCGTCAAATGCACGGGAGCCTCCGCCGATTTCCATCCGACGGAGGCTCCCAATTTACGCCCGAGCGAACTCAGAAATCCTCGACAACTCACCCCTCAGTGAACCGAGGGAGTTGGCCCCTACGACAAGTTATGCCAGGCGTGACTACAAGCTCCTTGGCACTCTATTTCTCTGCGTCGCGTATCAGCCACCGCGAACGTGGCCATGAGGACTCGGAACGCCTTCAAATATTCTTGCTGTGGCAATCTTTCAATCTTCCCAATTTGTTCGAGGATCGGCTCCCGAACAATGAGAACCGCTGGGGTCATGGTCGCCTTGACCCCTGATTTCTCGAGACCCTTACGCCCATCTTCCACAGTGACATGAGCCTGCATCAGATAGAGGGCGATCTCATGCAGAACGGACCTCTGCTCCTCTGGAGCGAACGCGGAGAACCACTCCACGCCCTCCTCCAGACTGTGCAACTCCTGGGCCACCTCGTTGATCATGCGTTCTGAGGCCCGCAATTCGGTCACGGTCACTTACCCCCTGGGCTCGAAGACCACGTAAGGCCTATTCCTGTCCAATTCCGTGTACTGCTTGGCGTTTGGATTGTAGCTCTGGTAGAAGTCCCGGCCACGCCCACTTCCGCCCTCTCCATCACCCATCCCCTGAGGAAGAGAGTTCTTGACGCTACTACGGGCCCGGGACGGACCGGTCAATATGTAATCCCAGTCAGAAGTTGGATTGAGCTTCCCGTTGCCCGCTCGGCTCCCGACCACAATGATCGTCTGACCTGTCTTGTCGGCAGCATTCTGGATTCGCCTCGCATCATTGGGCCTGATACCCGCCTCTGGCGCTGTTCTAAAGCCAGGGCCACACCACTCACCGGAATTGTGCACAAGGACCGGCGTAGCCCCCGCCAGTACATAGTACGAGTGCACCCCAGAAACCGTGAGGTTGTAGGTGGCCGCTCGCTGGGTGAAGGATCGGTTGGCCGTGACGATCACGGTGTCGGCATCGTCGGTGAGGAGCGACATGCCGGATTCGAGCTGGTGGGCCTCGACCCATCTCCTCTCGGAGGGGGACCAGAACGGGTGCTCGTAGGTCGCCGTGAGTTGCTCGACACCCTCGTCGGTCGCGATGGAGAGTTCGTTGAACTTCTTGTCCTCTTCAGTGCGGATGAGGCGCGTTACCTCGTGTGAGCCTGTCTCACCCGTCTCTGGGTCGGTGGCGAGGATCTTGTCGCCGACCCGGACATCCTCTATGTCCTTCGTCTCGCCGTCGGCCATGAGCACGTCCGTACCTGCGAGGAAACACTGTCCGCAAGTTGGTTTCTTTCCTCTGGAGTTCGCACGCTTCCCAAGACCGCCGCGCCCTCCTACTCCCGTCTCGCTTATCCCGGCTACCGCATTGGAAACGAAGAAGTTATAGAAGAACTTCTTCTCCGAAGGACAACCAGTGGCATTGCAGGCGTCGAGCAGCGCCTTCTGCACGTCGTTCTGCGCGACCGGAGAGTCGGGATTGTTGAGATGGAAGTCGAGTCCGTAGTACGACACCCGCTCCAGCTGCGCGTAGAAGTGCTGGGCGAACTGTGCCGTACCGGACCACTCGGCGGGAATGTGCACTCCCGGCAGCAGAGTGACATAGCCGTCGCCGTTGACATCAGAGCCTTGAGGACCCTCGTCCTGCCATGTGACGTTCCGATCTCTCTGGTTGGTGTTCGGGTGACCGGGGTTCGTCACGCCGTCGCCGTTTGAGTCGTTCTTCGGGCAAGGGACATCGAATCCAGGTCCGCACGCGATCTTCCGGCCGTCCGGGTCGGAGAAAGTGGCCGGGTTCTGCATTCCGTACGAGTAGCCGTTGAGCGTCTGGGGCAATTCGAGCTGAAGCACCGGGTCGACGCTGATGAACTGGCCGGTGGAGGAGTCGTATTCGCGAGCCCCGATGTGGGTCAGTCCGGTGCTCGCGTCGGCCGACATGCCGAGAAAACCCTTGTCGTCCGGCCAGACGCCGGTCATCTGGCCGCGGTCCGCACCGAAGGGAGTGGTGTAGCGCTTGCTCAGCCCCTGGGTGGCATCGGCGGTCACGGCGACATTGCTCGTGCCGTGGTGGTCGGAGGAGAGGAAGCTGAGCTTCTGTGTTCCGGACTCGTTGGTCCGGAGGGCGATGGTGGAGCCGGCGGCGCTGTAGTACCGGTTAGCCCACTTCTTCCCGGTCTTGAGATGGACTTCGGTGGAGCCGAGGTACAGGACCGTCTCACCGCCGGGGGCGTTGTCCCGCCGGATGAGGAGAGCGCCGTCCGCGTCGTAGAGGTAGTTGGTGGAGGTGGCGGATGCGTCGTCGGTGAGCCGGGCCAGCTGGCTCTCCTTGCTCCAGCCGAGTGTCTGCGTGGTGGTGGAGCCGGTCTTCGCGACGCGCTTCTCGGTGTTGCCGGTGTCGTCGTACGTGTACTGCGGTGTGGCGCCGGTGCAGTTCCCAGCAGTGGTGGTCGCCGTCAGTGCGTGCGGCTTGGCGGGGTCGTAGCAGTACGTCGTGGTGACGGGAGTCGTTCTGTTCTGGCGCTCGGTCTTGCGCTGACCCGAGGTGGTGTAGGTGTAGCTGGTCCAATAGGGCGCTGGGCCGCCGAGGTTGGTGGTGGTGCGCCCGGAGGGAGAGCAGTCGGCCGTCCTCGGGGTCCAGGCTTCGCTCAGACGGCGGTAGTCGTCGTACGTGAAGCACTGGTTGTCAGTGCCCGTGCCGGTGTTGGCGCTGTCGGAGATCGCGGTGACGTTGCCGGCGTCGTCGTAGGTGTAGGCGAGGTCCTGGACCGGGCCTCTCGTCTGGTCGTCGACCGAGGCGTTCAGCAAGCGGCGGGTGCCGCTCTCGTAGGTGTTGGTGAGGAAAACCCGCTTGGTGCCCTCGGCGGTCGAGGTGCCGAGTTGTAGCTGGGCCACCTGTCCGAGTGCCGTGTAATCGGCGGCGAGGAGATATCCCGAAGCGCCGGAGAGTTCGGTCTGGACCCCCGCGCTGTTGTAGCGGTGGGTGAGCAGTTCGGAGGCAAGGCCGGCTGCGGCGGGCTCCCGCGTGGTGGCCACCGTGCCGTCGAGGCGGTATGCGGTCTCGAAGGCGGTCGTGGCGGTGACCGCGCCCGAGGTGACCAGAGGGTCGTCAGTCGGCAGGGTCAGGCTCGTGGTGGTGGGGCGGTACAGGTCGTCGTAGGCCGTGACGGACTTGGTGTAGCTCTTGCCCGTGTTGCCTCCCTCGTAGCGGATCGACGCGCTGGGCTGGCCCTTCATGACGGTGTCGTAGGTCCACGCACTCAGCTGGTTGGTGGCGGTGCGCGAGGTGTCCCACAGTGCCGTCCTACGGCCGAGTTCGTCGTAGGAGTTGAGAAGGAGTCGGTTCTCGGCGTCCTTGGTGGTGTCGATCTGGTCGAGATCGGTGTAAGTGGTGGTGGTTGTGCCCTTGTCGGGGTCGACAGACTTCACCTGACGGCCGTGCAGGTCGTAGGTGTAGGACCACTTGGTGTTGTCGGGGCCGGTGATCGTCTCCGGCTTGCCGTCTCGCGTGTAGGTGTAGGCGACACGAGTGTGGGCTGTGCTGGTGACAGCGCCGTACGCCGTGTCGTTCGGCTGGGTCCCGGCGTAGGTGCGCGTCTCCGTTGTGCGACCGAGGTGGTCGATGATCGTGCGCGTGGCGTTGCCGCCCGCGGGTGCGCTGGTCGCTGTCGAGTCACCCGTGTGAGTAGCCGTGGTTTCCCACTTCTTCACGCCACCGACGAGGAAGGTGGTCGTGGTCTGCCGACCGGCGCCGTCGTACTGGGTCTCGGTCTCGGCACCGCTGCCGCCAGGCAGCGAGGCGTAAGTGCCACTGGGGCTCTTGAGGTTGTCGTAGACATCCGTCTGGGTCCGGTGGGCAAGGCCGCGGCTGTCGTAGCGCGTCTCGGTCAAGGTGCGCCCGCCCAAAGGAGACGGAGCTTGCACCTGGATCGGGCGGAGCTGTGCGTCGTACAGGGAGTACGTCGTGGAGTAGTTCGTCCCGTCGGCTTTGAGGGTGGCCACCGAGGTCCAGGGAGCCTTGTCGCGGGCGAGACCATAGTCGAACTTGGCATTCGGGCCGGCGCCGCCGGACTTTGAGCGGTTGGGCAGCCAGGTGGCGGTGATACGACCCAGCGCGTCGTAGGTGTGCTCGGTGCGCTTGACGTTGGCATCGAGTACGTAGCTGACAGCGCCGCGAGCCGGGTCGTAGCCCGTGGTCGTCTGGTGGGTCTGATTGTTGGACGCGAGCTTCGGTGCCTTGACGACCTCTGTCGTGAGTGGCCCGGCGGTGGCCGGGTAGTACGTGGTCGTGGTGCTCCGGCCCTGGGCGTCGGTGACGGTCAGGGGGCGTCCGAGTCTGGCTGTCGTGGTGTCGTAGGTGGTGGTGTTCACCGTCTGCCAGCCGGTGGCGGTGGCCGGGTCGCGGTCGGACGTTCCCGAGGCAGCGGGGTACGCCTTGGCACGACCGGTCCAGGTGGCGAGTCCCAGTGAGGGAACCTGATCGGGTGTCCAGCCGGTGGCGTTGGCGGTGTCGAAGACGACGGCGCTGTCGGACAGGACGTCACCGCGGCTGTCGGAGTTGCTCGGCAGCGTGAGGGTGCTGTCCGTGTTCGCGCAGGATTTCGCCACCGTGCGGTTACGTGACACCAGGTTGGTGAGCCCCTTGCCGGGATTGCGCGCGTACCAGGTCCGGGTGCACGTCTCGTCCCCGGTGGCGGACCAGTTGCCGTGATCCTCGACGTGGGTGGTCATGCCGTAGGTGGTGTCGTGCGTGTAGGAGGTGGCGGTGGTTCGCCACTTCTTCTCGGCCGTCAGATACGTGTGGTTGTACGTGCGCGCCGTTCGGACGAAGTAGGCCACGGTGTTGGCGTACGACTGCTGTTGGCTGGCGGTCTCGTGCGACCAGTGGTTGTTGACGGTGGTCGTGATCGCCGTGGAGGCACCGTTGTAGGTGATCTGCTGACGCAGTTGGCCGGCGTACCGCTCCAGATCGTCCACGTCGGCGATGTTCAGGTCATCGGTGGTGGTCGTGGAGTCGTTGCTCAGGTCGATGCCCTTGACGACCGCAGTGCGCCTGGTGCCGTCCTTGCGTTTGTCCCCGTCCATACCCTGCATGTAAAGGCTGACGGACTTGGACCTGGTGGTCCCGGCATCACCCGTGTAGGTGGTCACCTTCTGGTAGCCGCGCCAGGTGGACCAGGTGCGCTGGCTCTCCTTGGTGAACGGGTCGTCGTTGTAGTGCCACCCCGGAGTGGAGTACTCGTAGGAGAGTTGAGTGCCGGGGTTGCCTGCGGCCGGGTCGTTCGTGGTGATGGAGGTGACGCGGTACTTGTGGAACCAATCCAGGCCGGGGGCACCGCCGTTGATGGGCCAGTAGACCGGATAGCAGGAGAGGCTGTTGTTGTCCTCGGCCGTGGGCATGTTGCTGCCGCGCACACACTCCGGCGAGGAGAAGGTGACGGAGGTGATCGCTCCGGTCTCGCTGGTGACGGAAGCGATCCTGGGCCGGGTCAGGGGCAGGATGTCGTCGGTCGGGGAGTCGACCCTGTTGGGGCGTTGCTGGTAGGTGAAGTCGATCGGGGGCACGGAGAGTGCCGTGCCGCGCCTGCCTGTGCGGGTCAGCGACGTGAGGGTGAGGACTTGGTCCGAGCTGTTACCGATGTCCTGGCCGTCGAAGAATGCCTGGTCCAGTGTGTAGGTGTCGACCGATTCGAAGGTGTCGGGCTCCGCGGCGCGTGACCAGAAGTAGGTGTCGATGCCGGCCAGTCGCTTGCGGGTGAAGAACGACGGGCCAGTTGCCTGGCAGTCGGTCTTGTCGGCCGAGCAGATGCTGTCGAAGGGGATGTCCGGCCAGTTGTCGGCAGTGTCGGCGGTGAGGGAGGAGCAGTTGGTGAAGCAGCGTTCCTTGTAGGTGAAGGCGACCTTGTTGGATGCGGGGGCGGTGAACAGTGCGTCCTCGCGCAGACCGTAGAGGACCTCCTTGAGGTGGCCACCGCGTGTGTACTGGGAGAGGGCGGTCTTGTCGCCGTTCTTCGCGTAGTGGTTGCTCTCCGCGGTGTACCAGTAGGTGGCCGCGTTGCCGTGGACGTCTTGGACCAGATCGAGGTTCCAGCGCCACGCCTGGGTCTCGGCACGCCCCTCGAACTGGGTGTCCTTGTCGTAGCCGGGTTCGCCGCTGTCGTCACCGAAGACGGGCACGGTCCAGGCCGAGTTGGTGCGTTCGGTACCCGCGCCGGGAAGCTTGTTCAAGCCGAAGGTGTAGGTCGTGCCGTCGCCGGTGGTCAGCTGCCAGTACTCGCCGTTCGCGTCACCGTTGTCCGCATCCGTAAGGCGGACGACCTTCGAGGCGTCGTCGTCCTTGAGACGCCACACACCGGTGGCGTCGTTCTTCACCAGCTCGGTGGCCTTGCCGTTCAGTACGAGGGAGGCATTGTCGAACTTCCAGCACAGGTCGAACTTGTCGGTCTGTTCGTCGTCCTCGCACGATCCGTAAGTGCGTTCGATGTACGAGGACGTGAGTTCAAAGCCTTCTCCCACCAGGGAGGACTGGTTGTTCGTGTTTGCCGTACGCCCGTCTGTGCCCCCCGAGTCGTAGGACAGAGCCAGCGACGGTGCCGGGCCGGCTGCCGCCGGAGGGATGGTGATCGGGTACGACCAGGTGAACGCGCCCGACGAGCCGCCCGCCTGCCAGCTTGCGGACGCAGCGAGCGGGGTCGCCTTGAAGTCGCCGGCGCCGGCGGGGGAGGCGGCTGCCGAGGTGGCCATGAGCGCCATGACCGTCGGGGCAGCGTCCGTCGCCGCGGCGATGCTGGTCCGCGCGGTGACGGTCTCGGCCTGGACGTCGTTCTCGGAGGAAGGCTCGTTCTCCATGGCCCGGCATCGCTCTTCGTCCGGGGTCGTCAGCGCGCAGGCCGGAAGGGCTACGAGCCCCAGGCGCGAACCCCAGTTACCGCCGATGACGGAGGCGAAGGTGCTGTAGTCGACGGCGACCTGCGCGGTGCCCGGTTGTTCGGCTTCGACCGTGAACACGACGCCTGTCACACCGGCGCGACGGGCGGTCTTCTGGTCCAGGACGGTGATCTTCACGTCGCCCGCCGCGTTCCCACGTGTTTGGCGTGACGACTCCCCGAACTTCACGGCAGTTACGCTCACGGGGCCGGCGTCCTGCCCCTGGGCGCTTGTCAGCTCGCCCTGAGTCGTGGATGGCTTGGGCCAGGAGGTACGACGCTCAGCGTCCGCCGAAGCGATCGAGCGCTGGTTGTCCTTCCACTGCTTCGCTCGAGCGGCCCGTACCTCGTCGGTCTTCGGCGTGGTTCCTTCTACTACGCGGGTCGGCGTAACGCGGGGCACGTCTGGACGGCCCGGCGGTTCGGCGGCCACGGCAAGTGGAGTGAGGGGAACGGGAATGGACAGGACGGCGGCCAGCAGGACCGTCAGCCCTGTGCGCCGGCCGAAGGGACCTGGGGGAAGCAGGCGTATGGACACGGGGAGGCTCTCCGAACGAGGAAGGGCAGCCGGTGTTCGGCCGGAAGGCTTGAAAGGGGAGCTGGACAGCTGGCGGACGTGCCCGGTCGCCGTCTGCGGTGCGGGGTGCAGATGGCGACGGGGCTGATCAGTAACCGACGAGCGACTCCACTTGGGCTCCGTCCTTCACCGCGCCCGCCCACAGCAGGACTTCGGTGATCCGGCCGGGCAAGAAGTGGTTCCAGGAACCGGTCCAGCCCTTGCCCACCGCGAACTCGCCACTGCCCGCGGATGTCGCGTACTCCATCGCATCGCCCTGGGGGCCACTGCCGACGTAGAGCGTGATCTTCCGTGTGTGGGCGTCGTATGCCCCGACGAGACCGACCTCGGCGTCCAGAACAGCTTCCTCATCGCTCACCACTGAGGCGCCACTGCCGTCAGCAGTCAGTCGGCCGAAGTGCCAGCGGGCCTCCGGCACACTGCGGACCACCGGATTTCCGGCGTCGTCGAGAACCGGGGCTCCCTCGTCATCCACCACAGCCTCGTTCGTCATACCGGTCTTCTCCACCCACAGACTCCAGGACGATCCGCTCGCCGTCCGCTGGCCGAGAATCTGGGCGCGGTGACCAATCGGCTTGTCAGCAAGGGCATCGGAGACCACGTCGACCCTGGTGGCCACGGTGAACGAACCGGAGTCCGACACCAGTGGCCGGGAAGCGGTGGCTGAGCCCGTGGTGCCGTTGAACACCAGAGCTTCGCCGTCCAGCGACGCCCCTGATGACAGGGTCAGCTGATTGCCGTATCCGCTCAGGTCCGGCAGCGTGGTCCCGGAGGCACCTTGAGGCGCGTAGTGGGCCACCAGTTCCACGTAGGACTGTCCGTCGGCGTTCTTGAGGCCGGCCTCCCTCTCGATCTGCGTGGCGTTCTTCACCAGCTGCCAGACCGAGACCTCGTCCACATCACCTGTGAAGTGGCCGGAGTACACACCCTTGGACTTGGCTCGACCAATTTGCAGCGCACCCCCGGAGGACCATGCGCCCGTGGTGAGGTCATCCTTGCCCTGCTCTACACCGTTTACGTACAAGGTGAGTTTTCTGGTACCGGTGTCGACCACCGCGGCGAGATGGGTCCACAACTTGGTCTGCGGAGCATCGGTGGAATCGACGCGCTGGTTGTCGACAGCGGTGGTGGCGGTGTCGGCGTCCGACAGGCGCAGGCACCATCGGTTGACGTCGGCGCAGTACCCCAGGAAGAACGGGCTGGACTGGGTGCCGTCCTGGCCCAACACCGTCTGGGTCGTACCGGTCGCGTCCAGTCGTGCCCAGGCGGCCACGGTGTACGAAGCCTGCGTCTCCAGCAACTTGCCCGGCGTCGCCGCATAGGACTGGCCGCTCAGGCGCAGAGCCTTGTCCTCGGCGGTGACGCCGTTCTCAGTGATCTCTCCGCGGCGGCCGGTGTTCACCCGGGTGCCACCGCTGATCGTCGCGTCATCACGGTAGGCCGCCTCGGATGCCGACACATCCACCGCGGCACCCGACGCCTCGTTGAACGTCCAGGCTCCGACCGGGCCATCGCCCTCCTTGACCAGAAAGCGAACAGCGTTCTCACCACCCGCCCGGCCAGCGGCATCCTTGGCCTGAACGGTCAGCGCCACGGTGCCGGAGTCGACGGGAGTGATCGTCTCCGTCACCGAGGCACCGGACTTCCAGTCGCTCCACGTGCTGCCGGTCGACAGCTTGTAGCGGTAGGCCACATTCGTGTCTCCCGAGGCAGCCCCGAACGTCACCCTGCCCGGAACATTGGGCCCTCCGGCCGGTACGCAGTTGCCCGGCAGGCAGGCGCCGTACACGGAGCCGAAGGTGATCGACGGCGGCTTCGGACGGGTGCTGTCAACGGTGAAGTAGCAGAACGGCGTCCATCCACCGGTCAGCTTGCTCGCTCCCTTGTCGTAATAGGAGCGTGTGACAGCTCGATAGCGGTACTGCTTGTTGTCGGCCAGTGCCGCGTTCCAGACCTTGTTCTGATCGACTCCGTCCCCTACATAGCCCGAGGGGGGACTCTCCGATCCGGTGGTCGGCTCTGACGCGTCCGACCATGTCCCGTCCGTGTTCTTCACATCGAGATCGAAGTACACCCGCAGGGACGCACTGCTCTCGCCTCCCGCGGCCGTCTGCGGCGTGGCCGCCAGATTCGGCTGGGAATACGTCCACATCGTGGGCGCGGAGGAGTTCTTCGAGCAGATCTCGGCGGTACCGCTCTCCAAGCCGTACTCGGTCGGAGTGGCCGGCTTTCCGACGTAGTCCACCACGATCACTGCGTCGTCATCGAATCGCTTCCAGGCAATCGGGTCCGACTCGTCCTTCGCCTTCAGCATCAGTGTCAGCGTCGAGAACTTGCCGTCGGCGAACGCTTTCACCGTCGGCGTAAGGTTCTCATCCGGCTCGTCGGGGTTGTCGTGAAAGGCGATCGGAGCCCGGGGTTGCGAGGGCGAGCAAAGGCCACCGCGCCCTGCCGAGACGTGGCGGTCACCTATCTGATCCCAGGAGTTGTCGCTCTTCGGCCCTCCGGGACCGGGCCACTTCGTGGACGACGAGATGCCATCGGTACGTTCCAGATCCACCCAGCGCGCGTCGCACGAGAACGACCATGTCTCGGTGACTTCGAAACGTGCGTCCAGAATGTGCTTGCCTTTGAGTTTGCCCGGCGTGAACTCGAAATACATACGATTGGTGTAAGCGCTACCGGAGGTGCAGTAGTAGATGTAACCGCCGATGACGGCGGAGCTGCAACGACCTACGCTCATTCCGTTCTCGCCGCCGGAGAAGTTGTAGAAGCTGTCCCCGTCCGACGAGAGGACCGTGCGCTCGGACTCGTTCAATTCCACGGCAGGATCGATGTAGAGAGGGAGTTCGGCGTTTGTCGTCTCGGCGATCAGCCCGCTGTCGGGCTTGACCGTCAGCTTGGACGGACTCACGTCCACGTCCATCACGGCGGACTCATCACCCATCCCGGGCCCCGACAACGGATCGCCCTCATCCATCGGACCCACAGGACGCTTCTCGGTGTTCACCGGTGTCTCTTGCCGGTCTGTCTGCGCAAGGGTTTTCACCGAGACGGTCTGAGGGCCGGGCCCGGACTGGCTCGCGGCGGGGGCATCGATGTCACCCGCGGAGTTCCACATACGGGCCGACGGTGAGCGGAAGACAACCCGGCCATTGCCGTCGAGAGCCTCCATGCTGCCCGCGGCGCCCTGCCGGACCTGCAGGCCCGTTGCCTCCATCGAGTACTCGATGGAAGCGAGTCTGGGGTCCTTGGCCGCCTGGAGGGTGTTGACCTCCAGTACCTGACGGAAGCCCTCCACCGTGGCCGTGAGGATCAGATTCACGTCCGGGAGGACATTCTCATAAACGGCCTGCTGCCCGGAAAGGTGTGGAGCGGGCAGTGCGCCCGGCCAGCCCAAGGTCACGGACCGGCCATCCTCCGCGATGGTCACCAGTTCCTTGCCGTCGCCACCTGGCGAGAATGTGAGGTCCACGGCAGCGGCTTTCGGCTCGATCGCCCCGTCCTCCCGCTGAACCAGCGTGGCGTCCGGCGTAGCCCATCCTTCGCCGGGCTTCTGCACACGCACTGGGACGATCGACTTCTCCAGCGTGAACGTTTCGCCGTCTGGCTTGGCGAACACCGTTTCCCTCTCGGTTCGCTCGCCCACGACCTCGACTCGTTGACCGGAGGCAGCCGCATCCCGTTGCGCCTGCTGCGACTCCGAGAGTGGAGGCGCGTCTACGGCGGCTGCAGGAGTCGCGAGCACGGGCAGTGAGGCGAGCATGGTGACAACTGCCACCCATGACAGGCCATGCCGAGCACTCCGCCAGCGTCTTCGCAGCGTCCACGTCTCGGACATCGCACACCCACCCCCTGTTCACATGCCCCACACAGATGATCGAATCAGACAGGCAACACACCGTGACTGTCAAGGAACTTGCTGCAACCGATGCGGGAGGGGTGCAGGCCGTCGACAGCCTCACGCCCGAGCGCTCGAATACCGATTACGGTCACGCACATCGACCTCGGAAAGGGCAATCCGGGCAGACGCCGCGCTACGGGAGGAGCCGCGCCGGCTAGCGTCTCCAGCCGTCTAGGAGCCTCGCTGGACACCGTATGATCACGCCTCTCGGAGAGGTGGGGACATGGTTCGAATGCCCGTCGACGGACGGATGGGAACACTGGCAACGGTCGGCATCGTTTTGCTTTTCTTGACCGGCTGCGGCTCGGAGAACGGAAGTGCACAACAGAGACCCGAAACGCCATCGAGGCCAAGCAAAAGCGCACCGGAACCTGCCGTAGCGGAGCTCCCGCAGCGCACTCTCACGGTGAGCGATATCGAACAGATATTGCCCGACGCCACAGACTTGCCGGGTTGGAAACCGGTGTTCGAGCCTCTGGCCACCGAGGGGCGGGTGGGGTGTCAAGACATCTTCCCCAATGGTTGCCGGGGCACCGTCGCCAGCGGGGGATCCGACGTGACGCGCGGCAAGCGAACGCCGGAGGCATGGGTGAGACTCAGCTTCAATCTCTATTCCGCAGAGAGCGACCGGGCAGCGCATGATCTCTTCGCGGAGCTGCCCCTGCGCGGCGCCAAGGTGAAAGCCAAGAGTGCCGTTCCCGCAGATGAACATGTGACCACGCGAGAGAAGATCGACAAGACCATTGTGCTCGGCTCCAAGACCCGAGTCGATGATGTACTCATGTGGGTCTACGTCACGGGTTCGGACCGGTCGGCCACCACCAAACGCCTCGATTCAGCATTGCGCCTGGCCTACGAACGCTTGGTGCAGGCCAAGCAGGGGACGGCCCCGAATGCCAGTGCCGAGATCAAATAGACGGTTGGTATGTGAAGCTTCGGTCAGGCGGCACTCCTCCTCCGCGGGCAGCGGGGGTGCCCCACAGCGGCCGATTCGTGGCGCTGCCTCCGACTGGTCGATCGGGATGTCATGAGAACGCGTCTTGCGGTTGACGTGCACGCGAGGCTGGTGTGGGGAGACACCCTCGGCCCAACTGACCTGCCGCCAACTGCTCTTCGGAATCTGCACCATGTCTCCACGACACTCACGCACGCAGTCGGCGGCCATATCCACACGGCGAAGGCGACCCTGCGGCACCCCACCGCCATGCCGGCCTCGACCACACACGAGGCTGCTCCCTGAGCTGGAACGCGAAGTCGCCGAGCAGCGGCCGAACCGCCCACAGCAGAACCCGCCGGTCTAGCAGGTCACCGACCCCGCGGCCCCGCAGACAAGTCAGCGCTCGAGCCGGCCACAGCCGACTCGAGCGCTGCACACCAGGTCAGAGGGGTTGAACCCTCCCCCGCATCCGTAGGCCCTGTGGGACTCGAACCCACAACCAATGGATTAAAAGTCCACTGCTCTGCCAATTGAGCTAAGGGCCCGCACGGTGGTGCGTGATGTTGCCTCCCCGAGCATAGCCGGAGCGGGCCGTGTCTCCGATCGGGTATCGGGGACACGGCCCGGCGTGTGGGGGACGGGCTTCACCGATCGGGGGGCTAGGGCGTGTCCGCCGCCGCCTTGCCCGGTTCCCGCCCCCCGTTGCGCTCGTGGGCCGGGTTCAGGAACCAGTGTCTGGCCGACGCCAGCCACCAGGTCGCGGCGAAGCCGAGGACGACGAGGACCGCGATCGGGGCGTAGTTGAAGGTCTCCCAGGTGACCGGGGAGACCTGCGGGAGCATAAAGAGGATCGTGATGACGCCCACCCAGGCGACCGCCACCACGCCGATCACCGTGGACCAGCGGCCCAGGTGCCAGGGGCCGCGTTCGAAGGCCTCGCCCTTGCGCAGCCGCAGCAGGGTGGGGATGACGTACGCGATGTACAGGCCGATCACGGCGATCGACGTCACCGCCGCGTAGGCCGTGACATTGATCAGGTAGGGGAGGCCGAGGAGCAGCGCGCCGCCGGCCGCGAGCCAGACCGCCGCGACGGGGGTGCGGGTGCGGGGGCTCACGGTGTGCCAGACGCGGGAGAACGGCAGGGCGCCGTCGCGGGAGAAGGCGTAGATCATGCGGCTGTTGGCGGTCACCGACGCCATGCCGCAGAAGAGCTGGGCCCCGATGACCACCAGGAGCAGGAGTTTGCCGGCCGTCGCGCCCAGGGCGTCGAGGAGGATCTGGGCCGGTGGTACGCCCGTCGGGGACGCCAGGGCGCCCTCGTAGGACTGGATGGCGAAGGTGAAGCCGAGGAGGAGGACGAAGCCGGCGATCCAGGAGGTCCAGATGGCGCGGACGATGCCCTTGGGGCCGGCCGTGGAGGCGTCGTGGGTCTCCTCGGTCATGTGGGCGGAGGCGTCGTAGCCGGTGAAGGTGTACTGGGCCATGAGGAGACCGAGGAGCACAACGTAGAGGCTGCTGCCCCAGCCGGTGTTGTTGACGAACTCGCCGAACACGAAGGACGCCGACTGGTGTTGGTCGGGGACGAAGGCGAGGGCGCCGACGATGACCGCCACGCCGAGTACGTGCCACCACACGCTGACGCTGTTCAGTACGGCGACGATCCGCACGCCGAAGGTGTTCAGCAGCCCGTGCAGCAGCAGGATCCCGGCGAAGAGGAGGATCGTGCGGCCCTCGGTGATCTCGAAGCCGAACTGGAGGTTCAGATAGGCGCCGAGGAAGGACGCGGCGCCGAAGTCGATGCCCGCGGTCACGGCGACCTGCCCGAGCACGTTGAACCAGCCGGTGAACCAGGCCCAGGCGGCGGCCGTACGGGCGGGCGCCAGCCGGTGCGCCCAGAAGTACAGGCCCGCGGAGGTCGGGTACGCCGAGCAGATCTCGGCCATCGCGAGCCCCACGAACAGGGTCATCAGTCCGACCGCTACCCAGCCCCAGGTGATCACGGCGGGGCCGCCGGTGTTCATCCCGAACAGGTAGAGGGTCAGACACCCCGACAGGACCGAGATGATCGTGAACGAGACCGCGTAGTTGGAGAACCCCGACATACGGCGGGCCAGGACCTGTGTGTATCCGAGCTGGGCCAGCCGTTCCTCGTCGGTCGGCGCCTCGCTCACCTTGCCGTCATCTGTCATGCCCCCAGCAATTCCCTCACCGGGGGCGTGACACACGTCACAACTTGGCTAGAAAAGGCCCTTGTACGCCTTCCAGTTGCCGGTGATCTTCACCCGGCCGAAGAAGGTGCCGTCGCCCTGGCCGGAGTAGCGGTACAGATTGTTCGACTTGTCCTGCACGACGAGATCCCCGTCCCGTGGGGCCCTGCGGCGGACGGGAAACGCCTGGGCCCCACCGGTGATCGGTGGGGCCCAGGCGTGGGGTCAGCTCACGTGGTGTCAGCCGTTGCGCTTCCAGCGCGGCTTGTCGTCGCGGCGGCCGAAGGACGAGCCGCCGGTGCCCCGGTGGTCGTCGCGGCGGCCGTACGGACGCTCGTGGCCGCCGGTGCGGAAGCCGGGGCGGTCGCCCTGGCGGTCACGGTTGAACGGGCGGTCGCTGCCCCGGTGTCCGGTCCGCTCGTCGCGGCGCTCGGCCGGACGGGCGGGACGGTCGTCGCGGCGCTCGGCCGGACGCGCCGGGCGGTCGTCGCGGCGGAAGCCGGGACGGTCGTCACGACGGTCGAAGGAACGCGCCCCCCGGTCGTCACGACGGTCGAAAGAACGGCCGCCACGGTCGCCACCGCGGTCATCACGACGGTCGAAGGAACGGGCCCCCCGGTCGCCACCACGGTCACCACCGCGGTCGTCACGGCGGTCGAAGGAACGGCCGCCACGGTCGCCACCGCGGTCATCGCGACGGTCGAAGGAGCGGGCTCCCCGGTCGCCACCGCGGTCGTCGCGGCGCTCGAAGGAACGGCCACCACGGTCGTCGCGGCGGAAGTTACCCCGGTCGTCGCGCCGCTCGAAGCCACGGCCACCGCGGTCGTCACGTCGGTCGAAGGAACGGTCACCCCGGTCGTTCGACTCCGGCGCGGACGCCTGCTCCGGCAGCGCGGCCTGCGCGGCGGCCTCGGCCACCGCGGCCTGCGCCTCGGCGACGGCCACCTCCGGGTCCTCACCGCGCTCGCGGGCGACCCGTGCGACGAGGCGGTCGGCCTCGTCGCGCAGCTCGGTCGCGCGCCGCTGCGCCCGCTCCAGCTGCTTGTTGAGCTGGGCGACCTCGCGCTCGGCCTGCTGTGCGGCGTTGCCCGCGGACTCGGCCTGGACCTCGGTCATCGACCGGGCACCGGTGATGTCCGCGACCTCGGGCTCGAAGGCGCCGGCGCCCTGGATGATGTGGCGCGAGGCGTCGACGCCCGCGTCCTCCATCAGCCGGAAGATCTGCCGGCGCTGGTGGGGCAGGGCCAGGGAGACGACAGTGCCGGAGCGACCGGCGCGGGCGGTGCGGCCGGAGCGGTGCAGGTAGTCCTTGTGGTCACCGGCCGGGTCCACGTTCAGGACCAGGTCGATGCCGTCGACGTGGATGCCGCGGGCGGCGACGTCGGTCGCGACGAGCGCGTTGACGTAGCCCTCCTTGAAGTCGGCCAGCGTCCGCGTACGGGCGCCCTGCGTCATGCCGCCGTGCAGCGCGTCGGCCTTCACCCCGGCGTCACGGAGCTGCTCGGCGATGCGGTCCGCGCCCAGCTGGGTGCGGACGAAGATGATGGTGCGGCCCTTGCGGGAGGCGATCGCGGCCGTGACCGGCGCCTTGTCCTTGGGCTTCACGACCAGGATGTGGTGCGACATGGTCGTCACCGCGCCCTGCGCCGCGTCGACCTCGTGCAGGACCGGGTCCTTGAGGTAGCGGTCGACGAGGGTCTTGATCTCGTTCTCCATGGTCGCGGAGAAGAGCATCCGCTGACCGCCGGCCGGGATCTGGTCGAGCAGCTCGGTGACCTCGGGCAGGAAGCCCAGGTCGGACATCTGGTCGGCCTCGTCGAGTACGGCGATCTTGACGTCCTCGAGGGAGCAGGCACCGCGGTTGATGATGTCGCGCAGCCGGCCCGGCGTGGCGACGAGGACGTCGACGCCGCGCTCCAGGGCGTAGATCTGGTTACCCATGGACGTACCGCCGCAGACGACCTTCATCTTCAGGCCGAGGACGTCGCCGTAGGGCTGGAGGGCGTCCGCCACCTGCATGGCGAGCTCGCGGGTCGGGGTGAGGATGATCGCGCGGGGGCGCTTCTTCTCGGTGCGGCCGCCGGCCAGCGTGGCCAGGGTCGGCAGGCCGAAGGAGAGGGTCTTGCCGGAGCCGGTGCGGCCACGGCCGAGGATGTCCTTGCCGGCCAGGGCGTCCGGGATGGTCGCCGCCTGGATCGGGAAGGGGGTGGTCACGCCGTTCTGCGCGAGCTTGCGCACCACGCCCTCGGGGAGGCCGAGCTCCGCGAACGTGGCCTCGGGGGTGGCCTCGATGGTCACCTCGGGAGCGTCGCTCTCGTCCCCGTTCTCGGGCACGACGACGTGATCAGTACTGGAAATGGACATGCGAATGCGAAACCTTCCGGAGTCTCGTCGGCACGCGCCCGTCAACTCCGTGATTCGCATTCGACCGCCTCTATGCGGTCCGCCACGGCAAGGGAGAGTACGCGCCACACGGCGCGCTCTGCATGGCGCCGGGCAATTGGTATCAAACGATCTACCACCATACGCACCCGCTGCCCCCGAGGGCAAACCGAGTTCCGCTCCTGTAGGGAACGTCACTCGGTCCGGCCCTGGGTCGGCCAAGGCCTAGGCCGGCACGCCCGCCTCCGGTGCGGGCTCGCGCTGGACCAACTGGGCGCCGGTCTGCGGGTGCGCCGACGAGGAGGGTTCGGCGACCGTCGGCTCGGGGGAGGACGGCGGTTCCGGGCTGGGCTCCGGCGGCTCCGGCTCCTGGGTGGTCCGGGTCGGCGTCGGCTGCGGCTTGGGCGGCTCCGGGTCGCCGCCGCCCGGCGGAACGGTCCGCCCGGGGCCGGGGGGCACCGGGGCGGAGGCGCCCGGCTTGACCGGGGAGGAGGCCGACGGCGCCCCGGACTCGCCCGGCTCGCCCTTGCCGTCCGCGTCGTCGCCGTCCTTCCCGCGGCCCTTGCCGTCCTCGCGGCCGTCGGCGACACCGCCCGCCTCGCCGCCGTAACCGGCGCCGCCGCCCGATACCGCCGCGCCGCCGTCGGGGGCCTCGCCGCCGCGCTGGCCCGCCGAGTGCGACGGTTTGGCCCGTCGGCCGTCGTCGTCGCCGACGCTCATGCAGCCGGCGACGGCGGCCACGGCCACGACGGTGACGGCCAGGCGGACGGGTACGTACAAGGGGCGCACGAGAGCCACCTCCGAGGGGGTGAAGAAGTCAACGTGCCCAACTCCCCCCGCCCACAAGAGGACACGCGTCCGCCACCCGGTATCCGGGTGGCCCGCACCCGGCCCGATCCGTGGCCCGGACGCCGTCCCGTCGAGCGCGTCCCGGCGCCGCCGCCGTGAACCCGTCGAGCCGCTCGGCCACCCTCATGACGTCGATCACGTGCCGCGCACTTGAGTGCACTGGGGGCGCCGGGCGCCGGCGCCCCGAATGCGGTGCCGCGAGAGCCCGGTCCACCCCGGTCCACCCCGGTCCACGGGGGAATTCCGCCGGGCGGGACCGCCATACCCGCAATCACGGCTCCGTCACGGACAATGGGCACTGTGCTGGAAATGACACGTGAGGCGTTCGAAGAGCTGGTGAGCCAGGCCCTTGACCGGATTCCGCCGGAGCTGACGCGGGTCATGGACAACGTGGCCGTGTTCGTGGAGGACGAACCGTCCCCCGACGACCCCGGACTGCTCGGGCTCTACGAGGGCACGCCCCTCACCGAGCGCGGCGAGTGGTACGCCGGGGTGCTGCCCGACCGGATCAGCATCTACATGGGCCCGACCCTGCGCTATTGCGAGACCCCGGAGGACGTGGTCCACGAGGTCGCCGTGACCGTCATCCACGAGGTCGCCCACCACTTCGGCATCGAGGACGAACGCCTCCACGAACTGGGCTGGGGCTGACCACCCCGCACCGGCCCCCGGATCCCCACCCCCCGTCCCCGGACCCCCACCCGGCCCAACCGCCCCTCCCACACCCACCCGGCACCCGCATATCCACCCCCGCACATGGGCATACGGGATCAATGGTCCGCGTCCCCGCCGCCGCACGGAATGCCCTGCACCGACTCCTCGCCGCCGCCCCGACCACCTGGAACCGTCACCGGCAGCCGGGCCGCCCCGCAAAGGCGCCCCGCACCAGGACGCGCTCCCGGCTCCAGCCGGTCGTCGCGCTGGTCCCGCAGTCGAACCCCTGGACCCGGGCCCTCGGTCTGATAGTGGTCGTGATGCTGGGCGCCTGGCTCGGCCTGCTGGTCGTCGGCAACGTCCGTGTCCCGGTCGGCCCGATGGACACCACGATGACGCTGCGCCCCTCCGTCTCCGGCGGCACGAAGATCAACGTCTCGCCACTGGGCGCCCTGCACCTGGACAGCCATGTCGCGCCGGTCCGCCTGGACGTCAACGTCGACCAGCTCGACCCGGTCCGCGCCCAGGCCCTGGTCGACCACCCCGAACGGCTCTCCGGCCTCCAGGAGGAGGTCGCCGCGGACGTCGGCCGCGGCACCCTCGACCTCGCCGTGCGCTCCTGCGTCGCCGTGGTCGCCGGCGCCACCGCGCTGGGCCTCGCGGTCTACCGCCGCCCCCGGCGCGCGCTGGCCGCCGGCGGCCTCGCCCTGGCCCTGCTCGCGGCCTCGGGCGGCACCGCGTACGCCACCTTCAACCCCAAGTCCGTACTGGAACCGCGCTTCTCCGGCCTGCTCTCCTCCGCGCCCTCGCTGGTCGGCAACGCCCGCAGCATCGTCACCGAGTTCGACGTCTACCAGAAGGAACTGGCCCGTCTGGTCACCAACGTCACCAAGCTCTACGACGCCACCTCGACGCTCCCCGCGTACGCGCCCGACCCATCCACGATCCGGGTCCTGCACGTCTCGGACATCCATCTCAACCCGGCGAGCTGGAAGATCATCGCCTCGCTGGTGGAGCAGTACGACGTCAACGTGATCGTCGACTCCGGCGACACCATGGACCACGGCACGGCCGCCGAGAACGGCTTCCTGGACCCGGTCGAGGACCTGGGAGCGCCGTACGTCTGGGTCCGGGGCAACCACGACTCGACCGCCACCCAGCAGTACATGGAGGACCTGAAGAACGTGCACGTCCTCGACGACGGCCGCGCGGTCGACGTCGCCGGACTGCGCTTCGCCGGGATGGGCGACCCGCAGTTCACCCCGGACCGGACGGCCGTGCAGGGCGGCAAGGAGGTGCAGACGCTGGCCGGCGCCCGCCTCGCGTCGGCGCTGCGCGACCAGCGCCGGGCCGGCACCCCGGTCGACATCGCCGTCGCCCACGAACCGGACGCCGCCCGCCAGACCGACGGCGAGGTGCCGCTCGTGCTCTCCGGCCATCTCCACCACTCCGAGATGGAGGTCATGCCGTACGGCACGAGGCTGCGGATCGAGGGGTCGACCGGCGGCAGCGGACTGCGCGCGATCGAGGGCGAGCACCCGGACCCGATCGAGGCGTCGATCCTCTACCTGGACCGGGACACCCGGCGCCTCCAGGCCTGGGACGAGATCCGGCTCGGCGGACTCGGTCTGACCACGGCCGAGGTCAGCCGCCATCTCCCCGAGGAGAACCAGCCGGGGGCCACCCCCACACCGGCCTCGACCGGCTCACCGACCCCCACCGGAACCGCCGCCGGGCCCCCCACCGGCACACCCGCCCCGGGCGGAACACCCGCACCCACGACCGGCGCGCCCCCACCCGCGTCCCGTCCCGAGGAGTCCCCGTAAACCGTTTTGGCGATACCTCCCGGCATCCCATATGCTTCTCACGTCCCCGACGCGCTGCGAAGCGCCCAGGCGGGCCGATAGCCCTCATCGTCTAGCGGCCTAGGACGCCGCCCTTTCAAGGCGGTAGCACGGGTTCGAATCCCGTTGGGGGCACGCAAAACCGTGTGCGACACTGTCGTACGCACGCTTGGTCCTGTGGAGCAGTTTGGAGTGCTCGCCACCCTGTCAAGGTGGAGGCCGCGGGTTCAAATCCCGTCAGGACCGCTGAGGTTCCGCAAGGAACCTCGTGGCTGGGTAGCTCAGTTGGTACGAGCGATCGCCTGAAAAGCGATAGGTCGCCGGTTCGACCCCGGCCCCAGCCACAACAGCCCCTCTCCATCACTACTGGAGAGGGGCTTCTTCATGTCGTCGGGATCCGTGCTGTCGGGATCCGTGCTGTCGGGATCCGTGCCGTCGGGATTCGTGTCGTCGAGGCCGGACGGGGATGATCGGCGGCGTGCTCCTCGAAACCCTGTCCGTGGTCGCACTCGTCGTGGTGCTGGTGTGTGCCGTCGTGCGGCCCCGCGGGCTGCCCGAGGCCGTCTTCGCGGTGCCGGCCGCCGCCGTGGTGATCGTGACCGGCGCGATCCCGCTGGACGACGTGTCCGACGAGGCCGCGCGGCTCGGGCCGGTGGTCGGCTTCCTCGCCGCCGTCCTCGTCCTCGCCAAGCTCTGTGACAACGAGGGGCTCTTCCACGCCTGCGGCACCTGGATGGCCCGCTGGGCGCGGCACCGGCCGCAGCGGCTGCTCGGCGCGGTCTTCGCGCTGGCGTCGCTGATCACGGCCGCGCTCAGCCTCGACGCCACCGTGGTCCTGCTGACCCCTGTGGTGTTCGCCACGGCCGCCCGGATGGGCGCTCGCCCCGGCCCGCACGTCTACGCGAGCGCGCACCTGTCGAACACGGCGTCCCTGCTCCTGCCGGTGTCCAACCTGACCAACCTGCTCGCCTTCACCGCCACCGGGCTCTCCTTCACCCGGTTCGCGCTGCTGATGACCCTGCCGTGGCTGGCGGCCGTCGCGGTCGAGTACGTCGTCTTCCGCCGCTTCTTCGCCGCCGACCTCGCCGCGCCGACCACACCGGGCGAGGCGGACGAGCCGGTCGAGATGCCGCTGTTCGCTCTGGTGACGGTGATCGCCACCCTCGCCGGGTTCGCCGTCGCGTCCGGGCTCGGCATCGATCCGGCGTGGGCCGCGGCGGCCGGCGCGGCCGTGCTCGGGGTACGGGCCCTGGTCCGGCGGCACACGACCCCGGTCGCGATCCTGCGCTCCGCCGACCCGCTGTTCCTCCTGTTCGTCCTCGCCCTCGGTGTGGTCGTCCGGGCCGTCGTCGACAACGGGCTCGGCGAGGCGCTGGGCAACCTCCTGCCCGACGGCTCCGCGCTCCCCGCCCTGCTGGGCATCGCCGCGCTCGCCGCGGTGCTCGCCAACCTGATCAACAACCTGCCCGCGGTCCTCGCCCTGGTCCCGCTTGCCGCCCCCTCGGGACCCGGCGCGGTCCTCGCCGTGCTCCTCGGCGTCAACATCGGACCGAACCTCACCTACGCGGGTTCCCTCGCGACCCTGCTGTGGCGGCGGATCGCGCACCGCCACGACCACGAGGTCGAGCTGAAGGAGTTCACCCTCCTCGGCCTGCTCACCGTGCCCGCCGCGCTGCTCGCCTCGACGCTCGCGCTGTGGATCTCCCTGCGGATCGTGGGCACCTGAGCGACTCCTGACCGACACCTGTGCGACCCGGCACGGGCCCTCGGCACCCCCGGCGCCCGCCCCGGTCAATAAGCAATAGCCAGTGTTTTCCGTGAGGTGAGATCCTGGGTCGCGTATGTCTACGCACCCTGCCCCCGCCCTGGGCGCTCTCGCCCCCCGTCTGACCGAGCTGTCGCTGCGTGACGCGCACCGGCTCGGCAGGCGGCTCGAAGGTGCCCGCAAGATCCGCAAGCCCGAGGCCCGGGACGCCGTGGTCGCCGAGATCGCGGCGGAGGTCGACAAGGCCGCGGGCAGGATGGCGGAGCGGCGTGCCCGCGTGCCCGCCGTCAGCTATCCGCCACAGCTCCCGGTCAGCCAGAAGAAGGACGACATCGCGGCCGCGATCCGCGACCACCAGGTCGTGATCGTGGCCGGTGAGACCGGTTCCGGCAAGACCACCCAGATCCCCAAGATCTGTATGGAGCTGGGCCGGGGCGTGCGCGGGATGATCGGCCACACCCAGCCCCGCCGGATCGCGGCGCGTACGGTCGCGGAGCGCGTCGCCGAGGAACTGGACACCCCGCTCGGCGAGGCCGTCGGCTGGAAGGTCCGGTTCACCGACCAGGTGAACCCCGATGCGACCTTCGTGAAGCTGATGACGGACGGCATCCTGCTCGCCGAGATCCAGACCGACCGCGAGCTGCGCGCCTACGACACGATCATCATCGACGAGGCCCACGAGCGGTCCCTCAACATCGACTTCCTGCTGGGCTATCTCGCACAGCTGCTTCCGAAGCGCCCCGACCTCAAGGTCGTCATCACCTCGGCGACCATCGACCCCGAGCGGTTCTCCCGGCACTTCGGCGACGCCCCGATCATCGAGGTCAGCGGCCGTACGTACCCGGTCGAGGTGCGCTACCGCCCGCTGCTGGAGGACGACTCCGACGAGGCCGACCGCGACCAGATCACCGCGATCACGGACGCCGTCGAGGAGCTGATGGGCGAGGGCAAGGGCGACATCCTGGTCTTTCTCTCCGGGGAGCGCGAGATCCGCGACACGGCGGACGCGCTGGAGAAGAAGAAGTACCGGTTCACGGAAGTCCTGCCCTTGTACGCGCGGCTCTCGCACGCAGAGCAGCACCGCGTGTTCCAGCAACACACCGGCCGCAGGATCGTTCTGGCGACCAACGTCGCCGAGACCTCGCTGACCGTCCCGGGCATCAAGTACGTCATCGACCCCGGCTTCGCCCGTATCTCCCGCTACAGCCACCGCACCAAGGTCCAGCGGCTGCCCATCGAGGCGATCTCGCAGGCCAGTGCCAACCAGCGCAAGGGCCGCTGCGGCCGTACGTCCGACGGCATCTGCATCCGGCTGTACGACGAGGACGACTTCCTCGCCCGGCCGGAGTTCACGGACGCCGAGATCCTGCGCACGAACCTCGCCTCCGTCATCCTCCAGATGACCGCGGCCGGCCTCGGGGACATCGAGAAGTTCCCGTTCATCGACCCGCCGGACCACCGCAACATCCGTGACGGCGTCCAGCTCCTCCAGGAACTCGGCGCGATCGACCCGGGCGAGAAGGACGTACGCAAGCGGCTCACCGACAGCGGCCGCAAGCTGGCGCAGCTGCCCGTCGACCCCCGTCTGGCCCGGATGGTCCTGGAGGCCGACAAGAACGGCTGTGTCCGCGAGGTCATGGTCATAGCCGCCGCGCTCTCCATCCAGGACCCGCGCGAACGCCCCGCGGAGAAGCAGACGCAGGCCGACCAGCAGCACGCCCGGTTCCGCGACGAGACCAGCGACTTCCTCGCCTATCTCAACCTCTGGCGTTATCTGCGCGAGCAGCAGAAGGAGCGCGGCTCGTCGTCCTTCCGCCGGATGTGCAAGCAGGAGTACCTCAACTTCCTGCGCATTCGCGAATGGCAGGACATCTACAGCCAGCTGCGGACCGTCGCCAGGCAGATGGGCATCCACCTCAACGAGGACGACGCCCCCGCCGACCGGATCCACGTCTCGCTGCTTTCCGGCCTCCTCTCCCACATCGGCATGAAGGACGTGAAGGAGTCCAAGGACGCGAGCCCGCGCAAGGAGCGCAACGAGTATCTCGGCGCCCGCAACGCCAAGTTCGCGATCTTCCCGGGCTCCACGCTCTTCAAGAAGCCCCCGCGGTTCGTGATGTCCGCCGAGCTGGTGGAGACCTCCCGCCTCTGGGCCCGGGTCAACGCGAAGATCGAGCCCGAGTGGGTCGAGCCGCTCGCCGAGCACCTCCTCAAGCGCACCTACAGCGAACCGCACTGGGAGAAGGACCAGGCCGCGGTCATGGCGTACGAGAAGGTCACGCTGTACGGCGTCCCGATCGTCGCCCAGCGCAAGGTGAACTACGGCCGGATCGACGCCGAGGTCTCCCGCGAGCTGTTCATCCGCAACGCGCTCGTCGAGGGCGACTGGCGCACCCACCACAAGTTTTTCGCCGACAACCGCCGGCTGCTCACCGAGGTCGAGGAGCTGGAGCACCGGGCCCGGCGCCGGGACATCCTGGTCGACGACGAGACCCTCTACGACTTCTACGAGCAGCGGGTCCCCGAACACGTGGTGTCCGGCGCCCACTTCGACTCCTGGTGGAAGCGCAAGCGGCAGGAGCAGCCGGAGTACCTCGACTTCGAGCGCGAGATGCTCATCCGGGAGTCGGCGGAGGCGGTCACCAAGGACGACTACCCGGACTCGTGGCGGCAGGGACCGCTGAAGTTCCGGGTCACCTACCAGTTCGAGCCGGGCGCGGACGCCGACGGTGTCACCGTGCACATCCCGCTCCAGGTCCTCAACCAGGTCACCGACGAGGGCTTCGACTGGCAGATCCCGGGCCTGCGCGAGGAGGTCGTCACCGAGCTGATCCGCTCCCTGCCGAAGCCGATCCGCCGCAACTACGTGCCGGCGCCCAACTTCGCGAGACGCTTCCTCGACTCGGCGGTCCCCCTCCAGGAGCCGCTCACCACGACGATGGCCCGCGAGCTGAAGCGCATGGTCGGTGTGCCGTTCGACGCCGAGGACTTCGACTGGTCGCGGGTGCCGGAGCATCTGCGCATCACCTTCCGGATCGTGGACGAGCGGCGCCGCAAGCTCGCCGAGGACAAGGACCTGACGGCGCTGAAGCTCCAGCTCAAACCGAAGGCACGCCAGGCGCTCTCGCAGGCCGCCGCGGCGACCGCCTCCCGCGAGGGCGGCGAGTCCCTGGAGCGGTCGGGCCTGACCGACTGGACGATCGGCTCGCTGACCCGCGTCTTCGAGACCCGCCGCGCCGGCCAGCCGGTGAAGGCGTACCCGGCGCTCGTCGACGACGGCGACACCGTCTCGGTCCGTCTCTTCGACACGGAGGCCGAGCAGCAGCAGGCGATGTGGAAGGGCACACGCCGGCTGATCCTGCGCAACATCCCGGTCAACCCGGCGAAGTTCGCCTCCGAGAAGCTGACGAACGCCCAGAAGCTCGCCCTGTCCGCCAATCCGCACGGCTCGATCCAGGCGCTCTTCGACGACTGCGCCATGGCCGCGGCGGACCGGCTGATCGGCGACTTCGGCGGCCCGGCGTGGGACGAGGAGTCGTACCGGAAGCTGTACGAGAAGGTGCGCGCCGAGATCGTCGACACCACGGTCCGTACGGTGGACGCGGTGCAGCAGGTGCTGGCCGCCTGGCAGGCCTGTGAGCGCCGTCTGAAGGGCGTACGCAGCGCCGTGCTGCTGGCGAACCTGGCGGACGTCAGGAAGCAGCTGGACGGGCTGGTGAAGCCGGGCTTCGTGACCGAGGCGGGGCTGCGCCGACTGCCGGACGTGATGCGGTACATGGTCGCGGCGGACCGCCGGCTCCAGCAGATGGCGACGAACGTCCAGCGGGACACCACGCGGATGCAGAAGGTCCACGAGATGCAGGACGAGTACGCGTGGCTGCTGGAGCAGATGCCGCAGGGGCGTCCGGTTCCGTCGTCGGTCCTGGACATCCGCTGGATGATCGAGGAACTCCGGGTCAGCTACTTCGCCCACGCGCTGGGCACGGCGTACCCGGTCTCCGACAAGCGGATCGTGAAGGCGATCGACGCGGCGGTCGGGTGACGGGGCCTGTACGCAGGGTGAGTTCGACCAGGACACTCACCCTCCTGTACAGTCTCTTCTCGCAGCGCAACGCACGAATCGCACTGCGAAACCAGGTCCTGTGGAGCAGTTTGGAGTGCTCGCCACCCTGTCAAGGTGGAGGCCGCGGGTTCAAATCCCGTCAGGACCGCAACAAGGCAAAATGGGCCCGCACCCCTCAGGGTTGCGGGCCTTATGCATGCCCGGGCTTCCAGATGGCGGGCCCTCTTGGTGCCGCCCGCGTCAACCCCCGCGTAGCGCCCCGTCTTGACGGGGCCACGTTCCGTGGGTACCCAGAAGTCAGGGACCCCTTCCGGCGGCCCCCGGCGCGCGGAGGTGGCGTATGGCGGCAGGGGCCAGGCACGAGACGCGGGCGCTGCTCCGCGCGCACCTGTCGGCCGCGACGTCCTACCGCCACCGAACGCGCCACTGCCCCATCTGCCTCCGCCTCCAGCGGCTCGCCATGGACGGCGCCCCGGCGCCGGGCGAGGCCCCCGAGGACGGCTTCGAGGGCGGCCGCGAGGACGAGCGCCCCACCCCCACGTGACCCGGGCGGCCACACAGGCCCCAACAGCCCCTGGCGCAAGGGACGCTGGAACACCCGGTTCCATTAGCGCAGATAAGCCAGCGGCAACAAGTACCCTGGCATGTGACGGTAGTCACCGGGTGAGTTTCCGAAACCTCAGGGCTTACCCCGGCCCTACAACTGGTCAATTTAATATGTGCAATTGCACCAGCCTGTGAGCGCATCCACAGCGGATCCGACAGGCCTCCCCAGACTCCGACAAGGCCGCTCACAGCAGGCCCCGGGCCCCTTCGCGCGGACACAAAAAAGATCGCGCTGGACTCGGCGGAGTCCAGCGCGATCAACGACGTGCCCTGTGAAATTCTTGAAGATCCTGGGAGTGGGCTCTGTTGGGGCAGAACCCGCGTCGCTTGGAGCTTTGGTTCCGGGCGCCTCGGCGGGTTGGGGACCTACCGGTTTGCCCGATATTGAGTTGTTCAGGCCTCGCTGCGCTGCTGCGGGATGCCCGCGAGCAGTGCACGGACCTCCGCCTCGCGGTAGCGACGATGCCCGCCGAGCGTGCGGATGGAAGTGAGCTTGCCGGCCTTCGCCCACCGCGTGACCGTCTTGGGGTCGACACGGAACATGGTGGCGACCTCAGCCGGGGTCAGCAGCGGCTCGGCATCAGGGGTGCGAGCGGTCATGAGCGGCCTCCTCGGGAGAACCGATCGTTCTCGGTTCATTCCTCTAAATTCTGCACCTTGACCCGCGTTGCCCGAAATGGCGGACGCGAGTCGAGTCGGTTATAGGACGAACGGCTTGTCCTCGGCACTACAACTACACCATCTGTCCAACCGCGTCGGCCAAACCGATGGAATTGCCCTCCCAGGTGTCCATCAGCGACGGAAGCCGATGGACCATGCCATAGCGGACAGTCACGCCACTGTGACGATCAGTCACAGGGCGATCAGGAGTCACGAGACCCCCCAAAGCGTGTAATGCCAAGACAGAGTCCTCCCCGGACTCCTTGTCCTATTTTGGCACGAGGAGGGGTGTGGGAGGCAAGAGCCGTGTACGTGCGGTCTGTCACGCTTGACACAAACGCCCGGATCGGGACCTACGTCCCGTCAACTCCGGCATGTGCGGTAGACCGTACGCGGTATTCGGACCGTAAAGCCGTGACCTACGTCACTCCTGTCACGCCGTCAGTTCGCCGACCGCAGGTCCCGGACCGAGCGCCAGCGCTCCACCAGCCGCCCGTACGCCTCCGCGGCCGCCTCGCCGTCGCCGTTGCGCAGCGCCTCGATGCCCTCGGCCACGTCCGCCGCCGAGTGGTCGCCCTCCAGCTCGCCGGCCGGCACGGCGTGCACCAGGCCGCCGTAGTCCAGCTCGACCAGGGAGCGCGGGTGGAACTCCTCCAGCCAGCGCCCCACGTCCACCAGGCCGTCCACGAGCGGGCCCTCGTCCACGGTGTTGCGCAGGGTCCGCAGGCCCCGGGCGACCCTGCGGCGGGCCTGCACCATGGGCGTGCGGTAGCGCAGCACGGGTGCCTCGCCGCCGTCCGCGCCGGCCGCCTTCGCGTACTCGCGCTCGTCGTCGGAGACCAGCACGAACCAGTTCAGCGGCACCTGCCAGGTCGCCGTGCGGATCCACGGGCGGGCGTCCGGGTTGCCGGCCAGCCAGCGCTCGTAGTCCTGGGTCGCCTGGTGGCGCACCAGCGGCGGCAGCAGCGCGTCCAGCACCGGCGCGGGGAACTCCTCGGCGAGGTCGCCCAGCGCCTGCCAGCCGCGCAGCCGGGTCCGCCACGGGCAGACGTGGATCACGCCGTCCGCCTCCAGGACGAACGCGTCACCGCTCTCGTGCACCGGCACCGCGATCGGCGGGGTGGGCAGCAAGTCGGCCAGCGAGCGGCGCAGTTCGTCCTGGTACGAGGGACGGTCGGGGCGGCGGGCGTAGCGCGCCCAGTGGCCGCGCTCCGCTTCCGGGAAGGCGGCCAGCGGCTCGTACACACGCAGGTACGTCGCGTACGGGACGATCACCTCTGACACCTTGGGCACGCCTGCTCCCTCCCCCGCGCTCTGCCGGGGAAACCTGCGGGGCCCGCACACAAATCGCACGGGAAAACTATCCAAATCGTCGCACGGTCCCACCCCGTCGGTGGGTGATCCTGAGCACTGCGCGGTCATCGGCCCACAGGGGATCTACTCTCGTCTCGGGCGGCCCACCGGCCGTGCCCATCGCCGCTACTTGCTTCAGGAGTCACCACCGTGACCGACGTAACCGGCGCGCCCGCTGATGTACTGCACACCCTGTTCCACTCGGACCAGGGCGGCCATGAGCAGGTCGTGCTCTGCCAGGACCGGGCCAGCGGCCTCAAAGCCGTGATCGCCATCCACTCCACCGCCCTGGGCCCCGCCCTGGGCGGCACGCGCTTCTACCCCTACGCGAACGAGGCCGAGGCCGTCGCCGACGCCCTCAACCTGTCCCGCGGTATGTCCTACAAGAACGCCATGGCCGGTCTCGACCACGGCGGCGGCAAGGCCGTGATCATCGGCGATCCCGACACGATCAAGACCGAACAGCTGCTGCTGGCCTACGGCCGTTTCGTCGCCTCCCTCGGCGGCCGCTACGTGACCGCGTGCGACGTCGGCACCTACGTCGCCGACATGGACGTCGTCGCCCGCGAGTGCCGCTGGACCACCGGGCGTTCGCCCGAGAACGGCGGCGCCGGCGACTCCTCCGTCCTCACCGCCTTCGGCGTCTACCAGGGCATGCGGGCCAGCGCCCAGCACCAGTGGGGCGACCCCTCGCTGCGCGGCCGCCGGATCGGCATCGCGGGCGTCGGCAAGGTCGGCCACCACCTGGTGGAGCACCTGGTGGCGGAGGGCGCCGAGATCTTCGTGACCGATGTGCGCGAGGACGCCGTACGCCGGATCACCGAGCGGCACGGCACGGTCACGGCCGTCGCGAACACCGCCGACCTGATCCGCGTCGAGGGCCTGGACGTCTACGCCCCCTGCGCGCTCGGCGGGGCCCTGAACGACGTCTCCGTGCCGGTGCTGACGGCCCGGGTGGTGTGCGGCGCGGCCAACAACCAGCTGGCCCACCCGGGCGTCGAGAAGGACCTCGCGGACCGCGGGATCCTCTACGCGCCCGACTACGTGGTGAACGCCGGTGGCGTGATCCAGGTGGCCGACGAACTGCACGGGTTCGACTTCGAGCGGTGCAGGGCGAAGGCCGCGATGATCTACGACACCACGCTGGCCATATTCGCACGTGCGAAGACGGACGGGATTCCGCCGGCCGCGGCGGCCGACCGGATCGCCGAGCAGCGGATGCACGAGGCGGTCGCGGCCCGCCGCTGACCGGTGTCCGGCACCCGGTTCGCCGGGGCGTCACGGGGTTTGCGCGGTACCCGCCGGTGGGCAGTTGGAGAGAACTCTCACTCCGACCGGCGGGTCGCCCGCCAAGAAGTGGTTAAAATCGCCATTGACCAGCGAGGACGGGGCGCCTCACTGGGCCTGGGCACACGCCCTTCCTGCGGGCGACGTACCGTATGGGCGCGGGCTCAGGTACCGTGGAAGCCCTACGGACCGGTCTCTCCACGGAGGGCCCGTTCCAGATCATGAACGCGTGTCAAGACTCTGGGGCCGCCGGGCCCCGTATCCGAGGGGGTCGAGCCATGGGGCGCGGCCGGGCAAAGGCCAAGCAGACGAAGGTCGCCCGCCAGCTGAAGTACAGCAGCGGCGGGACTGACCTCTCGCGTCTGGCCAATGAGCTGGGCGCTTCGACTTCGAGCCAGCCGCCGAATGGCGAGCCGTTCGAGGACGACGACGAGGAAGACGACCCGTACGCGCAGTACGCGGATCTCTACAACGACGACGAGGACGAGGCCGACGAGCCCGGTCCGTCGTCCCAACAACGTCGCGGCGCTTGACTGTCTAGCTGTGCGTGACCCGGTCCAGTGCGGTTCCCACCGCCGGGCCGGGTTTTGCGCTGCCCGTGACGGGGCTTCGCCCCGCACTGTGCCCCTCGGTCGCCGAGGGGCCATTTCACGTTGCGGCGGGCGCCGGCTTCACGCTGCGGCGGGTGCTAGCGCGCGTCGTGGTCGCCGACCAGCTCCGCGCCCGTCGTGTGGTCGCCCCGGTCGGTGATCTCGCCGGCCACCCAGGCCTCCACACCGCGGTCCGCCAGGGTCGCCAGGGCCACGTCGGCCGACTCCTCCGGGACCATCGCGATCATGCCGACGCCCATGTTGAGGGTCTTCTCCAGCTCCAGGCGCTCGACGTCGCCGGTGCGGCCCACGAGGTCGAAGACCGGGTCCGGGGTCCAGGTGGAGCGGTCCACGATCGCGTGCAGGTGGTCCGGGACGACCCGGGCGAGGTTGGCCGCGAGTCCGCCGCCGGTGATGTGCGAGAAGGCGTGCACGTCCGTCGTACGGGTCAGGGCGAGACAGTCCAGCGAGTAGATCTTCGTGGGTTCGAGCAGCTCCTCGCCGAGGGTGCGGCCGAGCTCCGCGATGTGGGTCTCCAGGGCCAGGCCCGCCTTGTTCAGCAGGACATGGCGGACCAGGGAGTACCCGTTGGAGTGAAGACCGGACGACGCGATGGCGATCACCGCGTCACCCTTACGGATACGATCCGCGCCCAGCAGCCGGTCGGCCTCGACGACGCCCGTGCCGGCGCCGGCGACGTCGAAGTCGTCCTCACCGAGCAGGCCCGGGTGCTCGGCGGTCTCACCGCCGACGAGGGCGCAGCCGGCCAGCACACAGCCCTCGGCGATGCCCTTGACGATGGCGGCGACCCGCTCGGGGTGGACCTTGCCGACGCAGATGTAGTCGGTCATGAAGAGCGGCTCGGCGCCGCACACCACGATGTCGTCCATGACCATGGCGACCAGGTCGTGGCCGATGGTGTCGTAGACGCCCAGCTGCCGGGCGATGTCCACCTTGGTGCCCACACCGTCGGTGGCGGAGGCCAGCAGGGGGCGCTCGTAGCCCTTGAGGGCGGAGGCGTCGAAGAGGCCGGCGAAACCGCCGAGGCCGCCGAGGACCTCGGGGCGCCGCGTCTTCTTCACCCACTCCTTCATGAGCTCGACGGCGCGGTCGCCCGCCTCGATGTCGACGCCCGCGGACGCGTAACTGGCACCGGTTGTCTCAGACATGGCTGGTGAGAACTTTCGTGTTGTACGGCTGGGCTTACGGGCGACGGATCGCGTCGGCCGCGGCCGTGGCTGCCGGACCGGCGGCCAGTTCGGTCTCCAGGAGCTGCTTGCCGAGCAGCTCGGGGTCCGGGAGGTCCATCGGGTACTCGCCGTCGAAGCAGGCGCGGCACAGGTTCGGCTTGTCGATCGTGGTCGCGTCGATCATGCCGTCGATGGAGATGTACGCCAGGGAGTCGGCGCCGAGGGAGGTGCCGATCTCGTCGATGGTCATGCCGTTGGCGATGAGCTCGGCGCGGGTGGCGAAGTCGATGCCGAAGAAGCAGGGCCACTTGACCGGCGGCGAGGAGATCCGGATGTGGACCTCGGCGGCGCCCGCCTCGCGGAGCATCCGGACCAGGGCGCGCTGGGTGTTGCCGCGCACGATCGAGTCGTCGACGACGACCAGCCGCTTGCCCTTGATGACTTCCTTGAGGGGGTTCAGCTTCAGCCGGATGCCGAGCTGGCGAATGGTCTGTGAGGGCTGGATGAAGGTCCGTCCCACATACGCGTTCTTCACCAGACCCGCACCGAACGGGATACCGCTGGCCTCCGCGTAGCCGATCGCGGCCGGGGTGCCGGACTCCGGGGTCGCTATGACGAGGTCGGCCTCGGCGGGGGCCTCCTTCGCCAGCTTGCGGCCCATCTCGACGCGGCTGAGGTACACGTTCCGGCCGGCGATGTCGGTGTCCGGGCGGGCCAGGTACACGTACTCGAAGATGCAGCCCTTGGGCTTCGCTTCCGCGAATCGCGAGGTGCGCAGGCCGTTCTCGTCGATGGCGACGAACTCGCCCGGCTCGATCTCGCGGACGTAGGCGGCACCGCAGATGTCGAGGGCGGCGGACTCGGAGGCGACGACCCAGCCGCGCTCCAGGCGGCCGAGGACCATCGGGCGGATGCCCTGCGGGTCACGGGCCGCGTAGAGGGTCTGCTCGTCCATGAAGACGAGGCTGAAGGCGCCCTTGACCTGCGGGAGCACCGACATGGCGGCGTCCTCGATGGTCAGCGGCCTGCCCTCGGCGTCGCTCTGGGCGGCGAGCAGGGCGGTGAGCAGGTCCGTGTCGTTGGTCGCCGCGACGCGCGGGGTGCGGCCCTCCTGCTTGGGCAGGTCGGCGACCATCTCGGCGAGCTGGGCGGTGTTCACCAGGTTGCCGTTGTGGCCGAGCGCGATGGAACCGTGCGCGGTCGCGCGGAACGTCGGCTGGGCGTTCTCCCACACGGAGGCGCCGGTGGTCGAGTAGCGGGCGTGTCCGACCGCGATATGACCCTGGAGCGATCCGAGCGAGGTCTCGTCGAAGACCTGGGAAACGAGCCCCATGTCCTTGAAGACGAGGATCTGCGAGCCGTTGCTGACCGCGATTCCCGCGGATTCCTGGCCTCGATGCTGGAGGGCGTAGAGCCCGAAGTAAGTGAGCTTGGCGACCTCTTCACCGGGAGCCCAGACTCCGAAGACGCCGCAAGCGTCCTGGGGTCCTTTCTCGCCGGGGAGCAGATCATGACTGAGTCGACCGTCACCACGTGGCACGGCACCGAGTGTAGGCGAGATCGACCACTGGTCCGAATTGGGGAACGGTGACCGCCCGGAGGGGCAAGTGGATCACTTGCCCGCGACCGCGGTGACCGTCTCGCCGTTTTCGCTGGTCAGCGTGAGGGTGCGATGGTCCAGGCGGTAGTCGACCTTGGAGTCGAAGAGCCGCAGCAGCGACTTCTCGGCGTCCATGAGTGAGGCGTCGCACATCATGCGTGTCGTGGCCGGAGTGCCGAGGGTGATATGGCCGTCGCCGACCGTCGCCTTCGCGTTCACCTTGTTGCAGCCGAGGCTTCCGCCGACCTCGCCGGCCGCGCGGTCGAACGTGAGGTGCGCTTCCGCCTTTTCCGGGAGGGACTGGGCGACGCCGTCGGCGCCTCCGGCACCCAGTGCCGTGACGGTCCACTTGGTGCCGTACAGCTCGGCGGGCCGTTCCTTGGTGAGGTGCACCGTGTCGCCGTCGCCGGTGGTCAGGGTGAGGCGGTCGCCGCTGACCTTCGTGGTGAGTTCGCCGCCCGCGAGGGTGGTGGCGAGGGTGTTCTCGAAGGCCATCGGCGCGTCCTCGCACGCCATCTCGGTGGAGAAGACGTCGTCGAGCCGTACGCGGTCGCCTTCGAGGTCGGCCTGTGCGCCGAAGTCGTTGCAGCCGTAGTTGCCGTCGGCCTTGCCGTCCTTGCCGATGGTGACGTGGGCGCCGGCGGGGGCGTCCTTGGTGGTGCCGTCGACGGTGACGCTGTCGATGTTCCAGTGCACCCCGGTCAGGGGCTGCGGTTCGGCCACCGAGGAGGAGCCGGTCTTCTCCGTGCCACAGGCCGCCGCCAGCGGGACGAGCGCGGCCACTGTCAGTGTGAGTCGCTTGTGCCGGTACATGTCCGTTCGACGGGACGGGTGGGGCGATCGGTTCCGCTCAGCTCATCAGCGGCAGCAGGGCGGACAGGTCGGCTCGCTCGCCGCTCGCGCTCACCTTGGCGTCGTCGACGGCGTCCGGCCAGGTCAGACGGCCGGTGGCGAGGCGGATCCAGGTCAGAGGGTCGGTCTCCACGACGTTCGGCGGTGTGCCGCGGGTGTGGCGGGGGCCCGCCACACACTGCACCACGGCGTACGGCGGGATCCGCACCTCGGTGGCGCCGCCGGGCGCCTTCGCGGCGAGGGCGTCGGCGAGCAGCCGGGTACAGGCGGCGAGCGCCTGGCGGTCGTACGGGATCTTCAGCTCCGGCACCGCGGTGTTGAGGTCGTCGGTGTGGACCACGAGCTCGACGGCGCGGGTGACGAGGTAGTCCGCGAGCGGCAGGGCACCGGCGTTGGTCTGGAGCAGCCGGGTGCCGGGGGTGGTGTCGAGCTGCTCGGCGAGGGTGCGGGCGATGCCGGCGAGGTAGTTGTCGAGGTCGGGATGCTCCTGGACGAGCCTCTTCGTGAACGCGTCGATGTCCGGCGAACTGGCGGAGGTGGCGAACGGCCAGTCGAGCAGTACGGCGTCCTGCTTCGGCGGCTCCGGCAGGTCGAGCGAGCGTCCGATCGCCGTCAGCGCCATCCCGATGTGCGCGACCAGCTCCCGCACGGTCCAGTCCCCGAGCCGGGTGCGCAGCGCGAACTGCCCGGGCCCGAGCCCCCGTACGGCTTCCTGGACGTGCGTGAGCTGCGCGAAGACCGCGGTGCGGGTCCTGACGGAGTCATAGACACGTGCGCGTTTCCTGGCCGGAGGCATACGGACGAGATTAGCCGGGGGGACTGACAGCGGGGTCGGCCACCTCGAACACCTCCTGGTTGCGCGGCACTCCGACGCCCCGCCAGCGGAAGGGGACACCGCGGGCGGCGTCCGGGTCCGGGCCGTCCATCAGCTGGAAGTGCAGATGCGGTTCGGAGGAGTTGCCGGAGTTCCCGCAGCGGGCGACGACCTGTCCGGCCCGCACCCGGTCGCCCTCCCGGACGGTGAGTGAACCGCGCCGCAGATGGGCGAGGGCCGCGTAGGTGCCGTTGCCGAGGTCCAGGATCAGATGGTTGCCGAGGATGCGGCTGACCCCGGCGATCTCGCGCACCGAGCCCTCGACCAGCATCAGATACAGCAGCCCGGGCAGTGAGTTGCGGCTGAGGTGGTCGCGCTGGCGGTCGTGTGCGCGTACGACCATGGCGTCGGCGACCGCGAGGACCGGCACCCCGAAGGCGGGGAAGTCCTGGGGCTTCATGACGACCGGCCACACCCAGCGGAAGCCGGGGCGCGCGCCGGGCTCCGGCTCGGCGATGACGTCGATGGCGTAGGTCTGCCCGTGCGCGTGGATGCCGTGACTCGGCGTGCGGTCGGCCGGACTGTTCAACGCGGACCAGCGCCCGGTAACGGGCGGCACCACCTCGACGGGTTCCACCACCCGCCGGGGGCTGTCCGGGGCACCGCCCCAGCGATGGCCGACGGTGACGACGACATAGGCGAGGAAGAGTGGCAGCAGGTCCCACCACACCGAGTAGCTCCAGCCGAAGCCTATGTGCGCGAGCACCAGGGCGACGAAGAGCAGCTGAAGCCCTCGAAAGGCCACCATGGCGAACTTGATCACGGACACGGTTTCCCCCTCGGAAGTCCAGCACTGAAGGCTCCGTCCGATGTCCGGGCGGAGCCTTCAAGGTGTGCGGGTGACTATGCCAGCAGTGCCGGGATCGTCGCCTCGTGGGTCTCGCGGAGTTCCGTCAGGGGGAGGGTGAACTCGCCCTGGAGTTCCACGGTCTCGCCGTCCACGACGCCGATGCGGGTGGCCGGGAGGCCGCGGGCTCCGCACATGTCGTTGAAGCGGACCTCCTCCGAGCGCGGGACGGCGACGACCGCGCGGCCGGCCGACTCGGAGAAGAGGAACGTGAAGGCGTCCAGGCCGTCGGGGACGACCAGGCGGGCGCCCTTGCCGCCGAGCAGCGCCGACTCCACGACCGCCTGGATCAGACCGCCGTCGGACAGGTCGTGCGCGGAGTCGATCATCCCGTCGCGGGAGGCGGAGATCAGGATCTCGGCCAGCAGGCGTTCGCGCTCCAGGTCGACCTCCGGCGGAAGTCCGCCCAGGTGGTCGTGGACCACCTGCGACCAGGCCGAGCCGCCGAACTCCTCGCGGGTGTCGCCGAGGAGGTACAGCAACTGGCCCTCCTCCTGGAAGGCGACCGGTGTGCGGCGCGCCACGTCGTCGATGACGCCGAGGACCGCGACCACCGGGGTGGGGTGGATGGCCGCCTCGCCGGTCTGGTTGTAGAGGGAGACGTTGCCGCCGGTCACCGGCGTGCCGAGCTGCTGGCAGGCGTCCGCCAGGCCGCGTACCGCCTCGGCGAACTGCCACATGACCGCCGGGTCCTCGGGCGAGCCGAAGTTCAGGCAGTCGGAGACGGCGAGGGGCTTGGCGCCCGTCGTCGCCACGTTCCGGTAGGCCTCGGCGAGGGCCAGCTGGGCGCCCTTGTACGGGTCCAGCTTGGCGTACCGGCCGTTGCCGTCCGTCGCGATCGCCACGCCCAGGCCGGTCGACTCGTCGATGCGGATCATGCCGGAGTCCTCCGGCTGGGCCAGCACGGTGTTGCCCTGCACGAAGTGGTCGTACTGGGAGGTGATCCACGACTTGGAGGCCTGGTTGGGCGAGCCGACCAGCCGCAGGACCTGCTCGCGCAGTTCGTCCGAGGTCGCCGGGCGGGGCAGCCTGCCCGCGTCGTCGGCCTGGAGCTCGTCCTGCCAGGCGGGACGGGCGTACGGACGCTCGTAGACCGGGCCGTCGTGCGCGACCGTGCGCGGGTCGACGTCGACGATCTTGCCGCCGTGCCAGTAGATCTCAAGACGGTCGCCGTCGGTGACCTCACCGATGACGGTGGCGATGACGTCCCACTTCTCGCAGATCTCCAGGAAGCGGTCGACCTTCGAGGGCTCGACGACCGCGCACATCCGCTCCTGCGACTCGCTCATGAGGATTTCCTCGGGCGAGAGGGTCGAGTCACGCAGGGGCACGTCGTCCAGGGTCACCGTCATGCCGCCGGAGCCGTTGGACGCCAACTCGCTGGTGGCGCAGGAGAGTCCGGCCGCACCCAGGTCCTGGATGCCGACGACCAGCTTCTCCTTGAAGGCCTCCAGGGTGCACTCGATGAGGAGCTTCTCCTGGAAGGGGTCGCCGACCTGCACGGCGGGGCGCTTCGAGGGCTTCGCGTCGTCGAAGGTCTCGGACGCGAGGATCGAGGCGCCGCCGATGCCGTCGCCGCCGGTCCTGGCCCCGTAGAGGATGACCTTGTTGCCCGCGCCGGACGCCTTCGCGAGGTGGATGTCCTCGTGCCGCATCACACCGATGGCACCGGCGTTGACCAGCGGGTTGCCCTGGTAGCAGGCGTCGAAGACGACCTCGCCGCCGATGTTGGGCAGGCCCAGGCAGTTGCCGTAGCCGCCGATGCCGGCGACGACACCCGGCAGGACGCGCTTGGTGTCGGGGTGGTCGGCCGCGCCGAAGCGCAGCGGGTCGACGACCGCGACCGGGCGCGCGCCCATCGCGATGATGTCGCGCACGATGCCGCCGACGCCGGTGGCCGCGCCCTGGTAGGGCTCCACGTACGACGGGTGGTTGTGCGACTCGACCTTGAAGGTGACCGCGTAGCCCTGGCCGACGTCCACCACACCGGCGTTCTCGCCGATGCCGACGAGCATCGCGTCGGACTGCGGGGCCTTCTCGCCGAACTGACGCAGGTGCACCTTCGACGACTTGTACGAGCAGTGCTCGGACCACATCACGGAGTACATGGCGAGCTCGGCGCCGGTCGGGCGGCGGCCGAGGATCTCCACGACCCGCTCGTACTCGTCCTTCTTCAGGCCGAGTTCGGCCCAGGGCAGCTCGACGTCGGGGGTCGCGGCCGCGTGCTCGACCGTGTCCAGAGGCGTCCTGCTCATGCGGTGACCAGCTTCTTGAGGATCGAGGTGAAGAACGGGAGGCCGTCGGTGCGGCCGGTGCCGATGAGCGGCTCGACGGCGTGCTCCGGATGCGGCATAAGACCTACGACGTTCCCGGCGGCGTTGGTGATGCCGGCGATGTCGCGCAGCGAGCCGTTGGGGTTCGTGTCCAGGTAGCGGAAGACGACCCGGCCCTCGGCCTCCAGCTCGTCGAGCGTGCGCTCGTCGGCGACGTACCGGCCGTCCATGTTCTTCAGCGGGATGTGGATCTCCTGGCCGGACGCGTAGTCACCGGTCCAGGCCGTGTCCGCGTTCTCCACCCGCAGCTTCTGGTCGCGGCAGATGAAGTGCAGATGGTCGTTGCCGAGCATCCCGCCGGGCAGCAGATGCGCCTCGGTGAGGATCTGGAAGCCGTTGCAGATTCCGAGAACCGGAAGGCCGGCCTTCGCCTGCTCGATGACGCTCTCCATCACCGGCGAGAAGCGGGAGATGGCACCGGCGCGCAGATAGTCGCCGTAGGAGAAACCGCCGGGCAGCACCACGGCGTCGACCTGCTTGAGGTCCTTGTCCTTGTGCCAGAGGGCGATCGGTTCGGCACCGGCGTGGCGGATCGCGCGCTGCGTGTCACGGTCGTCGAGGCTGCCCGGGAAAGTGACGACGCCAATACGAGCGGTCACTTCGCGGCTCCCGCGGCGACTTCCTCGACCTTCACGGTGAAGTCCTCGATCACGGTGTTCGCGAGGAAGGATTCCGCAAGATCGTGGATGCGGGCGAGCGCGGCCTCGTCGACCGGTCCGTCAACTTCCAGTTCGAATCGCTTTCCCTGACGTACGTCGGAGATGCCTTCGAAACCCAGACGCGGCAGTGCGCGCTGCACCGCCTGGCCCTGGGGGTCGAGGATCTCCGGCTTGAGCATGACGTCGACTACGACGCGTGCCACTGGCACTCCCGGTGTTGTGGTGCTGAGCAGGTTCCTGCGGGTCTTCGACAGGTGGCTTCAGACTACCCGCACAAAATTTCTACGCGGGTAGAGTTGTAGGAAGCTACGGAACCGGCATCACGATCGCGCATCGGGGCGACCCTTCACGAAAAGTTCAGGGAAAGATCCCCGATCCGCGCCCGATAGCTATTGCACCGGGACACGCGGGAAGATTTAGTCGGGCTTCACATTGCTTTGCCGGGCACTGTACAAATGAATTGGCAATAGCCGACACTCGGCACGTCACCACAGTTGAGCGGTATCGATGTGCCGCACGAAGGGACCGATATTCGTGGCGCAGAAGGTCGTGGTCACTCTCTTTGACGACATCGACGGCTCGGAAGCGGCGGAAACGATCGCCTTCGGACTCGACGGCAAGTCGTACGAGATCGACCTGAATCAAACCAATGCCAAGAAACTGCGTAAGGCGCTCGCGCCCTACGTGGACGCGGGCCGCAAGCGGTCGAAGTCCGGCCGCGCGTACAAGCAGACCGAGGTGGCCCCCGACCCGGCCGCCGTCCGGGCCTGGGCCCAGGCGAACAAGATGGACGTGCCGGCCCGCGGCCGGATCCCCAAAAAGGTCTACGAGGCGTTCGCCGACGCCCGCTAGGGCCTGATCCGCCGGACGGGCCCCGGGGCGGTCGCCCCCCTCAGGCCCCCTCAGGGCCCGTCAGCGGGCCCTGAGGGCAGCGGACTTGCGCTACCCCCCTGCTGATCAGCTAATGTCTGGAGCACGCCGCCGGGCGGGGCAGAAAAGCCCAGCTCACGGAGTACGCGCGGGTGTAGTTCAGTAGTAGAACATCCTCCTTCCAGGGGGAAGGCGCAGTGTGCGATTCCTGTCACCCGCTCTGCATCACCGTCCGGACCACGAAAGTGGATCAGGTAGGCTGGTGCTCGCGCCGGTCAGTGAAAGCTGGTCGGATGCAATGCGGACGTAGCTCAGTTGGTAGAGCGCAACCTTGCCAAGGTTGAGGTCGCCAGTTCGAACCTGGTCGTCCGCTCCATGGAGGAAGCTCCGGTCACCCGACCGGAGCTTTTTTCTTGTCCCGGGCCCCGGCATCTGACATTTGTCATGCCGAGCGATGACAGCACGCACTGCCATGACGCCTTCGCCGCCGGGACGCTGAGGTCATGGAAACGAACGAGCACGTGATCGATGTCACCGACCTTCGGCGGGTGTACGGGGGCGGCTTCGAGGCGGTTCGGGGGATCACGTTCTCCGTGGACCGCGGTGAGGTCTTCGCACTGCTGGGCACCAACGGCGCCGGCAAGACCTCCACCGTCGAGCTTCTCGAAGGGCTCTCGGTACCGAGCGGCGGGCAGGTGCGCGTCCTCGGCCACGACCCCTACCGCGAGCGGTCCGTCGTACGGCCCCGGACCGGGGTGATGCTCCAGGAGGGCGGCTTCCCGTCCGAGCTGACCGTCGCCGAGACCGTACGGATGTGGGCGGGCTGTGTGAGCGGGGCGCGGCCCCAGCGCGAGGCACTGGGCCTGGTCGGGCTGGCCGACAAGGAGTCCGTACGGGTCAAGCAGCTGTCCGGCGGTGAGCGGCGGCGGCTGGACCTGGCGCTGGCCCTGATCGGGAGGCCCGAGGTGCTCTACCTCGACGAGCCGACGACCGGCCTGGACGCCGAAGGGCGGCGGGACACCTGGGAGTTGGTCGGCTCGCTGCGCGACACCGGCACCACCGTGCTGCTGACCACGCACTACCTGGAGGAGGCCGAGACCCTCGCCGACCGGCTGGCCATCATGCACAAGGGGGAGATCGCCGCGACCGGCACCCCGGCCGAGGTGACCGGCGCGCAGCCGTCCCGGATCTCCTTCGAACTGCCCCCCGGCTACTTCCTCGGCGATCTGCCGCCGCTCGGCGAGCTCGGGGTGAGCGGACACGAGGTGCACGGCGACGTGGTGCGGCTGCGGACCATGGAGTTGCAGCGGGCCGCCACCGGGCTGCTGGTGTGGGCCGAGCGGGCGGGCGTGGAGCTGCGCCGGCTGGATGTGCGGTCCGCCTCGCTGGAGGAGGCGTTCCTGGGAATCGCCGGCCGCGCGGCCGGGCACGGAGACGAGCACGAGCCGACGAAGACGGAGCTGGCCCGATGAGCACCACGACCACGACCCACACCCCGACCGCCTCCGGGCGCTCCGGCGCGACCACGACCGCCAGCCGCCTCGGCGCACTCGCACGGGCCGAGCTGACCCTGCTCGGACGCAGCCGGGCCACGCTGGTGACGGCGCTCTTCGTCCCCTTCGTACTGACGCTCAGTCTGCGCAGCGCGACCGACGACATGCAACTGGCCGACCACGGGCTGAGCGTCGGCGCGGTACTGCTGCCCGCGGCCGTCGGCGTCTCCCTGCTCTTCGCCATCTACGCCTCGCTCACCAGTGTCTACGTCGTGCGCCGCGAGGAGCTGGTCCTCAAGCGGCTGCGCACCGGTGAGCTGCGGGACACCGAGATCCTGGTCGGGGCCGCGCTGCCGTCCGTGATGATCGGGCTGGCGCAGAGTGTGCTGCTGGCGATCGGCTACACGGCGCTGTTCGACATGGACGCGCCCCGCGCCCCCGTGCTCGCCGTCGTCGGGGTGCTGCTGGGCGTGGTGCTGTGCGCGGCGTTCGGCGCGGTCACCGCGGTGGTCACCCGGACCTCGGAGAGCGCGCAGGTGACCAGTCTGCCGTTCCTGTTCGTGGGGCTGCTCGGCTCGGGCATGGCCGTGCCCCTCGAACTGCTGCCGGAGCGGGCCGCCTCGCTGCTCGAACTGCTGCCCCTGTCGCCGGTGATGACCCTGATCCGCGGCGCCTGGACCGGCGACCTCTCGGGCTACGAGGTGCTGGGCGCCGTCGCGACCGCGCTGGCCTGGACCGTTCTCTCGGTGTTTGCTGTACGCCGGTGGTTCCCCTGGGAGCCGCGGCGCTGACGGTCGGGGGCCGACCACGGAGAACGTCGGGGGCCGACCACGGAGAACACGGCGAGGGCGAGGGGTACGGACATGCGCAGGCCCAGAGGCTGGTGGCAGAGCAAGAGCACGCCCGCGAAGGTCGAGACGTACACCCGCCTGTCGTACCACTTCTTCACGGTGATGGAGATCGGGTTCTTCGGGCTTCCGCTGCTGGCACTGCCGGGGCTGCCCGGCGCCGGCTGGGTGATCCTTCTCGTGTCCGTGCACGCGCTGCTCTGCTCGCTGACCACGGCACGGGGGCTGGACTGGGTGCGGGGGCGCCGGGAGCGGCCGGTGGGACTGATGTGGGCGCTCTCCACGGTCAGCCTGCTGATCGCGGGCATCGCCCTCACCCTGACCAAGAACATCTCCGACGACGACGCCCGGGGCGGACTGAGCGCGGTGACGGCCGCCGTCCTGATCTTCGGGGTCGGCGCCATCACGATCGCCCTGCACAACCGGCGGCACACCGTCTACCTGGTGACGGGGTGCACGGCGGTCGTCCTGGTCGTGGCGCTGGCGCTCGGCGTCTCGGCCCCGTCCGTCGGGGCGGCCACGGCGGGCACCCTGGTCGGCGGGATGTTCGCCGCCGCCGCCTCCCATTTCTCCGTCTGGCTGCTCAACGTCGTCTTCGAACTCGACGCCGCCCGCGAGACCCGCGCCCGGCTCGCCGTCACCGAGGAGCGGCTGCGCTTCGGGCGGGACCTGCACGACGTCCTGGGCCGCAATCTCGCGGTGATCGCCCTGAAGAGCGAGCTGGCGGTGCAGCTGGCGCGGCGTGAGCGGCCGGAGGCCGTGGAGCAGATGATCGAGGTGCAGAGCATCGCGCGGGAGTCCCAGCGCGAGGTCCGCGATGTCGTACGGGGCTACCGGGAGGCCGAGCTGGGCGTCGAACTCGCCGGCGCCAAGGGTGTGTTGGCGGCGGCCGGGATCGCCTGCGAGGTGCGTGGGGAGGCGCTGGCGGGCGGGCTGCCGGGCGGCGTGCAGTCGGCGCTCGCCTGGGTCGTGCGGGAGGCGACCACCAACGTCCTGCGGCACGGGGACGCGAAGCTGTGCTCGGTGGGTCTGCTGGCGAGGGAGGGGCGTGTGGTGCTGACGGTGGAGAACGACGGCGTGCGGGCCGTGAGCGGTGCGCGGACCGGCGGTGCGGGTCTTCGCAAGGACGCGGGGTCCGAGGGGGGCGGGTCCGGGCTCGCCGGGCTGCGCGAGCGGCTGTCCGCCGTCGAGGGGACGCTGGAGGCGGGACCGGTCGGGAAGGAGAGCTTCCGGCTGGTCGCGGAGGTGCCGTTGGAGACGCCCGTGGCGTCCGGAGCGAACGAGGTCGTGGCATGACACTCCGGGTGCTGCTCGCCGACGACGAGCACCTGATCCGCGGGGCCCTGGCCGCACTGCTGTCCCTGGAGGACGATCTGGAGATCGTCGCGGAGGCGGCGAGCGGGCCGGAGGCGCTGGCGATGGCCCGGGTCCACCGGCCCGACGTGGCGGTCCTCGACCTCCAGATGCCGGGCGCCGACGGTGTGAAGGTCGCCACATGGATCCGGGCCGAGCTGCCCGGCTGCCAGGTGCTGATCGTCACCAGCCACGGCCGCCCGGGACATCTGAAGCGGGCACTTGCGGCGGGTGTACGCGGGTTCGTCCCGAAGACCGTCAGCGCCCAGCGGCTCGCCGAGATCATCCGTACGGTGCAGGCCGGAAACCGTTACGTGGACCCGGATTTGGCCGCCGACGCGATCTCCGCGGGTGACTCGCCGCTGACCGCGCGCGAGGCCGAGGTGCTGGAGCTGGCCGCCGACGGGGCGCCGGTCGCGGAGATCGCCGAACGGGCCGCGCTCTCCCAGGGGACCGTACGCAACTACCTGTCGTCGGCCGTCTCGAAACTGGGGGCGGAGAACCGTCACACGGCAGTGCGTCTCGCACGGGAGCGAGGTTGGGTATAGTTGGCGACGCGCCACCGCGCATGCGGACGTAGCTCAGTTGGTAGAGCGCAACCTTGCCAAGGTTGAGGTCGCCAGTTCGAACCTGGTCGTCCGCTCCGAAGAGAAAGACCCCGGTCCACTGGACCGGGGTCTTTCTCTGTGTGCTCAGCTCCAGCTCGTGCCGGTCAGACGCTCGTACGCCTCCACGTACTTGGCGCGGGTCGCGGCCACGACCTGCTCCGGCAGCGGCGGCGGGGGCACGTCGGCCGCGCGGTCCCAGCCGGACTCCGGCGAGGTCAGCCAGTCCCGCACGAACTGCTTGTCGTACGACGGCTGCGCGCGGCCCGGCTGCCACTCGTCGGCCGGCCAGAACCGCGACGAGTCCGGCGTGAGCACCTCGTCAGCCAGGACGAGTTGATCACCTTCGTAGCCGAACTCGAACTTGGTGTCCGCGAGGATGATCCCGCGCTCCCGGGCGATGTCCCGGCCCCGCGCGTAGACGGCGACGGTGGTCTGCCGCAGTGCGGTGGCGGTCTCGGCGCCGACCTGGCGGGCGACCTCCTCGTAGGAGACGTTCTCGTCGTGCTCGCCGACGGCCGCCTTGGTGGCGGGGGTGAAGATCGGGGCGGGCAGCTCGGAGCCGTCCACGAGTCCCTCGGGCAGGGCGAGTCCGCAGACCGTACGCGTCTGCCGGTACTCGGCGAGGCCCGAGCCGGTGAGGTAGCCGCGGGCCACGCACTCGACCGGGACCATCCGCAGGGACTTGCAGACCACGGTGCGGCCCGCCCAGTCGGCGGGGGCGTGCTCCGGCAGGTCGGTGCTCAGGACGTGGTGCGGGACCAGGTCGGCGAGCTGGTCGAACCACCACAGCGACAGCTGGGTGAGGACCCGGCCCTTGTCGGGGATCTCGGTCGGCAGCACCCAGTCGAAGGCGGACATACGGTCGCTGGCCACCATCACGAGGTCGCCCGCTTCGTTCTGGTACAGCTCGCGCACCTTGCCGGTGTGCAGGTGCACCAGGCCCGGAACCTCGACCGGCTGGGGCTTTTCTACGAATCCGGACACGGTTCCTCCCCGTGGTTCTGTCTGATGGGTCGATTCTCCCGTATCCGGAGGATCGCCCTCGACCAGGGTCGCCGGACGGGGCTCAGTCGCGTTTGCAGATGCGGTCGAGGAGGTTCGCGGTGGCCCGCTGGACCCGGGTGTCGACATGGCCGGGCCGGTCCAGCGCGGGGGACCAGGCGAACGTCCCGGAAGCGAAGACCAGGGCGCCGGACGGAGCCCGGTACAGGGATGTCTCCTGGTGCCGGCCGGTGCCCTCGCCGTCCGCGTACGGCGAGTGGGCGAGCAGAACGCGCTCCTCGTGCTCGGGGAGCGGGGTGCGCGGGAAGTAGCGGTCGGCCTCGCCCGCGACCAGGTTCTCGATCTCGTCGCCCTCGTGGGCGCCGGTCGCCTCCCACATCCAGTGGCCGGCGTTGCGGACGATCAGCGGATGCGGCTCGGGGACCCGTCCCGCGTACTGGATACCGACCAACTGCTGCTCCGCGCGGTCGACTTCGCGCCAGAGCACCGGGCGGCCGGGCCCTCTGCGCTTGCGGCAGGTCAGCAGGCGGTCGGCGACGCCGGACGGGGACGGGCCCAACTCGACCTGCCAGTACATGGTGTTGGCGGAGAGGAAGACCAGCGAGGTGCCGCTGTCCCGGGCCAGCTCGACCGTACGGCGCATCCGTGCCGACCAGTACTCGTCGTGCCCGGGGAAGACCAGGCCGCGGTAGCGCGTGGGGTCGATCCGGCCGGCGTGCAGATCGCGGGCGTCGGCGTAGGCGAGGTCGTAGCCGTAGCGCTCGGCCCAGCGGATGAAGTCGTAGGCGTGGCCGACGTGCAGGGGGAGGCCCGCGCCCGCGTAGGGGCGGTCGAAGGAGACGGTGGTCGCCGCGTCCGCCTCGCCGAGCAGCCGGCCGTGCTCGTCCCAGGCGTGGTAGAGGCTCGCGCCGGTGTGCCCGTCCTCCGGATAGAGGTTGTACGCCTGCCAGGTGACGTCCGGCAGGAGCATCAGTAAGTCCGCCGGCTGGTGGTCGCGGACGGTGAACGGGATGTGCGACCGGTATCCGTCGGCCGTGGTGAGCACGGCGACATGGGCGCCGGTGCTCCAGTACGAGGGGATCTGGAGCCGCCAGGACAGCCACCAGTGGTGGCAGGAGACCGTACGGTCCGCGGCGAGCGGCGGGGGCTGCACGATGCCGGACAGGCGCGGGCTGGTGGTGATCTTCGCGGCGCCGTCCCCGCCGTAGTGGCCGATGCGGTAGACGTCGACGGCGAACTCCTGGGGCGGGTCGACCGTGATGTGGAAGTCGACGGCCTCGCCGGGTGTGACCGCGCCGGTGGAGGTGAAGCCCTTGATCTGCCGGTGCACGTCGTCGGCGGAGCGGGGGCCGCCGGCGGTGCGGGGGGCGGGGACCCTGGGGGTGCCGGCGCCGGACGGCTGCGGCTGGTGCGCGTCCACGTACCAGGGGACGACGTGGCCGGTGTCGTCGAAGTAGGTCTCGGTGCCGCGCAGCCACGGGACCGGGCCCTGCCCGAAGGGGTCCGTGACCGCGTGCGCGAGCGCTCCCGACTCCCAGCGGCGGATCTGCTCCGACCCCATGTTGCCCCCTCCCTCGACCCCCGTGTGCCTGTGTCGTACGCGCTTGCCATATGCGCGAACGGTCCCAGCACATCACATTGCGCACCTACTCCGTCACTGTTCGTCTTCGATTGACCGAAAATGGAAGGAGGGGTTCCGGTCGACTAGTCAGACGAGGCGTACGGGCTTCTCCGGGCGTATGCCGACCTTGGTGAGCCAGCTGCGGAGCGGGGCCTGGTCGCCGTGCTCCAGGAGGCTGAGCACCTTGGGCGTGAGGTCGGCCGCCCGCTCGCCGCCGAACATCAGGGACGGGCCGTCCAGCCAGTCCAGGCCCGGCTTCGCGCCCGCGGTGTCCATCGCGGCACAGCAGACCATGGCCGTGACGTGGTCGGCGAGCAGCTCGCGCGGGCTGCGGGGCGGCTGGAGCGGGAAGAGGGGGAGGGCGCCGATGTCCCAGAGGTCGGCGTCGGGAGTGCGGGTGTGGTGGTCGGCGCGACCGGTGGCAGCGGTGGTGCCGGTGGCGGCCTCCGCGGTGGCCCCCGGGGTGGGGCTTGCGGTGGGGCTCGCGCCGGCGGCGGTGGCGGCGCGGGCCGCGGTCGTGGCGGCCGTGGCGGCTTCCTCGCGGGTGAGCTCGGCACTGAGGCGGTCGGCGAGGGTGGTGCTGCGGGGGGTGGAGAGGGGGTGATCCTCGTCGTCGAAGAGGTCGTCCCGGGAGAGGCCGCCGTCAGGGAGGCCGCCGTCAGGGAGGCCGCCGTCAGGGAGGCCGCCGTCAGGGAGGTCGTTTTCGCGAAGGTCTTCGCCGGGGAGGTTCCGGGCGGCGGGGTGTGTGACCCCGGGGCGGGATTCCGGGGCGTCGGTGTGGGGTGGTGCCGGGTTGGCCAGGTGGTTGAGGACTCGGTCGAGGGTGGGGGCGTCGGAGTGGCGGTCGGTGCGGCGGACGCCGAGGGCGTCCAGGACGCGGTGGAGCCGGGCGGCGTCGATCCGCCACTTCCGGTCCACGACCTCCTCCGGATACTCCTGCCAGTCCACCGGCGACCAGTCCGGGCCAGGCTCGGCGGGGCCGCCGTGGAAGAGGCGGGCGGCGAGCAGCGAGGTGGCCTCGTCGATGGCGCCCGGCTCTTCGAGCAGGTCGCACGCGGGGCGCTCGCCGAGCCGGGAGGTGAACCCCTCGGCCAGCCGGTCGCGGCGGGACAGCTCGGTCAGCGCGGCGACGACACCCGCGTCCAGCCGGGACGGCCAGCGGCCCATCCGCCAGGCGGGCAGCGCGACCCGGGTGAGCAGCCGGTCCCAGCCGGCGTAGGCCAGGCCGACCTGCTCCTGGGCGACGATCCGCAGTCCGTAGTCCACAGCCTGTGCACGCTCGGCGGCCGCGGCGGCGACTCCGCGCTCCATCTCGGCCGCGTGCACCCGGCAGCTGTGCAGCAGCAGCCGGGCCACCCGGCCCACACCGGCGAGGAACACCCCGGCCACGGGGTTGCGGCCGGGCGTCGCGGCGACGGCCACGGCGGCGTCCAGACCCCGGACGAAGCGCCGGGCCGCGGCTATGTCCGGCTGGGCCGAAGGGCCCGTACCGGCGACGACCGGGGCGAGGACCGCGCGGAGCTCTCCGACACGCATCCACCACAGGAAGGGGGAGCCGATGACGAGGACGGGGGCGGTGGCGCTCCGGCGCTGTGCGCGGCCGGTGCCGGCCGGTTCGTCGGCGTCGGCCGGCGGGGGGGTGCCGTGGGCCGGGGTGCCGTGCGCCGGATGCGTACGGTCCTCCAGCCAGCTGTCGCAGTCCGGGGTGAGCGCTATGGCGGAGGGCGCGGGTACGTCGAGGCGGTCGGCGAGGTCGCGCACCATCCGGTAGAGATCCGGCGCGGAATCCTCGGCGATCGTGACCGTCGGCGTCACGGCGGGGCGGGCCCGGGCGACCACCAGGGCGACACCCCCAGCGGCGGCGAGCACCAGCACCGCGAGCACGGACATCACCCAGCGGGCGACGTCCCAGGCGTGGCCCACGAGATGTCCGGAGGAGCCGCCGGCCAGCAGGATCACCGCGGCGGCGGCCGGCAGCAGGGCCACGGCCAGCGCGCGGCTGCGCACCCGCAACACGGCCAGAGCCCTCGCACGAGCGGCCTGGGCTCCCACTTCCACACCGATCCCGGTCACGACCGGACCTCACCCCCTCCCTGCCGTTCTGAACCTTTCCTGGCGATGCTCACTCCCCCACTGTGGCACCCGCCACTGACATCGCAATGCCGGTGGGCCAAGTGCCCGAACGCTTGCGCCGCACCCTAGTTGGGGGTCGCGCCCCCGTCAGCCGGATGGGGCACCGGTCACTCGATGGAATGGCTTTGGGGAGAGGTGGATGACAGAGGGCAAGCATCAGGCCCCGAATCCTGAGACGGATCCGGGGCCCTGGGGGTTCAGTCTGGTTTCTTCGGATGTGGTGCAAATGCGGTCGGCGGGGGCGCGCGCCGCCCGGACTACGCGCCGGTAGCCGCCTTGGCCGCGATGTCCGTGCGGTGCTGGGAGCCGTCGAGGCCGATCCGGGAGATCGCCCGGTAGGCGCGCTCGCGGGCCTCGGTGAGGTCGTCGCCGGTGGCCGTGACCGACAGCACCCGCCCGCCCGCGCTGACGACCGCGTCGGCCTCGCGCCGGGTGCCGGCGTGCAGGACGTACGCGTACGGGGCGTCCTCGGCGGCGACCGCGTCGAGCCCGGTGATGGGGTCGCCGGTGCGCGGGGTGCCGGGGTAGTTGTGCGAGGCGACGACGACCGTGACGGCCGCGTCGTCGCTCCAGCGCAGGTCGGCCAGGTCGGCCAGGGTGCCGTCCGCGGCGGCGAGCAGCAGCCGGGCGAGCGGGGTCTTGAGCCGGGCCAGCACGACCTGGGTCTCCGGGTCGCCGAACCGGGCGTTGAACTCGATGACCCGCACACCGCGCGAGGTGATCGCGAGACCGGCGTAGAGCAGACCGGAGAACGGGGTGCCGCGGCGCTGCATCTCGTCGACCGTCGGCTTGAGGACCGTCTCCAGCACCTCCTCCACGAGCTTCGGGTCCGCCCACGGCAGTGGGGAGTAGGCACCCATGCCGCCGGTGTTCGGGCCCTCGTCGCCGTCGAGGGCGCGCTTGAAGTCCTGGGCGGGCTGGAGCGGGACGACCGTCACGCCGTCGGTGACGGCGAAGAGGGAGACCTCGGGGCCGTCGAGGAACTCCTCGATGACCACCCGCTCACAGGCGTTGGCGTGGGCGCGGGCCGTGTCGAGGTCCGGTGTCACCACCACACCCTTGCCGGCCGCGAGACCGTCGTCCTTCACCACGTACGGCGGGCCGAAGGCGTCGAGCGCCTCGTCGACCTCGTCCGGGTTCGTACACACGTACGAACGGGCCGTGGGGACGCCGGCCGCCGCCATCACGTCCTTCGCGAAGGCCTTGGAGCCCTCCAGCCGCGCGGCCTCCTTGGAGGGGCCGAAGGCCGGGATGCCCGCCTCGCGCACGGCGTCGGCGACCCCCGCGACAAGCGGGGCCTCCGGGCCCACGACCACCAGCCCGGCGCCGAGCTCGGTGGCCAGCGCGGACACGGCCGCGCCGTCCAGCGCGTCGACCGGGCGCAGCTCGGCGACCTCGGCGATCCCGGCGTTGCCGGGCGCGCAGTACAGCGCGGTGACCGCGGGGTCGAGGGACAGGGAACGGCACAGGGCGTGTTCGCGGGCACCGCTGCCGATGACGAGGACCTTCACGGGGTCAGCCTAACGGGAGGGTCGGGGTGCCCCTCCGTGCGGGCGCTCTCGCGCCTACTCGTTGGTGAACTCCTCCATCACCGTGGCGCCCAGCTCCCGCACGATCAGTTCCTGCCCGGACAGGGCGGACTCGTCGAGGTCGGGGTCGTCGTCCTCCGGGACGTCGTCCTCGGGAGCGACGGGCTCGGGTGCGCGCGCGGGCGGGGCGGCGGGGGCCTGGGCGGGCGCGGGTCCGGAAGGGGCGGCCCCGGACGCCGGCCCGGCCCCGGCCCGGGGTGACGGCTGCTGCTGTACGGCTGTCCCGGTCCCGCCGCCGTAGCCCCCGGCGGAAGGTCCGGCGCCGTACGCCGTGGCGGTGCCGCCTCCGCCGCCGGTGAAGCCGGACCCCCCGGACGGACCGCCCGCACCGGCCGGGCCCGGGGATCCGAAGGAGCCGGACGGGCCGGCGCCGCCACCCGCGGACGGCGGGGCCGAGCCGCCGCCGGACGGGTCGACGACGGCGTCGATCTTCCAGTGGACGTTGAACTGCTCGACCAGCGCCTGCTTCAGGACGTCCTCGCTGCCGCTGCCGGAGAAGTTGTCACGTGCTCCGGCGTTGATGAAGCCGAGTTGGAGGGTGGTGCCGTCGAAGCCGATGACCTGCGCGTTCTGGCTGAGGAGGATCCAGGTGAAGCGGCGGCGGTTCTTGACCGCCTCCAGGATGTTCGGCCACAGGGCACGGGGGTCCGGACCGCCGGCCGCAGGCACGGACGCCGGTCCGGCGGGGGCCGGAGCCGCGGCGGGGGGTGCGGCCGGGGTGCTGGGAGCCACGGGGGGTGCCGGGGCCGCGGGCCTGGTGCCGCCTCCGGCGGGGGTGGCGGTGGGCCAGCCGCCGGGCCGCCGGGCACCACCGGTGGCGGCGGCGGTGGGCCAGGCGCCGGGGGCCGGGGCGGAAGCCTGGGGTTCCGGAGCTGGGGCCGGAGCCGGGGCCGGGGCCTGCGGCTCAGGGGCGGGGGGCGCGTCGGGAGCGGGAACCGGAGCAGGAGCCGGAGCCGGATCACCGTAAGCACCCGCGGCACCCGCGGCGCCCGCAGCACTCACCGCGCCCGGAGCGCCCGCGCCCCCGCCCGCCGGAGCCTCGCCCGCCCCCTGAGGACGTACGGCCGCGCGTGCGGCGGCCGGGCCACCGCCGGGCGGGACGGGCGGACCCTGCGGCGGGGGCGCGGCCTGCGCGGGGGGAGCCTGGGGTGCCGTCGCCGGATATCCGTGGGCGTCCGGCCCGGGTACGTACCCCATGGCGGGCGCACCGGTGGCCGGGCCACCGGAGAAGTGGACACCGCGCTCCAGTTTGTCGAGGCGGGCCATGACCGAGCGCTCGTCGCCGTAGGCGGCGGGGAGCATCACGCGGGCGCAGATCAGTTCGAGCTGGAGGCGGGGGGAGTTGGCGCCCCGCATCTCGGTGAGGCCCTCGTTGACGATGTCGGCGGCGCGGGTCAGCTCGGCGGCGCCGAAGACACCGGCCTGGGCCTGCATCCGCTCGATGACGTCGACGGGGGCGTCGATCAGGCCCTTCTCCGCGGCGTCCGGGACGGCGGCGAGGATCACCAGGTCACGGAGGCGCTCAAGGAGGTCGGTGACGAACCGCCGCGGGTCGTTGCCCCCCTCGATGACACGGTCCACGACCTCGAAGGCGGCGGCGCCGTCACCGGTGGCGAAGGCCTCGACGACGGAGTCCAGCAGGGAGCCGTCGGTGTAGCCGAGGAGCGAGGTCGCCATCGCGTAGGTCACACCGTCGGCGGCGGCGCCGGCGAGCAGCTGGTCCATGACGGACATGGAGTCACGTACGGACCCGGCGCCCGCGCGCACCACAAGAGGGAGCACCCCTTCCTCCACGGGGATGTCCTCCTTCTGGCACACCTCGCCGAGGTACTCGCGCAGGGTGCCGGGCGGGACGAGCCGGAAGGGGTAGTGGTGGGTCCGGGAGCGGATCGTCCCGATGACCTTCTCGGGCTCGGTGGTGGCGAAGATGAACTTGAGATGCTCCGGGGGCTCCTCGACGACCTTCAGCAGCGCGTTGAACCCGGCCGACGTGACCATGTGGGCCTCGTCGATGATGTAGATCTTGTACCGGCTGCCGGCCGGGCCGAAGAAGGCCTTCTCGCGCAGCTCACGGGCGTCGTCCACACCACCGTGGGAAGCGGCGTCGATCTCGATGACGTCGATGGAGCCGGGACCGGTCCGCGCGAGGTCCTGGCAGGACTGGCACTCGCCGCACGGCGTCGGTGTGGGCCCCTGCTCGCAGTTCAGACAGCGGGCCAGGATGCGGGCGCTGGTCGTCTTGCCGCAGCCGCGCGGACCACTGAACAGGTACGCGTGATTGACCCGGTTGTTGCGCAGCGCCTGCTGCAACGGGCCGGTGACATGCTCCTGCCCGATGACCTCGGCGAACGACTCCGGGCGATAGCGGCGGTACAACGCGAGAGACGACACGCGTACGAGGTTATAGGCGCCCACTGACAAGAGGGGTCGGTGCGGATGCCGGGGGGAAAAGAAGACGCCCCCCACGCACCCGCCAGAGCCGACCTACCCTTGCTGCCTTCCGGCCCTGGGGGAGTTCAGTCAGATAGCGCCGCGTGGGGAGCTTCGTAGAGACTACCTGATCCTGAGGTGCGGGAACGAGTTCGCTAGCACTCCCCTCGGTCATGTAATGTTCCCGGCGGAGGATTCGCCTAGAGGCCTAGGGCGCACGCTTGGAAAGCGTGTTGGGGGCAACCCCTCACGAGTTCGAATCTCGTATCCTCCGCCAGTGCCTCACCGGGCACGAAGTCGAAGGGCCCCACCGTTCGCGGTGGGGCCCTTCGACGTTCAGCGGGTGTTCGGTGTCCGGCGGTCTGCCCGGCCCGGATCCCGGGCGGCGGAGTACAACAACTCGGCCACGATCGATGACATTGTTCCGGCGGCCGGGCGACCCCGCGTCCCGACGGGGCGGGAAGCCCCTGGTCAGGGACGCGGGCCCGGAGTGGCGCCCCGGAAGCGGCTTCCGGCGCCGGTGCCCCGCCGGGTAATGGACATGGATGAGCGCAGCCAACGTGATACAGGTGGGCACATACTGGGGGCAATGACAAAGCCTGCTGCTCCGAAGCGTCACTTGCCTACCAGTCCCTTCAAAGCCCCGGTCACACGAGCCCCGGAGAACTTTGCCGTGGGCGACCAGGTCACCCACGACATGTACGGCCTCGGCCGAGTGATCGGCATCGAGGACGGAGTCGCGGCGCTCGTGGATTTCGGCTCGAAGCAAATGCGGATCCTGAGCCCGTACTCGAAGATGACCAAGTTGTAGAACCGCGGTGCCCGGTCACGGCACACCGGGCGCCCTCGGGCGCCTGTAACGAAGGAGAGAACCTCTCATCGATCCGACCTCGCTGTTCTCCGCTCCGGAAGGGCACATCCGCCGCTCCACCGCGGCGTCGCCGCCTCCGACGACAAACCCCTTCCAGGCCCCGGACTTCGGGGAGGACGACACGTACGCGCCCGTCGAGGACGCGCAGGACGTCCCTGGAGTGCCCACCCCGCACTCCAGGGCGGCCTAGCCCGCCGGGAGCGACCGCTCCACGTACGTACCGCCCGTTCCGGAGGGCCGGACCACACCCGTGGTCCGGCCCTCTGGCGTGTGCGGGGCCGCCGGGGCACCCGACTCCTCACTGTCGGGCGGAACAACCGGCCTTTCCTGTCCTGGAGTTGGCGGCCATGCCGTAATGGCAAGTGCAGTTGTCGGCCTCTCCGGAAGGAATGACAGACACGATGAGCACTGAGCGAACGGCATCGCTGCGCGGCAGGACCGCGATCGTGACCGGCGGGTCCCGGGGCATCGGACGGGCGATCGTACGGCGGCTGGCGGCCGACGGCGCCGCGGTCGTGTTCAGCTACGGACGCGACGAGGCCTCGGCGCGGGAGACCGTCGAGGAGGTCACCGGCGCCGGTGGTGTGGTGTGGGCGGAGCGCGCCGAGCTGTCCGACCTGGCCCAGATCGAGCGGTTGTTCCACGCCGCGGACGAGTGCTTCGGGGCGCAGAAGCTGGACATTCTTGTCAACAACGCCGGCACTTTCTTACGCACGCCGATCGGGGCGACCACCGAGGCCGACTTCGACCGGCAGATGACCGTCAACGCCAAGGCCCCGTTCTTCGCCATCCAGCACGCCGCCGAGCGGATGGGCGAGGGCGGGCGGATCGTCAACGTGTCCACCGTGACCACCCGATGGCCCCGCACCCAGGAGGCCGTGTACGCGGCGAGCAAGGCGGCGCTGGAGCAGTTCACCTGGATCGCCACCCGGGAGCTGGGCGGACGCGGCATCACCGTCAACGTGGTGTCGCCCGGCCCCACGGACAGCGGTGAGAAGGGGATCCTGCGCAGCGCCACCACCGACGAGTCGCGTGAGGAGGTCGCCCGGCAGACACCGCTCGGGGCGCTCGGCCGTACGACCGACGTCGCGGGCGCGGTGGCCTTCCTCGTCGGCCCCGACGGCGGCTGGATCACCGGGCAGAACCTCCGGGTCGACGGCGGCCTCGTCTGGTAGTCCGGACCGACGACCGGACCCGCCACCCCGGCAGGACCCCACGCCGGCCGGTGTGGCGGGTCCCCCGTGCTCCTCGCACGGTCGGCCCGTTCCTAGGCCGCCGTCGCCGGTTCCGCCATCAGTTCCGTGTTGATGATCGCCTCCACCAGCGTCTCGCCCACCGGTGTCAGCGTCACCGTGCCCGCGGTCTCGTCGGTGCGCAGCAGACCGCGGTCGCTCAGGGTGCCGAAGACCGCCCGCCACTGCGGGGAGAAGAGCGACGCCCCGGGGAAGCGGCGGCGGTGCACGTCCTCCCGGAGCGGCTGGAGGGTGGAGAGCGCCATGTTCACGGCCCGGGTCTGCTGGGCCCGCTCGGTGAACGCGGTCGCCGAGCCGAGGGGGATCCGGCCGGCGTCCACGGCTTCGGCGTACGCGCGCGCGTCGACGTTCGTCATGCCCTCGGAGGCCCGGCAGCTGGAGCTGCCGCCGAGGCCGATGGCGACCTCGGGCCGCTGCTGGTCCTGGTCGGCCATGAGGGCCTTCCACTTCTCCGGTCCGGCGCCGGGCCTGGCGAAGTACATGGTCGGATGCTCGGTCCAGCCCGCCGCCCGCAGGCCCTCGGTGAGGATCTCCCGCATCTGGTACTGCTCGCCGAGCGTCGGCCAGCGGTGGCCCCGGGACTCCAGCCTGGTCCGGTACTCGGGGAGTTGCCAGGCCGCGGGACGCACCCCGGAGACCCCGGTCCGGGTGTCGGCGTAGTCCCGCAGATGGAGCTTGGTGCAGACCACGGCGGTCGGGTCGTGTTCCAGCACGGTGTCCAGGTCGCGCCGGACACTGTCCAGGGACTGGTCGAGCAGGCCGTACATGAGGTCGATGCTGATCCAGTCGAAGCCGGTGGCCTTCGCCCGGTGGATGAACTCCGTGCAGGCGGCGGCGGTGTGCTCGCGGCCGCTGAGGGGCAGCACGTGGTCGTCGAACGACTGCACCCCGCTGGAGACCTTGGTGCAGCCCAGCTCGGCGAGCAGCTCCAGTTTGGGCGGGGTGAAGGTGGTGGGGTCGCCCTCGAAGCGGATCGTGGTGCCGGGGCCGAAGGCGAAGTTCTCCCGGTAGAAGTCGAGCAGCCGGCGGATCTCGCCGGCGGGCAGCAGCGAGGGCGTACCGCCGAACACGTTGAACTCGCCGACCGGGGCCGAGGCCAGGTGCGGGACCCGGCGCAGCCACAGCCGGGCCTCCCGGATGTTCCAGTCCACCCACTGCGCCGCCCGCCGGTTCACGGTCTCCTGCGGGCCCTTCACGATGACGACCGGGTACTGGCAGAACCGGCAGCGGTAGGCGCAGGTGGGGATGTACGCCCACAGGTGGATCGGGGGAGTGGTCCGGAGCTGGTGGTCGAGGTCGTCGAGGAACGCCTCCGGGTCGTAGTCCTCGATGTTGCCCGGGAAGACGTGCGCGCCGAACGGGTCCTCGCGTACGTACTCCAGCAGATGCCGGTTGCCGGGGGCGGCGAGGGCGTGGACGGCGGCCGGGACCGGGGCGGTCGGATCGACGGCCAGAAGGGATTCCAGGGCGGGGTCGGGGGAGCCGGGGGCCGAGCGGGGAACAGGATCGGGGTCGGGGGCGGGGTCGGGGGCGGTGGTCATCAGAAGACACCTCCGTTGCCGAAGTAGTCGTGGGCCTCGCCGGATTCGCGGTCCTCGCAGTAGTACGCGACGAACTCCCGGAACCGGTCGCGGGGGATCTCCTCCAGACAGGGCGGCAGCGGGGGCGGATGGCCGATGTCGTCGCCGACCGCGGCCCGCAGCCGCTCGAAGAGGGCGTCGGCGAACTCGAAGTAGAGCCGGAAGGACGGTGTCTTGTAGGCGTGGATGGGGGTGAAGTCGACGATCCGCATCTCGTCGACCAGCTCGGCGATGCGCTGGCGCAGGGCGTCGGCGAGGGAGGCGCCGAAGAACTCCCGTACGGGTTCGGTGGTGAGCAGGTCCGGGTCGAGGAGGAGGGGCAGGAGAAGGTTCTTGGGGGTGAAGTCCTTGATGGAGAACTCCCAGGCACGCAGGGCCTCTTCCGCCGTGAGGTCCCGCTCGGCGGACGCCTCCCCGTCGGGCCGGATGTCCCGCATCACGATCGTCCCGTGGGATCCGTACGCCCTGCCCTCGACGACCTCCTCCAGCGCGTGGTCCACCCGGCGCGGGTTGATCTCCACCCGGGAGTCGGGGACGTAGGTCCGGCTGCCGCCGAGGGCCGAGACCTTGATGCCGAAGTCCCAGTCGTCGGAGAGGTGGTTGACGAAGTGCCCGTCCTGGAGCTGGTAGAAGATCTCGATGCCGCCGGCCCGGTCGTGCGCGGTGCGTTCGACGGCGAAGCCCTTGCCGTCGGGGAAGCCGCCGAACAGGGCGAAGGCGACCGCGCGGCAGCGCAGGGTGCGGGAGATCGCGTCCCAGAGGCGGGGGCGGTCCCTGAAGTGCTCCTCGCGGTAGTAGTAGTCGCAGACACCGAGGTCGGCGCCGATGTCGTCCATCGCCGTCAGGAGGGTGGACAGCCAGGTGTCGTCCACCTGGCAGTCGGCGTCCGCGGAGACCAGGTAGAAGCGGTCGTCGGACGCCGTGCCAGCGGGGCGGCCCGCGCTCCGGTCGGCGGCGAACCGCATCCCGGTCCGGCGGGCGCACGAGACGCCCTGCTCGGGTTCGTGGACGACGTGCAGCGGCAGGTCGGGGTGCTCGGCCGCGAAGGCCTTGGCCAACTCCACCGTTCCGTCGGTGGAGTTGTTGTCGACGAGGACGATCTCGTACAGCTCCGGGTCCAGCCGGCGCCCGCTGCCGTCGGAGGTGCGCTGGTCGTGGAGTGATTCCAGTACGGCCCGCAGGTTCGCGGCCTCGTTGTAGACGGGCAGGATCACGCTCATCCGGGTTCTGGCGCCCATCGGGGTGAGCACGAGCCGGTCGAGCAGGCGCTCCGCGCTGGAGCGGCCGAAGTGGCGGTTGCCCAGGCGGTGGTTGTGCTCGGCCGTGGCGGACCGCAGAGTGTCGTCGTTCAACAGCTGTGCCACCTCGTTCACGAATGCGGGGGTCGGCAGGTCGTCGTGCAGGACGGGCGCGCGGAAGCCCTTGTCGCCGTAGACCGTCGGATACAGCTCGTAACCGCTGGTGATGTAGGGGACCTTGGCGGCGATCGCCTCGCCGATCGGGTTTCCGTAGCTCTCGTAGTCGTAGGACGTCAGGAACGACACCAGGTCGGCGTGGGCGAGCAGGTCGCGTACCGAGTGGCCGCCGCCGGCTGGGGCGCCGGCCGCGTCGGTGTCGGGGGCGAGCCAGCCGGCGAAGACGACCCGGTCGGTGACGCCGAGTTCGCGGGCGAGCGAGGTCAGCCGCCGGTACTCGTGCGGGTCCTCGCCGGTGTCGCCCGCCACCAGGAGCCGGACGTCCGTCCGCGGGGCCAGGGCGGCGACCAGGTGGATGTCCCGGTCGATCCGCTTCTGCGGGATGATCCGGGTGGTGCGGGCGATCAGCCGGGCGGTGTGCGGCACGGCGTGCTCGGCGCGGAAGGTCAGGTTCTCCGGGCCCACGGTGGCGGGCCTTCGGGGGAAGGCGTTCGGCAGTACGTCGATGTCGCGGACGTGCGGTGCCCAGGCGCGGGTCAGGGTGCGGGCCCGCTCGTGCAGGGCGAGATAGCGGACGTGGACGGAGTCGAGCAGCGGCGGCACGTGCGGGTAGGGCGGGCTGCCGTACTTGCCGGTGCCCGGTTCGCTCTGCCACATCAGGTCGTGGTCGCGCCACAGCACGAAGCGGCCCAGCCGGTGCCGGGCGCCGTGGACGGTGATCGCCTTCTGGAGGGCACGGGTGACCATGATGTTCTCCGGCAGGGTGCCGTTCTCCACCAGTACCCGGGTGACGCCGAGCGACTCCCACAGGGCCAGTACCCGTGCGCACAGGGCGTCCGTGATCCGCTCCACCTCGGGCAGCAGCCGTACGTCACCCTTCTCCACGACCTCCTGGAGGACCGCGGTGACCAGGGAGGCGTCGTAGCCGTCGACGGTGTCGAGGCCGGGCAGCCGGGACAGCCGCACCCACGGGGGCAGCAGCCGGGCCTCGTCGCGGTAGGGCACGAAGAACCTGCCCTTGTCCGCCTTGATGTCGTAGCCGAGGTCGAGGTGGACCTCGTAGCCGCGGTCGTGGAAGTGCCGGGCGGTCTTCACGAACTCGACGACCACTCCGGACAACGGGGTGGCGTCGAAGGACACACCCCACAGGACGGCCATGCCTCGCCTCCCTCCCCCCGGCGTCGCGGCCGGGGCTCGTCGGGCCGACTCCTGTGCCGGGGAGGGCACTTACCGCCACGGTACGGGCCGGGTCCCGGCGGTCCACGGGTCCGCCGGGGGACTGCACGGCCGTACCCGAGGGTGTACCCGTCCGGGTAGGGAGAGGGCTTTGCGGCGTGCGAACGGGAAGGAGAGGCACGCCCCACCCCTTACGGTCGGCTTCCCGGCACGCGGATCCGGTTCCCGGGTACGCGGATCTGATGCCTCGACACGTCGGAGGACGGACATGCTGCTGGCCCGCGTCGCCGTGTGCGCGGTGTTTCTGCTCGACGGCGCCGTCTACGGATCGTGGGCGGCGCAGGTGCCGGCGCTGGCCCGGCAGGCACACGCCGGGAACGCCGTGCTCGGGCTTGTGCTGCTGGGGCCCGCGGCGGCGATGGTCCTCACGGCCGTCCCGGCGGGCCGGGCCTGTGCGCGGTTCGGGCCACGGGCGGTGACGGCGGTCTGTCTCGGCCTGGGGTTCGTGGTGCTCGCCCTGGTCGGCACGGCCGGCTCCGCCCTCCGGCTCGGTCTCACCCTGGCCGTGCTCGGCGGCCTCATGGGCATGGTCGACGTCGCCGCGAACGTCGCCGGAGTCGCCGTCGTCCGCGCTCTCGACCGGCCCCTGATGCCGCTGTTCCACGCCCACTTCAGCATCGGCGGACTGGTCGGCGCGGGGGGTGCCGCGCTGGGCGCGGCCGCCGGTGCGGGTACGACGACCCAGCTCGCCGCGGTCGCGGGCGCCGGCCTGCTGACACTCACGGTCGTGACCAGGTGGCTGCCCGACGAACGCCCACCGGCCCGCGAGGACCGCCACCCCCGACGAAGTGCGGTGTCCGGTGACGACCGGAGCGTGGGGGTCGGTGACGGCCGGGGTGCCGTTGCCGGTGATCGGCGGCGTGCGGTTGCCGGTGACCGGCGGCATGCGGTTGCCGGTGACCGGCGGGGTGCGGTGGCCGGTGACCGGCGGCGTGCGGTTGCCGGTGACCGGCGGTTGTGGGCCGTCGCGGCCGGGGCGGTGCTCGTCGCGGTCGCCGAGGGCGCCTGTTCGGAGTGGTCGGGCATCTTCCTCGTACAGCAGCACGAGACCGCCGACGTGGTGGGCGTCGGCGGCTACGCGCTGTTCACGGCGGTCGTCGCGGCGACCCGCCTCGGGGGCGAACGCCTCGAACGGCTCCTGGGGGCCCATCTGTTGGTGGGCGGCGGAGCGCTGCTGGCCGCGGCCGGACTGCTCCTCACGGCGACCGCGCCGGCCGCGTCCGTGGCGATCGCCGGGCTCGGCCTAGCCGGCGCCGGCCTGGCATGCGCCTTCCCGGTCCTGATCGGCCTGGCGGGCCGCGCGGGTGAGGCGCGGGACAGGGACGGAGACGGAGACGGAGACAGAGGCGGGCGGGAAGATGGGCGCGGAGGCGAGGGTGCGGAAGTGGGCAGAGGCGGCGGGGAACGGGAGATCGCCTTCGTCACCACCGTCGCCTACGCCGGCATGCTCGCCGGTCCGCCGCTGATCGGCTGGACGGCCGGGGTCGCCGGACTCCCCCTCGCCATGGGCACGGTGGCCGTGGCCTGCCTGGCGGTGGCACCGGCCGCGTGGATCGCCCGCCGGACGGCACCGGAGACGAAGCCGGCACGTTCTCCGGCGGCGACCTGACGACCAGCCCGCCGGTTCCCCTCGCTCCCGACGGCTGCCCGACCGCGCACGCCACCAACTCGTCCGCGCCGAACCGCTGCCCGACCGCGATTGCGACCAACTCCCCCGCTTCGAACGGCTGCACGACCGCGAAAGCCGCCAGCACCCCCGCCCCAAACCACTGCCCGACCGCGCACGCCACCAACTCGTCGGCCCCGAACCGCTGCACGACCGCGAAAGCCGCCCGTCCCCTCCGCCGAGGACTGCTACTTGGGCGTGGCCGTCGGCGGATCCCCGCCCCGGCGGGCTACTTGACGGTGAAGGTCGTCGTCTTTGTGTTCAGGGTCGTGGTGCCGTCCTTGGCCGTGGTCAGGGTCGCGACGTACCAGTCGCCCTTCGGGGTCGCCTCGGCGGCCGGGACCGGGGTCCTGTAGGTGCACTTCGTGGTGTCGTCGCCCGTGGACTCGCAGGTGGCGGCCTCGACGTCCGCCATCTCCTTGGCCGTCGGCTCCTGTTCGGCGAGGGACGAGTCGGCCGGCCAGGCCAGCACCTTCACGCTCTTGACGCCGGAGGACGCCGTGACGTCGGTGGTGAAGGTGAAGGAACCGTCCCGGTCGCCCTGCGGCGCGGTGTAGCGGGCGGTGCTCCCGTCCAGCGCGGGCGCCTGCTCGTCACCGGCGTAGGCGAGGGCGAACGCTCCGGCCCCGCCGAGGACGACAACAGCGGCGGCCGCGGAGAGAGCGATACGTCGGGACATGAGGAGGTCTCCATAACTGTGAGCCGGTGCGGAGCCGGCGCCCTTGGCTGCGCCGCTGCGTCGATGCTGTCAGCGGGGCGATGCCCCGGACCTGAGCACGGATACTCATCCCGCCTGAGTGATCACTCCCCCGCCGGCTCCGCACCGGTTCCGCCGGCGCCGTCCATTACCCACGACGTCATCGACCCCGGGGGCCCCGCACTGCGACGATCACGCCAGTACGGAGAAGCCCGCACGCCGACCAGGAGGACCGTATGCCCGCCTATGTCATCGCCCATCTTCAGGACGCCGCCCCGCACCCGGACGTCGCCGAGTACATCGAGCGGATACCCGGCACCTTCGCGCCGTACGGCGGCCGCTTCCTCGTGCACTTCGCGCAGCACGAGGTGAAGGAGGGGACATGGCCCGGGGCCGTCGTGGTGATCGGGTTCCCCGGGACCGCCGAGGCGCGGGCCTGGTGGGACTCGCCCGCCTACCAGGAGATCGCCCCGCTGCGCGCCCGCCACATCGCGGGCGACATCATCCTGGTCGAGGGCGTCCCGGACGGCTACGACCCGGCCCGCAGCGCGCAGACCGTACGGGAGGCGGCGGCCGCGGAGTAGGCCGAGAGGGGGCGTACGGGTCGCCGTAGGATCGGAGGGGGAGCGGGGGCTCCCCGACGGTCGTCCCGCGAAAGGCATCGGCATCATGGACCAGCAGCAGCCGCTCGCGGAGGACTCGCTGGAGGAGGCGGCGGACGCGTTCCAGCGGGTGCGTCCACGGCTGTTCGGCATCGCCTACCGGATCCTGGGCAGCGTGTCCGAGGCCGAGGACGTCGTGCAGGACGTATGGCCGCGCTGGCAGGGCACCGACCGGGCCGCGGTCCGGGACCCGGCGGCGTTCCTCGCGCGGATCACGACCCGGCTGGCCATCAACGTGGCGCAGTCGGCGCGCGTCCGCCGCGAGGCCTACGTCGGGCAGTGGCTGCCCGAGCCGGTGGACACCAGTGTGGACCCGCAGATCGGCGCCGAGCGCGGCGAGGCCATGGAACTGGCCGTGCTGCTCGTCCTGGAGAAGCTGAACCCCGTGGAGCGGGCGGCCTACGTGCTGCGGGAGGCGTTCGACTACTCGTACGACGAGATCGCGAGCATGCTGGACCTGACGCAGGCCAACTGCCGGCAGATCATCAGCCGGTCCCGCAAGCGGCTGTCCACCGAGCGCCGCGCACCCGTCGACATGGACCAGCACCGGCGGCTGCTCAACGCTTTCGTCGCCGCCGCGCGGGGCGGGGACGTGGCCGCCCTGGAGGACGTGCTGGCGGCCGACGCCGTCGCCTACGCGGACGGCAACGGCATGCGGGGCGTGGCGCGGCTGGAGATCGCGGGCGCCGAGCGCGCGGCCCGGGTCACGGCCTTCGCCCACCACTTCTTCCCGGACGCCGAGTACAGCGTGGTCGAGGCCAACGGCCTGCCCAGCCTGCGGCTCGCCCAGGACGGCGTCACCGTCGCCCTGGTCACCATCGACGCCGGACCGTCCGGGATCGAGGCGCTGTACTGGGTCATCGCGCCGGACAAGCTGCGGGCGTACGACCGTTCCACGCTGCGGCCGGCGGTACGGCCGTAGGGGCGGACCCTCCGTCGTGCGGGCCGGTCCCGGCCCGGCCACACTGGGACGACACGCTGCCTGCTGCCGCGGAAGGACGTGATCGGTGTGGCCCGGACGCGTCGGCTGATCCTGAGTTCGCCGGACGAGGTGTGGGCGCTGCTGTCCGAGGGCCGGCGGTACGGGGAGTGGGTGACCGGGACCCGCGAGGTGCTCGCCGTGGATCCGGGCTGGCCGGACGTGGGCGCCCGGCTGCGGGTGCGGGTCGGCGCCGGGCCGCTCACCCTCGACGACACCTGTGTGGTGCGGATCTGTGAACCGGGACGGCGGCTGGAGCTGGAGGCGAAGGCCGAGCCGTTCGGCGCCGCCCGGATCGCGATGCGGCTGCTGCCCTGGGGCGAACACACGCTGTTCACCCTGGACTGGCACGCGCTGCGCGGCCCCGGCACCCGGATGCACGGGCTCCCCGTCGACTACGTCGTCGCCGTCCGCAACGGCATGATGCTGACCAAGCTGGCCCGGATCGCCGTACAGGAGCACGGCCGGAACGTGTGACGGGCCCGGCGTCCGGCGTCAGCCCAGCGTGGCCGTGGTCGACCGCAACGGCAACACTCTGGTCACCCTGCGCGGCGACGGCGCGGGCCCGCAGTCCTACGAGTCCGCCGAGCGCAAGGCGTTCACCGCCGTCTCCTGGAACGCCCCCACGTCCGAGCTGGCGGGGCGCCTGGAGCAGACGCCGAACCTGAAGGACATCCCCGGCACGCTGTTCCTCGGCGGCGGCGCCCCGGTCGCCGTGAAGGGCGCCCCGGTCGCGGGCATCGGTGTCGCGGGCGCCCCGTCGGGCGACCTGGACGAGAAGTTCGCGCGGGCCGGGGTGGCCGCGCTCGGCCGCTGAGAGCCGCCGAGCCGCCGAGCCGCCGTCCGCCGGGCGTCAGCGCTCGACCCGGATCGTCCGTACCTCGCTCACCTGGTCCACCTCGGACACCCGGATCGTCATCTTCATGGTCCAGGAGCCCTCGATGGGCAGGTTGAGCGAGTCGGTGGCCCAGTAGCCGCCGCGGTCGGTCAGTTCGGCGTCGATCGGGCCGAGTTCCTTGCTCGGCAGGCTGAAGGACAGCCGCAGCTCCGGCACGATCGAGACGCCGTTGTCCGGTCCGAAGACCACCGCCTGCACGGAGTTGTCGCCCACCCGGGCCGGATCCAGCGTGATCTGCACCTTGCCGTACGCACCGCCCCCGGCGTCGAAGGCCACCGTCTCGGTGACGGTACGGGGCTGGCCGACCGTCGACGCGGCGGCCGCCTCGTCCGCCGCCCGGCCGGGCAGGGTGGCCGTCAGCACGGTGGTGACGATGAGTACGGCGAGCCCGATCCCCACCTCGGCGAACACGGACCGCTTCAGCGCCCGGCGGTGCAGCCCGTCGTCACCGCCGCCCACCGGGGTCCGCGCCGGCGTGGACGCCACGTCCGGCCGCTCCGGCCCGGCGTCCGACGGCTCGCCGTCCGGCAGTCCGGACCCGGTGTCCGCCCGCTCCGGCTCCACCTCCGACGTACCGCTCCTGCCACCGTCTCCGCCACCGGCCCCGCTCCCGGCCCCGATCGCCGCCGGAACCCGCTCCTCCACCGGGCTCTCCACCCGCGCCCCGGCCGTCGCCCACCCGATGGTGAACCGCCGGGAGAAGCCCGCGGTCGCGAGCAGCGCGCCCACCACCACCAGCTTGATCAGCAGCAGCCGCCCGTACTCGGTGCCGGTCAGCGCCTCCAGGGAGCCGAGGCCGCGCCAGGACTGGTAGAGCCCGGTCACGACCAGCACGGTCACCGAGGCGAACGCGACCCGCGAGAAACGGCCGACCGCGGCCACCGACAGGCTGTCGGTCCGGTACAGCGTGACGAGCAGGGCCGTGAGCCCGCCCAGCCAGACCGCCGTGGCCAGCAGATGCAGCGTCGACGAGGCGATCGCCACCGGCACCTGGATCCCGGCCGAGGCGTGCTCGGCGGCGGCCCAGGTCACGGCGAGCCCGACCGCGACGGCGCCTCCCGCGCCGAGCAGGGCCGGCGAGGGGCGCCTGGACAGCCGTACGAGAAGCAGGGCCGTCAGGGCCAGCAGGGCGAGGCGGACCAGGAGCAGGATGCCGGGGCGGCCGGACAGGGTGCGGGTGAGGCCGTCGGGGTCGAAGGCGTCCGCAGGGCCGGTGCCCGCCTCGTAGGGGGCGCGGAGCAGCAGCAGGGCGAGGGTCGTGGCCAGCAGGGTCCACCAGGCGGTGCGCAGCAGCGGGCGCAGCGCGGAAGTGTCCGCCGGCCGGCAGACGGCCGCGAAGACGGCGGCGCCGATGAGCACGGCACCGGCGAGGTAGGCGAGATAGCGGGCGGTCTGCTGGAGGGCGTTGGTGGCCGGGTTCTCGGGCGGCCCGGTGTCGACCACGGCCGAGGTCGGCGAGGGGGCGCCGATGGAGAACGTGAACGCGCCGGAGACGGGATGGCTGTCGGACGACACCACCCGCCAGGCCACCGTGTAGGTGCCCTTGTCCAGGCCGGACGCCGGCAGGGGGACCCGGATCTCGTCGGAGCTGCCGGGCACGTGCGCGACGGTGCCGAGCCGGACCCGGTGGTTGCCGGGGTCGTAGACACGCACCGAGCCGTCGAGCAGGCCGACGGACTCGGTGAAGGTCAGGGTGAGATCGCGCGGGGCGGTGGCGACGACGCTTCCGTCGCCGGGATCGGTGCCGCGGAGAGCGGCGTGCGCGGACGCCGGTCCCGTGCCGGCGAGGAACACGACCAGCAGGGTGCCCAGCAGCACCAGCCCGCGAAGCCACCGCCCTCGGCGGTCGCCGGGGCGTTCGCTGTCACGGCCGCCGTAGCCGCCGGGTGTTCCGGGTCGGCCCCGGTCGCCGTGTCCGCCATCGCACACCACGTCGTCTCTCCGTCTTCGGATGCCCTTCCGGAATACGTACGGACGGCGGCGTCCCGCTGCTCACCCTGCGGGCCGCCGGTGTCGCGGGACCCGGGAGAACGCCGTCTCCCGCCGGAGGAACGCCAGCTGCGCCCGCTTCTCCGGCAGGTACACGTCCGGCAGATCGATCTCCGGCAGCACCACGACCGGCCCCGGGGTGAAACCCTGGCGCAGGAAACGGGCGATCGCCTTGCCGTTGTCCACGTCCGGGTCGGCCACGATACGCGGCCGGTCGAGGGTCACCAGGACGTACGTCACCAGCACCGACGCCAGCGCGGCCGACCAGCCGGGACGCTCGCCGTCCGGGCCGGCGGGCGCGAGCAGCAGATGGACGCCGATGTCGCCGGGCTCCACCTCGTAGCAGTCACCGACGCGGTCGGCGTCCGGCTCGTAGGTCTGGAGCAGGGCGACCGGGGTGCCGTCCTTGACGGCGAGGAAGGCGTGGTGGGTGTCCAGGCCGTCCATGTGCGCGTAGATCCCGGCGACCCGCTCGCGGTCCAGGCCGGTCATGCCCCAGAACACGGCCCGCTCCTCGCTCACCCAGCCGTGCACCACCCCGGCGTCCGCGTCGGCGTCGAGCGGCAGCACCCGTACGGTCCCGAACCCGCCGACGGTCTGCTCGTGGACGGCGGGGCGGTGGGCGTACGGGTCCGCGGGCAGCGACGGCCCATCGGTGACCGGGCTCTCGGTGACCGGGCTCTCGGCGACAGGCCTGTCGGCCACGGGTCTGTCGGCCACGGGCCTCTCGGTGACGGGCCCATCGGTGACGGGCCTCTCTGCCACGGGCCCCTCTGCCGGCCCGGACAGCGGTCTCTCAGACATCGGTCTCCTTGGTGAGCTTGTGCCAGTCGGTGACGACGGGAGCCAGTTCTCCCCCGAGCCACAGGGGGAGTTGGTCGCGGTGATGGGGTGTGCCGGGGACGCCGGACGCGCCGAGGGGCACCACCCACAGGCTGTCCTCGCGCCGGGCCAGGTCCCACACGTAACGGGCGGCCGGGCCACGGGCGGCCCGGTCGGTGATCCCGGGTACGGAGGACACGCACAGCACACAGTCGTGGTCGCCGGACAGCCCCGGTTCGTCGGCGGATCCCCCTCGCGCGGGCAGCGCCCGCCAGGGTGCGAGGCGGTGGGTCTCGCCCCAGGTGCGGTCGGGCAGCCCGGCGGCCTCCTCCAGTGCCGCGCGCACAATCGCGTCACGGTCGACGCCGTACAACTCCTCGGCGTTCAGCAGGTGTTCGAGGGCGAAGCCGACGCGCGGGACGAGGGCCAGCCAGGGCTGGAGGGCCTCGGGGTAGGCGGGCGGTTCGGTGAGGGCGGCGAACGCCGGGTGCGCGGCGAGCCGGCGGACGACCAGCGAGCGCAGGGCGGCGAAGGCGGCGGCGTCGCGGTCGGCGGCCTCCATCCGGCGGTCCCAGCGCAGCAGCCGCTCGCGCAGGGCCACGGCCCCGGGTGTGAGGGCGCCGGCGGGCAGGGCGGCGAGGCGGTCCAGGAGGGGGCCCGCGGACGTCAGCCGGGTGTCCATGTGGACGGTGGGCATGTCGGCGGCCGACCAGTGGTCCTTCCCGGCGAGCAGGGCGGCGATACGGTCGGCGCGGTGGGGCGGGGCGAACTCGACACCGAACGGGGTGGCGAGGCCACGCTGGTTGGCCATCACCGCGACACCGTCCACGAGTGGGGTACGGGGCATCTCGTGCCAGCCGGTCCACTCGTGGCCGGGCTCCCAGGCGGGCACCAGGCGCAGCCGGTTGGCCTCGGCCCGCACCGGCACCCGGCCCGCGACCCGGTGCAGGGTGCCGCCCCCGGTGTCGGCGGCCTGCACCACGTTGACCGGCTCCACCCAGCGGTCGAAGGCCCGGTCGACGTCGGCGACCGTACGGGCGCGCAGCAGGGGGAGCAGGGCACCGAAGCCGAGGTCGGAGGTGACGCGGGGCGGGTGGCGCAGACTGAGCGCGACCGGTACGGCGTCCTCGCCGCCGTCCGGCAGGGCCCCGCCCTCAAGGCCCTCGGGGCCCCCGGCGATCACCGGCCCCCGCTCCGTCTCGATCACCTCGACGGGCACCCGCTCCTCACCGGCGACCTCGATGAACTCGGTGTGCAGACGGGCCCGTCGCCAGGTCCCGTCGGGGCCGAGGGCCTCCACGCCGGCGCCGGTGCGCCGCAGCCGCTCGCGGTACAGGTCCTGGTAGTCGGCCATGGCGTTGGTGATGGCCCAGGCGACCGTGCCGGTGTGGCCGAAGTGGGCGATGCCGGGGATGCCGGGCACGGCGAGGCCGAGGACGTCGAACTCCGGGCAGGCCAGGCGTATTTGCTGGTAGACGCCGGGGTCCTCGATGAAGCGGTGGGGGTCGCCGGCGATGACCGCGTGTCCGGTGGCGGTGCGGTCGCCGGAGACGAGCCAGCCGTTGCTGCCGGAGGTGCCGGGTCCGTCGGTGGCGAACAGGCCGACCGACTCCGGGCCCAGGTGCCGGATCGCCTCCTCGCGCCAGAGTTTCGCCGGGAAGCCCGCGAAGAGGATGTGCGTGGCCAGCCAGACGCCGAGCGGCGTCCAGGGCTGCCAGCGGCCCGCGGTGACGCCGGCCGCGGCGAACTCCGGTGCGCGCAGGGCGCCTTCGGTGAGCGAGGCGTTGACGCCGTCGACGTAGGCCCGTACGAAGTCGGCGGTCTCCGGGTCGTTCGCGGCGAGTTGGTCGAAGCAGCGGCGGGCGGTGTCGGCGAGCCGGGCGCGGCGGGCGAGGACGTCCCAGGGCAGGGCGGGGGTGCCGAGGAAGGCGGCGGAGGTGCCCTCCAGGCGGTGCCGTTCGATCTCCAGCTGCCAGGCGCGGTCGAGGGCGGTGGCGCGGCCCTGGGCGTGGGCGAGTGCGCGAACCCCGTCGGCGCGCAGGTGCGGGATGCCGTGGGCATCGCGGTAGAGCTCGGAACTCACCCTGTTTTCCTTCCGGACTTTAGGTTAGGCTTGCCTAAGTAAGCAGATGTGGCGGAATGGTACGTGAAGGGTGAAGGGGCACCATGGGGCAGGGTCACGGCTGGCAGGGCACGGTCCTGAAGCTGATGGGCGCGAAGGACTTCGTCCTCACCGTGACGGGAGGCGAGGACGCCGGTCCCGACTACCGGCGGGTGCACTTCACCGACGGCGGCCTGCTCGCGGCGCACGGTGTGCACCCGACCATGTGGGTGCGGGTGTGGTTCGACAACGGGGGCAAGCCCCACCAGCGCGCGTACACGCTGGTCGACCCGGACCCCGACGCCGGCACGTTCTCCTTCGAGTTCGCACTCCACGAGGGGTGCGCCAGTGACTGGGCGCGGGCGGCGAAGCCCGGGGACACCATCGAGGCGACGGTGATGGGTACGGGCTTCCAGCGGCCCCAGCCCGAACCCTCGCACGTCTTCGCGATCGGTGACCCGGCTTCGCTGCCCGCGCTCAACTCCCTTCTCGACGAGCTGGGTTCCGCGCCGGCGACGGTGTGGTTCGAGGGGAGTGTGGACGGGCTGCCGTGCCGTGCCGACTCCGGGCGGCACGAGATCCGGGAGGTGCCGCGCCGGGACACGGACCTTGTGGACCGGGTCCGCGCCGATCTCCCCACGCTCCTTGGGGCGACCCCGGACCCCTATGTCTGGATCGCCTGCGACACGGCCACGACCCGCACGCTGGCGTCCTACGTCCGTAAGGACCTGGGAGTCCCCAAACAACGCCTACACGCCTTGGGCTACTGGCGCTGACCATGCAGTACGCACCGGCGGCACCCCGTCGCGCCGGGTGGTGTTGTCGGGTGCGGCGCCGTCGTGGCCGTTCGCGCAGTTCCCCGCGCCCCTGGAGGGGTGACGGCTGTCGTGACGGTGCGGCAACGTCGTGGCTCGTCGCGCAGTTCCCCGCGCCCCTGGGGGGTGACGGTTCTTGTGACGGTGCGGCGCCGTCGTGGTCGTTCGCGCAGTTCCCCGCGCCCCGGGGGGGGGTGACGGCTGTCGTGACGGTCCCTCTTCGAGGTACGTGAGCCTCACGGCTTCAAGGGGCGCGGGGAACTGCGCGACCAGCCCCCACCGGCCCGCACCCGGCGTCGGGGCTGGAGGGCGTGCAGCCCGGCATTCGCGGGTGCCGCCCTGCGGCACGCCTGCCCGCGTCGAGCGCAGCCCCCGTACTCGCGGAATCATGGGCACATGGACGTCACACTTCACATCGCTCAGGATCCCGCCGCCGACGCCTTGCTCGGGCGGTCCGCTCTCGCCGCCCTGACCGGCATGCTGCTCGATCAGCAGGTGCCGATGGAGTGGGCGTTCAAGGGACCCCGGACCATCGCGGACCGGCTCGGCGCGGACGACCTGGACGCGCACGACATCGCCGCCCAGGACCCGGACACCTTCGCGGCGGTCCTCTCCGAGAAGCCCGCGGTACACCGCTACCCCGGCTCGATGGCCAAGCGCATCCACCAGCTCTGCCAGTACCTCGTCGAGCACTACGACGGTGACGCCGAGGCCGTCTGGCGCGACGCCGAAACCGGCGCCGAACTTCTCGGGCGCCTGGAGGAACTCCCCGGCTTCGGCAAGCAGAAGGCCCAGATCTTCCTGGCCCTGCTCGGCAAGCAGCTCGGCGTACAGCCGAAGGGCTGGCGCGAGGCGGCGGGACCGTACGGCGAGGTGAAGTCCTACCGCTCGGTCGCCGACATCACGGGCCCGGAGTCGCTGGCGAAGGTCCGCGCGCACAAGCAGGAGATGAAGGCCGCGGCGAAGGCGGCCAAGTCCGCCAAGCAGTCCTAGGCCACCGCCGGGTCCACCGCTTGGCCCGCCCCCGGTGGCGCCCCCGCCGCCCCCGGTCCAAGCATGGATCATGACCGACGCGTACGACGACCGGCCCGAACCGCCCTTCGAGGGCCCGCTGCACAGCCTCTCCCGGGCCGCCTGGCAGGTCGTCCTGGTGACCGGTATCGCCTCCGTGGTCCTCGGTGTGCTGGTGCTGGTCTGGCCCGGCGCCTCCCTGTTCGCCGCCGGTGTCCTCTTCGGCCTCTACCTCCTGATCAGCGGCGTCTTCCAGCTGGTCGCCGCGTTCGGGACGCACCGGACCACCTCGCTGCGGGTGCTCGCGTTCATCAGCGGCGCGCTGTCGATCCTGCTGGGCCTGTTCTGCTTCCGCGGCCCGATGCAGTCGATCCTGCTGCTCGCCCTGTGGATCGGCATCGGCTGGCTGATCCGCGGCATCACCCAGACGCTGGCCGCCGTGCACGACAGCACGATGCCGGCCCGCGGCTGGCAGATCTTCCTCGGCGTCGTCACGTTCCTCGGCGGCATCGTGCTGATCGACTCCCCGTTCGAGTCGGTCGCCGTCCTGACCCTGGTCGGCGGCATCTGGCTGCTCGCGGTGGGCGTCACCGAGATCATCACCGCCGCCCGTATGCGGGACCGCGCCCGGCAGGTCCCGCACACGCTGTGAACGCCGGTGAGGGGGACGGCCACCCGCGCGAAGACGCCCCCTCCCTACGCCGAGCGGGCGGATCTCCCACCCCGCGCGCGGAACCCGGCCCCCCGCACGGGGACATCACCCCCGTGAACCCCGCCCGGCGCACTCCCGCACGGCACGGTTGGCTGCGGATCGCGGTCCTGCTGCTCGCCCTGCTGGTCCCGGGCGCACACACGGGAACGCACGCCCTCCCCGTCGCCCTGGCCGCCGGCGAGAACAGCGGCCAGGTCGCCGAGTGCGACGTACTGGACACCGTCGTACGCCCCACCGCCCGCGCCGCCCGCCGCCCGGCCGCTCCCCGGCGCCCCGCACCACCCCCGGCCAACGGCCCCGCACGCCCGGCCCACTCCACGCACCCCGCGCCGCCCCGGCCCCCGTACACCCCACGCTGCCTCCGCTCGGTGGTCCTGCGCTGCTGACGGGCCCCGCCCCGCAACGGCACCCGACCCCACCACCGAGCGAGGAACACCAACATGCCCACAGACCCGTACGCCGTGCTGCGCGCCCTGCTGCGCGCGGAGGCCGTCCGCAACGCGCCGAAGCCGGACCCGAAGGAACCGAAGCAGTCACGCGCCGCCGCTCCTCTCAGGGAGCGCAGGCAGGGCTGACCGGAGCGCCGGACGCCCCCCGTGGGCGTCCGGCATCCCGACCGTCCCGCTCAGCGCCGGCGGCGGGCCGTGCCGAAGACCGAGCGGGTGATCTCCCGCCCGATCTGCGTACCGATCGACCGGGCCAGGGACTTGAACATGCCACTGCCGACGACCTGTTCGACGACGTTTCCCTGCGGCTTCTCACTCCGCGTCCGCTTCGGCTCCGCGGCGGGCTCCGGTGCCGGCTCCGGTGCCGGCTCCAGTGCCGGCTCCGGTGCGGCCCGCCGCTCCAGCTTCTCGTACGCCGACTCGCGGTCGACGGCCTGCGCGTAGCGCGCGTGCAGCGGCGAGGCGGCCACCGCCCGGTCGAGGGCCGCCGCGTCGACCGGCGCCATCAGGGACTCGGGGGCGCGCAGCCGGGTCGCGGCGACCGGGGTGGGCGCGCCCTTCTCGCTCAGTACGGTCACCACCGCCTCCCCGGTGCCGAGGCCGGTGAGCAGCTCCTCCAGGTCGTACGCCGAGTTCGGGAAGGTCTTCACGGTCGCCTTGAGCGCCTTCTGGTCGTCCGGGGTGAAGGCGCGCAGCGCGTGCTGGACGCGGTTGCCGAGCTGGGCGAGGACGTCCGCGGGCACGTCCTTCGGGGTCTGCGTCACGAAGAACACACCGACCCCTTTCGAGCGAATGAGCCGCACGGTCTGTGTGATCGAGTCGAGGAACGCCCGGGACGCGTCGTTGAAGAGCAGATGCGCCTCGTCGAAGAAGAAGACGAGCTTCGGCTTCTCCGCGTCCCCGACCTCGGGCAGATCGTGGAAGAGATCGGCGAGCAGCCACATCAGGAACGTCGAGAACAGCTGCGGTCTGTCCTGTACGGCGGGGAGTTCGAGGACCGACACCGTGCCGCGTCCGTCGCTCGCCGTGCGCAGGAACTCGGCCGTGTCGAACTCCGGTTCACCGAAGAAGTCGCCCATGCCCTGGCCCTCGAACGCGGTGAGCGAGCGCAGGATCACCCCGGCCGTGGCGGTGGACAGACCGCCGATGTTCTTCAGCTCGGCCTTGCCCTCGTCGGAGGTGAGGAAGGCGACGACCGACCTGAGGTCCTTGAGGTCGAGGAGTTCGAGGCCCTTCTGGTCGGCGTAGTGGAAGATCAGGCCGAGCGACTGCTCCTGGGTCTGGTTCAGCCGGAGCACCTTGGAGAGCAGGACCGGCCCGAAGCTGGTGACGGTGGCGCGTACGGGGATGCCGTGACCGATGCCGCCGAGCGCGTAGAACTCGGCCGGGAACCCGGTCGCCGTCCACTCCTGGTGCACGTCGGCGGCGCGGGCGCGGACCTTGTCGTTGTCGGCGCCGGGCGCCGAGATACCGGAGACGTCGCCCTTGATGTCGGCGAGGAACACCGGCACGCCCTGCGCGGAGAGCTGCTCGGCGATCAGCTGGAGCGTCTTGGTCTTGCCGGTGCCGGTGGCGCCCGCGACGAGCCCGTGGCGGTTCAGCATCGGCAACGGGATCCGGATCTGCGCGTCGGGCAGACACACCCCGTCCCAGAGCAGGGCGCCCAGATCGAGGGCGGGCCCGGTGAAGGCGTACCCGGAGGCGATCTCCAGGGCTTTCTGGGGGAGGGCTTCCTGGGGCAGAGCTTCCTGGGGGAGGGCGGGGGTGGTACCGGGGGCCGTGCCTGCCGGTTCGGTGGACGATCCGGTGGCCGCGGATGAAGCCTTGCTGTCGCTCATGTCGGACCCCTGTGTCGGACCTTCGTGTCGGACCTGCACAGTCCAGTCTTCCGGTTTGCCACGATTTACGGCATCTTTTCCGGTGTCGCACTCCCTCTCCATGGCTGCGCCGCGAAGCTCTTGACCGGTAGGCTTTCCGTGTGATCTTCAAGCGCATCGGAAACGGCCGGCCGTACCCCGACCACGGCCGGGAAAGCACCCGGCAGTGGGCGGACGTCGCGCCGCGCCCGGTCCGCCTCGATCAGCTCGTGACCACCAAGCAGCAACTCGACCTGGAGACGCTGCTCGCCGAGGACTCGACCTTCTACGGCGACCTCTTCGCGCATGTCGTGAAGTGGCAGGGCGATCTGTATCTGGAGGACGGACTGCACCGCGCGGTCCGCGCCGCGCTCCAGCAGCGGCAGGTGCTGCACGCGCGCGTCCTCGAACTCGACTGACGCCCGCGTCGCTCGCCGCCCACCGCTCCCCGTTCTCCGCCCTTTGCGGGCACCCGTGGGAAACCTGTTGGCCCTTTCGGGTTGGACTGGGCGGCGTCGAATGATCATCTAGTAGGCATCGTCGCCCAAGCGCACTACGCTGCGCTCATGAGCATGCTGACTCCCCCTGGCATGGGCGGCCAGTACCGGATCACGGGGGACAAATACCCACGAATGCGCCGTCCCCGGCGGCGCGGCAGGATCGTGCTCGCCGTGGTGGCCTCGACCGCCGCGATCGGCATGGTCGGCTGGGGCACGTTGCAGCTCATCGACGTCTTCACCGGCGGCGACGAGGCGTCGGCCGCGGGGCTGAAGTCGGACTGCGGGCGCGGGGTGAGTCCGTCGCCCAGCGCGAGTGGCTCCGCCGTGGCCGGTGCGGTGCCCGTGCCCGTGCCCGGGAAGATCACGGTGAACGTCCTCAACGCCACGACGAAGGCCGGGCTTGCCAAGCGGACGGCGGACGAGCTGGCGAAACGTGGCTTCAAGATCGGGGATGTGGGGAACGCGGCGAAGGAGTACGACAAGAAGGTGAAGGGCACCGGGATACTTCTCGGGCCTTCGGCCTCCTTGAAGACGTCGTTGCCGGTGCTGGGTACGCAGTTGGGGGGCGCGGAGCGGCGTACGGACGCGGCCCGCAAGGGTGCCGAGATCGACCTGATCATCGGGAACGCGTTCAAGTCCCTCTCCCCCCGCGCCACCGCCGACAAGGCCCTCACGACCTTGACGTCCCCGAAGCCGACCCCAACCGGAACCAACCGCCACTGCTGACACGGCCCCGGCGTGGGGGTGCGGGCAGGGGGCGTTCACGCAACCCGGCGCCGCCGTGGTGCCGCCGCGCCCACCCGTGCCGCCCCAGCGGCACGACTGCCCGCGGCTACGCGGATACCGGCGCGCCGCGGCTGCGCCGCGTGAGCGGGCACCGCCCGGCGACACGCTTCCACCAGACACGAGCCCCAAGGCTCCGAGGGGCGCAGGAAACTGCGCGACCAACCCCCACCGGACCCGCGCCCGAACGACTACCCCTTCAGGGGCGCGGGGAACTGCGCGACAAGCCCCCACCGGCCCGCGGCCGAACGACGCTTTCCCAGGGGCGCGAGGAACTGCGCGACAAGCCACCACCGGCCCGCGGCCGAACGACGCTTTTCCAGGGGCGCGGGGAACTGCGCGAACAGGCACCACCGGGCCGCGGGCGGAGACGAGACCAGGTCCGGGTCAGTCCACCGTGCCGTACATGCGGTCGCCCGCGTCCCCCAGCCCCGGCACGATGTACCCGTGTTCGTTGAGCCGCTCGTCCACCGACGCCGTCACGACAGTGACCGGCGTCCCCGCGAGCTCGCGCTCCATGACCTCCACCCCCTCCGGCGCAGCCAGCAACACCACCGCGGTGACATCGTCGGCCCCCCGCTTGATGAGCTCCTGGATCGCCGCGACCAGCGTGCCCCCCGTGGCGAGCATCGGATCCAGCACGTACACCTGCCGCCCGGACAGATCCTCCGGCATCCGCGTCGCGTACGTGGACGCCTGGAGCGTCTCCTCGTCGCGGATCATGCCCAGGAACCCCACCTCGGCGGTCGGCAGCAACCGCACCATGCCGTCCAGCATGCCGAGCCCGGCCCGCAGGATCGGCACCACCAGCGGACGCGGGTGGGAGAGCTTCACGCCGGTGGTCGGGGAGACCGGCGTGACGATGTCGACCTGTTCGGTCCGCACGTCCCGCGTGGCCTCGTAGGCGAGCAGGGTGACCAGCTCGTCGGCGAGCCGACGGAAGGTCGGGGAGTCGGTGCGCCGGTCGCGCAGGGTGGTGAGCTTGTGGGCGACCAGGGGGTGGTCGACGACGTGGAGACGCATGTCCACAACAGTAACCGTGCCGCCTCCCCGTGCGCGCTGGCATCAAACGGGCCGTCCGGGGGAAAGTGGGAGGGACGGACCCGGGGTGGTGAACCCATGCGTGACCTGCCAGACCTGCCCGACCTGCCGGACGGCGGCCTGCCCCGACGAAGGGGCACTCCGGCCGGCCGGCGCGAGAACGACCGCCGGTACGACCGCGAGAACGACCGCGAGAACGGCCACGAGCACGACCGTGACCGCGAGGAGTCGGAGGCCGAGCGCCGCCGACGGCGCGCCCAGTTCCTGCGGGAGCTGGCGGAGGCCCGCGCGCTGCGCGACCGGGTGCAGCCCCGCCGCGCGAAGACCGCACGGCTGAGGCGCGCCATGCGCATGCGAACATTCCGCTGGTAGGGAAGATCCGCGCCCCGCACGGGCGTTGACCGGGTGGTCGTGCGAAGCCGTGGGGAAAAGCCGCGTACGATCCGCTGGTGGCGGCGACAAGTGCGCTGGTGACTCTTTACGCACGTGCGATCAAAAGAGCCGGACACAGGGAGCCGAAGACGTCCCCTGGGCGCCTTGTTTCTGCCACGATTCCGAGTGGGTGGGGCTCGGAGCACCGCTCCCTCCCCCCGCCCGAAGCCTCCGCCGGGGGGACCCCCAACCGGCACGCCTATGACCAGTGGGAGAGTCACGGTGTACTTCGCCGCACTGCTCGCGCGCACCGAAGACGGGTGGGAAGCGAGCGATACAGAGCTCGATGATGTGGAAACCCTGTCGGATCTGGCCGACCTGGCCCGGGAGGCCACTCCCGACGAGGACACGGTGCTCGTGCTGATCGAGCAGGAGGACGCCTGGTTCGGCGTCGTCCGTCTCGACGGCGAGGAGGACCCGCGTATCTACGTCTCCGACGCCGCCGCGGCTGCCCGCAGCAGCTACGGCGAGATCCTGCTCACCGACGAACTGCTCGGCCGGGAGCCCGGCGGCGACGACACCGCCGACCTGGACTCCCTCGACCTCGACGGTACCGAGGACGGTGAGCCCGACGAAGATGACGACGACGGCGACGGGGAAGGCGCAACGGAGGGCGGCGGCTCCGCCGACTCCGTGCCGCACGGCCCGGTCGGCGACACCGCCATCCTGGACGACCTGGGCGTCAGCGTGAAGGAACTGCTGTCCCTGACCGAGGACGCGCTGACCGAGATCGCCGAGTCCCTCGGCGCCTCGGAGGTGCTGGAGACCGTGCGCTGACCCCGACCCCCTCCGACCCAGCCCCTGACCCGGTACGCGACCGGTGGCGGGCCGCGATGCGGCTCGCCCTGGACGAGGCCGGGCGGGCCGCCGACGGCGGTGACGTGCCCGTCGGCGCCGTCGTACTGGCCCCGGACGGTACGACCGTCCTGGCGGCCGGGCACAACGAACGCGAGGCCACCGGCGATCCCACGGCCCACGCGGAGGTACTGGCGCTGCGCAGGGCGGCCGCCGTACTCGGGGAGTGGCGGCTCACCGGCTGCACGCTCGTCGTCACCCTGGAACCCTGCACGATGTGCGCGGGCGCGCTGGTGCTGTCCCGCGTGGACCGGGTCGTCTACGGCGCTCGCGACGACAAGGGCGGCGCGGCCGGCTCCCTCTGGGACGTCGTACGCGACCGCCGGCTCAACCACCGGCCCGAGGTGATCGAGAGCGTGCTCGCGGAGGAGTGCGCCCGCGTCCTCACCGACTTCTTCCGCGACCGCTGAGCCCCCGGAACTGCCTCCCGGGAGCCCTCAATACCGATTTCAAACCACGCCCCACCTTGCTGTAAGGTCTCTCTCGGTAGCGTGTCCGAGCGGCCGAAGGAGCTCGCCTCGAAAGCGAGTGTGGCGCAAGTCACCGAGGGTTCAAATCCCTCCGCTACCGCGGCAGACGAAGGGCCCGGCTCAATGAGCCGGGCCCTTCGCGCATGCCCGGTGCGGTTTCCGCCCCGGGCGGCCGGCACGCGCACCCGTCGCGGTGGCGCAACCCGGCAATCTCCAGAAGAACCCTTCCGTTCCAGATGGTTGTCTTGCGGCGGCGCCGCCGGGGTTCGGTGTGCGGTGCCCACAGCCCGCGCTGTGCCCACAGCCCGCGCCTTGCCCGCTGTCCGTCTTCCGAGGGGAAACGCACCGTCATGACCAGACGTGCCATTGCCAGAGCCGCCTGTATCGCCGCCGCCGGCGTTGTGCTGGCGGGAGGGGTCACCGTCGCCACGTCGGGCACGGCGACGGCCGCCCGTTCCGACTGCGAGCGCAGCACCAACGGCTTCCGCGACATCTCCGACAGCCTGGCCGGCGTCCAGGCCGGTCCGCAGGACAAGCTGCTGCGTTCGAACGACCCGCAGGGCCTCACCGGGCGCATCAGCCTGCGCGCCGCCCGGATCAACGGCGACATCCACGGGTTCGCCGCGCTCGCGGCCCCGCGTGTGGGGGACGACGTGTGGATGGACTGGTCGGTCGACGGCGGCCACAGCGTCCTCGTCCAGTGCGGGCCCTTCGTCGCGAGCCGTGACGGCTTCCAGATCACCAGCGCCGCGAAGGTGACGTCCAACGACGCGAACTACAAGTTCCGTGCCTGCGGCGGAGGCCGCGGCCAGGCGGTGCAGTGCACCGACTGGTGGTAGGCGGACCGGGCGGTCCGCGCGGCGCGGGAGGACACGGAACCGGACGGGGGACGGCCCCGGTGTCCCCCCGTCACCGCTGAGAGAAGGGCCCCGTCGCCAGACGGGGCCCTTCCTGCCGTCCGGACACCGCGCGACAAGGGGCTTTGTCCGGTGGGCTGTTGGTCCTCAAATACGACGTGAAGTTACACTCACCGCCGGCAAGCAGCGGACTCTCGGGCGGGGCAGTCGCGAGGGCAGTCACAGGGGAGGCCGCTTTGGCGGTGAATGCGAAGAAGGTCGCCGTCTATGTACTCGTGGTCTTCGCGCTGTACTTGATCATCACCGACCCGGGCAAGGCGACCGACTACGTCCAGATAGTGTTCGAGGGCATATCGGACGCCGCCCAGGCCATCGGCGACTTCATGACCTGGGTGGTCAACGGAGGTAAGTCATGATCCGTCACCTGGTTCTCTTCAAGCTCAACGAGGGCGTCGAGCGCGCCGACCCGAGGGTCGTGGAGGGCGTCGAGGCCTTCCGGTCGCTCGACGGCCTGATCGACGACCTGCGCTTCTGGGAGCTCGGCTGGAACATCAGCGAGCGGCCCATCGCCTACGACTTCGCGATCAACTCTGCCGTCGAGGACACGGACGCCCTGAAGCGCTATTTGGAGCATCCGGCACACCAGGCGGGAGTGGCGATGTGGCGCGAGTTCGCCACATGGGTGGTCGCCGACTACGAGTTCTGAGAAACCCCCGGTCAGCAAGGACTCCGCCCGGTACGGCGGAGGGCTTCACTACGTCCCACGGGACCCGTTTGCCCTCAACACGGCGTTATGCGGTGCTTGCACACAGTGCACATGTCTTGTGATGCTATGACCGCTTTTGACGGATGAGTTGATGGATTACGAGGTGGAGTTGACCGTGCCGGCCAGTACTGCGCCTCAAGCACCGCCCCAGGAGCCCCTGACGACGACCGCGACGACAGCCCAGGAGTCCGGGACGGCCACAGTGACAGCGACCGCAGCAGTGACAGCGACGGCGACCGTGACAGCGCCGGGAGCAGGGACAGTGCCGGGAGCAGGGACGGCGGCGGGTACAGGGACGGCGGTGGGTACGGCGACCGGGGCGGGTGCGGCGACCGCCACACTGACGGCTCCCGCCCCCGCCGTGGAGACGGCCCCCCTCCAGGCGACACCGCAGCGCAGCCGGGGCGCCGACACCCGGGCGCTGACCCAGGTGCTCTTCGGTGAGCTCAAGGACCTCCAGCCGGGCACCGCGGAGCACAACCGGGTGCGCGGGGCGCTGATCGAGGCGAACCTCCCGCTCGTCCGCTACGCCGCCGCCCGCTTCCGCTCCCGCAACGAGCCCATGGAGGACGTCGTCCAGGTCGGCACCATCGGCCTGATCAACGCCATCGACCGCTTCGACCCGGAGCGGGGGGTGCAGTTCCCGACCTTCGCGATGCCGACGGTCATCGGCGAGATCAAGCGGTACTTCCGGGACAACGTCCGCACGGTCCACGTTCCGCGCCGCCTGCACGAGCTGTGGGTGCAGGTCAACAGCGCGACCGAGGACCTCACCACCGCCTTCGGCCGCACCCCGACGACCTCCGAGATCGCCGAGCGGCTGCGCATCACCGAGGACGAGGTGCTGTCCTGCATCGAGGCCGGACGGTCGTACCACGCCACCTCGCTGGAGGCCGCGCAGGAGGGTGACGGACTGCCCGGACTGCTCGACCGGCTCGGCTACGAGGACCCGGCACTGGACGGTGTGGAACACCGCGATCTCGTCCGGCATCTGCTGGTGCAACTGCCGGAACGCGAGCAGCGAATTCTGCTGTTGCGCTACTACAGCAACCTCACGCAGTCCCAGATCAGTGCCGAACTCGGCGTATCGCAAATGCATGTCTCGCGGCTGCTGGCGCGCAGTTTCCAGCGGTTGCGGACCGCGAACCGGATCGAGGCGTGAGCTTCCCGCGGGCCGTACGCCCGCGATAGCCGGCGGCCCGCGCCGGCCCGGCGCGGGTGTCGGAACCGGAACGGCCGCCCACCCCGGGCGGGCTCGGCGGGTGCACTCGAAGCGGAGTGGAGTGCACCTCGATTCGAACCGGCGCACAACCGAAAGCGCGAGCGATCAGTAACCGGCACGAGCGAATCGCTCACCAGCCGCTTCGTCGGCCGAATCCCCCTGAAAAACCGTCACACCGCCTCTTTCCAGGGCCGATTCGCGTCTCGCATGTCGACATGTCACTACAGCGTGTTGCCGACATGTGACATTCTGCCGGAAGCGCGTTTGCCGTGGCTCCGGCTCCGGTATTCAGGTGAAGGCTGCTCCTCGACGAGGACGCCGCCACGACCGTCCCGCGACCCAAAGGGGGTGGCATGTCCGCAGACCAGGGCAGCTCGAAGGTGCTCACGCTCACAAAGAGCGAGGCGACGCCGGATGCGCTCGACACGCTCAGCCCCATCGACGAGGCACCGGCCGTCGCGGCCGCGCCGACTCCGGCCCTTCCGGCCGCATCGGAAGCCATCGACACCCGCACCCTGTCCCGCTCCCTGTTCCTGCGGCTCGCCGCGCTGGACGAGAACAGCCCCGAGCGCGCCTACGTCCGGGACACGCTCATCGAGCTCAACCTCCCGCTCGTGCGGTACGCGGCGGCCCGCTTCCGCTCGCGCAACGAGCCGATGGAGGACATCGTCCAGGTCGGCACCATCGGCCTGATCAAGGCGATCGACCGCTTCGACTGCGAACGCGGCGTGGAGTTCCCCACGTTCGCGATGCCGACGGTCGTCGGTGAGATCAAGCGCTTCTTCCGCGACACCTCGTGGTCGGTGCGGGTGCCGCGCCGGCTCCAGGAGCTGCGCCTGGCCCTCACCAAGGCCAGCGACGAGCTGTCCCAGAAGCTGGACCGCTCCCCGACGGTGACCGAACTCGCCGCGGTACTGGGCGTGTCCGAGGAGGACGTCGTCGACGGCCTCGCGGTCGGCAACGCCTACACGGCCTCCTCGCTGGACTCCCCGGCGCCCGAGGACGACGGCGGCGAGGGCTCGCTCGCGGACCGGCTGGGCTACGAGGACACCGCGCTGGAGGGTGTGGAGTACCGCGAGTCCCTCAAGCCGCTGCTGGCCAAACTGCCGCCCCGTGAGCGGCGGATCATCATGCTGCGCTTCTTCGCCAACATGACCCAGTCGCAGATCGGCGAGGAGGTCGGCATCTCCCAGATGCACGTCTCCCGGCTGCTGACCCGCACCCTGGCCCAGCTGCGCGAAGGCCTGATCTCGGACTGACGTACGGCCCCGTCCGTACCGTCCCTTCCTTTCTGACGTACCGTCAGCCAGCATGGCCCGATGTCTCGCGCGACGCATCGAGCGATATCGACACCCGGCCGCCGGGGCGCCCTGATCGGCGCGTCGGCGGCGGTCGTCTGTCTGGGCGCGGCACTTGCCGCGGGCGGCCCGGATCGGGTCGCCGGTACGGGGGTGCCGACGGGCGGGGTGCGGTTCGTGCCGTTGGATCCGCCGGGGGCCAGTGCGGGTGCGGGTGGTGAGTCCGCCTCCGAGCCGGAGGGTGGGGGCGGTGGCACGCGCGTGCCGTCCGGGGGTGGTGAGCCGTCGGGTTCCGCCGGCTGCCGGGCCCGCCGGGCTCCTGGTCGGGGAACCCGTGCGGGAGCCGGCGGACCAGCGGTGGTGCGAGAAGGTCACCCTCGGCTTCCACAACACCGGGCAGAGCGCGGTGCGTTCGGGCACGGTGACCTTCGGGACGCACGTCATCGGCGCGCTCGGCGTCGACTGGGCGACCGTCGAGTCCACCGAGGAACTCCCCGCGCCGATCCCGGCCGGCGCGCGGAACGAACAGACCTGGACGGTGTGCGTCGAGACGCGTGACGTCGACGTGCGGTGGGACTAGCGCGCCCGCGATCCGGTGCGGAGCGGGGCATCGGCCACCGCGGCCGCGTTACTTCAGCGCGAGCCAGGCGACCGCGGCGACGACCACGAGCACCGCGACGACACCGAGGATCAGGCCGACGCGCGGGCCCGAGGAGGCCTGCTGCTGGCGGCCGCCCTGCGGGGGCTCGTCGACGAACGCGCGGAACATCTGGGTGCTGCCGGCGGGGTCCGGGTTGCCCTGGGGGTTCTGGGAGTTGGCCATGGCCATGGACCCTAGCGAAGTCGCTGGGCGCCGGCCTAGTCGGGGGTTCCTTGTCGGGGGCTTGCCTGCTGCCGGCGTTCGGATTCCTGGGGCTCCGCCCCAGACCCCGTTCGGCCTGGACGGCCTCGTCCTCAAGCGCCGGACGGGCTGTCATTGGCCCCCGGTCTCAGCTGCGGCTTTACGGGTGCACATGCTTGTGTTTGCCAAGTTTTTGCTGGGCTTACGGCCACTTTATTTGCCTTCAGCAACCAATGGAATCTACGGTTGCCTGAAGCAACGAAAAATGGGGCGATGTGATGGCGGAGCAGGCGCAGTACGAGGAGCTCGCGCGTCAGCTCAGTGCCGTCGGGGCGGTGAAGCGGGATCTCGCGCGGATCCTGCCCGCCTCGTGCCCGGCCGGCTCGGCCGCCGTGCTGGCGCTGCTCGACCGGCACGGGGACATGCGGATCGGGCAGCTCGCGGAGCTGCTGGCCGTGGACATGTCGGTCACCAGCAGGCATGTCACACATCTCGCCGAGCGCGGCTGGATCGAGCGCAGCTGTGATCCCGCGGACAAACGCTCCCGCATCCTGCGGCTGACGCCGGCCGGCCGTGCCGTGGTCGACGAGCTGTCGCGGCGCAGCAGCGAACTGCTGGCCGAGCGGCTGAGCGACTGGACCGACGACGAGGTCGGGCAGCTGATCGGGCTGATGACCCGGTTGCGGGCGAGCTTCGGCGACCACCGGCCGGGACCGCGGCCGGTCGGGGTACGGGCGACGGGGCCCGCCCCTCCCCCACTCGAACCCACCACCCGGACACCCGCGAACACGTAAGAGAAAAGGAAAGCCATGGCAACGACCACACCGACCGGTGTGCGGGCCCACGCCAAGCACGGGGGTGGCTCACACGGGGAACCGATGTCGCACCGGCAGATCATGGAGGCACTGACCGGGCTGCTGCTCGGCATGTTCGTGGCGATCCTGTCGTCCACGATCGTCTCCAACGCGCTGCCCGACATCATCAAGGACCTCGGCGGCGGCCAGAGCGCCTACACCTGGGTCGTCACCGCGTCCCTGCTGGCGATGACCGCGTCCACCCCGCTGTGGGGCAAGCTCGCCGACCTCATCTCCAAGAAGCTGCTGATCCAGCTGGCGCTGGGGGTGTTCGTCCTGGGTTCGGCCGCGGCCGGGCTCTCGCAGAACCCGGCGATGCTGATCACGTTCCGCGCGGTGCAGGGCATCGGCATGGGCGGTCTGTCCGCGCTGGCCCAGATCATCCTCGCGGCGATGATCTCCCCGCGTGAGCGCGGCCGGTACAACGGCTACCTCGGCGCGACGTTCGCGACCGCGATGGTCGGCGGCCCGCTGATCGGCGGAGTCATCACCGACACCGACTGGCTCGGCTGGCGCTGGTGCTTCTACGTGGGCGTCCCGTTCGCCGTCATCGCCCTGATCGTGCTCCAGCGCACCCTGCACCTGCCCGTCGTCAAGCGGCAGGTGAAGGTCGACTGGTCCGGCGCCTTCTTCATCACGGCCTCGGTGTCGCTGCTGCTGGTCTGGGTGACCTTCGCCGGTGACAAGTACGACTGGGTGTCCTGGCAGACGTACGCGATGGTCGGTGGCACGATCGCGCTGCTGCTCGTGTTCATGCTCATCGAGTCGAAGGCCAGCGAGCCGATCATTCCGCTGCGGCTGTTCCGCAACCGCACGATCACGCTGGCCTCGATAGCGTCGCTGTTCGTCGGTATCGCGATGTTCGCCGGCACCATCTTCTTCAGCCAGTACTTCCAGCTGGCCCGGGACAAGTCGCCGACGATGTCCGGGGTGCTGACGATCCCGCTGATCGCGGGCCTGTTCGTCTCCTCCACCGTCTCCGGCCGGATCATCACCAAGACCGGGCGCTGGAAGGCGTGGCTGCTGATCGGCGGTGTGCTGATCACCGCCGGACTCGGCCTGCTCGGCACCATCGAGTACAACACCCCGTACTGGCACGTCGGTGTCTTCATGGCGCTGCTCGGTCTCGGCGTCGGCATGATGATGCAGAACCTGGTCCTCGCCACGCAGAACCAGGTGGCCCCGAGCGACCTGGGTGTCGCCAGTTCGGTCGTCACCTTCTTCCGCTCGCTCGGTGGCGCCGTCGGTGTCTCCGCGCTGGGCGCGGTGCTCACCCACCGGATCACGCACTACATCCAGGAGGGCGCGGCCTCCCTCGACCCGCAGTCGCAGGCCGCGCTGGCCGGTGCGAGCGACACCAACGCCTCGCTCCCGGACCTGGACGCCCTGCCCGCCCCGATCCGCACCCTGATGGAGAGCTCCTACGGCAGCGGTATCGCGGACGTCTTCCTGTACGCGGCTCCGATCGCGCTGCTCGCGCTGCTGAGCGCGCTGTTCATCAAGGAGGTCCCGCTGCGGACCCAGGGCGCGCTGGCCCAGGCGGCCGCCGAGGAGGCCGCTCCCGAGGGTGCCCCCGTCGCCGCGGAGGCGATCCGGGTTCCGGAGGAGGAGCGGGTGCCGGCCGTTGTCGGTGCCGTGCCGGAGGCGGGTCCCGGCGGGACGCAGCGGCTCGCCGCGGTGGCCTCCGCGACCGGCGGTTCCGGTGGCGGTGTCAGTGGCGATGCAGGTGTCGCGGTGCGTGGATTCGTGCGCGGCGCCGAGAGCGCGCCCGTGCCGCAGGCCGCGGTCACGCTGATCTCGCTGTCCGGCCGTCAGCTCGGCCGCTCGGTCGCGCAGGCCGACGGTTCCTACGCGCTCGACGCGCCCGGTACTGGTTCGTACGTCCTGATCGCCTCCGCCGACGGTTTCCAGCCGCAGGCCGCGACGGTCGTCGTCGACGGCGGACCGCTCGCCTACGACATCCTGCTCAGCGGCACCAGCGGGCTCACCGGTGTGGTCCGGGCCGCGGCGACCGCGCTGCCGGTCAAGGACGCGATGGTCATCGTCACCGATGTGCGCGGTGATCTCCTCGCCACCCAGACCACCGGCGAGCAGGGCGAGTTCACCCTCGCCGAGCTGGTGCCCGGCACGGTGACCGTGGCGGTCAACGCCGCCGGGTTCCGGCCGCGTGCCCTGCCCGTCGAGGTCGGCGGCACCGGTGTCACCCGGATCGAGGTCGACCTCGACTCCGGAGCCCGGGTCCAGGGCGTCGTACGCGCACCCGCCGGACCGCTCGCCGACGCCCGCGTCACGCTCGTCGACGCGGCGGGCAACGTGGTCGGCACCGCCACCACCGGGTCGGACGGGGCGTACGCCTTCACCGATCTGGACGGCGGCGAGTACACGGTCATCGCCACGGGCTACCCGCCGGCGGCGACCGCGCTGACGGTCACCGGACGCGGTGTCGACGACCACGACATCGCCCTCGCCCACCCGGGCGAGTAGCACAGAACCCCGGCCCGTGTCAGGGGCGCGCTCTGAGCGGAGGCGCCCCCCGGCACGGGCCGGTCTCTCTTCACGACCACTGGACCACTGCCCCCGAGGGAGAAAACGGGATGGGACTGAGCGCGCGGATCCGTACGCGGGACGGCTGGGCCGTGTCGCACGCGGTCGTCACGGTGACCGACATGGCGGGCGCGCAGGTGCTGCGGGCCGAGGCGGACGGCGAGGGTGCGGTACGGGATGCGGCGCCGCTGGCGCCCGGCGCGTACACCGTGATCGTCACGGCCGTCGGGTACGCGCCCACCGCGCGCAGCGCGCTCGTCACCGCGAGCGGCCGGGCCGAGCTGGGCGCGCTGACGCTGGCCCGGCAGGGCGGCACCGAACTGCCCCCGCCGGGGCCCTGGACCATCGACCCGGCGCACTCCAACGTCGGGGCCGTCGCCCAGCATCTGGGCATCTCCAGCGTGCACGGCCGCTTCACCGACTTCGCCGGCACGATCGAGATCGCCCCCGACGACGTCACCAAGTCCCGGGTCGCGGCCGTGATCCGGGCCGCGTCGATCGACACCGGCAACGGCATGCGGGACGGGCATCTGAAGTCGGCGGACTTCCTGGACGTCGAGCGCTTCCCGGAGATCACGTACCGCTCGACCGGTGTCACGCTCGCCGGCACGGACCGCTGGACGGTCCACGGTGAACTGGGGATGCACGGCGTCGTACGGCCCGTGGACCTCGACCTCGCCTATCTCGGCACCGGCGCCGACCCGTGGGGCGGCACCCGGGCCGCGTTCCGCGCGACGGCCGAACTGCGGCGCGAGGACTTCGCCATGAACTACAACCAGGTCGTCCAGGCGGGTGTCGCGGCCATCGGTACGACCCTCAGGGTGGAGCTGGACGTCCAGGCCGTGCAGGGCGAGACGCTGCCGCAGGCGTAGGACCACCAGGGTCACCCTCGGTGGGCGGTCCAGGGCCTACGCTGCTTTTCATGGCACCGAACATCGCGACGAACACGTCCGTCTCCCTGGAAGAGCTGCTGGACTTCGTACGGCCGCGGCACCGGGCGATCCTGCTGACCCGTCGGGCCGACGGGAGTCCGCAGGCCTCGCCGCTGACCTGTGGCGTCGACGACTCGGGACGGATCGTGATGTCCACGTATCCCGAGCGGGCGAAGACGCGTAACGCGAAGCGGGACGCGCGGGTGAGTGTGCTGGTGCTGAGTGATGAGTGGGACGGGGCGTGGGTGCAGGTCGACGGGGTGGCGGAGGTGCTGGATTCGCCCGATTCCGTCGAGCCGCTTGTGGAGTACTACCGGAATATCGCCGGGGAGCATCCTGACTGGGACGAGTATCGGGCCGCGATGGTGAAGCAGGGGAAGTCGATTGTTCGGGTTACTCCCGAGCGGTGGGGGCCGGTTGCCACCGGGGGGTTTCCGGCCCGGTTGGTCGAGGGCGGCTGAGGGCCGGGGCGTATGGCGGAACGCGCCTAGGCGCGTTCCGCCATCGCCTCGATTCCCGCCACCAGGAGGTCCAGGGCGAAGGTGAAGTCCCTGTCGAGCATCTCGGTGACCGTGTCGCCGCCGCGGGCCGCCATGATGTCCTGGCTGTTGGTGATGACGTCGGCCGTGCCGGGGTCCTCGCCGACCGATGCCATGGAACGGCGGTAGTACTCGTCCGGCGTCAGGCCCGCGTCCGTCACGCGGGAGAAGAAGTGGCCCTCGATCGTGCCGTAGCCGTACACGAACTGGAAGACGGCCGAGATCGCGCCGGTCACACCGTGTGCGGGCAGGCCCGCGCCGCGGATGACGCGCTGGACCTGGCGGGAGAACGCGAGTGAGTTCGGGCCGATGTTGAGGTAGCGGCCGGCGAGCGGGGACAGCCAGGGGTGGCGCACCAGCAGGGAGCGGTACTCCGTCGCGAGCATCCGCAGCTGTGCGCGCCAGTCCTGGTCCCCGGCGTCCGGGTCGGGCAGTTCGAGTTCGCCGAAGGCCGCGTCCAGGGCGAGTTCGAGGAGGTCGTCCTTGGTGTCGACGTACCAGTAGACGGACATGGCGGTGACGTTGAGCTCGGTGGCGAGGCGGCGCATCGAGAACTTGGCGAGGCCCTCGGAGTCCAGCAGCCGTACGGTCACCTCGGTGATCCGCTCCCGGTCGAGCCCCGACGGCTGCCCCCCGCTCCGACCACCCCGGCGCGCCCGGTCCCCCAGCCACACACTGGCTCGCTCGGCAGCAGCCTCAACCATGGCCCGACCTCTCCTCAACCCACCCAACGCCCGCTCAACACAAGGCTAGGCGCAACCCCGGGCCCAGGGGCGCGGGGAACTGCGCGAGAAACCACAGCGCGCCCGCACCCGCACGACGGACCTGTCACCACCCGCCCCTTCAGGCGCCCCCCTTCTCCGCCCGCCGCAGCAACGCCCCCGCCACCAGCCCCCCGGCCAGCACAGCCCCCGCCCCCACCGACAAACTGACCTCAAGCCCGGCGGAGTACGAGTCGATCACCCGGTCCCGCTCCACCGCGGACCCCGCCGCCGCCAGCGCCACCGGCAACGACACCGCCGCGAACCGCGCGTTGAGCACCGCCCCGAGCACCGCCACCCCCAGCCCGTTCCCGAACTCCGCCAACGTGCCGTTGATCCCCGCCCCGACCCCCGCCTTCGCGGGCGGAATCGCGCTCATGATGGCGTGGGCCATCGCCGGGTTGGCGATCGCGCATCCCGCCCCGATGAGCACCAGGCCGAGCAGTGTCCCCCCGTAACCGCCGGAGGCCATCGTGGCGATGGAGACCAGACCCGCCGACATCAGGACCATGCCGAGCGTGATGGACACCGGTGTGCCCAGCACGGTCGTCCACTTCGCGGAGAGGCCGGAGAAGTTGAGCGCGACGACGACCAGCGCGAGCGGTGCCGTGCGCAGGCCGGCCTCCAGGGGGCCGTAGCCGAGGACGAACTGGAGGTGCTGGGTGAGCAGGAAGAGCGCGCCGCCCATGCCGAAGGTGATGAGCACGGCCCCCGCCACCGCGCCGGTGAAGCGGCGGTCCCGGAAGAAGTGCAGGTCGAGCATCGGGAACGGGATCCGGCTCTCCCACCACGCGAACAGGGTGAGGACGAGGACGGCGAGGGTGCCGCCGACCAGGACGCGGCCGGAGGCCCAGCCGTGTTCGGGGCCCGAGATGATCGCGAAGACCAGGGACGCCATGCCGATCGTGGAGAGCAGCGCGCCGAGCAGGTCGGGGCGGTCGCCCTGCGGGTTCTTGGACTCGGGGACGAGGGCGACGACGGCGAACAGGCCGAGGGCCACGACCGGCAGGTTGATCAGGAAGATCGCGCCCCACCAGAAGTGGTCCAGCACAAAACCGCCGACGAGGGGTCCGGTGGCGAAGCCGAGGGCGTTGACCGCGCTCCAGACGCCGATCGCCTTGGCGTGCTCCTCGGGCGCGAAGATCTGCATCGCGACGGCGAGGGTGGTGGTCAGCAGCAGCGCGCCGCCGATGCCCATACCGGCCCGCGCGGCGATCAACTGCCCGGTGGATCCGGCCAGTCCGGCGGCGAGCGAGCCGATGCCGAACAGGGCGAGACCGGCGATCAGCATCTTCTTGCGGCCGTAGCGGTCGGCCGCGCTGCCCGCGGTGAGCAGCAGCCCCGACTGCACCAGCGAGTACGCGTTGATCATCCACTGGATGTCGGAGGTGGCGGCGTCCAGTTCCTCGGTGAGGGAGGGGATCGCCACGTTCAGCACGGTGTTGTCGAGCAGCACGGTGAGCTGGGCGAGACAGATGACGCCGAGGATCAGCCAGCGCTGTGGATGGCCGCCCCCGGTGAGGGACGCACTCTGCGCCTGGGAGGTCGTGGGCATGCTGTACACCGTAGAACAGTTCCTATACGGCGTACAAGAGCGTTTCTAGGGGCCGGGCACCGGGGCCTTGTGCCGGGTCACTCCCTCGCCCTCCGCGTCGATGTGGGGCAGCATCCGGTCGAGCCAACGCGGTGTCCACCAGGCGTGTCTGCCGAGCAGTGTCATCACGGCCGGGACCAGCAGCAGACGGACGACGGTCGCGTCGATGAGCACACTGACGGCGAGACCCAGGCCGAGCATCTTGACCACGATGTTGTCGCTGACGATGAACGCGGCGAAGACGCTCACCATGATCAGGGCGGCACAGGTGATGACCCGGGCGGTGATCTCCAGGGCGTGCGCGACGGAGGCCTTGGCGTCGCCGGTGCGCACCCAGCCCTCGTGCACACGGGAGAGCAGGAAGATCTCGTAGTCCATGCTCAGGCCGAAGATGATCGCGAACATCATCATCGGGACATAGCTCTCGATCGGCACCGTGCCCGAGACGCCCAGCGCGGGGCCGCCCCAGCCCCACTGGAAGACGGCGACGACCACGCCGTAGGAGGCCGCGATGGACAGGACGTTGAGGACGGCGGCCTTCAGGGCGACCAGCAGGCCGCGGAAGACCGCCAGGATGATCAGGAAGGCGAGCGCCACGACCACACCGATGATCAGCGGGAGCCGGCTCGCGACGATGTCCCGGAAGTCGACCTGCGCGGCCGTCGTACCGGTGACATAGCCCTTCGCGTCGGCGCCGGAGACCGCGGCGGGCAGGGTGTCGTCGACGAGCCGGTTCGTCAGGGCGGTGGTGCCGGCGTCCTGCGGGGACTCCTTCGAGTAGACCGTGCCGATCAGCACGTCCCCGTCCTGGGTCGCCGTCAGCGGGGTGACGGCCGCCGCGCCCGACACGGAGTCCAGGGTCTTCTGCGCCTGCGAGGCGAGGTCGGAGCGCTGGTCGGAGGGCACCTTCGACTGGTCGACGACGATGGTGAGCGGGCCGTTGGAGCCGGGTCCGAAGGCGTCCGTCATCAGGTCGTACGCCCGTCTGTCGGTGAACGACGTGGGGTCGGCGCCGTCGCCGATGTGGCCCAGCTGGATCGAGAAGACCGGGATGGCGAGGACCACCACGGCCGTCACACCGGCGGCCAGATATCTGAGCGGGTGGCGTTCGACGCGCAGGGCGTAGCGATGCCACATGCCGTGCGGGGTCTCGCCGGGCGCGGCGTCGGTCTCGGCGACCGGCTTGCGGACGTGCCAGCGGTCGAGGCGGCTGCCGATCAGCCCGAGCAGGGCCGGGACGAGGGTGAGGGCGCCGAGTACCGCCGAGACGACGGTCACCGCGGCGGCCAGCCCGAGTTTGCCGATGAAGGAGACGCCGGACGCGGACAGGCCGGCCAGGGCCACGATCACCGTGCAGCCCGAGACCAGCACGGCCCGGCCGCTGGTGGCGGTGGCCCGCCCCGCCGAGCGGACCGGGTCGTCGCCGTCGATGAGGTGCTGGCGGTGCCGGGTGATCAGGAACAGGGCGTAGTCGATACCGACCCCGAGGCCGATCATCGTGGCCAGGGTCGGGGAGACCGTGGCGAAGGTGAAGGCGGCGGCCAGCAGGCCCAGACAGGCCAGCCCGCCGATCACGCTGATCAGCGCGGTGATCAGCGGGATGCCGGCGGCCAGCACACTGCCGAAGCCGACGAGGAGCACCACGATCGCCACCGCGAAGCCGATCAGCTCGCTGATCCGGTCGTCAGCGGCCGGACGCGCCAACTCGCCCAGGGGTCCGCCGTACTCGACGTCGGCCCCGGCCGCCCGCAGCGGCTGTACGGCGTCGTCGACACCGTGGAGGTAGTCGTCGCCGAGGGTGGAGGGCTGGACGTCGAAGCGGACCGTGATGTAGCCGGTCTTGCCGTCGGAGGAGAGGGGGCCGACGTTCGGGGTGTTCTGCTGTGCGGACTGGCTGCTGCCGCTCGGGGCGCTCAGGGGGTTCTGCGCCGACAGGACGTGCGGGAGTTTCTGAAGGTCGGTCACCGCCCCGGACATCTGGGAGCCGAGTGCGGTGAGCGACTGGTCCGGGTCGTGCAGGACGATCTGGGCGCCGTAGCCGCCGGCCGCCGGGTCGTGGGCCTTGAGCACGTCGAGGCCCTGCTCGGACTGGACGCCGGGCAGGGAGAAGTTGTCCTCGTACTCGCCGCCGACGGACCGGTCCACGGCCTGGAGGGCGCCCATCGCGACCAGCCAGGCCACGATGACGATCACGAAGTGCCGGGCGCACCACTCGCCGAGCCGTTGCAGGCGGCCTCCGCGTTCACTGCCCGGTGCGCTGGACACGTCTTCATTACACGCCCGGGCGATGACCTCGGCATCTTGGGAAAGGCCCGGCGCCCCGGGAAAGGGGTGTGCCCCGGGGCCGCTCACCCCGGGGCACACCATGGGCGGGGACCACTCGTCAGTGGTCCCCGCCGGTCCGGTCAGCCGGTGCTGGAACTCACCGGCTGGGTCAGGTCGTAGAAGCTGGCCGAACCGACCGTGACCGCCTTGAAGTTCTCCTCGATCCAGGAGGTGATCTGGACCGACGTGCCGTCCTCGGAACCGCCCAGGGCGCCGGCGCCCGTGCTGCCGGAGATGAAGTAGTGGACCTTTCCGTCCTCCACGTACTTCTGGAACTCGGCGAGCGTCGGGGAGGGGTCGGTTCCGTTGAAGCCGCCGATCGCCATCACCGGCTCACCGGTGGCCAGCTGGTAACTCGCCGCATTCTGCGAGCCGATGGCCGCGGCGGGCCAGGTGTAGTCACCGGCGCCGGACTCCAGCAGTTCCTTGGCCTCGTCGCTGACGGCGGCACCGTCGAGCAGACCGCCGAAGCCGCCGCCGCCACCGCCACCGCCTCCTCGCTCGGCCGTGCCGCCGGGGGAACCGCCGCCGGGCCGGGTCGTGTTGCCACCCTGGCCGTTCTGGCCCGGCGCCCCGCCGGTGAAGCCGCCCGTGGGGGGCTGACCGGTCTGACCGCCCTGGCCCTGCTGACCCCCACCCGGGAGGCCACCGCCACCGCCGCCGCCGAAGCCTCCCCGGCCACCCGCGACCGCCGGCCCCGCCGTCACGATCGAACCGGTGTGGCCCTCGTTCAGCGTGGTCAGGCTGTACGCCGTCGGGCCGGCGAGCGCCGCCGCAATGCTTACGCCGACCACCACTACCGCCAGTCGACGCCCGAGCCGGCTCACGAAGACCAGGCCGAGCGAGGCCGCGAGTCCGCCGATCAGCACCGTCCACTTCAACCAGGGCAGATAGTCCGTGGAGCGGTTGAGCAGGACGTAACCCCAGGCGGCCGTCGCCGTCATGGCGCCCGCGAGCGTCAACGACGCCCAGGCCTTGCCCCGTTCCTCCCAGAGCACGGCCGCGCCCATACCGACGAGCGGGGCGATGTAGGGGGCGAGGGCAACGCTGTAGTACTCGTGGATGATGCCCTGCATAAAGCTGAACACCACCATGGTGATCAGCAACGCGCCGCCCCACAACACAAAGGCCGAGCGGGCGGTGTCCGTACGCGGGGCCCTGCGCAGCAGCCAGACCGCCGCGACCAGCAGGATCAGCGCGGCGGGGATCAGCCAGGAGATCTGGCCGCCGAAAGAGTCGGAGAACATCCGGTCCCAGCCGGTCTCGCCCCAGCCACGGCCGCCTCCACCGCCGCCTCCGCCTCCGCCTCCGACGCTGCCGGTCTCCTCGCCGTTGATCCGGCCGAGACCGTTGTAGCCGAAGGTCAGCTCCAGGAAGGAGTTGTTCTGCGAGCCGCCGATGTACGGGCGGGAGGACGCCGGCCACAGTTCGACGATCGCGACCCACCAGCCGCCCGCGGCGACCATCGCGAGTCCGGCGAGCAGCACCTGGGTCACCCGCTTCTTCAGCGTCGTGGGTGCAAAGACCATATACACCGGAGCGAGCACCGGCAGGATCAGGAACGCCTGGAGGGTCTTCACCAGGAAGGCCAGGCCGATCGCCACGCCCGCCCACACCAGCCACTTGGTCTGCGCCTTCTCCAGCGCGCGGATCGTGCAGTAGACCGCGGCGGCCATCAGCAGCGCGAGGGACGCGTCCGGGTTGTTGAACCGGAACATCAGCGCGGCGACCGGGGTCAGCGCGAGCACCGCGACGGTGACGAGCCCGGCCACCGGCGAGAACCGGCGGCGGACGGCCCCGTACAGCACGGCGGCGGTACCGACCCCCATCAGGACCTGCGGGAAGAGGATCGCGAAGGAGTTCAGGCCGAGCAGCCGGACCGACAGGGCCATCGGCCACAGGGAGGCCGGGGGCTTGTCGACGGTGATGGCGTTGCTCGCGTCGAGCGAGCCGAAGAACATGGCCTTCCACGACTGGCTGCCCGCCTGGACGGCCGCCGAGTAGAAGGAGTTGGCGTACCCGGACGCCGTGAGGTTCCAGGTGTAGAACGCGCCGACGAGCACGAGGGCGGCGAGGAAGGCCGGGCGGACCCAGGCCGCGTCCTCGGTCCGGCCGCGCCACACACGCTGCCGGAACGCCGTCTTCAGCCGGTGCGGGGCGGGCGCCGCGGCCGGTCCGACCGCCTGTCCGTGGGGGGTTGTTGTGGTCATCGGGCGTCCCTCGGATCGGTGTAGGAGCGCTGGGCGTCGTAGGCGGGTTCGGTGTCGTAGGCGGGTCCGGTGTCGAACGGGGGTCCGGCCTTGTACGCGGGTCCTGCGCCGTGGGCGGGTCCGGCCTCGTACGCGGGTCCGGCCTCGTACGCGGGTCCGGCCTCGTACGCGGGTCCGGCCTCGTACGCGGGTTCCGTGTTGTACGCGGGCTGCTCGGCGCGGTCCGGGAAGACCCAGGCGCGGAAGAGCAGGAAGCGCAGCACGGTCGCGGCGAGGTTGGCGGCGATCAGCACGGCCAGCTCGGTGGAGTGGGCCGGGTCGCCGCTCGCCGCGTTCAGGGCGGCGAGCGAACCGCTGGTCAGGGCCAGTCCGATACCGAACACGACCAGGCCCTGCGCCTGGTGGCGCACCGCGCCCGACCGGCCGCGCACCCCGAAGGTGAGCCGGCGGTTGGCGGCGGTGTTGGCGACGGCGGAGACGAGCAGGGCGAGCGCGTTGGCGATCTGCGAACCGGTGAAGCCGCGGAACGCGGTGTAGAGCACCAGGTAGAACAGCGTGGACAGCCCGCCGACGACACAGAACCCGACGAGCTGGCGGGCCAGTCCCGTCGGTACGTTCGTCAGCTCGCGGTCGCGCGGATCGTCGCCGAACGGCCGGGCGAGCCGGTCCAGCGGCAGCGAACCGCTGGTCAGCGCCTTGCCGACCCGCCACACACCCTTGAGGTCCTCGGTGGCGGTCCGGATGATGTGCACGGTGGAGTCCGGGTCGTCGACCCAGTCGACCGGCACCTCGTGGATCCGCAGCCCGGCCCGCTCGGCGAGCACCAGCATCTCGGTGTCGAAGAACCAGCCGGTGTCCTCCACCAGCGGCAGCAGCGCCTGGGCGACCTCGCGGCGGATCGCCTTGAAGCCGCACTGGGCGTCGGAGAAGCGGGCCTGGAGCGAGCCGCGCAGGATGAGGTTGTAGGAGCGGGAGATGAACTCCCGCTTGGCGCCGCGCACCACCCGTGAGCTACGGGCCAGCCGCGAGCCGATCGCCAGGTCCGAGTGGCCCGAGATCAGCGGCGCCACCAGCGGCAGCAGGGCGTTGAGGTCGGTGGACAGGTCGACGTCCATGTAGGCCAGGACCGGGGCGTCGGAGCTGGACCACACGGTCCGCAGCGCACGGCCGCGGCCTTTCTGCTCCAGACGGAAGGCCCGTACCTCCGGGATCCGTGCCGCCAGCGCCGCGGACACCTGGGGGGTGGTGTCCGTGGAGGCGTTGTCCGCGATGGTGATGCGGAACGGGTACGGAAAGGTGCGCGTGAGGTGTTCGTGCAGCCTCAGCACACACGGCTGTAGGTCCTTCTCCTCGTTGTAGACGGGGATCACCACGTCCAGGACAGGCGTACCGGCGGCTCCGGCCGGGAGGTGCTCCCGCGCCGGCAGGGTGCCGGGAGAAGAGTCGGTTCGCATGCGAAAAACTCTCGTCAGGCGCCCTGTCGCACCCATGTGGTGGCCCTGTGCTGGGGCTGTGGATGCTGTTGCCGGTTTGTGTCGGCGGCCGGCGGCGGGCCCAGCGCGGGCAGCCGGAGCGTGAACACCGTGCGTCCGGGCACACTGTCGACGGTCACGGTGCCGCCGTGCGCGGCCGCGACGGCCTCCACGATGGCGAGCCCCAAACCGGTCGAACCGGTGGATCGGGAACGTCCCGTGGCGCCTCGCGCGAACCGTTCGAAAACATGCGGAAGCAAATCGGGCGGGATGCCCTCACCGTCGTCCCGCACGTCCACGCACAGCCACTCCCCACGCCGCTCCACGCGCGCGGTGACCGTGGTCCCCGGCGGGGTGTGGGCACGGGCGTTGCCGAGCAGGTTGACCAGCACCTGCTGGAGCCGGGCGGCGTCGGCCGACACCAGCGCGGGCTCCTCGGGCAGTTCGAGCCGCCAGTTGTGGTCCCGGCCGGCCGCGCGCGCGTCGCTGACGGTGTCCACCACCAGCGGTACGAGGTCGGTCTGCTCGAACTGCAACGGGCGTCCGGCGTCGAGGCGGGCCAGCAGCAGCAGATCCTCGACGAGCAGGGTCATCCGGCCGGCCTCGGACTCGATCCGCCCGAGGGCGTGCCGGGTGTCGGGGCCGACCTGTTCCCCGCCGCGGCGGGTGAGTTCGGCGTAGCCGCGGATGGAGGCGAGCGGTGTGCGCAGCTCATGGCTGGCGTCGGCGACGAACTGCCGTACCCGTGTCTCGTTGCGCTGTCTGGCGTGCAGGGCGCCGTGCACGTGGTCGAGCATCCGGTTGAGCGCGAGTCCGACCTGGCCGACCTCGGTGCGCGGGTCGGTCTCGGACTCGGGCACCCGCTCGTCGAGGTTCACCTCGCCGCTGTGCAGGGGGAGTTCGGAGACCCGGGTGGCGGTGGCGGCGACCCTGCGCAGGGGGCGGGTGGCGACGCCGACGATCACGATGCCGGCGAGGGAGGCGGCGATCAGACCCGCCGCGGTGACACAGACCTCGATGAGGATCAGTGTGTTGAGGGTGCTGTCGACCTCGTCGGTCGGGATGGCGACGTAGTAGTGATCGGTCTGGTCGGCGGTGCTCGCGTACTGGACCCGGTACTCGCCGAGGCCGGGGATGTCCGCCGTGTGCTTGTGGCCGTCCCGGGGCACCGCGGCGAGCGCGGCGGCCTGGGCCTGGGTGAGGTTGCCGGGCACCAAGGTCACGTTGTCGGCGGAGGACTGCACACCCACCTTGGCCGCGACGACGGTGCCGCCTCGGACCTCGGCCCCGATGGTGCCCTTGGGCTGCGGGCCCCGGGAGACGAACTCGTCGAGGTCCAGGGTGTTGTACCTGATGGGTTTGTCGCCCGAGCCGTCGGCGAACGGCGGGCCGACCGCCCGGATCGTCGACTCGGTGAGCTGCTGGTCGAGCTGTTCGTACAGGTGTGACCGCAGCGCGAGAGTCGTGACGGTGCCGATGACCGCGCACACCACGGCGATCAGCACCACGGACGCGACGACGAGCCGGGTCCGCAACGTGCGCGGCTGTCCGGTGAACCGCCGCCGTCGCGTACGCGGGCGTCGCCGCCGGGTCATGACGTGGCTGGCTTGATCAGATAGCCGGCGCCGCGCCGGGTGTGGATCATCGGCTCGCGCCCGGCGTCGATCTTCCGCCGCAGATAGGAGATGTACAGCTCGACGACGTTGGCCTGGCCGCCGAAGTCGTACGACCACACGCGGTCCAGTATCTGCGCCTTGCTGAGCACCCGGCGCGGGTTGCGCATCAGGAACCGCAGCAGCTCGAACTCGGTCGCGGTCAGATGGATGCCCTGCCCGGCCCGCGTCACCTCGTGGCTGTCCTCGTCGAGGGTGAGATCACCGACGACGAGTACGGAGTCGGAGCGGCGGTCGGCGGCCCCGGAACGCCGGATCAGCCCACGCAGCCGCGCGACGACCTCCTCCAGGCTGAACGGCTTGGTGACGTAGTCGTCGCCGCCGGCGGTCAGCCCGGCGATCCGGTCCTCGACCGCGTCCTTCGCCGTGAGGAAGAGCACGGGCACGTCGGGCAGCTCACGGCGGAGCCGCCCCAGCACGGTGAGCCCGTCCATGTCGGGCAGCATCATGTCGAGGACAACGGCGTCGGGCCGGAACTCGCGGGCCGTCTGCACGGCCCCCTGTCCGTCGCCGGAACTCCGGATCTGCCATCCCTCATAGCGCAGGGCCATGGAAAGCAGCTCGGTGATCGACTGCTCGTCGTCCACCACCAGCACCCGGACGGGGCTCCCGTCCGGCCTCAGCAGTTCGGTGCGCCCCTGGGGCGAGGTCGTGGTCATGGCCGACACACTCGCGCTCGGCTCTGAGAAGGCCCTTTCCACAACCTGTGATTTCCCTGAGAAGTACACAGGGGAGTCTCAGGCAGTCCGAGGGACTCTCAGGGACTCTCAGGGACGTGGCCGGGGGTGACCTGGGGAGGGCCTGTCAGAAGAGCCCGTCCTGCCGGTGGGTCTCCCGCACGAACTCCCTCACGGGTACGGGCACTTCCCCCGCCCCCGCCGCTACGGCCGCCCCCGTGGCCGGTTCCAGCTCCCATCCCCGCATCAGCCGGGTGTCGAGCACCAGCACCCCGTCCCCCGTCGCCAGATGCAGATCCGGCCCGGCGGCCGCGACCAGCTCACCGCTCACCACCCCGCCCGCCACCAGCGCCCGCACCTCGCCGAACGCCTCCGGGACCCCCGCGAGCCCGAACACCCCCACGTGATCCACGGCCCGGAAGGGCTTGCGCACCAGCGACTCCGGCCACCCGCCCAGCGCCACCGCCCGCGCGTGCAGCTCCCCGATCTCCGCCGCCCGCTCGGCCGCGCTCACGGGAAGCGCCGCCCGCACCGCCCGCTTCTCGCTGTACGGGATCCGGTCCGGCACCCCGAGCGCCGCCCGCAGCAGCTCCTCCGTCCGCCGCGCCGCCATCAGCGGACCCGCGCCCAGCCAGCTGAAACAGACCGCCCCCTGCTCCAGCAGCCGCGCCGGCCCCCGCTCGACCGCGGTGATCCCGACCTTGGTCATGCCGGGCCCGAACCACGCCAGATACACGTGGTACGGCCGCGGATCGTCCGCGATCGTGTCGGCCGCGACGGAGTGCGCCCGGTCCAGCCGCGCACACTCCTCGCACCGCGCCCCCGTACTCCGCCCCGGCACCTCCGCCCGCAGCGCGCAGGCGTGCCCGCGCGCCCCCACACACGTCCGCACACCCCCCGCCCCGACCCCAAAGGCCACCCGCTTTCCCCAGGTCAGCGCGCTGCGCCGACCCCCGTCCCACTCCAGCTCGGGCCCCCGCGCCGACCATCGCAGCCCCGAGCAACGCCATTCCTGAGCCATTGCCAAAAGCGTAGACGCGACCACTGACAACGCCGGGTCCTAGCGAGACGGCGACTCGGCGACCGCCTGCTGCCGAGCAACTCCCGCCGCCCCCGGCGCCGCGGCCCCCGCCACTTCCACCACCGTCCCCCGCCGCCCGCGCCCCGCCAGCCGGCACCCCCAGCAGTCCGGGTGCCCGGCCCGCGCCCCCGCGTCCCGCAGCCGCCAGTCCCACTCGGCCCGGGGCCGCAGCCCCGGCGGCTTCCCCCACCCGGTGAGATGCAGCGCCCAGGTGACCAGCACACTCACGGCCATCACCGCCACCCCCGCGGCGATGAGGACGGGGGACGTCACACAGACCCCCACCCCGGCGACGGACCCGCCGACCGTGGCGATCCCGGTGCCGGTCCACCCCGCGACCGTGTGCCCCTCGTCATGAATGCTCATGTGCCTGCCTCCTGCCACCCTCATAGAATCGACAGATCGAGCGCGATCCCTCACGACGTAAGAAATTTACTACAGAAACCTCTTACGAAGTAAGAGGACTCGGGAAAGAGATCCATGCCGGCCGAGCCGTCCCGTCCTCCCGCCACGCCCGCCGAGGCGGTCCACGCCATGGACCGGCTGATCTCGGCACATCTCTTCGGCCAGCACCAGATCGCCCAGGAACTCGGCATGAGCGTCACCGACCTCACCTGCTTCGGGTACGTCATCGAGGCCGGCGACGACCTGCTCACCGCGGGCGAACTCGCCGTACGCGCGCATGTCACCACCGGCGCGGTGACCGGCATCCTGAACCGCCTCGAACGTGCCGAGTACGTCACCCGCCGCCCCGACCCCACCGACCGCCGCCGGGTCCGGGTGGCCGTCGTACCGGCCGCCGTGGAGCGGGTCATGGTGATCTACGGGGACTACTACGTGCGGCTGCACGCCCTGTTCGGCGAGTACAGCGGCGAGGAGATCGGCGTGATCAGGGACTGGTTCACGCGGGCGACGGCGCTGGCGCACGACTATCTGGAGAACCTGGGGCGGGAGCACGGGGGGAACTCGGCGCTTGAGACTCGCGGGAGTGAGGGCTAGGGCGAAACACGCCCTAGCGGCCCAGGCCCGTCACCGCCGCCTTCGCCGCCCCGGCGATGAGCGCGTCATCGCGCTCGGCTCCGTCCTCGTCCCGGCTGGACAGCACGCTCAGGACGACCGGGTTGCCGCCGTCCTCGGGCCACAGCACGGCGATGTCGTTGCGGCCGCCGTACCCCGCCGTGCCGCTCTTGTCGGCGACCTTCCAGCCCTTCGGCACCCCGGCGCCGATAAGGGTCTCGCCGGTGGTGTTGGTCTCCATCCACGTCCTGAGCAGGGCACGTTCGTCGCGCTTGAGGGCGTCGCCGAGGAGCAGTGCGCGCAGGCTGCCGGTCATCGCGCGCGGGGTGCTGGTGTCCCGGACGTCGCCGGGCCTGCCCTCGCTGAGGTCGGGCTCGTAGCGGTCCATCTCGGTGACGTCGTCGCCGAGTTCCTCCAGGACGGACTCCAGGGCGTCGGGTCCGCCGAGGTCCTCCAGGAGCAGGTTGACGGCCGTGTTGTCGCTGTACCAGAGGGTGGCGGCGGACAGTTCGCGCAGGCTCATGCCGGTCTCGGTGAAGTTCTCGGTCACCGGCGAGTTGTCGACCAGGTCCTCGCGCGAGTAGTGGATCACCTTGCCCATGCCGTCCACGCCGTACCGCCGCAGTACGGCACCCACGGCGAGGGCCTTGAAAGTGGAGGCGTACGCGAAACGGTCGTCCGCGCGGTAGCCGACGGAACGGCCCGTGCCGGTGTCGAGGGCGTAGACGCCGAGCCGTGCGTCGAACTCCCGCTCCAGTTCCTTGAATCGCCGCTCGGCGGCCTTGGTATCCGGTTTCCGGCCGGCGTCGGCGCCTGTGCCTTCGTTGCCGCCCTTGCCTGCGTTGCCGCCCTTGCCTTCGGATGCCGTGGGCTGCGGTTGGTCCTCCCCGCTCTGACCGCAGGCGGGCAGCGCGGCGAGCGCGAGCACACCGGCCGCGGCGACGGCACCCCGGCGCATTCGAAGCACGTATGACGACAGCACGTAGGACGACATGGCATGACCTCCAGAGATGAGGAACCCCGAGCCGGTGGAGGGCCCTTCGGGCAGCGTGCGTCACAGCACGCCCTGGCCAGGCGGCCCTCCGTCCGCACCACCCTCCGTCCCACCCGCCCCTGCCGTCCAAGACACCGACGTGCGCATCGATGCCGTTTTGGCATAGTGGAGGCTGTGGATCTTCTGGGGGCATGCCGTGCGTTCGTCCATGTGAGCGAGCACGGGAGTTTCACGGTGGGCGCGGCGGCGGCCCGGATGGCGCAGTCCGTGGCGAGCCGCCGGGTCGCCGCGCTGGAACAGCACTTCGGCGAACGACTGCTGTCGAGATCGTCGCGTACGGTCACGCTGACGCCGTTCGGCCGGGACGTACTGCCGTTGGCGCGCCAACTCGTCCAGCTCGGCGACCGGTTGGAGCACGAGGCGGAGGCCGCCCGCCACCGCCCGCTGCGGCTGGCCGTCCCCCACGACTGCCCGCCCGGCGCGCTGGCCCGGCTGATCGCGGACGCCCAGCGCCACGGCGTCCCCCTGGACCCACACCCCGCCCCGCCCGCCGAACGGGCCGAACTGCTGCGGTCCCGGGAGGTACGCGCCGCCCTGCTCGCGGTGCCGCCGGACGCGGCGACCTGGACGGTTCCCCTCGGCCTCGCGGTCGCGGACGTGCCGGGCGGGGGGCCGATCTACGTCGACACCCTGCGCCCCGGCCGCGCGGACGGCGACCGCCGGGCCCGGCGCATCTGGCTCCAGCCGGAGGACGACGTACCGCACATCCGGGACCGGATGGCACGGCTGCGGGACTCGGTGGGGTTGCGGCCGGCGCAGTTGGTGGTGGCGGGGGCGCTTACGGATGTGAGCGCGGCCTCGGTTTCGAGCTCAGGCGGTTCGGGCTCCGGCCCGGGCTCTGCCTCTGACGCGGGAGGCGCGTTGGCGAGGGCGGCGGCGGAGGTGCTGGCCGGCCACGGGGACGCGCTGCTCTGTTCCCCCGTACAGGCGGCGTCCCTGGCCCTGCACTGGCGCCCGATCGGCGAGCTGAACCCGGCCCTGGCCCGCGGATACGCGCTGGTGGCGGCGGAGGACACGGAGATGGACGTGGCGGGACCGGAGTTCGGGACGGGGGCGGCCGTAGGGACGATGCCGTCTGTGGGGGCGGGGACGGGGTCCGAGACGGGGGCGGGGACGGGGTCCGAGACGGGGGCGGGGACGGGGTCCGAGACAAGGAGCCGTATCCACGCGGCGTGCGCGGAGGCGATGGCCATGTGTCTGGGGACGGGGAAGACGACCGGATGACGACTCGACCCACCACAACGACGGCCCTGATCACGGACCTCCGCCGGACCCTGCGGGACAGCGGCCTGCACGGCTCGTTCCTGGTGCGGGACCTGGACACGGGGGAGGAGGTGGGCATCGACCCGGACATCGAGTTCGCGGTGGCGTCACTGGTGAAGATCCCGCTGGCGCTGGCGACCCTGGAACGCGTCAGGCGGGGCGAGTTGGACGGCGCGATGCCGGTCGAGGTGCAGCCGGGCCGGGTCACGACCCCGGGCCCGACGGGCATGTCCCGCTTCCGCCACCCGGCGCGTATCGCGGTGGAGGACCTTCTCTACCTCAGTACGTGCATCAGCGACGGGGTGGCGGCGGACGCGCTGTTCGAGCTGACGCCGCCGCACCAAGTGGCGTCGATCCTGGCGGAGTTCGGGGTGCGGGGCATCGCCGTACGGCACACCGTGGACGAGCTGACGGACACCCCGGCGGAACGCTTCGACGCGTCCGACATCCATCTGGCCCACGCGCTGGCCATCGACGCCGGTACGCCCGGCCGCGGCCACCGGGTCCCCCAACTCGACGTCTCCCACGCCAACACCGGCTCGGCGCGGGCCTTCGTGGAGCTGCTCCAGTCGATCTGGCGCCCGACGATCCCACCCGAGGTGGCCACCGCCCTGCGCTCCCTGCTCGCCGCGAACGTCCTGCGCCACCGGCTGTCCCCCGACTTCGCGTCGGACGCGGCGACCTGGTCCTCCAAGACCGGCACCCTCCTCAACCTCCGCCACGAGGCGGGCGTGGTCGAACACACCGACGGCCACCGTTACGCGGTCGCGGCCCTCACGGAGTCCCGGGTGGCCGCGGGCAGCCAGCCGGGCGCGGACGCGGTGATGGGCCAGGTGGCGAGGAGGCTGAGGGACCATCTGCGGTCGTGGGGACCGTAGATCAGGCGCTGTCCAAGGGGCACCGGCACGGCCGTCGGCAGCCGTGCCGGGGTCACCCCGGCGAGAACCAGAGCGTTCCCGGACCCCGTGGCGACCCCGTCCGACTGTGTCAGATCTTCCCGCAGCCGCTGAGGCCCCAGTGCTTCATGGCGTCTCGGGTGTCGGGACCGTACAAGCCGTCGTCGGAGATGCCGGCGCCGTCCTGGACGGATTTGACGGCGAGGAAGGTCTTGGGACCGTAGTAGCCGTCGTCGTCCAGGTCGAAGGGGTAGCAGGCGTTCAGGCTCTGCTGGAGGACTTCCACGGCCACGTTGGAATGGGTGTCGTTGAGGACGAGGTTGCAGGTCAGGCTGGGAGTCGGCTGCCCATAGGCGGGAACCTTGTGCCCGCCGACGTTCTTGAACGTGTTGCAGGTCGGATAGCCACCGGCCGCGGCGGCCGAGGGCGCCAGGGCCGTGCCCGTCAGGACGGCGGCGGCGAGTGCGGCGGTGGCGGCAGCGATGGCGGTGGGACGGATCCCGGTCGGGCGAGAGCGCACAGCTCCCCCTCACTTTCCGTGTGTGTGAAACAGGAATGTCGCGTCAGTGCGCGGCGCTCACTCAGCCGCAGAAGTCGACACTGTTGAACTCCGAGAACGCACTCTGGGTCTTGGCTCCGGCGATCCCGTCGACCGCGAGACCGGCATCGGCGAACCGGTTCAGGTACCGCTGCAACGCGCTGACCGTGCCGGGTCCGACGACTCCGTCCTCTTTGCCGGCGTCGAGGCCCAGGTCGTTGAACATCGCCTGCGCCGCCTCCCAGCTCTTGGCGCCCAGCGCCCCGTCGATCGTGCCGGTGTAGTAGTCGACCTCCCGCAGGAAGCACTGCCAGTGCTCCGCGCGGGCTTTGCTCAGCCCCAGGTTGACCACCGCGAGCGGTGCGACGGCCTCGGCACGCGCCACTGGCTGCCGGCCGGCCGCGGGAGCCGCCGCGGCCGTGCTCGCGGTCGCCAGACCACCGGTGGCGATCCCCACCGCGGTGGTGACACCGACGAGTGCCTTCGTGAGAGCTCGCATGCCGTTCCCCTCTTGATGATGTGCGATGACAGCTGATGCGCGGATGACTTGAGCGACGCGGATGACTTGGGTGAGCGACGCGGATGACTTGAGCGACTCGGATGACTCGGATGGCTTGAGCGTCGCGGATGACGTGTGCGACGCGGATGCATGGAGACGACCGCGCCGGCCGACTCCGCAACGAGACTGCGGGCTCGGTGCGCCGTTCGGCCACAGTTGCCCCGGAAGTGGCACTGTCCCGGGACGTCCGCCGCGCTGACCTGCGGGAACCTGGCCCGCCCAGGCCACTCGGCGGGACGCCCGTGCGCGGGTGACGGCCGGTTCCGGAGGAGGGCGGAACGAATCCGGACCGGTGGACGCTTTGGCGGCTGATGCAGAATGAGCCCGGGACACGGGAGCCGGGCCGACGGACCCGAACGCGAACGAGGGGGGGGACATGTCGCGTTGGAAAGAGCTGCCCGCCGAACTGCACCCACACGTAATCCAGTTGATCGTGCGTCTGCGCAGACTCAAGGACCGCAGTGAGCTGGGCACGCGGCAACTGGCCGTGAAAACGGGGTACAGCACGAGGTCGTGGCACCGGTATCTGAACGGCCGGTCCCTGCCGCCCCCGGATGCCGTCGAAGCGCTGGCCCGCGTCGGCGGTGACGATCCGGCCCGGCTACTGGCACTGCACGAGATGGCCGCCGAACACTGGGCGCAGGGACAAGTGGTCAACACCGATGCCCCGGAGAGCACCCGGGCGACGCCGGCACACACGCCCACAAGCCGTCAGCCGTCCGCCCGTTACCCGCGCGCCCTGGTCACGGCGGGGGCGGGGGCCCTGGTGCTGTCCATTTCCGTCTCGCTCGTGCTGGCCGTGCAGCTCGCCGACACCCGTGCCGAACTCGCGGACAAACGCGCCGCGCTCGCGGCGGCCCCGGCCATCGTGTCGGAGACGATGGTGCCGGTCATCTACACCTGCCGGCTGGAGCAGCGTGACGGCCGCTGGTACGCCGGCCTGAGCAGCACCACGGACGCCATCCTGGCGTACACCTACGTGGGCCCGGAGGTGGCCGAGGCGCAGTGTCTACTGCGCCGGGCGGGCATCCCGCCGGGCGATATCGACGGTGTGTTCGGCCCGAAGACGCAACGCGCGGTCCAGCGCATCCAGGAACGGGACGGACTGGTCGTCGACGGTGTCATCGGACCGCACACCTGGAAGGCCCTGCGGGGAGAGGCACCCGGGTGAGCACGGAACCCACCCGGCTGGTCGGGATGTTGCGGGAGTTGAGGGCCCGTACGGGGCTGAGCCTGGCCGCGCTGTCGGAGCGGACGGCGTACAGCAAGTCGTCGTGGGAGCGCTATCTCAACGGCAAGAGCCTGCCGCCTCGTCAGGCCGTACAGGACCTGTGCCGTGTCGCGAACGAACCGGACGGGCGGCTGTTGGCCCTGTGGGAGATCGCCGAGTCGGAGGCGAGCGGACGCGCGGCGGTCCTCGCCTCTCCCACCGGGGAGCCACGGCCGGAGCCGCGGGAACTCCCACGGCCGGAGCCGCGGGTACCGCCACGGCCTGCTGAGGCCGGACGGCCGTACGGCCTCAGCATCCGCAGCAACCTCCGGACCCGGATCACGGTCTCGCAGGTGTCACTGGCGTCACTGGTGTCACTGGTGTCACTGGTGGCGGTGTGCGCCCTGCTCGTCGGTGGTCTGGCACTGGTCGTCCTCCTGCTGCCGGGCCCGGACACGGCGGAGGACGAACCTCTGTCGGCTTCCCTCCCATACTCCCTCGCCCCTCAATGCCAGGGAGCGGACTGCGAGGGCCGGGACCCGCTACGCCTGATATGCGGCATCGACCCTGACACCCTCACCACGTACCGGACCGCCACCGGCGCCCGAGTGGAGCTGCGTTACAGCGAGAAGTGCGGCGCGAGCTGGGCCCGGACCTGGGGAACCCGGATCGGTGACCGGGTGGAGATCACCGCCGGCGGCCCGACCCATGACGTGCGTGTCTCGGACAAGAACGACATGGAGACGTACGTCTACACGGCGATGGCCACGGTCGGCCCCGGCAGCACTGTCCGGGCCTGCTTCCGGCCTGCGTCGGCCGACGGTGAACGGGAGTGCTTCGCGGCCCGCGTGGGCTAGGCCGCCGGCAGGACCCGTTCCGGTGAGTGACGCCTGTGCCGTTCGTTCGATGTGAACGCCCTACGGAATCCCGGGTGGCCGCGGGGAGGGTGGTTACGCGGGGGAGGCGCCGGCACAGCAGGCGTCCGCGGCGACGTCGGTGACGTCGACGACCTCGGCGACCTCGGCGACGTCGGTGCTCTTGCCGAGGGTGTCGGCGTCGGCCTTGACCACGTACACCTCCCAGGGTTCCCGGCCGGGGCCGTGCACCCAGACCTTGTCCTGGAGGGCGTAGCAGCAGGAGGTGTCGTTCTCGGCGAAGGTGGCCAGGCCGGCGTCCTTCAGCCGGGTGGTGGCGGCGTCGACCTGGTCGGTGGACTCGACCTCGACGCCGAGGTGGTCGAGGCGGGTGTCCTCGCCGGGTGCGCCCTCGATCAGGACGAGCTTGAGCGGGGGCTCGGTGATGGCAAAGTTGGCGTAGCCGTCACGCCGCTTGGCCGGTTCGGTGCCGAACAGCTTCGAGTAGAAGGTGATCGACGCTTCGAGGTCGCTGACGCGCAGGGCGAGCTGGGCGCGGGACATAACACGTCTCCCATCTGCTTGCATTGACGATTATCGATACTTCCTGCCAGACACCTTGCACCTTGTATCGACATCCGTCAACATAGAAGAATGTCGAAGCAAGAGCTTGTGGTGCTCGGACAGGACGACCTGGCGGCGGACTGCTGCCCGAGCCTGCTGACCGCCCCTCTGGACGAGGACCAGGCCACCGACCTGTCGAAGATGTTCAAGGCGCTGGGCGATCCGGTGCGGCTGCGGCTGCTGTCGCTCATCGCCTCACGGGCCGGCGGCGAGGTCTGCGTCTGTGATCTGACTCCGGCCTTCGACCTCTCCCAGCCGACGATCTCGCACCACCTGAAACTGCTCCGCCAGGCAGGCCTGATCGACTGCGAACGCCGGGGCACATGGGTCTACTACTGGGCCGTGCCCACCACCCTGGACCGCCTGTCGGCATTCCTGACGACGGCACAGCGGCCCGCGTCCGCGAGCACGTCAGCGTGAGCGCATCGCTGGGACGCCGGGCCCTCTCCGAGGCGATCGGATCCGCGGCCCTGGTCACGATCGTGGTCGGCTCCGGCATCCAGGCCACCGAACTGACGGACGACGTCGGCGTACAACTGCTGGCCAACTCCCTGGCCACGGTGTTCGGCCTGGGCGTACTCATCGCGCTCCTCGGACCGGTCTCGGGCGCCCACTTCAACCCGGCGGTCACGCTCGCGACGTGGTTCACCGGCCGCCGCACCCCGGGCGGCCTGTCCCTGCGGGAGGTGACGGCGTACGTCCCCGCCCAGACGGTGGGCGCGATCGGCGGCGCCGTCCTGGCCAACGCGATGTTCGCCCGACCCGTCGTGGAGTGGTCCACGCGCGACCGCTCCGCCGCCCACCTGTGGCTGGCGGAACTGGTCGCGACGGCGGGTCTGGTCTTCCTGATCCTCGGCCTGGTACGCGGCGGTCGCGGCCGGCTCGCGCCGGTGGCGGTGGCGTCGTACGTCGGAGCGGCGTACTGGTTCACGTCCTCCACGTCCTTCGCCAATCCGGCCGTCACCGTGGGACGCGCGTTCACGAACACGTTCGCGGGCATAGCGCCGGCGTCGGTCACACCGTTCGTGGCGGCGCAACTGGCGGGCGCGGTACTGGGCCTGGCCCTGGCGACAACCCTCTTCACACACCCGGAACCGCTCCCCGAACCCGCCCCCGAACCATCCCTCAGGACGCCAGCGTGACCACACCCGAGCCCACTCCCGCCCGCCCCTCCGTCCTCTTCGTCTGCGTCCACAACGCCGGGCGCTCACAGATGGCCGCCGCCTTCCTCACCCACCTGGCGGGCGACCGCGTCGAGGTACGCTCCGCCGGTTCCGCCCCCGCCGCCACCGTCAACCCCGCGGTCGTCGAGGCCATGGCCGAGGCCGGCATCGACATCGCGTCCGAAACCCCCAAGATCCTCACCACGGAAGCGGTCCGCTCCTCCGACGTGGTCATCACGATGGGCTGCGGCGACACCTGCCCCGTCTTCCCCGGCAAGCGCTACCTCGACTGGACCCTCCCGGACCCGGCAAACCAGAACGTGGCGGCGGTCCGCCCGATCCGGAACGAGATCGAGCGCCGAGTCCGCACCCTGATCAAGGAAATCACCTGACCCGGACTCCACCCACTCCACCCACTCCACCCACTCCGCCCACTCCACCCACCCTCCCCGCTCGCCCAGGAACCTCCCTTTGCGTGCGCGACGCACGCGCATGCTAGATTGGCCTATGCGTGCGGGGCGCACACATCTGAGCCAGGAGATACGTATGCCCGAGGAGCCGGTGGGATCGAGCACAACCGTGGAATTCGTCCGGAGGATGCTGACGAGCATGACCTTCTCGTCCGACGGGCAGGAGGTGAGGGCCATCCTGCCGCGCTTCGTCAATCCCGCCTACGTCCAGATCACCGACGGCAAGCGGATCGACTACGACGACCTGGTCGTCCACCTCGAACACCTGCGGTCGGTAGTCGCCAACGGCGAGTTCGCCGTACACCACGCGGTGCGTGAAGGCCGTAGCTTCGCCGAGCGGCACACCGTGAACATCACCATGAAGGCCGGTGGCGCCTCGTCGTTCGAGGTGATGATGTTCGGCGTGCTCGACGAAGAGGACCGCTTGCTCGCGGTGCACGAATCGACTCGGCAGATCAGTGGCGACTCCGCCGACGCCGACCTGGGCAGCGCTCTCTGAGCAGGCACCCCATACCCGTGCGGGCAGCACGCTGTTCGGGCCGTTATTGTGGGCGCCATGACTAGCATCGGCCGTGATCTCGAACAGGCCCTGGGGCAGTTCTTGCAGCGCCGCAACACGGCCCGGTTCTACGACGAGATGCTGGCCAGGGCGCCCGAGGGCGTGGACAGGCACAACTACCCGGTCCTGGCGGGCCTGGGCCGGGTCGGTCCGAGCACCGCGGCACGGCTCGCCGCCGAGATCGGGCTCGATCGGTCCCGGGTCAGCCGGCATGCCGAACGGTTCGAGAACATGGGCCTGCTTCGACGGGAGGCCGACCCGGACGACGCCCGCGGCACGCTGTTGATCCTCACCACCAGGGGCCACAAGGCCATCAACGCGATGCGGAGCGGGGTGGCCGCCTACCTCGACGACCTCATCCGGGGCTGGCCCGACGGCTTGGCCGAGTCATTGATCGACGGCCTCACCCGCCTGGCCCGCGAGTCCGACGACACCCCACCGAACCGCCCCCCGGCTGGGCAGGATCCATAACTCCCTCCGCGGCACCGCGGCCCCCGAAACCGTACGCTCAGGAACACATCACCTCAGCGGACAGGTCGTTCGGGGATCCTCTACCCAGGCGTTCCAAGGAGCGCGGCCAGGTCCGGCGGGGTGAGCGCGTTGCACAGGCCATCACCGGTCCCAGTCCGGGGCGCGCGTCCCTGTAGACCTGCGGGATCTCCTCGTCGCCCCTACCCGAACAGAAGGCGCCCCGCGGACCGTTGCCGTCGACCGGCACAAAGCCCGGGCCCATCCACGACGCCTCGGCGTGAGCTGACCTTGGCAGCCACGAGCCAAGCGACAGCACCAGTGCGACTCGGACTGCGGCCGACCGCGTTCACCCGGAAGGAGACCAGTCATTGTCCGGCCCACCCCCTGAACTGCCGATCGTGCTGCTCGACGCGCTCATGCCCACGGCTCAACGCCTGGTCCTCAACCGCCGAGGCTCCATGGTCTGGGAGGTCAAAAGCCCCCGCGGCCACTACGCCGTGAAGGTCGGCTATCCGATCGAAGCCACGCCCGACTATCCCGCCCAGCCCTGGACGGCCCTCGCACCCGCCCGCGAAGGCGCCGTCCTGCATCGCCTCGGCGTCACCAACTTCGCCTACGGCGAATGGGACCACGGAACCTGGAACTTCCAACCCTGGCACGAAGGCCCGGACCTGCACGAACTGTGGCAGCCCTACCGCACCGGGACCCCACTCATCGCGCCACACACCGGCGCGGCACTCGGATGCGCCGAAGCCCTGGCAGAACTCCACACCAAGGGCTGGGCCCACGGCGACGTACAACCCGCCCACTTCATCATCGGGCCGGAGCGAACCCACCTCATCGACCTCGCCCTCGCCCGCGGCGGCCACGTACCCGAGGGATACGACTTCCCCTTCCGCGGCTGCCTCGTCCACTACGAAGCACCCGAGATCGCCCAAAGCGTCCTCACCACCGGTGAAGCCGAACCGACCCAGGCAGCCGACATCTATGCACTCGGCGCCTCCCTGCTCATCTCCGCCACAGGCTGGCGGGCCGTCGAGTACCCGGATGACGCACCCCGCCCGGTGCAGAGACAAGCCGTGGCAGACGGCCGGCGTCGGACCGTAAGAGCACCCGGCAAGCTGGGCGAACTCATCGAAGCAATGCTCAGCCACGCACCACAGGACCGACCCACCGTCTACGAGGTCGGCAAAGCCCTGAGCTGACATAAAACAGAGGCCCCGTGGATCTCTCCACAGGGCCTCTGAACTGCTGTGCACTCGGCAGGATTCGAACCTGCAACCCTCTGATCCGTAGCTCTACAGAGATCGGTCATTGAAGGTCATAGAGGTCGTCGCGGGGTCCCTCTCGGTGGCTGTCGGCCAGGTCGGTTGCTGTACAGCAGCTGGTCAGCTCTCCAGGGCAGTGAGGTTTTGGCGGAGGACCGTGCGAGCCGCCCGGGTAGCGTCTCCATGAGCCTGCCTGGCGGTCTGGTACTCATCAGAGGTCACCGTGCATCCGGACGCGAGCGCTTCACGGACCCGGCGCAGTGAGAGGTACGAAGCGTCTATGGCTTCCGCTACTTCGGCGTCTGCCGTGAGGATGAGCCGTTCACGAGCCTCATCACACCCCGACGCCTGGAATGCCTGCCGGATCTTGGCCGCCCTCGTCTCTGGATCCGTGTGGCCCTCGTCGGCGGCCAACCGCATAGCTTCATGGGCCCGGCGGAGGGCGACCAGACAGTCCACGTACATGGTCCGACGGTTCTGAAGCCTGTTTTCCCGGACGGTCCGCCGCCAACGCACGTGCTCGCCGGTCAGCGTCGCCCCGACACCGAGCACTGCTCCGAGACCTGTCCCAACGAGAGTCGACCACTCCACGCCGCAGATCGTGCCATACAGCCGCCCTGGCGTGGCCGTTCCCGGCGCCCCTGCCCACGGCGTGCTCGTGACTTCTGGGCGACATCCACGCTTTCCAACTGTGGTGGTGGCCTCGGGAGCCTCGGACAGGGACGTTCACCTGGGTTCATGGGCGGTTGGGAACGAGAGCTACCACCGGCTTCGGTCCCGCCTGAACGGCCGTGAACGGCGCCGGATGAGACGGAAACTGAGACGGGCGGCCGATCCGCTGCCGTACCTTGCAAGCACAGGAAAATGATCACCTTGGTGGCGCTTCACCGCAGGAAATCACTGTTTGTCCTACACCGGCTGGCTACAGGTACCACGATGTACGCACCACCGTGAGAGGGCACCTATGACCACCACCCTTGCCAAAGGCGGCAACGCTGCTTTGTCCGCGGCGGTCTGCCGCGTCACCCTCACCTCGCTTACTACAGGCATCGACGTATCTGCCGTATTGCTCGCGCAGGACGGCAAGGTGCGGAGTGATGACGATCTGGTCTTCTACAACCACTCGTCGCACGACGGGGTCGTACTGAAGGGGCAGACGATCGTTGCGGATCTGACCGTGCTCCCTGCGACAGTCGATCGTGTTGCGATCGTCGCCAGCATTGACCCGGACCTGCGAGCTACTCACTTCGACGCGAGCAACACCCCTCACGCCGTCATCGAGTGTGGGAGCGAACGGATCACGTTTGCGCCGCCGCCGCTCACGCATCGGGAGACCGTGGTCATTCTCGTGGAGCTCTACAGACGGGCAGGCGTTTGGAAGGCAAGGGCAGTAGGCCAGGGGTGGGACACGGGCCTGGCGGGGCTGGCCTCGGACTTTGGCATCGTTGTGGATGACCCCGGGCCATCCACGGCACAGTCTCCATCTGCTGCGACGGCCACGCAGACTCGGCCCACTCCCGTTGCGCCGCCACGACCCACCTACGCACCGAACGTCTCACCGGCCGGTGCATCGGTGCCGCTGACGGCACCGCCTCGTCCTCTTGTCCCGCTGGGCAAAGTCGTTCTCACCAAGGCTGGTCAGGCGACTATTGACATGCGTAAGGACGACCCAAGCCTTGTCGTGACGGCCACACTTGAATGGAACGGCGGAAGCGCAGCCCGAAGACGAGCCGGCGCTGACCTCGACCTGTATGCCCTCTACGTCCCGGGAAGTGCCGTCACCCTGCCTGGCAAGCGCCCGAACAAGTCAGAGCAGGTCATCTACTACCGTCAGCTCGGATCGCCCTTCGCGCCGCCCTACATCGCCCTGGACGGCGACTCCCGGGTGCCGGGCCGCGAGACGATTACTATCCGTCGCCCCGACCTACAGGGCTACGTCCTTCTGTGTGCCTACAGTGCGGTGGAAAACGGTGCCGGTTCGTTCAAGTCCTACGGTGCTCGGGCTGTCATCACCGACGGGCGGGGTTCCACGGTAACGGTGCCACTGTTCAACAACCGCAACTTGTCCTACTGGGTCGCCATCGCCTTGATCGACTTCACTGTTCCCGGCGGTGCCCAGATCAGGCACGTCGAGAAGTACAGCGGCAACCATGTAGAGGCCCGCCCCACCCTCTACTCGAACGGCAACTTTCGCATGAGCACCGGAAAGGTCGAATTCAAGACGAGATAGTTGGCAAGACCGTACAAAATTCAAGCGGCAGGAGTCTGCCGTGCTCCCGCGTCCCGGAAGCTCTGAGCTTGGGAAGCTGCGGGCATTTGAGGCTGGTTTGGACGTTGACCTCGGCTAACGGCTGAGATGAGGCCTCGTCCCTCCGGGCTGCATTCACCGTGGTTCCTCGCTGTTTCCCGCTCGTTCTGGTGCGCTTGTGGTTCGGCCACCGACGCAGTCCCTCAGCCTGCCGGATCGACGCAACTCACAGATGCGCGCGGCAGGGCCGGGCCCGTAGCGTGGCCGTATGCCGAAACCTCAGCACATCGTGCACATAACCGAGCGCTCTCTATGGGAGACGGCCCGTGAGTCCGGCACCTACGAGATGTCCACCCGCGGCCGCACACTCCAACAGGAGGGGTTCGTCCACTTCTCCACCCGCGACCAACTTCCGCGTATTGCGGCCTTCCTCTACGGCGACTACGAGGGCTCCGACGAGTTGGTGGTGCTGATAGTGGACCCGGCCCGGCTCGATGTCCCACTGAGGTACGAAGCCATGCCCCCGAACGGCGAGGAGTTCCCGCACGTGTACGGGGCCGTCCCGGTCGAGGCCGTGGTGGGCGTCGAGCCCTGGGGGTGAGCGAACCAGGGCAGGGTCCGCCGCCGCTTGCTGTTGGTGATGTTGACCGCCCTTCTTTACCCGCCACCTACCTCAGCTGCCGTCCCGTCCGCCGCCGACCCACACACCGTGGAGCGAGCGTGGTTCAGGGGCGTCACGGTGAAGCGCGCCACTGTACGAACGACCTTGACGCTCCTACGGGCCCGCAGTCGGCGACGGCGCCCCTCCATCCCGGTGCCGGCCGATCCCCCGCCGGAGGCATCGCCTTGACGGTAGGCCGCTCAATGCGGTGGTCGACTTATGGCCTCGGGCCCTGTCCCCTCGTGGGCGCGCGTCGGCGCAGCGCGGGCGGAGGCAGGAGCGACGCCCGCGTCGGAGCCGGGAGCGCCCCCGGCGGAGCGAAGCGCAGCCGGGGCTTGAATCAGTAGAGAGAGTTGCAACTCAGTCGGGCGCGTGGCGCATTAAGTCGTTAACGCAGGCTGGGAGTTCGGCACTGTGCCGGTGTGCGAGCAGCAGGAAGGTGACTGGGCGGACCGTCGATGTGATGCGGGTGCCGGCCTGGTTGACCGTGACGGTGCAGGTTCTGATCGGAGCAAGGCCCGCCTCGCTTCGATGCAGCCTTCGTACAGCCATTCCCAGGCTTCTTCTGTTGCTGCGGCGTCGAGTGCCGGGCTGATCGTGCGTAGGGCAACGGAGATCCATCGGTCTGCCCGGCCGGCGGTGTGGGTGTCGAAGGAGGCGTGCAGCGTGGGCTGTTGGTCATCGGTGCACACGTGCAGCTCACTCCTCGTAGCGCTGAAGGTCCACCCGAAGGTGGCCCAACGCATCCTTCGTCACTCGCAGATCGCCATGACGATGGAGGTCTACGCCGAAGCGAGCGAGGAGGAGGTACGGGCCGTGCTCGGGAAGCTGTCCGCCGCGATGGGCGGCACCGGCACCGGCTGATCTTCAACCGTTGCTGTACTTCGCTGCTCTACAGCACGAAAAAGCCCCCTCCGGGATGATCCCAAGGGGGCTTTGACCTGTGTGCACTCGGCAGGATTCGAACCTGCAACCTTCTGATCCGTAGTCAGATGCTCTATCCGTTAAGCTACGAGTGCCTGTTTTCTGTCGTGTCCCGATCCCGGCCTTTTGGGCCGCTCGCGGCGACAGGAAGAACATTACATGACTGCCGCCGCCATGTGAAATCCATTAGCCATACGCATTTTGACCTGCGCAAATGCAGTCTGAGCGGGGGTTCGGCGCGGGTCGGAAACGGGCCCCTCCGGGCAGCTTGGGGCGGGCTGTCAACCCGGCGCTCCTCGGGGGGTGAGGAGGGTCACAGGGGGTTGGGGCCGGCGGGAGAGCGGGCAGCCGAGGGACTCCGTATCCGGACCCATCCGTGCGGACCGCCGCTCCGAATCATCGCCGAGGGCTACAAAGCGGTGCCTTCACCCGTCGCCCGGCTGCTGCCGGAACGCGCCAGTCGGGCGGCGAGCCCCTCACCACCGGACGGGTACCGCCCCCGAACGCACCTCAGGGAGTCCAGCACGAATCGGCTGAACTCCCTGATCTGGTGGCGGAGGCGGAGGGATTTGAACCCTCGATGGGCTTTAAGACCCAAACCGCATTAGCAGTGCGGCGCCATAGACCGGACTAGGCGACGCCTCCAGCACAACCACTCGCGCGAGCGCGAAATGGTGCGTCCAGATGATGACACAGACGAGCGCGCTGTCACCAATCGCCCCCCACGGTACTAGGCAGGCCCGGCGCAGGGCAAAGGCGTTCCCGAGGAGGTGGCAGAGGGTGCGGCAGCCGTGCGCCGCAGGTCCACGGAGGCCGACGGCCGGCCCACGTCGAGCGGCACGCCTGGCCCACGCCTAGTGGCACGCCCAGCCCACGCCTAGTGGCACGCCCAGCCCGGCGCGAGGGCACTCGAACGCCCTCGCTCGAACACCCGCCCCCGCCCGCAACCCCCCACCCCTCCCCGCGTTAATCAGGTCATGTCTCCAGCCCCCTCCGGCGCCCCGCGCCGAACGGTCGTCCCCGCCACCACCCCCGGCGCCCTGCGTCGCCTCCTCCTCACCGCCGGTGCCGCCTTCGCCGCGGTCGGCTCGCTGTCCGCCGCCACCACCCCGGCCGCGTACGCCCAGCCCATCGCCCCCACCCCCACCCCCATCCTCACCTCCACCCCCTCCCTCGGGCTGACGCCCGCCCTGCCGCCCCCCGTGCGGATGGAGGACCGGGCCAACAGCGGGCGGCTGACCGTCAGCCTCCGGGACGCCGACGGGCGGGCGACGACGTACGACCTGTCCTGTGAGCCCAACGGGGGCAGTCACCCGGACGTCAGCGGGGCGTGCGGGGCCGTGGACCGGGAGCGGCGGGCCGGGCAGGATCCGTTCGCGCCCGTGCCGGAGGGCAGCACCTGCACCATGCTCTACGGCGGCAAGGCCACCGCCCACGTCACCGGCACCTGGTCCGGCCGACGCGTCGACGCCCGGTTCGACCGGACCAACGGGTGCGAGATCGCCCGCTGGAACCGGCTCGTCCCCCTGCTGCCCGACCTCCGCGGCTGAGCGCCGGCCCTTCCCTCATGCCGCCGGCCCCCTCGGCTGAACACCGGCCCGCCACCCGCCCCACATCGCGGAACGGCGGCGCGACCTCGGTGTAAAGGTCCGGGGCAGGTGGAGCGAAGGGTGTGTGGGCCCGGACCAGCCCCGCGGTCCCCCGAACACACCCCGGCGGTCTCCCGAACACACCCTGACCGTCCCCCGAACACACCCCGGCGGTCCCTGGTCCCCGACCGAAGCCCCGGCCGGAGTCCAGGCTGAAGTCCCGGCCGGAGTCCCGGTCGGAGTCCCGGTCGAACGCCCCAGCCACCACCGGCATCCCAGCCGGAGTCCCGGCCGGAGCCCGGACCAAAGCCCCCGTCCAAGCCCCCGCCCCCCGCCGAAGTCCCCACTCCCCGGATCATGAACACCGTCCGGATCCCGTCATCAGGTCGTGCGACCTCTCTCTCATCCGGCGTCGCGAGCGCAACCCCAGCCTTTAGACTCCCTCGCGTGACACGTCGCGGGCAGGTTGGCAAGATGGCCCGAGCGGTCGGCAAGGTGCGGTAACAGGGAGGAAGCGTCTCGTGAGCAGCAGGCCATCCCGAGGCGCTGCTCGCCTCGCAGCGATACTCGACGCGCTGCCCGATGCGTTGGTCCTGGTCAACGCCAACGGGACCGTCGTCAACGCGAACACCATCGCTCTGGAGGCCTTCGAAGCCCCGGGAACCGCCCTCGTCGGACGTGGGCTGCTCGATCTGCTCCCGCAGTTCGACTCCAAGCTCATCCCCGGCAGCATGCGCCGGCCCGACCACTTCGACCCCCAGGCGCGCACCAAGCCGACCCGGATGATCGCCCGCCGGACCGACGGCTCCGAGTTCCCCGTCGAGGTCACCAGCGCGAACCTGGAGAACGGCCAGCAGGCCTACGACGGTTACGGCTACACCTCCGACGAACTGCTGATGCTCGTTGTGCGGGACCTGTCCGGGACCGTCGACACCGAGGCCGAGCTGGCCCGTTCGCAGCGGCAGACCGAGATGATCCTGCGGGCCGCGGCCGAGGGTGTGGTCGGTACCGACACCGACGGGCGGATCGTCCTCGTCAACCCGGCCGCCGCCCAGATACTGGGTTATCGGGCCGGTGAGCTGGGCGGCAAGGAGCTGCACAACCTCGTCCTGCACTCCCGCCCCGACGGCGCGCCCTTCCCGTACGACGAGTCGCCGCTCGCCGACACCCTGCGCTCCGGGCGCAAGCACCGGGTGCGCGGGCAGGTGCTGTGGTCCAAGAGCGGTGACAAGGTCTCGGTCGATCTCACGACCGCACCGGTGCGTGACGGGGACCAGCTCGTCGGGGCCGTGATGACCTTCACCGACCGGCGACCGTACGACACGCTCGCCCAGGAGAAGGAAGCCGCCGACAAGCAGCACGCGGAGGAGCTGGAGGCGCTCTCCGAGGAGCACGCCTCCGACCTGACCGCGCTGCGCCAGCAGCACGTCGCCGAACTGGAGGAACTGCGCGAGGCGCACGAGGAGGAGCTGGCGGCCGGCGACGACCGGTACGCCGCGCTGGCCGAGCGGGAGAAGGACCGGTACGAGGCGCTCGCCGGGCGCCACGACCAGCTGCTCACCCTGCTCGCGACCTCGCTGCGCGGACCGCTCGACGAGCTGCGCCGCGATCTGGCCGCCCTCGCCGCCGACGACGCGGGCCAACTGTGGCCCGAGGCGAACCAGGTGCTGCACCACCTCTCCGCCGGCTACTCGCGGATCACCACGCTGATCGACAACGTCCTCGGCTACCAGCGCATCGACAACGGGACAGACTCCATCACCCGTACGAAGGTCATGCTGGACTCCGTCGTCGCCGCCGGTGTCGACGGGGCCGTCGAGCTGATCGGGCCCGGCCGGGTGCAGTTCGCCGTGCACGCGCCGCCCATCGAGGCCGAGGTCGACCCGGTGCTGCTCGCCACCGCGCTCGCGCACCTCGTCGCCGACGTCGCGGGCGTCGACGCCACCGGCAACGCGCCCGTCTCCGCGGGCGGTTACATGGACAACACCGTCGTCGTGGCGGCGGCGCAGCGCGGTGAGGTCGTACGGATCGAGGTGCGCGGGCCGTACGCCGGGGGAGACCCGGTGCACGAGCCGATCGTGCGCGGCATCGTCCGGGCCCACGGCGGTGTGCTCCAGACCCACGAGGTACCGGGGATGAGCGGCAGCGCCTTTGTGCTGGAGGTGCCCATCGGCGGCGGGGCCGGCGCCATGGCCGCTCCGGCACCCGGCACCCACTCCGGGGCGCTCGAAGTCGCCTCGTCCGAGGCCTCCTCCGGGGGCGGCGGCCGACGCAGGGCCCGACGGGCCTCCGTGGACGCCTTCCTGGAGAGCGAGGGTCCCTCCGGCGGCGACACCGACGGCTCCGCCCCGACCGGCCGCCGCCGCCGACGCGCCGCCGAAGCGCAGGAGATCGAGCGGGCTACGGCGGCTCCCAGCGCCGAGGGCGGAAGCGGTACGGGTCGCCGTCGCGGGCGTCCGGCCGAGTTGGCCGCCGGGCCGTCGGCCGGGCCGGTGGGCTCGAACATCGTCACCGCCGCCGAGCACGCGGCCGGGGCCGCCGCATCCGGTTCGGGCCTCGGTCCGGCCGTTCCGCCGCAGGGGGTGCCCGCCCCGCCGCACGGTGTGCCCGCTCCGGCCCAGGGGATGCCCGTACCGTCCGGGCGGCGCGCCCGCCGTGCGGACGGCGGACAGCCCGCGGCGCTGCCCCCCGCCCTTCCGGCCGCCGTCCCGCCCGGCACCCAGGCCGATCCCGATCCCGATCCGAACGGCGGCGACGGCGACGCGCAGTCGTCCGGGCGGCGCCGTCGTGCCCTCGCCGCCGCGCAGGAGCGCGCGGTCGCGCAGGAGGCGGCGCCTCGTACGGTGTTCGCGCTGCCGCCCGCCGACGCCGACCGCACGGACGGGCCGGACGGTCAGGACGCGCAGGTCGGGTTCAATCAGCAGGTCGGGTTCAATCAGCAGGGTGGGCCGGTCCAGCAGGGCTCCGTGCCCGTACCCGCTCAGGGGATTCCCGCCGATCCGCCGCCCCAGGCGGCGCCGCCCGTCCACGTGGCCCCCGGTCAGGCCGCGCCCAACGGGCAGCACGACGCCGTACCGCACGACCAGTCCGCCGATCACACCCCGCCCCAGCCGCATCCCACCACCGCGCCGACGGGGCGGCGGCGCCGTTCCGTCCAGCAGGGGGAGGCCGGCGGGACTCCGGCCCAGGGTGTGCCCGCGCAGGGGGGTGGGCAGCCCGTCGCGGCCGCCGGACACGCGCCCGTTCCCGCGCAGGGTGTGTCCGCGGAGGGGCAGCCCGTGCCGCCCGGTGGCCGGGCAGCCGTCGCGCCGGCCCAGAGCCGGACGACTCAGGCCCAGAGCCAGGCCCAGGCTCAACATCAGGCCCAGGCTCAACATCAGGCCCACGCTCAACCCCAGGTCCAGCAGGCCGCCGTACCCGCGCAGGCGGCTCCGCACGGTGGGCAGCCGCTGCCCGCCGAAGGCACACCGGCCGCGGGTACCCGGCGGCCCCAGCAGACCCCCGGCTCCGGCACCCCCCTCCCGCCCAACGGCACCGCCCAGCCGGGCGGTCCGCAGACCCCGGCCCCCGGCACGCCCCTCCCCCCGGAGGCCGGCGCGCAGCCCAGGGCCGCTCAGCCGTTGCCCGCCGAAGCGGCGGCGCCGGTGGATCCGGACTCGACGCAGGGCCGTGCCATAAGCGTGCGGACGCTGGGCCAGGGTGTGCCGTTCACCCGGCAGGCCGCGCAGGTCCAGCAGGCGCAGCCGCAGGCTCAGGCACAGCCCCACACGGCGGCCGCGCCCACCCAGTCGCAGCCGTCCGGCACCGCTACGCCCGCCCCGCACCAGCCCGGCGGTTCGGGCCGCCGGCGCAAGCTCGGTACGCGGCCCGAGCCGGCCGGAGCGGGTGCGGAGCAGCAGGCCCGCCCGCATCCCCAGGCCGAGTCGGCGCCGACGCCGTCCCAGCCCGCGCTCTCCGTCTCGCAGCCCTCCCTCGCGGGCCAGTCGCGGCTCGCGCAGAACTCCGAGGGCGCCGGACGGTCGTACGCCATAGGAGCACCGGACGAGAACGCCGCCGAGGGGCCCGAGCCGCTGGACGGTCCCGGCGGAGCGGTCGAGGTGGCGGACACACCGCGGCAGCAGCCGATGGACGACGAGTTGCCGCCGGAGCCGCTGGACAACCCGCGCCGGCTGCTGGTGTGGCCCGCGCCGGACGTCTCCACCCAGCAGGCGCTCAGCGACCGCGGCTACCGGCCGGTGATCGTGCACTCGCGCGAAGAGGTGGACGCGCAGATCGCGGCGTTCCCGGCCGCGCTGTTCGTCGACCCGCTGACCGGGCCGATCACCCGTACCGCGCTCCAGTCGCTGCGGCAGGCCGCGGTGGCCGCCGAGGTGCCGGTGATGGTGACGGCCGGGCTCGGACAGGCGACGCGCGAGGCGGCGTACGGCGCCGACCCGGCCGTACTGCTGAAGGCGCTGGCTCCGCGGGACAGCGAGCAGCATCCGCCGCGGGTGCTGCTCATCGAGGAGCACGCGGAGATCGCGCTGGCGCTGACGGCGACGCTGGAGCGGCGCGGGATGCAGGTGGCGCGGGCCGCGAGCGACGCGGACGCGGTGACGCTGGCGGGGCAGTTCCGGCCGAACCTGGTGGTGATGGACCTGATGCAGGTGCACCGCCGGCAGGCCGGGTTCGCCGGGATCATCGACTGGCTGCGGGCGAACGGGCAGCTCAACCGCACCCCGCTGGTCGTCTACACGGCCGCCGTCGACCAGGCCGACCTGCCCCGGCTGGCCTCCGGTGAGACGGTTCTGTTCCTCGCGGAGCGGTCCACCAGCTCGGAGGTCCAGGGCCGGATCGTGGATCTGCTGGCCCGGATCGGCACCAACTGACGGCGGCGGGGCCCCCGACACCCGACCCCCGCACAACCAACAGCCCCCGGCGTGCGCCGGGGGCTGTTCGTGCGATCCAGGACGCGGGGTCCAGGATGCGGGGTGCGGGGTGCGGGATGCGGGTCAGATCTCGGTGACCGACAGCGCGCCGTCCGCGTACTGCCTGCGCAGCAGCTTCTTGTCGAACTTGCCGACGCTGGTCTTCGGGACCGTCTCGACGATCGTCCAGCGCTCCGGGAGCTGCCACCTGGCGATCTTGCCCTCGTCCGCGAGGAACGCGCGCAGGGTCTCGAAGTCGGCGGTGGAGCCCTCCCTGAGGACGACCATGGCCAGCGGGCGCTCGCCCCACTTCTGGTCCGGGACGGCGAAGACGGCGGCCTCGGCGACCTCGGGGTGCGCCATCAGCGCGTTCTCCAGGTCCATCGAGGAGATCCACTCGCCGCCGGACTTGATGACGTCCTTGGCGCGGTCGGTGAGGGTGAGGAAACCGTCCGGCGTTATCGTGCCGACGTCACCCGTCTTGAGCCAGCCGTCCTCGCTGAACTTGTCGTCGGGGCGCAGGGGTTCGCCGTCGACGCCGTTGTAGTACGAGCCCGCGATCCACGGCCCGCGGACCTCCAGCTCGCCCGCGGACTGGCCGTCCCAGGGCAGCCGTTCGCCGCCGGGGCCGGTCAGCCGGGCCTCGACGCTCGTCGGGAACCGGCCCTGCATCAGGCGGTACCCGAACTCCTCCTCGGTGTCCACGGCGTGGGCCGGCGGCCGAGACACCGTGCCCAGCGGGCTGGTCTCCGTCATGCCCCAGGCGTGACAGACCCGCATGCCGAGCTTGTCGAAGGCCGCCATCAGGGCGGGCGGACAGGCCGAGCCGCCGATGGTGACCTGGGTGAGGGACGAGACGTCACGGGGGTTGGCGGTGAGTTCGCCGAGCAGGCCCTGCCAGATGGTCGGGACGGCGGCGGCGTAGCTCGGCCGCTCCTTCTCGATCATCTCGGCGAGCGGGGCGGGCTGGAGGAAACGCTCCGGCATCAGCATGTTGACGCCGGTCATGAAGGTCGCGTGCGGCAGGCCCCAGGCGTTGACGTGGAACTGCGGGACCACCAGCAGCGCGGTGTCCTTGTCGCACAGGCCCATGGACTCGGTCATGTTGACCTGCATCGAGTGCAGGTAGACCGAGCGGTGGCTGTAGACCACACCCTTGGGGTCGCCCGTGGTGCCGGAGGTGTAACACATGGACGCGGCCGTACGTTCGTCCAGCTCCGGCCAGTCGTACGCGGTCGGCTTGCCGGCCAGCAGGTCCTCGTACTCGTGGACGGTGACGGCGGCGTCGGCGAGGGCCGCGCGGTCGCCGGGGCCGGAGACGACGACGTGCTCGATCGTCTTCAGATGCGGCAGCAGGGGCACGAGCAGCGGCAGCAGCGAACCGTTGACGAGGACGATCCGGTCGGCGGCGTGGTTGACGATCCACACGAGTTGTTCGGGAGGCAGCCGGAGGTTCAGGGTGTGCAGGATCGCGCCCATGGAGGGGACCGCGAAATAGGCCTCGACGTGCTCGGCGTTGTTCCACATCAGGGTCGCCACCCGGTCGTCGCCGGTGACCCCCAGGTCGTCGCGGAGCGCGTGCGCCAGTTGGGCCGCACGGGCGCCGATCTCGGCGTAGGAGCGGCGGTGCGGCTCGCCCTCGCCGGTCCAGGTGGTCACCTGTGAGGTGCCGTGGACCGTGGATCCGTGGGTCAGGATCCTGGAGATCAGCAGTGGTACGTCCTGCATCGTGCTCAGCACGGTGTCCTCCCGGGGCGACATTGCCTACGCGGCGGTAAGGTTTCCGCTGATTCTGCGCACGTACCGCGCGGTATGTCACTAGATCCGGGCGATCGATCACCTCACGTTGCCGAGGCGTACGCCCACATACGCCCACAAGGGCGTTCCCTAGCGGACGAGTCCGAGCTCCGGGTCCTCGCGCAGCTTGCCGAGCGCACGCGACACCGCGGACTTGACCGTGCCGACCGAGACCCCGAGCACCTCGGCCGTCTGGGCCTCGCTCAGGTCCTCGTAGTAGCGCAGCACGACCATGGCCCGCTGCCGGTCCGGCAGCCGCATGATCGCCCGCCACATCGCGTCGTGCAGCGCCTGGCGCTCCGCCGGGTCGTCGCCGGCCGGCTCCGGGTCGGGCTCGGGCAGCTCGTCGACGGCGAACTCGTCGACGCGGCGCTTGCGCCACTGCGAGGTGCGGGTGTTCAGCAGAGCGCGGCGGACGTAGCCGTCGAGCGCGCGGTGGTCCTCGATGCGCTCCCACGCGACGTAGGTCTTGGTGAGCGCGGTCTGCAACAGGTCCTCCGCGTCACTGGGGTTGGCGGTCAGTGACCGGGCGGTGCGCAGCAGCACCGGGCGGCGCGCGCTGACGTAGGAGGAGAACGACGGATACGCCGCATACGGCGAGGGCCGCCGGGCGGCGTCCGAAGCGCTGGTGCAGACGGGTGTGGTCATGGCTCCACGCTAGGAGTGAGACCGCCCCGGGCGGATCGGCCGCAGGTGCCGAAGCCGAGTCCCCCTCAGGTTGTAGGGGTGGAGGTAGCTGCACCTCCCAGAGGTGGACGAGAGGTGGAGGCGTCCTGCGGGTTTCCCCGGGTTTCCCCTTGGGGGCTCGGTCCCGGGGAGGAGGCGAGGAGCAGGCGAGGAGCAGGCGGGAGGGAGCCGGGGGAAGGGCCCTATGTGTCCGCTCCGAGCAGCAGTGCCGACGTCGGGACCCCTGTCCCGGCCGTCACCAGCACCCGCTCCGCGCGCGGCACCTGGTTCACGGAGGTACCCCGGATCTGGCGTACGGCCTCGGCGATGCCGTTCATCCCATGGAGGTACGCCTCCCCCAGCTGACCGCCGTGGGTGTTCAGCGGCAGCCGCTCCTCGGCGACGAAACCGGCGGCCTCGCCGCGCCCGCAGAACCCGTACTCCTCCAGCTGGGTCAGCACGAACGGGGTGAAGTGGTCGTAGAGGATCCCCACATCGACGGCGTCAGGACCGAGCCCGGCCGAGCGCCACAGCCGGCGGGCCGCCTCGCCCGCCTCGGGGAGTCCGGTCAGGTCGCCGCGGTAGAAGCCGGTCATCTGCTCCTGGCCGCGGCCCGCGCCCTGGGCGGCGCCCACGATCACCGCGGGCGGCCGGGGCAGGTCCCGGGCCCGCTCGACCGAGGTGACCACCAGCGCCTGGCCGCCGTCGGTCTCCTGGCAGCAGTCCAGCAGGCGCAGCGGTTCCACGATCCACCGGGACGCGGCATGGTCGGCGAGGGTGATGGGGCGGCCGTGGAAGTAGGCGGCCGGGTTGTTCGCGGCGTGCCGGCGGGCCGTGACGGCGACCGGCCCGAACGCCTCCTCCGCGGTCAGCCCGTACGTGTGCAGATAGCGCTGGGCGGCCATCGCCACCCAGGACGCCGGGGTGAGCAGCCCGTACGGCATCACCCAGCCGAGCGCCACGCCCTCCGCCGAGGGTTCGCGGTGCTGGACGCCGGAGCCGAAGCGGCGGCCGGAGCGCTCGTTGAACGCCCGGTAGCAGACGACGACCTCCGCGACGCCGGACGCGACCGCGAGGGCGGCCTGGAGGACGGTGGCGCAGGCCGCGCCGCCGCCGTAGTGGACGCGGGAGAAGTAGGCCAGCTCGCCGATGCCGCAGGCCTGGGCAACGGTGATCTCGGGGCTGGTGTCCATGGTGAAGGTGACCAGACCGTCGACGTCGCCCGGTGTCAGTCCCGCGTCGTCGAGCGCGGCGCGGACCGCCTCCGCGGCGAGGCGCAGCTCGCTGCGGCCGGAGTCCTTGGAGAACTCGGTCGCTCCGGCGCCGACGATGGCGGCCCGCCCACCGAGGCCGGTCACGCCGCCGGCTCCGGGGAGACGGTCGGTTCCGGGGAGGCGGTCGGCTTCGGCGAGACGGGGTGCTGCGGGGAGGCGGTCGGCTCCGGCGAGACAGGGTGCTGCGGGGAGGCGGTCGGCTCCGGGGAGACGGGGTGCCGCGGGGAGGCGGTCGGCTCCGGGGAGACGGGGTGCTGTGGCGAGACGGGGTGCTTCGGCGAGACGGGGTGTTGCGGCAGGGTCAGGGTCGCGGTGCCGGTCACGTGGCGGCCGATGCCGTTCTCGCCGGTGACGCGGACGACGACCGCCGTTCCGGCGACCTCCTCCACCCGGCCCGTCAACACCATGGTGTCTCCGGGGTAGTTGGGCGCGCCGAGCCGGATGGCGACCTTGCGCAGGACGGCCGCCGGGCCGAAGTGGTCGGTGAGGTAGCGGCCGACGAGTCCGTTGGTCGTGAGGATGTTCATGAAGATGTCGGGGGCCCCCTTCTCGCGCGCGAGCACCGGGTCGTGGTGGACGTCCTGGTAGTCGCGCGAGGCGAGGGCACCGGCGACGATCAGGGTGCGGGTGATCTCGATCTCCAGCGGGGGCAGCCGGTCCCCGGCCCGCACCCCGCGCTCCGTGGCCCGTTCGCTCACGACGCCTCCTCCGCCCGGAACACCGGCAGCACCAACTCGTCGTCGTACGCCCGGAACTCGACCCGTACCGGCATCCCGATCCGCACCTTGTCGTACGGCACCCCGACCACGTTCCCCACCATCCGCACACCCTCGGCGAGTTCCACGAGGACGACGGCGTACGGCGGGTCGAAGGCGGGGAAGGGCGGGTGGTGCATCACGACGTACGAGTGGACCGTGCCGTCGCCGCGCGCGGGGAACGGATCCCAGTCGGGCGAACCGCAGTCGGGGCAGCCGGGGAGCCAGGGGAAGCGGGGGGTGCGGCAGGCGGCGCAGCGCTGGAGGAGGAGTTCGTGGCGGGCCACACCGTCCCAGAAGCCGGCGTTGTCGCGGTTCACGACGGGGCGGGGGCGGCGGGGCCGCGGGTCCTGACGGGTGCGCGCGGGTGCGTACTTGAGGATCCGGAAGCGGTGGGTGCCGGCGAGTCCTTCGGATACGCGGACGTCGGTGCGGGTGGTCACGAAGTACCCGGTGCCGAGCTTGGTGGTCTTGGGTCCCGTGACCGACTCGACGACCGTGTCGAAGGTGACCTCGTCGCCGGGGCGCAGCGGACGGACGTACTCCTGCTCGCAGTCGGTGGCGACGACGGAGGTGCAGCCGGCCTCGTCGAGGAGGGAGAGCAGGTCGTCGTAGGCCTGGGTGCGGCCGGGGGGGTGGGGGTGGCCGGCGGGATCGGGGTGGCCGGCGGGATCGGGGTGGCCGGCGGGCGACGTTCCGTCGGCAGGCTCGGCGTGGCCGCTCAGGCCGCCCATCGTCCACGCCTGGAGCATGGTGGGCGGGGCGACGGCGTCGGGGCCGGCGTAGGCGGGGTTGGTGTCGCCGAGGGCCTCGCACCAGTGCCGGATCATGGGCAGGTTGACGGGGTCCTTGCCCCGCACGGCGACGGCGGCGGGCAGACCCTCGTACGTTTTGAGCCGTACCGTCAGGTCGTCGGGCCGCACGGCCGGGTCGTCGTCGGTCGTCACGGACGTGCTCCTTCCGTGCGTGAGCCCGTCCGGGCGGCGTACGAAGGAATCTGACTGTCCGTCAGATATCTTCGCCTGTCAAGGTCGAAGGGGACGGCCCGCGCTCGCCCTGGCCGTGGACCTCGCCCTGGACCTGACCCTGACCCTGACCCTGGCCCTGGACCTGGCCCTGGACCCGACCCCGCCCCGGACCCGACCCCGGCCCGGCCCGGCCCCATCCCACTCCCCGGAAAACGCCTGCGCGGCGGTGCCGAAGCACCGCCGCGCTGACGCTGTTTTCCCCACAGAGCACATCCACACACCTCAGGTCGAGGGGCGGCCGGCCGCACCGGCCGCCCCCCGGCTCACCAGAAGAGGGGGGTGAAGCTGACCGCCACGTTCTCGTTGCCCTGGTTGATGGCCGTGAACGCGGAGCCGTCGACCTGCGCCGTGTTGCTCTGGTTCGACGCGCCGGAGCCGATCGCCTGCTGCTGGGTGGTGGACGAGTTGCCGTTGTTGTCGCCGCCGACACCGCTGCCGACGATGCCCTGGAAGGCGTTGGTGACGGCCGCGCTCGATCCGTCGTCCGCGATCGCACCGTTGTCGGCCGTCGCAACGCCGGTGAACAGAGCGGCAGCGAGCGGAAGGGCGGATACGGCGGCGATGACGCGGGCGGTACGGATGCTTGCCATGTGTATTTCCTCCAGAACAGGTCACCCCGGCCGTCCCGGGGTGCATGAAGTACGGCTTCCACCAAGGCAGTTGGCCCTCCGCCTCGGCGATGTTCACGACGTCGCGAGATCAGGATTGCCCACCGAATCCCCGGCGAACTACCCCGGAAGCCCTCATTCGCCCTGAAGCGTGAGGACAAGTCGATAAACCCCTTTCGCCACTCTTGCCTCGGAGGTGGCGCATTCCCACCGACTCATCTCAAGTGCCGCAACAGGGGAAGCGTTCCGGCACTTTTCCGGCCAACCTCCCGTCCCGGGCGCGCCGCACTCGACCCCTCTTCCTTTTCTCGAACATACGTACGAACATAGAGGCATGGCCACCACCGACCGGCAGGCCACGACGCTGGCCCTCGCACACGCCCTGTCCGCCGCCGAGCGCGGTCTGTCCGTCATCCCGCTGTCCCGGACGAAGCTGCCTGCCCTCCGTTCCCCCCACCGCGACCACCCCGAACCCGGCCCCTGTCACGGCGAGTGCGGCCGTCTCGGGCACGGCGTGTACGACGCCGCGACCGACCCCGTCCGTATCCGCGAGATGTTCGCCGCGGCGCCCTGGGCGACCGGCTACGGCATCGCGTGCGGACTGCCGCCGCACCATCTGATCGGCATCGACCTCGACACGAAGTCGGGCACCGACTCCACGGCCGCCCTGCGCGAACTGGCCCTGCGCCACCTGTTCACGATCCCGCCGACGGTCGTGGTGCTGACCCCGTCCGGCGGGCGCCACCTGTGGCTGCGCGGCCCGGCCGACGCCGTCGTCCCCAACTCCGCGGGACGGCTGGCGCCCGGTATCGACATCCGCGGCGCCGGCGGCTATCTGGTCGGCCCCGGCTCCCGTACGGAGTTCGGCGTCTACGCCACGGCCCCCGGCACGGCCCATCTGACCCCGGCGGCCTGCCCCCCGGCGCTGCTCCGGCTCCTCCTCCCCCCGCCCAAGCCCTCGCCCCGCCACGCGGCCCCCCAGCCGGCGGGCGGCCACGGCCAGGGGCTGCTCCAGTTCGTCGCCGCGGCCCACGCCGGGCAGCGCAACACCCGTCTGTTCTGGGCCGCCTGCCGCGCGTACGAGAACGGCATCGGACCCGATCTGACCCCGCCCCTGATCGCCGCCGCGATCTCCACGGGCCTGACCGAACGCGAGGCCCGCGCCACGATCGCCTCAGCCGCCCGGCTGACGGGCCACCGCCGCCGTATGCCCCCTGACAGCCCTCTCACGAACCCGGAGACTCCCCACATCGCCCCCGACCGCGACCCCGGCCGCCGCCCTCCCCGCATCAACCCCGACCAGCCCCGCCCATGAGCGCGACGACCATGTCACTCGCCCAGGTGGTGCTCTTCTCCGGCCGCACGATCGAACTCACCGAGCTGCGCCAGTCCTCAACGTACGGCGGCATGCCGGAGGGTTATCCGAGCTATCCGTGCCGCCCGGTCAACGGCCGGAGGATCAACACCCTGCTGTACAGCGCGGAACGCTGTTTCCCCGCCCACCCGGTCCATCTGGTCCCGCCGCCGCTCGAACACCCGGACGTGCCGGCGGGCCCCTTCGGCAGGGTCGAGGTCCTCCCGGCCGTCGCCTGCGTGGGCGTCTTCCACTCGACGCCGATCACCGCGACGCACGACCCGGTACTGCACCGCTCGGCCCTGACGATCGTCTGGTTCCAGGCCACCGCCCGCATCCCGACGGGCCGGGAGGCCGACGGGGGCCTGCTGGGGGTGGCGTGGGACCGCTTGGCGGCGGACTACGAACGCTGAGGGGGCCTGCGCCGGCGTGTGCCGGCCCGGTTTCAGCGAGGCGCGATGGCCGTCTCGGCCGCCCGCTTGATCCGCTCTCCGAACGCGGGGGCGTCCTTGCGGGCGGCGGCGAGTCCAAGACCCACGAGGAGCTTGCCGATGCCGTGCCCCTCAAGGACGTTGTGGATCCGCACGCGGGTCCTGCCGTCGGGGAGGGCGGTCAGGTCGTAGCCGCCTTCCAGCACGGCCACGCTGTTCTTCGACACCTCGGTCCAGCGGATCCGCACCGGCGCCTCGAGCTCGGTGATGCGGAACTCCCGGGAGGTCTTCATGCCGGCGTCCTTGACCGTGCTCCGGAAGACGGTGCCCACCGTGGTCGGCGCGTCGGGGACCCGCTCGATCTTGAGGACCCGGGGGCTGAACTGGGGATCGTTCCGTCCGTCCGCGAGGTAGGCGAAGACCTCTTCGACGGGCCGATCGACCTCGACGATCGCTTCGAACTGTCCTGCCATCACCACTCCCGATCGGGCTGGCCGCACGGACCACGCCGTCTGCCTCAGCGGTACCGACATCGTGAATCTACGGGAGTACGGCGCATCCCGCGAGACGAACGGGGCGGGGCGGGCCGCGCGCTCGCGCTCAGCCCAGCTGCTGGGCCAGACCGACGATGACACCCTCCGGACCCCGGAGATAGCAGAGCAGATAGCTCTCCTCGAACTGAGCGATCTCACCGACGATCTCGGCGCCGTGCGGCCGCAGCCGGGCAACGGTGTCTTCAAGATCGTCGACGGCGAACATCACGCGGTGCGTGCCCAGGATGTTGTGCGGCTTGTTGCGCGGCCCGTCGGTGATGGCCTCGGGGCTGAGGTACTTCGCCAGCTCCAGCCGGCTGTGCCCGTCGGGGGTCCGGACCATCGCGATGTCACACCGCACACCGTCGAGCCCGGTGCACTTGTCGGCGACGGGCCCCTCGACGGTCGCCCTGCCCTCCAGCTCCATACCGAGTTCCACGAAGAACGCGACGGCGGCGTCCAGGTCCTCGACGACGATGCCGACGTTGTCCATCCGCTGAATCGCCATGTGGCTTCTCCTTCTTGTACGACTTCCTCGTGCGCCGGATGGCGCCCACTGACACCCCTGGGACGGAGCGGCCCTCAGGTTCTCGACATCCCCGGACCACAGAACTCGAAGAAGTTCCCTTCCTCTTGGCGAACGGCCCCCGACCGCCGTCCGCCGTCCGCCGTCCGCCGTCCGCCGTCCGCCGTCCGCCGTCCGCCGTCCGCCGTCCGCCGTCCGCCGTCCGCCGGGCAACGCCGCGCCCGGCGTCGCCGGCCTCAGCGTGATCAGAGTCGGCCGTTGCCGCTGACGGCCTTGTGCGTCCGGACCAGGAGCAGCGCGCCTCCGGTCGCCAGCCCCAGCGCCCCCGCGGCCAGGAAGCCACGGGAGGAACGCCAGGACAGCACCGACCACCGCGACTGCGCGGAGAGCACGGAACCCGTGCTCAGCCACGACCCGGCCGAGATCAGCGACAGGGACGACCCGATCGAGCCGACCGACAGGGCACTGCCGATGGAACCCACCGACAAGGCAGAACCCACGGACCCCACGGACAGCACCGACCCCACCGACCCGATCGACAACACGGAGTCCTGCGACCACAACGACAACAACGAACCGGACGAGGCACCCCGACCCGACCGCGCAGACAGTTTTGTCATAGACCCATCCTGCCCACAGACCACTCGTTCTTGGGGGGCATGCGGCTCGCCACGTCGCCATCATCGTGACGCCCGCGTTCGAGTGGCCGGAACTGCACTCAGCTCGGCCGGCGCGCACCTGGAGTTGGCCGACGCGTTGAGGTCGCTTCACCACCTCGGTGTCTCTGGAAGGCTCACCGCTGTCGACCAGTACGGCGACACCGTGACGAACGAGTGGGAGGCCGCTCCGTGTCACCCAGCCGGTCGGCGGGTGAGGTCTGGAGCCTCAGCGTCGCACGCGGTATCGCAGGTGCGTCGCACCCTTGCCCTGGATCACGACCGGGTCGTCGAGGCGGTGCGGTGCGCCGGTCAGGTTGGCGAAGTAGGGGATCCCCTTGCCGAGCAGCACCGGTACGAGACTGACGTAGACCTCATCCACCAGCCCCAGGTCAAGCGCCTGCCGTGCGATGTCGGCGCTGGCGATGCCGACGTGTTTGTCACCGGCGACCTCCCTGGCACGCGCGATACCTCCGGCGACGTCGCCGACAAAGGTCGTACGCGGCCACTTCGCGGCGTCTGTGGGCGCGTTGTGGGTCACGACGACGACTGGCGCGCCGATCGGGTGGCTGTCATTCCAGCCGTTGGTCAAGTCGAACAGCCGACGGCCGCAGACGAGCGCACCGGCCCCGGCGAGAACCTCGCGCAACATCTCCGCGCTGTTCTCGTCGACCTGGAACGACCAGTGCTCGTCGGCACTCGGCACGGTGACATCACCGGCGTCGTACCAACCGAACAGCTCACCGGTTCCGTCCTTGGGGTCGGCGATGTAGCCGTCCAGCGACATCGTCATGTGTGTATAGACCTTGGCCATGCGGACCTCCTGTGGACTCTCCTCCTGCATGGACCTCCCAGGAGCATCGAATTCATCGGCCAGCCAGTAATCATGAAGCCGCAGTTCTGCGCCCTGCCGCGACACCCAGGCCACGGCCTACCAGCCGGAGTAGCCGACAGATCGCGATCTCGACCGTGGCCCACCCATGGCCCACGCGCGCCCCTTCCGTGCCCGATCGAGCGGGAAATCGCGGGGACCGGCGGGCGCGGGCGGGTAGCGGATACGACAACGGCCCCTGACCAAGTTCCCTGGTCAGGGGCCGTTCTCGGTGCTCATCACGCGGTGGGTGTGGGATTTGAACCCACGGTGACATCGCTGCCACGACGGTTTTCAAGACCGTTCCCTTAGGCCGCTCGGGCAACCCACCCCGCTGCCGTCCACCTGGGGCGGAGCGGGTACAGACTACCCGGCCGTCAGCGGTGCGCGGGGCCCTTGGCCGCCCGAGGGCGGCGGCTCCGGTCTGTCCGGTGCCGCCTCTCGGATCAAGCCCCGGTGACCGCCGCCGGCTCAGCGTGTGGGCAGGTACGCGTGCTCGATCGTCTGGTGCTGGGTATTGCCCTGTCGGTCGGTGAGGGTGACGGTCGTCAAGGCGCCCGCCGTGCGCGTGGGTCGGTCCTGCGCGGCGAAGACGCCCTCGGTGCGGGTGGGTCGGTCCTGTCCGGCGGTGGCGTCTCACGGTTCCCCCTCGTGTCGGCGTCTGCCCCTGCTCTCGGGTGTCCTGGGAGGTGGACGGGGTTCCCGGCGACCCGAGTTGCGTTCGCCGCCGATCCGAACGCGCGGACCGACGGGTTCACGCCATGGGTGCGGATGCCCCGGGTTGGTCGCTGCCGGGGTCCGGAGAGCGCCGCTGACCTGTGCGTACGCCGGCCCGTGGGCACGCACGCGGAAGGGGTGCCCCTCGGTGAGGGGCACCCCTGTCAGAACCGGGTCCTGCGGTCGGTCAGCTGTCGCCCTCGCGGGACTCCAGGGTGACGTCGACCGTGTGGGTCTTGTTGTCCCGCTCGTAGGTCAGGGTGACCTTGTCGCCGGGCTTGTGCGTCCAGATCTCGCCGATCAGGGTCGGGCCGCTGTCGATCACCCGGTCGTCGAGCTTGGTGATCACGTCGCCCGGCTTGAGGCCGGCCTTGGCGGCGGGACCGTCCGCCTCCACCGCCTCGGAGCCGCCCGCGCCCGTGTCGGTGATCTTCGCGCCGTTGGTGCCCTCCTCCAGGGAGACCGAGGCGCCGATCTTCGCGTACACCGGCTTGCCGGTCTTGATCAGCTGCTGGGCCACGTACTTGGCCTGGTTGATCGGGATGGCGAAGCCGAGGCCGATCGAGCCGGACTGGCCGGTGCCGCCCAGGCCGTTGCTGGAGGACTGGATCGCGGAGTTGATGCCGATCACATTGCCCTTGGCGTCCAGCAGCGGGCCGCCGGAGTTGCCCGGGTTGATCGAGGCGTCGGTCTGGAGCGCGCTCATGTACGAGGCGTTGGTGCCGGTGCCGTCGCTGGACGCGACCGGGCGGTTCTTGGCGCTGATGATGCCGGTGGTCACGGTGTTGGAGAGGCCGAAGGGGGCGCCGATCGCGATCGTGGAGTCGCCGACGGCCACCTTGTCGGAGTCGCCCAGCGTGAGCGGCTTGAGGTCCGACGGGGCGTTCTTGAGCTTGATGACGGCGACGTCGTAGCCCTGCGCGTTGCCGACGACCTGGGCGTCGTACTTCTTGCCGCTCGGGAAGGTCACGCTGAGCGTGCCCCCGTCGACGGCGTCGGCCACCACGTGGTTGTTGGTGATGATGTGGCCCTCGGTGTCGAACACGAAGCCCGTGCCCGTGCCGCCCTCGCCGCTGCTGGACTCGGCCTCGATGGTGACCGTGCTGGGCAGCGCGGTGGCCGCGACACCCGCGACGGTGCCGGGGTCGCGCTTGAAGTCACCGCCGTTGTCCGAGGCGGAGACCGTGGTGGAGCTCGAGTCGTCGTCGTTCTTCGCCAGCGTGTACCCGAGGCCGCCGCCGAGGCCGCCCGCGACCAGCGCGGCGATCAGCACCCCGGCGAGCAGTCCGCCGCGCCCGCGGCCCGACTTCGGCGCGGGCTGCTGCGGCGCGGCACCCCAGGGGGCGCCCGGGTCGCCGCCGGAGCCGCCGCCGTAGCCCGGGGCGGGCGGCGCCGGGGGCGGCCAGCTCGCGTCGGGGGCGGAGGTGCCGGTACCCACCGGGTGCGCGTGCGTGCCGTCACCGGGGACGGAGGCGTGCGCGGTCTGTCCGTACGCCGGGTCCTGGCCGTACGCGCCGCCCTGGCCGTATGCCGCGTCCTGGCCGTACGCCGGCTCCTGCGCGGCCGGCCGCGGGTACTGGCCGGGCTGTTCGGGGGCGGCGGGGGTGGCGGGGGTGGGGGCAGGGGCCGGGGCGTCGTGCGGCACCGGCGGAAGCGGGGTCGTGGGCGGTCCGCCCTGCGGGGCGGGGGCCTGAGGCGCGGGGGTCTGCGGGGAGGCAGCGGGAGTGTCCACCGGCACGGGGGGCGCGGACGGGGCCGGTGGTACCGCAGTGCCCTCGTTCTCGGTGCTCACAGCTGTTCTCCTCGATCCACTGCTGGTGTTGTCGGTCGCACTCGGCCGGGCTCGTCAGTCCTGCCGACGGCCCGGCGCGCTGCGACTCTGCTTCTGCTTTTGTATGCCATCAGCTTTTCCCACAGGCTGTCAGAGCACCATAAGCGGTTCCTGTGCGTCCGCGACCATGCTCCATATGCGGCCTTTTGGGCTCACCGGATGCATCCGGAGGGAGCACAACCGGGTGTCACGGGTACCCCCGGGCGATGACACCATGACGCGGTGACCCACGCACGACAGCACGGCATTCAGGTCGTCGCCCACCGCGGAGCCTCCGAGGACGCCCCGGAACACACGCTGGCCGCCTACAAGAAGGCGATCGAGGACGGCGCGGACGCCCTCGAATGCGATGTACGCCTTACCGCGGACGGCCATCTCGTCTGTGTGCACGACCGCCGCGTCAACCGTACGTCCAACGGCCGCGGCGCCGTCTCGGCGCTGGAGCTGGCGGAACTGGCCGCCCTCGACTTCGGCTCCTGGAAGAAGGGCGAGGCCTACCGCAACCGCGACGAGGAGCCGGACTGGGAGCACCGTCCCGAGGACCCGGCGGACACCTCCGTACTCACCCTGGAACGTCTCCTGGAGCTGGTCGCCGACGCCGGGCGGCGGGTGGAGCTGGCGATCGAGACCAAGCACCCGACACGCTGGGCCGGCCAGGTGGAGGAGCGGCTGCTGCACCTGCTGAAGCGCTTCGGCCTGGACGCCCCGGTCACCGCGGCCGAGTCGCCGGTACGGATCATGAGCTTCTCGGCGCGTTCGCTGCACCGCGTCCGGGCCGCCTCGCCGACACTGCCGACGGTCTGTCTGATGCAGTTCGCGTCACCGCGGCTGCGTGACGGACGGCTGCCCGCGGGTGTCCGGATCGCGGGCCCCTCGATCCGGATCGTGCGCAACCACCCGGCGTACGTCGAGCGCTTCCAGCGCGCCGGGCACCAGGTGCACGTGTGGACCGTGAACGAGCCCGAGGACGTCGATCTCTGCGTCGACCTGGGCATTGACGCCATCATCACCAACCGCCCGGCCGCGGTGCTGCGCCGGCTGGGTCGCTGAGAGATAACGACCGGGCGGGATCCCTTGACCCGACGGGTCCTGTGGACCATTCTCCGAGCGGCCACACCGTCGAAATCCAGCCACATTTCGACGACCTCGTCACCGGGTGTGCACCGGCGCGTTCGGTACGTGTTCGACCGAGGTGAGTGCGTCACCGGACCTGGATTGGCCGGTTTCCGGTACAGGCCGATGGGGCATCCACACGGTGGCGTGGGGCGAAGGAGGTCTCGGGGGTGGCGTTGGTGGTGGCACAGGAGGTGCCCACGTCGTCGAGCATGGCCGTACCCCATGGCCCTGCGGGCGTGGGGAAGGCAAGACACCGGATGCGCGCTCAACTGCGTACGGGCGGTGTGGCGGAATCGGTCATCGACGACGCCGTACTGATCCTGTCCGAACTGCTGAGCAACGCGTGCAAGCACGGCCGGCCACTGGGCGACGCCCTGGCCGGGGACGGCGACGTCCGGGCCGCATGGCGCGTCGACGCGCGCGGCCGGCTGGTCGTGGAGGTCACGGACGGCGGTGGGCCCACCCGCCCGGCACCGTCCACCCCGTCGGTCACCGCCCACGGCGGCCGCGGGCTGAACATCATCACCGCGCTGGCCGACGACTGGGGTGTCCGGGACGACACCCGGGGCGAGGTCACCGTGTGGGTCGTTGTGCACGACGACGTTCATGATCCGAATTCCGGCCACCGCCGCGACGACTTCGCTACGCGCGTCGCCGCCCCGTCGGTGTCCACGATGCCGGGCCTGGACTTCGCGGAAGCGTTCGACGACCGGGACTGAGCGGGATCGGTACGGTGCCGTCGCGTCGCCGGTACGGTCGTCGGGCCGACGCCCTTACCCGCACGCGCGCGGCACCCGTTACCCGCACGCGTGCGGCACCCGTACCCGCACGCACGCGGCACCCGTGTCCCGCACGGGAAAACCGCACCGGGCGGCACCGCGCGGGGCCGCCCGCGTCCCGGCGACGGTTGTCCACACCCCGGCCCCCGTCCACAGCGGCCCATGGGCCGGCGCCGTAGCGACTAGGCTCCCGCCCGTACGAGACGAGCCGTAACCGGGAGACACCCACCATGGCCAAGAAGCGACCCCAGACGAAGGCCGCGCGCCCGCAGCTCACGGACGGAGAGGTCCCGGTCGTAGGTGCCCGTGAACCCTGCCCGTGCAACAGCGGCCGCCGGTACAAGGCCTGTCACGGCCGGGCCGCCGCGCACGCCGCGACCGAGCTGGTGCACCGCCCCTTCGAGGGCCTGTCCGGCGAGTGCGACTGGGTGGCGCTGCGCGAGCTCGTGCCGGCCGCGACCGTCGAGCTCACCCTCAAGGACGGGCTGCCGGACGACGTGCCGTCCGTGACGCTCGCCACCGTGCTGCCGATGGCGTGGCCCGCGCTGCGCCGCGACGACGGCTCGGTGCTGATCGGCCTTCAGAACGACACGGCGTCCGGCGACATCAGCCGCGACCTCGCCGACACCCTCCAGCGCGCGCTGACCGCGAAGCCGGGCACGCCGGTCCAGGGCCGCCGCGCCCCGGCCGACGGTCCGCGGCTCCAGGATCTGCTCGATCCCGAAGGCACGTTCGCGCCAGAAGTGCACAGCGGCTTCGAGTTCTGGGTTCCGGACCCGGAGAACGCCACTCCGGACGTGACCGCGTCCCTGGAGCGGGCCAACGCCGCCGCCATCCCGACCGTGAAGCTCACGGGTGTGGACTCGGCGTACTGGTGCGAGACCCCGGACAAGAACCACCTGCGCTGGGTCATGCCGCACGCGGAGGAGAAGCTTCTGGACGCGCTCGCGCGGCTGCACGCGGCGGGCCGTTCGAGCCTCGGCGAGGGCACCCGTCTGGTGGGTTCGTTCCGCGCCCACGGCCTGACCGTGCCGGTCTGGGACCTGCCGAGCGCGATCGGCGCGGAGGACGTCGAGAAGCCGGCCGCCGAGTTCGCCGAGCGGCTCGCCGCCGCGCTGGCGGTCGACGCGCCGCTCACCGCGGAGGAGCGCCGGGCGCGCGGCGGGCTGACGAACCGACAGGTCACGCTGAACTGACGGACGGTCGGGGGATCGCGGACGGCTGACCGACCGGTCAGCCGTGCCGCGCCGGTCCCGACCACCGCCGACCGCCCTCAACCGCGGATCAACTGCGGATCAACTGCGGTTGTCCGCAAGCCAGTCGGTGTCCGAATAGCCGAGCAAAACCTGAGATCGAATTTGCTAACCGCCGATCTCTTGTTACCGTTCCCATAGCCCGGTTGCTGGTGCATCCCCCGTCGCCAGCAACCGGGTCTTCTCTTGCGCGCCGTCCGGCACCGGCCGCCGCCCCGGGTCAACTCCCCGTGGATGTCGGCGAGTTGCTGCCGGAGCGCAGCAGCAGCCGCCCCTGACCTGCGGCGTCGGCGAACTCCGCGACCGCCGAGTAGTGCTCCAGCTCCCCGCGGGTGCGCTCGCGGGGTGTGTCGCAGTCGGCCGGCTCGTCGCCCGCGTCCACCGCGCAGTGCATCGTCACGGTCCGGCCGCCGGGCCCCATCAGACTCAGTACGGCGTCCAGGTCCTCGCCCGTCGCGTTGCGGTAGTACGTGCGCGCCCAGGTGTCCTCGCCCTGCGTCAGCACACAGGTCTGTGCCTCGATGCCGTCGGGCGAGGTGAGTTCGGGGCCGCAGCGGGCGGCGGTGGCCAGGCCGACGCCGAGCCGCAGCGGGGAGCCCGTCGGGGAGGCGACCGGATCCGCCGGGTCCTGTTGGTGCGGCCGGGGGTCGTCGCGCGGGCCGGCGGAAGGGGTGGATACCGGCCGACCCGCACGGGTGCGCGCCTCGTCGCCCGCGGGCCCCGCGGAAGCCACCGCGAGGGGCAGCACAACGGCACACACCGCAAGGCCCGCGAGGGCGAGAAGACGGGGGTTCATAAAAGGGACGATAACGAGCGGGGACGGGCGCCCGGTTCCGCCGGCGCCCGACACCCCTACAACTCGGGCGCGCTCACACCCGTACGAGTGAGGGCCTCGACGACCGCGTCCACCACGGCCTCGACATCGGGCACCCACGGGGAGGCCGAGCCGGGCAGCGGCGCGCGCTCCCAGGTGATGTCGCCCTGCCCGGTGGCCGACGGCGGCAACGCGATGTAGCCGCCCTCACCGTGGAAGCGGAGCGAGCCGGGGACGAAGTCCTTCGCGTACAGCAGCTCGCCCAGCTGCTCCATCGAGTACGGCCGCACCAGCAGCGCCCAGCGGGTGCGGGAGGCGACGACCGGACCGAGGCGCATGCCGTTGCGGTCCAGCGCGTCGAGGGCGCGCGCCGCGGCCGGCACGGGCAGGCTCACCGCGCAGGGCGCGGTGCCGCCGGTGGCGAGGACGATCGGGGCCGTGGGCCGGTTGGCCCACCACCAGCGCACCATGCGCTCGTCGGTGGTGGCGGCGAGCAGTCCCGGGTCGAAGGGGTGCGCGCCTGGCACCGTGCACTCGGGGTCGGGGCAGCCGCAGCGCCCCTGCGGGTCGGCCGTCACTCCCGGGAGTACGGGCCACTGCCATTCCGATGCGAAGGTCAGGGCCGCGCTGATCAACTCACGCCTCCCGTCGTTCCGCCTGGACAGGAGCCTGCGTCGCTTTCCGAGGATCTCGCGCATGAGCGCTCGTTCCTTTCCGTTGCACCGCTGGCAACACCGTGGGGGCACATCACACCATGTGTCGATCACTTCACTGTGCGTACCTGTTGGCGCATCACACCCCTGCTGGAAGCACGGGGAACCCCTATGGGCCGAGCGTTGGCTGTGTCCGCTGCCGTTCCGTCCATACTGCGTGCATCAAAAGCATGGGCGTGGCGCGGGGTGGCGAAGTCTGGCGTTTTCGCGTCGCACGTATTTCTCTTCGCCTCCACCACGGGAGGATGGGTCTCGGTCGTCGGTGGCTAAGACGCCCGGGTCCGTCGCCAGGTTCCGGGTGGCCCCCAACCACCCCTGGCCTTCTCCGAGTACGTACCCATCACGACCGCTGTGACGCTCCGTCGAGCAAGGCCAGTCGACCCCAATAACCCGTTACCTGAGGCAGTTTTAAGCCAACTTTGCTTTTCCGCAAGGGGAACGACGGAAGATCCCGCCGACCCCATGGACACCAGGAATCCCAGCAGGACAATGCTGGACATCCCCTCACGAGTGCGTGTACATGTGGAGACACTGCTAGCGGCGCAGAATGACATGGGGGTTTGCGATGCTTTTGAGCAGTACGCACCGGTCGGAAAGCCGGACACCATGACCGCCCCGCACCCTTCGAAAGTGGCCGGAATCGATTCCGCGGTTCCCTCGCCCGCACAGACTGTCGCGCCCGCGTGCGCGACCACCGGCACCGCGGCCCTCACCACCGGCCCCGGCGCCCTCCTCCAGGACCGGCTCGCCGGCTGGGTCTCCGACCTCACCACGCTGCACGAACTCACCGAACGCCTGGTCCGCACCGACAACCTCCCCGACGCCCTCCAGGAGCTGCTGCGCGCCGGTGCGGCCCTGGTCGGCGCCCGCCGCGGCCTCGTCGTCCTCGAACCCGCCGACGGTCTCGGGCCCCGCCGCACCGTCGGCCTCGGCCTCGCCCAGGCCGACCTCGGCCACCTGGAGACCGTCCCGCGCGGCTCCCTGCCGTACGGCGAACTCCTCGACACCCCGGCCGGGCTGCCCGGCGGCGTCGCCGAGATCGTGCGCGCCGACCTGCTCGCCGAGGACGGCCTCGACCCGCGCCACCGCGAGGTCGCCGCCCGCCTCGGCTACGCCGCCAGTTACACGCTGCCACTGTCGTCGAAGGCCGCCGGCCGCCTCGGTGCCGCCATGTGGCTGTACGACGAGCCCGCCGAACCGGTGGAACGCATGCGCCATCTCGTCGGCCTCTACGCCCGCTACGCCACCGAGCACCTCGCGCGCCTCCTGGAGGTCGAGCGCACGCGCGCGTGCCTGCGGACCATGTCCGAGGAGCTGCTGCCGTCCCGGCTCCCGCGCGTGTCCGGCGTCCAGCTGACCGCCCGGCACCGCACGGGACCGCGCGGCGGCGGCGACTGGTACGACGCGCTGCCGCTGCCGGACGCGGCGCTCGGCCTCGCCGTGGGCTCCGTGACGGGCTCGGGGCCGAGCGCCGTCGCCGCGATGGGCCGGCTGCGGGCCTCCCTGCGCGCGTACGCCGTGATGGAGGGCGAGGACCCGGTCGCTGTGCTCTCCGACCTCGAACTGCTGCTGCGGCTCACCGAACCCGCCCGCTGCGCCACCGCCCTGTTCGCCTACTGCGAGCCCGCGCTGCGCAAGATCACCCTCGCCGGTGCCGGGCACTGTCCGCCGCTGCTGATCGGCGAGCGGCGCACCGAGTTCGTCGAGACGTCCGTCTCCGCGCCGCTCGGCATGCTCGCCTGCTGGGAGGCGCCGAGCGTGGAGGTGCAGGCCGAGGAGGGAGAGACGGTTCTGCTGTACACCGACGGGCTGTTGCAGCGCACCGGCGAGCCCGTCGACCGGGCGTTCGCCCGGCTGCACGCCGCGGCCGTCGCCGTCCCCAAGGCGGTCCGCCGCGACCCCGAGGCCCTCATTGACCATGTGCTGCGCGCGGTCCTGCCCGACGGGCTGGACACCGCGGACAGCGACGAGGACGTGGTGCTGATGGCGGCGCTCTTCGAGTAGCCCGCCCGGCGCGGATTCCGAGCGGTCCGCTCCCCTCTATACGGGTTCTGTACAAGTAGCCGTTCCGTCGCTGCCCGTGACGGGTCTTCCGGGCCCTGGGCCTCCTGCCGTACGACCGTACGATGGAGGCGGTCCAGTGCCGTATCGAGGAGGATGACCGTGGCGGACGAGCTCACACCGGCGACCCCGGAGGACTCGGAAACCGAGTCGGAAAAGCCGATCAAGCAGCGCAAGAACGGTCTGTATCCGGGCGTGTCCGACGAGCTCGCGGAGAACATGCAGTCCGGTTGGGCCGACACGGAGCTGCACGATCTGCGGCCCCTCGCGCAGGCCGCCGAGACCGCCGCCCGCCGTGCCGCGCTCTCCGCCCGCTTCCCGGGCGAGCGTCTGGTGATCCCCGCGGGGAACCTCAGGACGCGGTCGAACGACACCGACTACCCGTTCCGGGCCTCGGTGGAGTACGCGTACCTCACCGGCAACCAGACCGAGGACGGGGTGCTCGTCCTGGAGCCGCGCGCCGAGGGGCACGCGGCGACGATCTACCTCCTGCCGCGCTCCGACCGCGAGAACGGCGAGTTCTGGCTCTCCGGCCAGGGCGAGCTGTGGGTCGGCCGCCGGCACTCGCTCGCCGAGGCCGAGCAGCTGCACGGCATCCCCGCGTCCGACGTGCGTGAACTGGCCGCGGCGCTCACCGAGTCCACCGGTCCGGTCCGGGTCGTACGGGGGTACGACGCCGGTGTCGAGGCCGCCCTGACCGACAAGGTCACCGCCGAGCGCGACGCCGAGCTGCGGGTCTTCCTCTCCGAGATGCGGCTCGTCAAGGACGAGTTCGAGATCGGCGAGCTCCAGAAGGCGGTCGACTCGACCGTGCGCGGTTTCGAGGACGTCGTACGGGTGCTCGACAAGGCGGAGGCCACGTCCGAGCGGTACATCGAGGGCACGTTCTTCCTCCGCGCGCGCGTCGAGGGCAACGACGTCGGATACGGCTCCATCTGCGCGGCCGGGCCGCACGCCTGCACGCTGCACTGGGTGCGCAACGACGGGCCCGTCCGGTCCGGCGACCTGCTCCTGCTGGACGCGGGCGTCGAGACGCACACGTACTACACCGCGGACGTCACGCGGACGCTGCCGGTCGACGGCCGCTTCAGCGACATCCAGCGGAAGATCTACGACGCGGTGTACGACGCCCAGGAGGCCGGGATCGCGGCGGTGAAGCCGGGTGCGAAGTACCGGGACTTCCACGATGCCGCCCAGCGGGTGCTCGCCGAGCGGCTGGTGGAGTGGGGGCTGGTCGAGGGGCCCGTCGAGCGGGTGCTGGAGCTGGGGCTCCAGCGGCGGTGGACGCTGCACGGGACCGGGCACATGCTCGGCATGGACGTCCACGACTGTGCCGCCGCGCGTACGGAGACGTATGTGGAGGGGGTGCTGGAGCCGGGGATGTGCCTCACCGTGGAGCCGGGACTGTACTTCCAGGCCGACGATCTGACGGTTCCCGAGGAGTACCGGGGGATCGGGGTGCGGATCGAGGACGACATCCTGGTGACGGGGTCGGGGAACCGGAACCTCAGCGCGGCGCTGCCTCGGGAGTCTTCGGAGGTCGAGTCCTGGATGGCATCCCTCCGGGGGTGACGCGCGGGCCCTGAAAGCCTCCCGGCTGAGCCGCGGGCAATCGTGCCGCCCTGCGGCACGGGTGGGCGCGGCGGCACCCCGTCGGCGCCGGGCTGCGCGAACGCCCCGCGGGGCCACCCACACCCGCGGTTGGACGTTGCGCAGGCCCGCGCAACGTCCCGGCTCACGCGGCCCGCGTCACCGTGTCCAGGAAGAGGGCGCCCGCCAGCAGCCCCGCGCTGCCTCTTGGGCTCCAACCCCGGGACAGGAGTTCGGCGTCGAAGAGGGTGAGGGCCTCCCCGCCCTCCTCGGACGCCGTCCCCCCGGCGTCCAGAATCCCCCGCGCAGCCCCCTGCACCCGCCGCAACCCGTGCGGCCCGGCGACATGCAGCAGCTCCGTGTCGGGAAGAGACGCCATCACGGTGAGGAGGGCGTCCAGCCGGGCCCGCGACTCGCGCACCCCCGCGTCCCGCGCCGCGTCCAACGCCACAACGGCCTTACGGACGTGCGGAAAACCCGCCCGCGCCTCCCCACGCGCCCCCGCCGCCCCGTACGTCGCCGACACCGTGGACCCCCGGGACGGCCGCGGCGGAGCGGCACGGTCGGAGTGGGCGACGATCCGCCTGGCCGTCAGGGCGACGTCCTCCGCCGACCCGCCCGGCACCAGCGCGGCACCCGCGACGAGCAGCCCCAGGGTCCACAGGGCACCCCGGTGTCCACCACCCGCGCGCTCCACACAGTGCTCGGTGGAGCGCCCGATCGCGCCCAGCTCGGCGCGGAGTTCCGCCGTCGGCTCCCCGGCCCGGCGCGCGGCCGCCGCCATCGCGGTGAGACCGGGCGCGAGGGCCTTCGCCGTCCACCGCAGGGCACGGTGGTCCCGGCGGCCCGCGCCGGCCCCGAGATCGCGGGGGTCGGGCAGCCCGGGCTTCGGAGCGAGCGCCAGCTGTCCGGTGAGCGCGGTCACGGCGGCAGCCGCCAGCGCCTCGTCCTCGGGGCTCTTCATCGCCGTAACGTAACGAACGGCGGCTACACCGCGATCAGCGGTGCGTCCTTTCTCCATTTCAGGATCTTGTCGAAGCTCACCACCGCGCCACCCCGGCCGGGCTTGTTGCCGATTTGGACGTGGTCGGCGAGTTCACGGATGAGATACAGGCCCCGTCCGCCCTCGGCCTCGTCGTGGCCCAGGCGGACGGACCGGTCGGCGGTGAAGCCCGGACCGGAGTCGGCGACTTCGATACGGCACTTCTCGCCGTCCAGATAGGCCGTGACGCGATACGCCCCCGAGAAGCCGGGTGCCATGCCCCCGCCGTGTTCGACGGCGTTCGCGCAGGCTTCGCTCAGCGCCACGGAGAGGTCGTACGAGACGTCGGGGTCGACGCCCGCGGTCTCCATGGTGCCGAGCAGCAGGCGCCGCGCGAGCGGAACGCTCGCAGCTTCACGCCGCAGATGGAGTGACCACCAGATGCTCATGCTCCAGCCTCCTGGCCGCGGCTCGACATACCGTTACGTATTGCCGCGCAAGTCCCTGTGCAATCTCGGTTCCGAGGTGATAACGCCCATACGGCGGATGCAATCAAGGTGGCATTCGGTGTATGTGGGGCCTGAGGTGCACGAGTCGGGCCGGTTCGGCGCAGACGACGACCTTCCGGTTCACGGAGAATCTTGTGGACCTGCCGTATGGGGCGGGTAAGGCCAGTGCGATGATGAGCCCGCCATGTCTGCCCCCCACCCGCCCCGGGCGCGCTCCGGAGGAGATCTCCGGATACTGCGGGCCGCGGTGTTCGCCGCGGTCTGTGTTGTGCTGTCCGCGGCCGGGCACGCGCTCGCGTCCTGCGCGGCGGTGCCGCTGTGGGCGCTGGGTGCCGGGTTCGCCGGAGTGCTCGCGGTCGCCGCGCCGCTCGCCGGCCGGGAGCGGTCACTGGCCGGGATCGTCACCCTGCTCGCGGCCGGACAGGCCGTACTGCACACGCTGTTCGGCCTGGGCCAGCACGGCATGGCGGCCACCACCACCGGCACCGCCGCGGCCTCCGCCACGTCGGCCGACGCCTCGCTCGTGGAGCGGGCCGCGCGGCTGGTGTGCGGCAGCGCCGCCGCGACACTCAGTCCGGCCGAGGCGCACCGGATCCTGACCGACGCCCGGCTCGCGCCGGACGGTATGACGGCCGCCGGGCACCATCCGGCGGACGCGATGTCCGCCACCGCCGGTTCCTCGGCCGCGCTGCTGCCCTCCCTGCCGATGCTGCTCGGCCATGTCCTCGCGGCGCTCGCCGCGGGCTGGCTGCTGCGCCGCGGCGACCTGGCGCTGCTCCGGCTCGTGGAACTGTCGGCGCACGGAGTCGCCGAGGGGGCGTCCGTACGATCGCTGCGCGCCGCCCTCGCTCTGGTGCGCGCCCTGCGTGCCGGGCTTCCGGGAGCGCCGCGGGCCGGTTCGTGCGCCGTGCGCGCCGACCGCTGTACGCCCCCCGAGCCCCGTAGCACCGCGCTGAGGCACTCGGTGATCCGGCGCGGCCCGCCGCCCGCCGTGTTCGACCTCGCCGCCTGACGCGACGCGACCGCCACCTCGTACGAATCCTTCGGGAGGTTGCCGCCGTCGCGCGGCACGCGCGTGTGCCCGGTTGTCCCGGACGTCCCTCGAAGGGCACCTCCACGCGCGCGTACCCCTCTTCCTCACCAACGGATTCCCAACGGATTCCCAGCGGATTCCCACCCGAAGTGGAGTGCTCCCCACCATGAAGGCTTCCCGTATCGCCGCCGTCGGTGCCGTCGCCGCGACGGCCGTCGTCGTCCTCTCCTCCCCCGCGTTCGCGCATGTCACCGTGCAGCCGGAGGGCGCGGCCGCCAAGGGCGGCTACGCGGTCGTCGACTTCCGGGTCCCCAACGAGCGCGACGACGCCTCGACCACCAAGCTGGAGGTCAGCTTCCCGACCGAGCACCCGCTGGCCTCGGTGCGGCCCGAGCCGGTGCCGGGCTGGAAGATCGACGTGACCACGGACAAGCTGGACAAGCCGATCGACTCGCACGGGACGCAGATCACCGAGGCGGTCTCCAAGGTCACCTGGACCGCCGACGGCAAGGGCATCGAGCCGGGCTTCTTCCAGAAGTTCCCGGTCTCCGTGGGCGCGCTGCCCGACGACGCCGACGAAATGGTCTTCAAGGCGATCCAGACGTACTCCAACAAGGACGTCGTGCGCTGGATCGAGGTCCCCGAGGACGGCCAGGAGGAGCCCGAGAACCCGGCGCCGGTGCTCGCCCTGAGCGCGGCCACCGAGGACCACCACGCCTCCTCCGGCTCCGAGTCGAGCGAGGAGCCCTCGGACGACGCGAGCGCGGCGGCCGCCAACACCTCCGCCTCCTCCGAGGAGTCCGGCGACTCGTCCGACACCACGGCCCGGGTCCTCGGCATCGTCGGCATCGTCATCGGCGCGGCGGGTGTGGCGTACGGCGTGCTGGCCGGCCGTCGGCGCGGCACCGCGGCCTGACGTCTCCGTCACGTCTCCGTCCGCGGTGAGTACCGGGGCCGTGCGGCCCGCCTCCTCGGCGGTTCGCGGGACTTCGCGCCGTACGGCCCCGGCTCTCGCTCCAGAACTTCACATCTAGGACATTCTCCACATGCACAGCGTGCGTAAGAACAAGAAGAAGACCCTCGCGGCGGCCGCCCTGCTCGCCGCCGCCACCTTCACCCTCTCCGCCTGCGGCAGCGGCGACGACTCCGCCTCGCCCGTCTCCGTGGTCTCCGAGGAGCCCGGCTCGGACAAGGCCGCCACCGTGCTCGACAAGCCGTTCGAGAAGCCGGACCTGGTGCTGACCGACACCTACGGCAAGTCGTACGACCTCCGCAAGGAGACCGCGGGCCGGCCGACGCTGATCTACTTCGGCTACACCAACTGCCCCGACATCTGCCCGCTGACCATGAACAACATCGCGGTCGCCAAGAAGCAGCTGCCGCAGGCCGAACAGGACAAGCTGCGCGTGGTGTTCGTGACCACCGACCCCGAGCGCGACACCGCGTCCGCGCTCGGCAAGTGGCTCAAGGGCATCGACACCCAGGTCGTCGGGCTGACCGGCGACTTCGCCACCATCCAGGCGGGCGCCCGCACCCTGGGCATCTCCATCGAACCGCCGACCAAGGACAAGGACGGCAAGGTCGTCTCCACCCACGGCACCCAGGTCGTCGCGTTCTCCCCGAAGACCGACGGCGGTTACGTGCTCTACGGCGAGGACGCCACCGTCGACGACTACACCAAGGACCTGCCCAAGCTGATCAAGGGGCAGAACCCGTGAGGCGTTCCGTCAGGCGTCCTGCACGGCGTCCTGCAAGGCGTCCCGTGACGGCCGCCGCGCTGCTGGCCGGCGCGCTGGTCCTGGCCGGCTGCGGCTCCGACGATCCGCAGGGCGCCGAACTGTCCGTCAGCTCCGCCTACATGCCGCAGCCCGTCTCCGACACCATGGCCGCCGGCTTCCTCACCATCGCCAACAACGGCGGCGAGCAGGCCCGGCTGACCTCCGTCACCAGCGACATCGGCGAGGTCACCGTGCACGAGACGGAGGGCAACGCGATGCGCGAGGTCGACTCCCTCGCCGTCCCGGCGCACGGGAAGCTGGAGTTGAGCAGCGGCGGCAACCATCTGATGTTCGAAAAACTGAAGCGCAAGCCCAAGGAGGGCGAGAAGGTCACCCTTGAGCTGCACTTCACCGGCCTCTCGCCGGTCGACGTCGAGATCCCGGTCAAGTCGGCCACGTACAACCCCGACTCCGGGAACTGAGGGAGGGACCACCTTGACGCAGTCCATCGCCCCCCGTCTGCGGACCCTGGTGCTGCTGCTGGTGGCCGTCGCCGGCGCGCTGCTCACGAGCGCCGGACCGGCCTCCGCGCATGCCGCGCTCACCGGCAGCGACCCCCAGCAGGGGGCGGTGGTCGAGAAGGCGCCGACCCAGGTCTCGCTCACCTTCTCCGAGCCCGTCTCCATCTCCGACGCCGGTCTGCGGGTGCTCGACCCCAAGGGCGAGCGCGCCGACAGCGGCGCCGCGACCAACATCAGCGGCACCACGTACGCCGTGCCCCTGCACTCGGGCCTGCCCGACGGCACGTACACGGTGACCTACCAGGTCGTCTCCGCCGACAGCCATCCCGTCTCCGGCGCCTACACCTTCTCCATCGGCGCGCCCTCCGCGACCTCGGTGTCCGCCGAGGCGCAGAACGCGGGCGGCGGGGTCGTCGGCGCGCTGTACGGGTTCGGGCGCTATGCGTCGTACGCCGGTTTCATTCTGCTGGCCGGTGGCGCCGCGTTCGTCCTGGCCTGCTGGCAGCACGGGTCCGGTGTGCGGGCCCTCCAGCGCCTTGTGGTCTCCGGATGGGTCGCGCTGACCGCGGCGACGCTCTGGCTGCTGCTGCTGCGCGGCGCGTACACGACCTCCGGGAAGCTCGGCGACATCTTCGACCTCGACCTGCTCGGCGACGTGCTCCAGACCAAGACGGGCGCCGCGCTGGTCTCCCGGCTGCTGCTGCTCGCCGCGGGCGCGCTGTTCATCGCCGTGCTCTTCGGGGCGTACGACAAGCGCGAGGACGACGAGAAGCGGGATCTGACCTTCGGGCTCTCCGTCGGCGGGTTCGTGGTCGCCGCCGGGCTCGCGGCGAGCTGGGCGATGGCCGAGCACGCCTCGACCGGACTTCAGCCCGGGATCGCGATGCCGGTAGACATCCTCCATCTGCTCGCCGTCGCCGGCTGGCTGGGCGGACTGTGCGCCCTGCTCGTCGCGCTGTACTGGGCGCCCGCCGAGACGCCGCTGGACGCGGACGCCGTGGGCCGGTTCTCCCGGGTGGCGTTCGGCAGTGTGGTCACCCTCGTCGCGACCGGCATCTACCAGTCCTGGCGCCAGCTCGGCTCCTGGGGCGCGTTCACCGACACCCGCTACGGGCAGCTGCTGCTGGTCAAGCTCGGCCTGGTGGTCGTGCTGGTCGGCATCGCCTGGATGTCCCGCCGCTGGACGGCCCGGCTCGCCGAGTCGGCGGTCGCCGTCGGCAGCGGCAAGCGCGAGAAGGTCGGCGCACGCGCCGGCTCCCCGGCCGGCGGCAGGTCCGGGAAGAGCGGTGGCGGTACGGCGGAGAAGGGCCGCGGTTCCGGGAAGGACCGGACGTCGGAGAAGGGCGAGAAGGCCGAGAAGGGCGCCGGGTCCGGCAAGGGCGCCGACTCCAAGCGGGCCGCCCAGCTCGCCCGGCAGCGGGCCGCCACCGAGACGGCGAAGCGCAGACAGCTGCGGAACGCGGACCCCAACCGGTTCGGGCTGCGCCGCTCGGTGTTCGCCGAGACCACCGTCGCCGTGGTGCTGCTCGCCGTGACCACCATGCTGACGTCGACCGAGCCGGGGCGCACCGAGGAGGACGCCAAGGCCGCGACCTCGGCCGCCGCCGACGCGTCCGGTCCGGCGACCGGCGCGGTGACGCTGGACATGACCTTCGACACCGGCGGCGAGGACGGCAAGGGCGTCGTACGGCTCGACATCGATCCCGCGCGGGTCGGCGGCAACGAGCTGCACGTGTATGCCGAGCGGCCCAACGGGCGCGCGTTCGACGTCCCCGAGGTCAAGCTGGCCTTCACCCTGGAGTCCAAGGACATCGGGCCGCTGCCCGTCGTCCCGGACCACATCACCACCGGGCACTGGTCCGCGAGCGGAGTGCAGATCCCCATGGCGGGCGAGTGGAAGATCGCCGTGACCGTGCGGACCTCCGACATCGACCAGGTGACCGTCTCCAAGAACGCGCAGATCGGCTGAGCACGGACATGGCTGACCACACGGCTGAACCGCCCCTGACGGCGCCCGTCACACCTCCCCAGGAGGGCGATTCCGAAAGTGCCTCCCCTAAGTTCGAAAGTGCCTCCCTCAAGGGGGGTGTTTCGCGGCGGGCGCTGCTCGGGACCGCCGGGGCGACCGGCCTGGTGCTCGGTGCCGCCGGCGGAGCCGTGGGCTATGCCGCCGCACCCGCGCAGGCGACACCCCTCACCTCGCTCGGCACCGGGCAGGCGATGTTTCACGGGAAACATCAGCCCGGGATCACCACCCCGCTGCACGCCCGCGGCCATCTCGCCGCGTTCGACCTGGCGCCGGGCGCCGGACGCAAGGAGGCGGCCGCGCTGCTGCGCCGCTGGTCGGAGACGGCCCGCCGGCTGATGGCGGGTGAGGCCGCCGCACAGGGCGACACGGACGTGGCCCGGGACGCCGGACCGTCGTCGCTGACCGTCACCTTCGGCTTCGGGCACAGCTTCTTCGGGCGTACGGGCCTGGAGAAGCAGCGCCCCGTCTCCCTCGACCCGCTGCCCGACTTCTCCTCCGACCACCTCGACAAGGCCCGCAGCAACGGCGACCTGTGGGTGCAGATCGGCGCGCACGACGCCCTGGTGGCGTTTCACGCCCTGCGCGCGATCCAGAAGGACGCGGGCAGCGCCGCCCGGATCCGCTGGCAGATGAACGGCTTCAACCGGTCACCGGGCGCCACCTCCCACCCGATGACCGCGCGCAACCTCATGGGCCAGCTCGACGGCACCCGCAACCCCAAGCCCGCCGAGCCCGACTTCGACCGGCGGATCTGGGTGCCGGCCGAGCCCACCAAGGACCCCGCGTGGATGGCGAACGGCTCCTACGTGGTCGTACGCCGCATCCGTATGCTCCTCGACGACTGGGAGCAGCTCTCCGTCGCGGACCAGGAGGGCGTCATCGGGCGGCGCAAGTCCGACGGGGCGGCGCTGTCCGGGGGCACCGAGACCACCGAGATGAACCTCGACAAGGTCGACGGCGAGGGCGCGCTGGTCGTACCGATCAACGCGCACGCGCGGATCACCCGGCCCGACCAGAACGGGGGCGCGGCGATGCTGCGGCGGCCCTTCTCGTACCACGACGGCTTCGACACACACGGGGTGCCGGACGCCGGGCTGCTCTTCGTCTGCTGGCAGGCGGATCCGCTGCGCGGCTTTGTGCCGGTGCAGCGGAAGCTGGACCGCGGGGACGCGCTGTCGAAGTTCGTGCGCCACGAGGCGAGCGGCCTGTTCGCGGTGCCGGGGGGCGCGACGGACGGCGGGTATGTGGGGCAGGCGCTGTTCGAGGGGTAGTCGTACTTAGGGGTAGTCGTACGGGGGCTGTGCGCGTGAGCCCCCTCTCCCTGGGCCCATTAGGGTGAGGGCATGCCAGCGAGCTACGCGTATCTCGGCCCTGAGGGCACCTTCACCGAAGTCGCCCTGCGCACGCTTCCCGAAACGGCCACCAGGGAGCTCGTCCCGTACGTGTCCGTGCAGTCCGCGCTCGACGCGGTGCGGGCCGGCGAGGCCGAGGCGGCGTTCGTGCCGATCGAGAACTCGGTCGAGGGCGGCATCACCACGACCCTCGACGAACTGGTCGCGGGGGCGCCGCTGATGATCTACCGCGAGGTGCTCCTCTCGATCACCTTCGCGCTGCTGGTCAGGCCCGGCACCAAGCTGTCGGACATCAAGACGGTCTCCGCGCATCCGGCGGCCCAGCCGCAGGTGCGGAACTGGCTCAAGCGCCATCTCCCGGACGCGCACTGGGAGTCGGCCGCCTCGAACGCGGACGCGGCCCGGCTGGTGCAGGAGGGGCAGTACGACGCCGCCTTCGCGGGCGAGTTCGCCGCCGCCCGGTACGGCCTGGTGGCCCTGGAGACGGAGATCCACGACGCGGAGAACGCGCAGACCCGGTTCGTGCTGGTGGGCCGGCCCGCGCGCCCCGCGGCGCCGACCGGCGCGGACAAGACGTCCGTGGTGCTGTGGCAGCGCGACGACCACCCCGGTGGACTGCGTGACCTGCTCGGCGAGTTCGCCACCCGCGGTATCAACCTGATGCTGCTGCAATCGCGTCCGACCGGTGCCGGTATCGGCAACTACTGCTTCTGCATCGACGCCGAGGGCCATATCTCCGACCGCCGGGTGGCCGAGGCCCTGATGGGGCTGAAGCGGATCTGCCTCCAGGTGCGGTACCTGGGCTCGTACCCGCGTGCGGACGTGACCGTGGACGACGTACGCCCGCGGCCGGTCGGGACGTCGGACGAGGAGTTCGTGTCGGCGGCCGACTGGGTCGCGCGCTGCCAGGACGGCCGGTTCTAGGTCGGCCGGTTCTGGGGCGGCCGGTTCTGGACCAGAGCTGTGCTCGCGTCCTCTCCGTCGCACCGCGTCGGCACCTCATCAGTCACACCCGTCACACCGGTGCTACCTGCTGATTTTCGTTATCCACAGGGGTTATCCACAGGTGCCCTTCTCGACCTAGGGACAAGTCGACACCACAGCGCGAGTCAGTCGACAAATCGCCGCACAGAGCCCCAGAGCGTCCACCGGCGCGCACGTCACCCTTCGTCCACTGTTTTCCATTGGGCAACTCTTCAGAGCGACACAATTCCACTCGAAAGTGGGCGTAAGTGATGTTTGCCCTGGGAATCCAGACCTTCGGCCGGAACTCTCGAAGTGATCAATTCCGATGTCCACAGATCTTCCGCACAGCCTGTGGATAACTTTTCCGGGGTGTGGATTTCTGTGGACAACCGGATCGCCAAGTCCCGTTCCCTACAAGGGAATCCAGTCAACCAGGCGCCGCCCCGCTCCCTCGTTCCAGGGAACTCCAAGATCTTTATTGACACATCCGGCAATTGACGCATAGCCGAACGTAAGCCGTCCCCACCCTTTATGAGTCGAAGGGCGTCCTCGTGCACCGGTAGCCTGGACCGCGTGATTGACCTTCGCCTGCTCCGTGAGGACCCCGACCGTGTGCGCGCCTCCCAGCGTGCCCGTGGAGAGGACGTCGCGCTCGTCGACGCCCTCCTCTCCGCCGACGAGCGGCGCAGGTCGTCCGGCGTCCGCTTCGACGAGCTGCGTTCCGAGCAGAAGAGCATCGGCAAGCTCATCTCCAAGGCCTCCCCCGAGGAGAAGGCCGAGCTGCTCAAGAAGACGGGGCAGCTCGCCGCGGACGTCAAGGCGGCCGACGCGGAGCAGCACGAGGCGGACGAGGAGACCAAGCGCCTCGCCATGCAGCTCGGCAACCTGGTGCACCCCGACGTCCCGGTCGGCGGCGAGGAGGACTTCGTCGTCCTGGAGACGCACGGCACCATCCGCGACTTCGCCGCCGAGGGCTTCGAGCCCAAGGACCACCTGGAGCTCGGCGAGGCGCTGGGCGCCATCGACGTCGAGCGCGGCGCCAAGGTCTCCGGCTCACGCTTCTACTACCTGACCGGCGTCGGCGCGCTCCTGGAGCTGGCCCTCGTCAACGCGGCGATCGCGCAGGCCACCGCGGCCGGCTTCACCCCGATGCTGACGCCGGCGCTGGTCCGCCCGCGCGCCATGGAGGGCACCGGCTTCCTCGGCCAGGCCGCGGAGAACGTGTACCACCTGGAGAAGGACGACTTCTACCTGGTCGGCACCTCCGAGGTCCCGCTCGCCGCGTACCACATGGACGAGATCCTCGACGCCGACAAGCTGCCGCTGCGCTACGCGGGCTTCTCGCCCTGCTTCCGCCGCGAGGCCGGCACCTACGGCAAGGACACCCGCGGCATCTTCCGTGTGCACCAGTTCGACAAGGTCGAGATGTTCTCGTACGTCGACCCTGCGGACGCGGAGAACGAGCACAAGCGGCTCCTGGACTGGGAGAAGCAGTGGCTGGACGGCCTTGAACTGCCCTTCCAGGTCATCGACGTGGCCTCGGGCGACCTCGGCGCGTCGGCGTCCCGCAAGTACGACTGCGAGGCGTGGATCCCGACCCAGGGCAAGTACCGCGAGCTGACGTCGGCCTCCAACTGCGACGGCTTCCAGGCCCGCCGGCTGTCCGTGCGGATGCGGGACGGCAAGAAGGTGCAGCCGCTGGCGACGCTCAACGGCACGCTGTGCGCCGTACCGCGCACGATCGTGGCGATCCTGGAGAACCACCAGCAGGCCGACGGCTCCGTACGGGTGCCCGAGGTGCTGCGTCCCTTCCTGGGCGGCCGGGAGATCCTGGAGCCGGTGACCAAGTGAGTACCGGGTTCCCCTACCGGCTCGTCGCGACCGACCTGGACGGAACGCTCCTGCGCTCCGACGGGTCGGTCTCCGGCCGCACCCGTGACGCCCTCGCCGCGGCCACCGAAGCGGGTGCCGCGCACATCGTCGTCACCGGCCGGGCGGTCCCGTGGACCCGGGACATCCTCGACGACCTCGGCTACCAGGGCCTCGCCGTGTGCGGACAGGGCGCCCAGGTCTACGACGCCGGCGCGCACCGCCTGCTGACCTCGGTGACCCTGGACCGGCAGCTCGCGGGCCTGGCCCTCGCCAAGATCGAGGCGGAGGTCGGCCCGCTGCACCTGGCGGCGAGCCGGGACGGCCTGGACGGCGAGGTCCTGATCGGACCGGGGTACGCGCTGCACGGCGGCCTGCCCGCGACGCCGTTCACGGAGGCGGCCGATCTCTGGGTGGCCCCGCTGAACAAGATCTACATACAGCATCCGACCCTCACGGACGACGAGCTGGCCGAGGCCGCCCGTCAGGCCGCTGGCGGCTTCGTCACGGTCGCCATGGCCGGCGCGGGCATCGTCGAACTCCTCCCGCTCGGCCTCTCCAAGGCCACGGGCCTCTCCCTGGCGGCCCGCCGCCTGGGCATGAAGGCCGCGGACACCATCGCCTTCGGCGACATGCCCAACGACCTCCCGATGTTCGCCTGGTCGGCAAGAGGCGTAGCCATGGCCAACGCCCACGACGAACTCAAGGCAGTGGCCGACGAGGTGACATCGTCGAACGACGAGGACGGCATCGCGGTAGTCCTGGAGAGACTGCTGGCCGAGGGCTAGAACCCTGTCGGGGCATGCTTTCCGTGCCGGGCGGGGCAACCCCCTGAGAGACGCGCAGCCCTCAACGCCGCAAACCGCAACGCCCCAAGGGACGCGGGGAACTGCGCAAAAAGCCCCACTCAACCCGCACCAGACCACCGCACCCAAGACCTTGAGCCTCAAAGCCCCACGCGCTGCAACCCCCCAGGGGCGCGGGGAACTGCGCAAAAAGCCCCACTCAACCCGCACCCGACCACCGAACCCGGCGGCCCCCACCCCTCGCACACCCCGGGGCCCCGGGAGGGCGGCCCACGCGAAATAACCTCGCGTGCTCGAAGCGGCCGCCCCGGGCAGCACCCCGTGCGAACCGGCCTCCACGGGGACGCAGACCACGCCCCGGGGATCCGTCGCGGACTGCCCTGTCGGGAACTGGACGAACTGTCGTGCATGGACAGCGCCCGGCTCCTCACCCGGAATATGGCCACCGGCACAAACATCGCGGCGGCGGGGACACCACCACTGTGCCGGGACCCCGAGTCGCCCGCCACCGAATAAAGCGCCGCCCGGCAACAGCTACCGGCGCCGCCACCTGCGCCGACGCGCCTTGCTGAAGAACCACCCGGCAGGCGGCTCGTCGGACCGCCACGGCTGCGGCTCCGGCTCCTCACGGCTCCACCGCGCGGCCAGCATCCGCGCGCGGGCGGACGGCTCGGCGCTCTCCGCGGAGCGGATGAACTCCTCGTCCAGGTCCAGGTCGTCCCAGGCCTCGTCACGATCGCCGGCGGCCGGCGTCTTGTCTGCCATCCCCGTTCCCTCCAGCCGTGCGTCCCCCGTGTGTGCTGCGTTGTTCCCGTCCGTCAGTGTGCCTCGGCGCAGGTGAAGCCCCCGTCAAGAACGAGGGCCCCACCAGGAGGTACGTCTCACTCCTCCCGGGTCACTCCTCCCCGGCCAGCGTCAGCGTCCGCAGCTTCTGGCCCGCGTACCAGGTGGCCAGCACGGTCACCACGACCAGCAGGACCGTCGCCGTCGTCAGGCCGACGTCCGAGGTGACGAGGTCACCACCGGCGACCTTCTGGGCCACGGAGAGCGACCACTGCTGGACGCTGAGCGTGCGCGCACCGGGCACGAGGGAGCCGAAGAGGGCCTCCCAGACCAGGGCGTAGACGAGGCCGAAGACCACCGCGTGCCGCGAGACCGTGCCGAGGAGCAGGAACAGCGCCGCGTACGCGATCGAGGCGACCAGCGCGGCCACCGTGTAGGCGACGGCGACCTGCTGGCCGTTGCCGTTGAGGATGAACCCGGCGATCAGGGTGGGCAGCGCCGAGAAGACCATGGTCACGGCGACGGCGACGATCAGCTTGGTGAAGATGATCGTGGGCCGTTTGATCGGCTTGGACAGCAGGTACACCACCGAGCCGTCGTCGATCTCCGGGCCGATCGCGCCGGTGCCGGCGATGACACCGATGATCGGCACCATCGTGGCGAGGGCGAGCCCGCCGAGCACGTCGGCCGCGGTCTGGTCGTCGGCGCCGGTCAGGGCGCGCACGACGACGGAGATCACGATCAGCAGCAGGGGCAGGGCGCCGAGGATGAGGGCCCGGCGCCGGCCGAGCAGGGCCCGGTAGGTGAGTCGGGCGACTGTGGGGTCGTACATCTTCGGCCTCCTACGCCGCGACGAGATACGAGAAGACGGACTCAAGGGACTCGTCGGACGGCGAGACGGTGAGCAGTCGGATGCCGTGGTCGCGGGCCACCCTCGGCAGCAGTGCGGTGAAGCGGCCGAAGTCGACGGCCTGGACGCGCAGCGCGCCCTCGGCGAGGTCGACCTCGATGCCGGCCGTGGAGGGGTCGGCGATCAGCGCGGCCGCGAGTGCGCGGTCGTCGCTGGAGCGCACCAGGTAGCGGTGCGGCCGGTCCGTCATCAGGCGGCGGATCTTGCGGAAGTCACCGCTGGCCGCGTGCCGTCCGGCGACCACGACCTCGATGTGCCAGGCGAGTTGCTCGACCTCTTCGAGGATGTGGGAGGAGAACAGCACCGTGCGGCCCTCGTCGCCCATCCGCCGCAGCAGGTCCATCAGCTGCATGCGCTGGCGCGGGTCCATGCCGTTGAACGGCTCGTCGAGCAGGAGCAGGGACGGGTCGTGGACCAGCGCGGACGCCATCTTGACGCGCTGGCGCATGCCCTTGGAGTAGGTGGCGATCTTGCGGTCCTGCGCGTACTCCATCTCGACCGTGGCCAGCGCCTTCTGCGCGGCCTTCGCGCCCAGGCCGTGCAACTCGGCGTTGGCGACGACGAACTCGCGGCCGGTGAGGAAGTCGTACATCGCCTCGCGCTCGGGCACGACGCCGATGTGCTTGTAGATCGACTCGTTGCGCCAGACCTGCTGTCCGTCGAGGGTGACGGTGCCGGTGGAGGGGGCGAGGAAGCCGCCCATCATGTTGATCAGGGTGGACTTCCCGGCGCCGTTGGGGCCGAGCAGGCCGGTGACGCCGGGGCCGATGTTCATGGTGATGTCGTTGACGGCGACCACGTTGCCGAACCAGCGGGAGACGTGGTCGATCGAGAGCGTGGTCACAGTCCGACCTTTCGGTAGCGGCGCATCAGCAGGCCGTAGCAGGCGGCGACGAGACCGAGGGCGACCACGAGGTACACCACGCCCTCGCCGGCCGACGGGCCGACCCCGCCGGGGAACGCCGAGTCGGCGCCCAGGAAGGCGGTCTGTACGCCGTCGACGAGGGTGATCGGCGAGAACAGGCCGATCCAGTCGACGGCACCGGAGCTGCCCTGGACGTCGGCGATGGCCTGGAGGGTGGAGACCGCCCCGAAGGAGATGGTCAGTACGGCGATGACGGCGGCGATGCCGAAGCCGCGGCGCGGTGTCACCGAGGCGATGACCAGGCCGAGTCCGGCGAAGAGCAGTGAGAGCAGAGCCACGGAGACAAGTCCCTGTGCGAATCCCTTGGTCTGGTCCGCGAAGTCCAGCTTGGCCAGCAGCGCGCCCACGTAGAGCACGAGCAGCGGGGCAGCGGTGAGGATGAAGAGCGCCGAGGCCAGCGCCGCGTACTTGGCGCGGACGTAGTCGGCGGTCTCGATCGGCCGCGAGAAGTACAGCGGGACGGTCTTGAAGCGCAGGTCGCGCGAGACCGACTGGGGCGCCTGCGAGGCGACGTACAGGCTGATCACGGCCTGGAGCACGATCGCGTAGCGCGTGTAGTCGAGCGGGAGTTCGTTGGCCTTGGTGGCGACGGCGACGGCGACCATGATGGCCGCGGGCACGCACATCACGACGAACAGCAGCATCGGCAGCACCTTGGACTTCACCGAGCGGCCGAGGCCGTAGGAGCCGCGCAGGGACTGCGAGAACAGGGACCGGCGGGCGTAGGCACGGCCGAGGCGGGGGCCGTCGTAGTTGCGGTAGCCGATGTTGTGAATGCGGGTCTGATCACCCGGCGGAGGGGCTGTGGGGTGCTCAACTGCCATGACCGACCGCCTCCTTCCGCTGGCTCTGGGGCTCGCTCGCCGTGTCGTCCTTGAAGACCTCGGAGATGTGGTGCCGGCGCTGCTCCATGCGCACCAGGCCGAGGCCGAGGTCGGCCACCAGGTCGCGGACCACGTCGTAGGTCTCCTCGCCCTGCGCGGTGAGCAGCAGGATGTGGCCGGCGCCGGGCAGGCCGCTGCCGTCGTGGACCTCGATGCCGCGCGCGGCGAGCGCCTCGCGCATCGTGCGCGTGCCGTCGGGGTGTGTGTCGGAGTCGGTGACCTCGACGGCGAGGGTCGTGGTGATCTGGGTGAAGTCGGTGGTGGAGCTGGAGCGCAGCAGTTTGCCGCCGTCGATGACGACGACGTGGTCGCAGGTGCGCTCCAGCTCGCCCAGGAGGTGGGAGGTGACCAGGACCGAGATGCCGAAGTCGGTGTGGATGCGGCGGATGAGGCCGAGCATCTCGTCGCGGCCGACCGGGTCGAGGCCGTTGGTCGGCTCGTCGAGGAAGACCAGCTGCGGGTCGTGGACCAGCGCCTGGGCGAGTTTGACGCGCTGCTTCATGCCGGTCGAGTAGCCGCCGATGGGGCGGTAGCGCTCCTCGTACAGACCGACGTGGCGCAGGGTGTCGGCGGTGCGCTCGCGGGCGGCGGTCGGCGGGAGGCCGGACATCCGGGCCATGTGCACGACGAACTCGGTGGCCGAGACGTCGGGCGGCAGGCAGTCGTGCTCCGGCATGTAGCCGACGCGCTCGCGGATGGCGGCGCCCTTGGTGGCGACATCGAGTCCGAGCACTTCGGCACGGCCCTCGGTGGCGGGGGACAGACCCAGCAGGATCTTGATCATGGTGGACTTGCCGGCTCCGTTGGCTCCGACGAGTCCGGTCACACCGGGCCCGACGTCCACGGAGAGCCGGTCAAGCGCGGTCACCCGGGGGAACCGCTTGCTCAGGCTTTCGGTCGCGATCACAGTCACGGGTAAGACGGTAGTGATTCCGGCCACGCCGGTCGTCAGACCGGAGAGCCGTCTTCGTATCACTCTGGAGTCGTACGGGACCTTAGGGGTCCCCCTGAGGCCCGAGCCCTTAAGGGTTTTGATCGGGACGATCGAACGGTTTCCATCTGTTTTCCACAGGCCGCCGACCGCCTATTGACGACCGGTCTAACAAATGCGAGATTCGGCGGAAGTCAAGTTACGGACACGTACTGCGATCAACGCGGACAGTGGGGCGATGGCATGACGGCGGCAGTGGAGGCGGGGCCCGCGGCGGCGGAGCTGCGCGGATTCAGGCGGGTGCAGCGCCTCGCCTACGAGTGCGCCGAGGCGGTCGCCGCACAGCTCCAGCCCGGTGTGACGGAGCGTGAGGCGGCCCGGATGCAGCGCGAGTGGCTGCGCGCGCGGGGCGTACGGGACTGGTTCCATCTGCCGTTCGCCTGGTTCGGCGACCGCACGGCGTTCGCGAACTTCCGGATCCCCCTCCAGTTCTTCCCCACCAACCGCCGCCTGGAGCCCGGGATGCCGTTCATCCTGGACATGGCCCCGGTCTTCGAGGGATACACGGCGGACATCGGGTACTCCGGCTCGCTCGGTCTCAACCCCGTGCAGAACCGGCTGATGGCCGACCTGGAGGCACACCGGGAGCTGATCCTGCGCGAGGTGCGCGAGCGGCGCTCCCTGCGCGAGATCTACCAGGACGTGGACCGTCTTATGGTCCGCCAGGGCTACGCGAACCGCCATCGCGCGTACCCCTTCGGCGTGATCGCCCACAAGGTGGACCGCGTCCAGCAACGCCGCTGGTCACCGCATGTGTTCGGGTTCGGCACCCAGTCCCTGAAGGGGCTGGCCTCGGACGTGCTGCACGGTCATCGCGACGGCTGGTCGCCGCTGTGGTCGCCGTACCGTTTCTCCGACCATCCGCCGCGGCCGGGCCTGTGGGCGGTCGAACCGCACCTCGGATTCCGTGGCACGGGCGCGAAGTTCGAGGAGATCCTGGTCGTCACCGACTCCGCGGACCCCGACGAGAGCGCCTTCTGGCTGGACGACGATCTGCCGCACGTGCGGCGCTGGGCGGAGGAGAAGTGAGCATGCTCCAGGGAGCGCGTGAGCGCCGGGTGCGGTCCGGCGACGTCGAGCTGTGCGTCGCCGAACTCGGGAACCCGTCGGCGCCGACGGTCGTACTCGTGCACGGCTATCCGGACAGCAAGGAGGTCTGGTCGGAGGTGGCCGCCGAGCTCGCCGACCGCTTCCACGTGGTGCTCTACGACGTCCGCGGCCACGGCGCGTCCACGGCTCCGCGCCCGCTGCGCGGCGGGTTCACGCTGGAGAAACTCACGGACGACTTCCTGGCCGTCGCGGACGCGGTCAGCCCGGACCGGCCGGTCCATCTGGTCGGGCACGACTGGGGTTCGGTGCAGTCCTGGGAGTTCGTCACCGTCAAGCGCACCGAGGGCCGGATCGCCTCCTTCACCTCGATGTCCGGGCCGTCCCTGGACCACTTCGGCCACTGGATCAACGCGCGCGTGAAGCGCCCCACCCCGCGCCGCGTCGGCCAGCTCCTCGGCCAGGGCGCCAAGTCCTGGTACGTCTATCTGCTGCACACACCCGTGCTGCCCGAACTGGCGTGGCGCGGACCGCTCGGCAGGCGCTGGCCGAAGATCCTGGAGCGCGTCGAGCACGTCCCCGGCGGCGACTACCCGACCCGGTCCCTGCCGGACGACGCCGCCCACGGCGCCTGGCTGTACCGGGACAACGTCCGCCGCCGGCTGCGCAGGCCCCGCCCCGACGCCTACGCGCACGCGCCCGTGCAGCTCATCACCCCCCTCGGCGACGCCTTCCTCTCCGAGCAGCTCTACGACGGTCTGGAGCTGTGGGCTCCGCAGCTGACCCGCAGGACCCTGCCGGCCAAGCACTGGATCCCGCGCACCCGGCCCGCACAGGTGGCCGCCTGGGTGGCGGAGTTCGTCACCGGCGTCGAGGGCGGCCGGCCGCGGGCACAGGCCACGGGGCGCCACGCGGACCGGTTCGGCGGGCAGTTGGTGCTGGTCACGGGCGCGGGCAGCGGCATAGGGCGGGCGACCGCGTTCGCGTTCGCCGAGTCCGGGGCGCGGGTGGTCGCCGTGGACCGGGACGCCGAAGGCGCCGCCAGGACCGCCGAGATGTCCCGTCTGATCGGCGCCCCGGACGCCTGGGCGGAGACGGTCGACGTCTCCGACGAACAGGCCATGGAGAAGCTCGCCGAGAAGGTGGCGACCGAGTACGGCGTGGTGGACGTGCTGGTGAACAACGCCGGTATCGGGCTGTCCGGTTCGTTCTTCGACACCACCACCGACGACTGGCGCAAGGTCCTCGACGTCAACCTGTGGGGTGTGATCCACGGCTGCCGGCTCTTCGGGAAGCAGATGGCCGAGCGCGGCCAGGGCGGTCATATCGTCAACACCGCCTCGGCGGCCGCCTATCAGCCGTCGAAGGCACTGCCCGCGTACAGCACCTCCAAGGCGGCCGTGCTGATGCTGAGCGAGTGTCTGCGGGCCGAACTCGCGGGCCAGGGCATCGGGGTGACCGCGGTGTGCCCCGGCTTCGTCAACACCAACATCACGTCGACGGCCCATTTCGCGGGTGTGGACGCGCAGGAGGAACAGCGGCGGCGGAAGCGCTCCGCGCGGTTGTACGGACTGCGCAACTACCCGCCGGAGAAGGTCGCCGACGCCATCCTGCGGGCCGTGGTGCGCAACCAGGCGGTGGTTCCGGTGACGCCGGAGGCCCGGGGCGCGCATCTGCTGGCGCGGTTCATGCCGGGGACGCTGCGGAGGATCGCACGCGTGGAACCGCCGCTCTAGGGAGGGGAGTTGAGGAACGGGGCGTGGAGGGCCCGCACTTGGGGAAGGGTATGGAAAGTGGGGCGAGTTGACCAAATGCCCTGAAATAAAGCTTTCTTGGTGAACCACCTTGAAAAGCCAGGTCCGTTGTCCACAACTTCTCCAAATCCCCTGTGGATAACTACACTTGGTTGTGGATCAAACCTGGAGTGCAAAATCAAATGCGTGATTCACGTCTCGCCCGGCACCCTGGTGAGATGGATGAAAGACGCACCGTAAAGGTGTCGAAGTATCTCTCGAAGCACCTCCGCCATCAGCCCGAGCGGATCGGGCTGGTGCTCGACGAGGGTGGCTGGGTCGAGATCGAGACCCTGATCTCCGCGGCGGCCGGACACGGCTTCCGGCTCACCCGCGAAGAGCTCGACCAGGTGGTCGCCAACAACGACAAGAAGCGGTTCGCGATCGAGGGCACCCGGATCCGCGCCAGCCAGGGCCACAGCATCGAGGTGGACCTGGGGCTCGCGCCGGCCACCCCGCCCCCGAACCTCTTTCACGGCACCGTGGCCCGCAGTCTGGACGCGATCCGCGACGAGGGGCTGCGGCCGATGAACCGGCACGACGTCCATCTCTCGGCCGACCACGAGACCGCCACCCGGGTCGGCGCCCGCCGCGGCCGTCCCGTCGTGCTCTCCGTCGACGCCGCCGCCATGCACCGCGACGGCCATGTCTTCCACGTCAGCGCCAACGGCGTCTGGCTCACCAAGGCCGTGCCGCGGGAGTATCTGCGCTTCCCCGAGACTGCATGATCGTCCCCATGGACCATCTCCCGACCACCGAGGCCGCCGTCACCGCCCTTCGCGCCATCGCCGCGGAGTACGCCCTGGAGATCGACGTCACCCACGACATAGGCGCCGACCAGACCTCGCGCCGCAGCGCGGCAGGCGTCGGCGTCACCACCGACGCGGACGGATCGCTGCCGCACGAGGCCTACGTCGAGTTCGGCGGCAGCCCCGTGCTGGACGTCCGGCTCTATCCCGACGACGACGCGCTGATCACCGTCGACGGCGTCGAGTTCCACGACGTGCCGCGCGACGACGTCCCCGCCTTCCTGCGCGCCGTCCTCGGCGGTCTCGCCCACGTCCGCGGACGCTTCTTCCCGCCCGGATACTTCCTGGTCGTGCCGCTGCCCGGGGACCGCACCTACAAGGAGGCGGTCTCGCTGATCGGCCTCACGCCGTGGCTGAGCGGACGCGTGCGGTGACGGTTTCACGTGAAACGGGTGTGTCCGCTTAGTCTCGAACGCATGAGTCTGCGCCTGAGCACCGTGATCCTCCCGTACCGCCGCTGGCACGAGGGCGGCCGTACATCCTGGGAGCGGGCCGAGCAGCTCGGCTTCCACACCGCGTACACGTACGACCATCTGTCCTGGCGCAGCTTCCGGGACGGCCCTTGGTTCGGTGCCGTACCCACTCTCACGGCCGCGGCGGCCGTCACCGAGCGGCTCCGGCTCGGCACGCTGGTCACCTCGCCGAACTTCCGGCACCCCGTGACCCTCGCCAAGGAGCTGATCTCCCTCGACGACATCTCCGGCGGCCGGATCACGCTCGGTATAGGAGCCGGAGGCACCGGCTTCGACGCCACCGCGCTCGGCCAGGAGCCGTGGACACCGGCGGAGCGGGCCGACCGGTTCGGGGAGTTCGTGGCGCTGCTCGACCGGCTGCTCACCGCGGACTCCGTGTCGTACGAGGGGAACTACTACTCGGCGCACGAGGCCCGCAACATCCCGGGGTGTGTGCAGCGTCCCCGGCTGCCCTTCGCCATCGCCGCGACCGGACCGCGGGGGGTGCGGCTCGCCGCCCGCCACGGACAGGCCTGGGTGACCACCGGCGACCCGAAGCTCTTCGAGAACGGCACCCCCGAGCAGTCCGTACGCGCCATCCGCGCCCAGGTCGACCGGCTCGCCGACGCCTGCGCCGAGCGGGGCCGGGACGTGGCCGAGCTCGACAAGATCCTGCTCACCGGGTTCACGCCGGACCGCAGGCGGCCACTGGAGTCGCTGGACGCGTTTGTGGACTTCGCGGGCCGCCACCAGGAGCTGGGCTTCACCGAGATCGTGCTGCACTGGCCGATCCCGGACACCGACTTCGCCGTCGACGAGAAGGTCTTCGAGCAGATCGCGATGGAGGCGGGAGCGCAGTTGCGCTGAGCCTGCCGGCTGGGCGGGTGCGCTGTGCCTGCCGGCTGGGCGGGTGCGCTGAGCCTGCCGGCTCGGCGGGTGCGCTGAGCCTGCCGGCTCGGCGGGTGCGCTGAGCCTGCCGGGGCCGCATGGTTGCGCCGGGGTCGGCCGGTCGCCGGTCCGTCGGCATCCGGCCAGGTGAGGGCGGTGACCACTCAGATGCGCGGAGCCCCGCACGCCCGTGCGGGCCCATACGGGAGAATGACCTGGTGACCTCTGCGACTCGACAGCCCGAGACCCCGACCGCCGCCGTTCCGCCCCGCCTGATCGCCACCGACCTCGACGGGACCCTGCTGCGCGACGACAAGTCGGTCTCGCCGCGGACCGTCGCCGCCCTCGCCGCGGCCGAGGAGGCGGGCGTCGAGGTCTTCTTCGTCACCGGCCGGCCCGCCCGCTGGATGGACGTCGTCAGCGACCACGTCCACGGGCACGGCCTCGCCATCTGCGGCAACGGCGCCGCCGTGGTCGACCTGCACGGCGGCCCCGGCGCCCACCGGTTCGTGAAGGTGCGCGAGCTGGCCCGGGAGAACGCCCTGGACGCCGTACGGCTGCTGCGGGACGCGGCGCCGGGCACGGTGTACGCGGTGGAGCAGACGTACGGCTTCCACCAGGAGCCGGCGTATCCGAACATGCACATGGAGATACCCGATCTGCGCAAGCCCGCCGAGGAGCTTCTCGGCGCGGACGGGCCGGGCGCCGACGAGCCGGTGCTCAAGATCCTCGCGTTCCACCCCACGATGGACCCGGACGGCTTCCTCACCCTCGCCCGGCTCGCCATCGGCGACCGCGCCAACGTCACCCGGTCCAGCCCCAGCGCCCTGCTGGAGATCAGCGGTCCCGGCGTCTCCAAGGCCAGCACCCTCGCTCTGTGCTGTGCCGAGCGCGGCATCTCGCACGAGGAGGTCGTGGCCTTCGGCGACATGCCCAACGACGTCGAGATGCTGACGTGGGCGGGTCAGTCGTACGCGATGGGCAACGCCCACCCGGACGTCATCGCCGCCGCCTCCGGACGTACGGTCGCGAACAACGACGACGGAGTGGCAGTCGTCATCGAACGGCTGCTGAAGCAGGGGTCGTAGGGCCGGCCCGTTCGCTCACAGGGGCACGCCCCGCGTCTCCAGCCACGGCACCGGGTTGACGCCCGAACCCAGTTCGGGGGTGACCCGGACCTCGAAGTGCAGATGCGGGCCGGTGGAGTTGCCGGTGGTGCCGGCCTGGCCGATCCACTGGCCCGGCACCACACTCTCGCCCTGGTCGACGGCGACGGACGCGAGATGGGCGTACTGCGTGTAGTAGCCGCCGGGGTGCTGGAGCACGATCTCGATGCCGAAGGCGCCCCCGCAGGACACCCGCACCACCCGGCCCTCACCGACCGACCGCACCGGCGTGCCGATCGGTACGGCGAAGTCCTGCCCGGTGTGCCGGTTGGCCCAGCGCGCGCCGCCGCTGCCGAACCCGGCGGACATCTCGTACGTCTCCACCGGGGCGACCCACGGCTGCGTGAAGTGCTGCTCGGGCTGGTCCAGCCGTACGGCACCACGGCAGTTGCCGGCCGCCGCCGACGCGTCCGCCTCGCCCTGGAGCTGCCCGCGCGCCCGCTCCAGCTTCCGCTCGATGTCCTGCTTCAGCTCGGCCAGCGCCGCGTTCTGCTTCTCCAGGTCCTGCCAGGCCGCGGCCGCCTTCGCCTCGTCGGCGGCGAGCTGCTCCTCCGCGCGCCGGCTCTTGCCGATGGCGTTGCTGACGGCCTGGTTGGTCTTGGAGAGCACGTGCTGACCGCGCATCAGCTCTTCCGGGTCGCCGGACAGCATCAACTGCGCGGTGAGCGGCAGCCCACCGCCGTCGCGGTACTGGGCGCGGACGATACGGCCCAGGTCCTCGTGGAGTACGGCGATCTCCTGCCGCTGCTGGTCGAGCAGCGCCTCCAGCCGCTCGGCCTCCGCGCGCTGGGCCTCCACCGCACGCCGGCCCTTCTCGTACTGCCGGGTCGCGACCTCCGCGTCCTGGTACAGCCGCGCCACCTGGGTGGCGGTGCCGCCGTCCGCCCCGTCGCCCGTGTGCACGGCGTCGTCGGTGGGCCGGGCCGCGAGCACGGCGGCGGCGCAGAGCAGCACCAGGACGAGCTTCGGGTGACGGCGAATTGAAAGCATGTCAGCGATCGTGGCCCGCACGGCCGGGCCGGGGCATGTTCAACTCGTGCACCTGGGGGACAGCTTGCTGCGGACGGGTGGCACGGCTCGGCGTGTCGCCGGACTCCGGGACACCTGCCGTGCACGGCACGGCACGGCGCGGCATGGGACGGCGCGGCATGGGACGGCGCGGTGTGCGCGCCTCGTGTGTCCGTGTCCGCCCCTGTCCCTGTCCCTGTCCCTGTCAGTACGGTGCCTGCCACACCACCGACGTGCCGCCCCCGTCGTCGCCGAGGCCCGCGCCGTACCAACTGTCGCCGCCGAGCGACTCCGCGCGGCGCTTGAGGTTGCGCAGACCACTGCGTCGGCCGCCCTCGGGGATGCCCACGCCGTCGTCGGCGACCGTGAGGCGTACCCCCTGCTGTCCGTCCGGAAGCGTCACCGTGGCGTCGACGACGACGTCGATCCGCGCGGCGCCCGCGTGCCGGAAGGCGTTGGACAGCGCCTCCCGCAGCGCCGCCACGAGGTTCTGCCCGGTCCCGTCGCCGACCAGGGCGTCGACCGGGCCGACAAAGCGGTGCGTGGGCTTGAAACCGAGGGGCACGGCGGCGGTGTTGATCTCCCGCAGCACCCGCGTGCGCAGCCCCGAGGGGACCTCGGCCGGGCTCTGCTGGAGGGCGAAGATCGCCGTACGGATCTCCTGGATGGTGACGTCGAGTTCGTCGACCGCCTTGCCGACACCGTCGCGCACCTCGGGCACGACCGACCTGCGCTGCGCGCCCTCCAGCATCATCCCGGTCGCGAACAGCCGCTGGATCACCAGGTCGTGCAGGTCGCGGGCGATGCGGTCGCGGTCCTCGAACACCGCGAGCCGCTCCCGGTCGCGCTGTGCCTCGGCCATCATCAGCGCGAGCGCCGCCTGGGACGCGAACTGGATCGCGAGGGTGCGCTCGGTCTCCGTGAAGGGGCGCTCGCCGCGCGCCCGCGGCATCACCAGGGTGCCGAGGACCCGGCCGTCGCTCTGCAAGGGGAGCATCATCGTCGGGCCGTAGTCCCTCGCCAGGCCGGTGATCATCCGCTGGTCGGTGGCCGCGTCCTCGACGAACACGGCCTGTCCGTCGAGGAGTTCGGTGACGATCCGGCTCTCCGGCGGAATGACCACTCCGAGCATGCTCACCGCCGGATCGGCGGCCACGGCGACGATCTCCAGACCGCCCTCGTCGGCGGGCAGCAGCACAAACCCGGCGGCCGAGCCGGAGAGTCTGCGGGCCTGTTCGGCGACGACCTGGAGGGCGTCGTCGGCGTCGTCCTGGCCGGACAGCAGCGCGGTGGTGACGGCGACGGACCCGTCGATCCAGCGCTCGCGCTGCTTGGCGGCCTCGTAGAGCCGGGCGTTGCCGATCGCGATGCCGGCCTCCGTGGCGAGCACGCGCACCATGCCGAGATCGTCCGCGTCGAACGGTCCCCCGCCGCGCTTCTCGGTCAGATACAGATTGCCGAAGATCTCGCCCTGGACCCGGATCGGGGCGCCGAGGAAGCCGTGCATCTCCGGGTGGTGCGCGGGGAAGCCGCAGGAGCGGGGGTCGGCGGCCAGGTCCGCGAGCAGCACCGGGTCGGGGTCGTGGATGAGCGCCCCCAGCAGTCCCCTGTGCCCGTCGGGCAGCCGGCCGATCCGCCGGGCCGTCTCCGCGTCGACGCCGTGGTACACGAAGTCGACCAGGCCGTCCAGGTCCTCGGCGACGACGCCGATGGCCGCGTAGCGCGCGTGGGTGAGCGCCGCCGCGGTCTCGCAGATCCGGGTGAGTGTCGAGTGCAGCTCCAGTCCGCTGCCGACGGCCCGCATCGCCTCCAGGAGCCGCGGCACCCGCCCGTCCGGCCCGTCGGTCAGCTCCCAGGAGGGCGGCGGGGAGCCGGCAGGCACCGGGGAGTCGGAAGGCATCGAGGAGTCGGCAGGCGTCGAGGAGTCGGAGGGGGAGGCGTCGGACATGACCTGAGCGTAATTAGTCCTATTTCGCAGGGAAAGTCGAGACCGCCGCCGCCGCACGGGGGCCGGGGTTCCCACTGCCTGCGAGGCAGAGTGCCGGTATCTCCGCGGCAAGGCTCCCACCGCTCGCCGTAGGGGCAGCGAGGCTTCTGCCGGCCCCCACGGCGAGCGGGCCGCTACACCGCCCCCACCAGCACGTCCGCCTCCGCCTCCCGCTCCGCGAGCTCCCGCAGGGGCCCGTCCGCCGCCGCCAGCTCGGCGTACGTGCCGCGCTGCACCACCCGACCCGCGTCCAGCACGACCACCTCGTCGACCGCGTCAAGGCCGGCCAGCCGATGGGTGATCAGCAGGGTCGTACGGCCCTCGGTGGCGGCCAGCAGATCGGCGGTGAGCGCGTCGGCCGTCGGCAGGTCGAGGTGTTCGGCGGGCTCGTCGAGGATCAGTACGGGGAAGTCGGCGAGCAGCGCACGGGCGAGGGCAAGCCGCTGCCGCTGTCCGCCGGACAACCGCGCCCCGTGCTCACCGACCAGTGTGTCCAGCCCGTCCGGCAGCCCGTCGGCCCAGTCCAGCAGCCGGGCGCGGCCGAGCGCGTCACGCAGTTCGGCGTCGGTCGCGTCCCGCTTGGCGAGCAGCAGGTTCTCCCGCACCGAACTGTCGAAGAGGTGGGCGTCCTGCGCGCACAGCCCGACCAGCCGCCGTACGTCGTCGCCGTCGAGGGCGTACGCGTCCACCCCGGCCAGCGTGTATCCGCCGGCGTCCGCGTCCAGGAACCGCAGCAGCACCTGCGCCAGCGTGGTCTTGCCGGCCCCGGACGGTCCCACGACGGCGATCCGGCGCCCTTCGCCGAGGGTCAGGTCGACCCCGGCGAGCGCGTCCCGGTCCTGGCCCGCGTACCGGGCGGTGAGTCCCTTGACGACGACCGGGAACGGCGAGGCGGGCGCCTGCCGGGGCCGCTCCGGTTCCCGCACCGGCTCGGGCGCGTCCAGCACCTCGTACACCCGCTCGGCGCTCTTGCGCACCCGCTGCCGGAACCGCACGGCGAGGGGCATCCCGAGGACGGCCTCGAAGGCGGCCAGCGGGGTGAGGACGACCACGGCGAGGAGCAGTCCGTCCAGGCGTCCGGCGGCGACCGCCTGGACACCGACGAGCGCGGTGGCGGCGACCGTGACGCCGGAGACCAGCGCGGTCAGCCCGTCGCCGAGCGCGGTCGCGGTGGCCGCCCGGGAGGCGATCCGGGTGAGTACGGAGTCGGCCTCGCGGGTCTCGGCGGTACGGGCGGGCAGGGCGCCGGCGACGGTGAGTTCGGCCGTGCCGGTCAGCAGGTCGGTCACGCGGGTGGCCAACGCCCCGCGCGCGGGGGCGAGCCGGCGTTCCGCGCGCCGCGCCACGGCACCGGTGACGAGCGGCACCCCGGCCCCGGCGACCAGCAGCCCCACGGCGAGTACCGCGCCCGCCTCGGGCAGCAGCCAAGCCGTGAAGCCGACGGACGCGGCCGAGACCATGACGGCGGCACCGGCCGGGAGCAGCCAGCGCAGCCAGTAGTCCTGGAGGGTGTCCACGTCGGAGACCAGCCGCGACAGCAGATCGCCTCGGCGGGTGCGGCGCAGCCCGGCGGGGGCCAGCCGCTCCAGGCGCCGGTACACGGCGACCCGGGTGTCGGCGAGCATCTTCAGCACCACGTCGTGCGACACCAGGCGCTCGGCGTACCGGAACACGGCCCGGCCGATCCCGAAGGTCCGTGTCGCCGTCACGGCCACCATCAGATAGAGCACCGGCGGTTGCTGCGAGGCCCGCGAGATCAGCCACCCCGAGGTGGCCATCAGACCCACGGCACTGCCGAGGGCGAGGCTGCCGAGCAGCAGGGCCGACGCGAGCCCGCCGCGCCGGGTGCCGGACATGGCCCGGACCCGGGCGAGCACCCCGCCCCGGTGCACCGCCGGCTCCGGCTCGTGGCCACCCGCCTCGGCGTCCGGGGTGTACTCGGCCGGACGCTCGACGGCGGGACCCGCGGCCAGTACCGGCGCGGGCGCCACGGGCTCCGCCAGCCGCACCACCCGGTCGGCCACGCCGAGCAGCGCCGGCCGGTGCACCACGAGCAGCACGGTCCGGCCTGCCGCCAGCCGCCTTACCGCGGTGACGACCTCGGCCTCGGTCTCCCCGTCCAGCGCGGCCGTCGGCTCGTCGAGCAGCAGGACCGGCCGGTCGGCGAGGAACGCGCGGGCCAGCGCCAGCCGCTGCCGCTGTCCCGCGGAGAGCCCGGCGCCGTCCTCGCCGAGCACGGTGTCGGCACCCTGGGGCAGGGCGTCGACGAACTCCAGCGCACCCGCGTCCGCGAGCGCCCGGCGTACGGCGGTGTCGTCCGCGTCCGGCCGGGCCAGCCGTACGTTCTCCGCGATGCTCGCGGCATACAGATGCGGCCGTTGCGGCACCCACGCGATCCGGGACCGCCAGGCGGCCGGGTCGATGTCGGCGAGGTCGGTGTCCCCGATCCGCACCCGGCCCTCGGTGGGCCGGACGAACCCCAGCAGGACGTTCAGGAGGGTGGACTTGCCAACGCCACTCGGGCCGACGAGGGCGACCGTCTCACCGGGTTCGACGCTGAGGGAGGCCTCGGTCACCGCGTCCGTGGACCGGCCCGGGTAGCGGACCGTGACACCCTCGAAGGTCAGCGCGCCGGCCGGGACCGGGCCGGTGCCCGCGTCCGGGACCGGCGTCTCCAGGACCGCGAAGATCTCCTCGGCGGCCGCGAGCCCCTCGGCCGCCGCGTGGTACTGGGCGCCCACCTGCCGCAGCGGCAGATACGCCTCGGGCGCGAGGATCAGGATCACCAGGCCGATGTACAGGTCCGTCTCGCCGTGCACGAGCCGCATGCCGATCGTGACGGCGACCAGCGCCACCGAGATCGTGGCGAGCAACTCCAGGGCGAACGAGGAGAGGAAGGCGATCCGCAGCGTCCGCATGGTCGCCTGGCGGTACTCGCCGGTGATGCGCTTGATCGACTCGGCCTGCGCCTTGGCCCGGCCGAAGACCTTCAAGGTCGGCAGCCCCGCGACGACGTCCAGGAAGTGCCCGGACAGCCGGGACAGCAGCTGCCACTGACGGTCCATCCGGGACTGGGTCGCCCAGCCGATCAGCACCATAAAGACCGGGATCAGCGGGAGCGTGCCCACGATGATCGCGGCGGAGACCCAGTCCTCGGTGACGATCCGCGCCAGCACGGCTACGGGCACCACGACCGCGAGCCCCAACTGCGGCAGATAGCGCGAGAAGTAGTCGTCCAGCGCGTCGATCCCCCGCGTGGCGAGGGCGACCAGCGAACCGGTCCGCTGCCCGCTCAACCAGCCGGGGCCCAGAGCCGCGGCGCGCTCCAGCAGCTTGCCGCGCAGTTCCGACTTCACCGCCGCGCTCGCCCGATGGGCGGCAAGCTCGGTGAGCCAGGAGATCAGCGCACGGCCGAGCGCGACGGCGACCAACAGCAGCAGGGGAGTACGGAGTTCGGAGCCGGACAGCCCGTCCTGGAAGGCGCCGACCACCACCTCGGCGATCAGCATGGCCTGGGCGATGACCAGACCGGCCCCAAGGACGCCCAGGCCAACGATCGCCACCAGGAAGAGCCGGGTGGCTCGGGCGTAGCGCAGAAGACGCGGATCGATTGGTTTCACGTGAAACAGGCCCTTCGGTCCGATCGGTCCTCCGGGGGGATGTTTCACGTGAAACATCCCCCCGGATGCCGGACTTAGTGTGCGACGTCCGCAGCGATGTGCTGCGTTCCGATCCGCTTGCGGAACACCCAGTAGGTCCACGACTGGTAGAGCAGCACGATCGGTGTGGCGATCGCCGCGCACCAGGTCATGATCTTCAGGGTGTACGGGCTCGACGAGGCGTTGGTGACCGTGAGGCTCCACTCGTCATTGAGCGAGGACGGCATGACATTCGGGAAGAGCGAGAGGAACAGCATCGCCACGGCGGCTACGATGGTCACCCCGGACAGTGCGAACGACCAGCCCTCACGCCCCGCCTGATTGGCCACCAGCGCCACGACGAGCGCGGCCACCGCCACCACAAGAGCGACCAGGCTCTTGCCGTCGCCGCTGTCGACCTGCGTCCACACCAGGAAGATCAACGCCAGCACGGCGGTGAGCAGACCGACCTGAAGCGCCAGCTTCCGCGCCCGCTGCCGGATGTCACCCACCGTCTTGAGAGCCGTGAACACCGTGCCGTGGAAGGTGAACAGCGTCAGCGTCACCAGCCCGCCGAGCACGGCATAGGGGTTGAACAGATCCCAGAAGGTGCCGACGTACTCGAAGTCCTGGTCGATCTTCACTCCGCGCACGATGTTGCCGAAGGCCACGCCCCACAGGAAGGCCGGGATCAGCGAGGTCCAGAAGATCGCGGTCTCCCAGTTGCGCTGCCAGTTCTCCTCGGGCCGCTTGGCACGGTACTCGAAGGCCACGCCCCGGACGATCAGGCAGACCAGGATGATCAGCAGAGGCAGATAGAAGCCGGAGAAGAGCGTGGCGTACCACTCGGGGAAGGCGGCGAAGGTGGCGCCGCCCGCGGTGAGCAGCCACACCTCGTTGCCGTCCCAGACCGGACCGATCGTGTTGATCAGAACCCGCTTCTCGGTCCGGTCACGGGCGAGCAGCTTGGTGAGGACGCCGACCCCGAAGTCGAAGCCCTCCAGGAAGAAGTAGCCGGTCCACAGGACGGCGATCAGGACGAACCAGACGTCGTGCAGTTCCATGACAGTGCAGCTCCCTCGGCCTAGTACGAGAAGGCCATCGGCTTGTCGGCGTCACGGGAGTCGCCGCCGATCTTCGTGGGCGGATTCAGGTCGGCCTCGGTCAGTTCGGGTGGGCCGGCCTTGACGTACTTCGCGAGCAGCTTGACCTCGATCACGGCGAGGATCGCGTAGAGCGAGGTGAAGACGATCATCGAGGTGAGGACCTCGCCCTGGGAGACGCCGGGGGAGACCGCGTCGCGGGTCTGGAACAGGCCGTAGACGACCCAGGGCTGACGGCCCATCTCGGTGAAGATCCAGCCCCAGGAGTTGGCGATCAGCGGGAAGGCCAGGGTCCAGATCGCGATGCGCCAGTACCAGGTGGTGAGCCGGGGACCGAGCGGGTTCTTGCGGAACAGGACCAGATGCGGCACCTCGTCCTCGCCCGTCCGCAGATGCTGTGGCAGCAGGAACTTCCTGCGGGTCAGCCAGAGCCCGGCCAGACCGATCATGAGGGAGGTCATCCCGAAGCCGATCATCCAGCGGAAGCCCCAGTAGGCGACGGGGATGTTGGGCCGGTAGTCGCCGGGACCGTACTTCTCCTGCTCGGACTTGTTGACGTCGTTGATGCCGGGGACGTATGAGCTGAAGTCGTCCTTGGCGAGGAAGGACAGCAGGCCCGGGATCTCTATGGCGACCTTGTTGTGGCCCTTCTCCACATCGCCGTAGGCGAAGATGGAGAAGGGGGCCGGCGCCTCGCCGTCCCAGAGTGCCTCCGCCGCGGCCATCTTCATCGGCTGCTGCTCGTACATGATCTTGCCGAGTGTGTCGCCGCTCACCGCGGTGAGCAGGCCGCCGACGGCGACGGTGACCAGGCCGAGCCGCAGCGAGGTCCTCATCTCCCGGATGTGCTTCTTGCGCAGCAGATGGAAGGCGGAGATGCCGACCATAAAGGCGCCACCGGTGAGGAAGGCCGCCGACAGGGTGTGGAAGGCCTGCGCGAGGGCGGTGTTCTGGGTGAGCACCAGCCAGAAGTCGGTGAGCTCGGCGCGTCCGCGCTCACCGTTGATCTTGTAGCCGACCGGGTGCTGCATCCAGGAGTTGGCCGCGAGGATGAAGTACGCCGACAGGATCGTGCCGATCGAGACCATCCACATGCAGGCCAGGTGGATCTTCTTGGGCAGCTTGTCCCAGCCGAAGATCCACAGGCCGATGAAGGTGGACTCGAAGAAGAAGGCGATGAGGGCCTCGAACGCGAGGGGCGCACCGAAGACGTCACCGACGAACCGCGAGTAGGCGGACCAGTTCATGCCGAACTGGAACTCCTGCACGATGCCGGTGACCACACCCATCGCGATGTTGATCAGGAAGAGCTTCCCCCAGAACTTCGTCGCCCTGAGGTACTTCTCCTTCTCCGTGCGCACCCAGGCGGTCTGTAGGCCGGCGGTGAGGGCCGCCAGCGAGATCGTCAGAGGGACGAACAGGAAGTGGTAGACGGTGGTGATACCGAACTGCCAACGCGCCAAAGTCTCCGGCGCCAAAGCCAATTCCACGTCCTCAGTCTCCTTACATCGCCGTGGACACAGCGGCAGTCTGCCCCTTTTGTCACACACATCACGGGAGCAACCGGGACACGCTTGTGAACGCGTTCACATTCACAAGCCATTATGACGTACCGATTTTCGACGTTCGACGGGGGGTGCCACCTTGCCGCCGACCGCCGACCGCCGGGCACGTCGCCCTCCGGGCCGCGGCGACGCCCTGCCGCTCCCTTACGGGCCCATGCCGAACTCAGCGTCGGCGACCCCCGTGCGGATGGGGGTCGCCGACGCCTGAGGAGTTGTCGGTGTCCGAAGGTTGCCGGCGTCTGAGGTGCAGCGAAGAGGAGAGGGGCTACAGCTCCTTGCCGAACGCCTCCGTCACCTTCAGGAAGATGTCGTTCGCCTCGGTCTCGCCGATCGTCACCCTGACCCCCTCACCGGGGAACGGCCGGACCACCACACCCGCCTGCTCACAGGCCGCCGCGAACTCGACGGTGCGCTCCCCCAGCCGCAGCCACACGAAGTTGGCCTGGGTCTCGGGCACCGTCCAGCCCTGGGAGCGCAGTCCGTCGGCCACGCGGGTGCGCTCGCCGATCAGCGAGCCGACGCGGCCCAGCAGTTCGTCCTCCATCCGCAGCGAGGCGATCGCCGCCTCCTGCGCGATCTGGCTCACACCGAACGGCACCGCGGTCTTGCGCAGCGCCGCCGCGACCGGCTCATGGGCGATGGCGAAACCGATCCGCAGCCCGGCGAGACCGTACGCCTTGGAGAAGGTGCGCAGCACGCAGACGTTCGGCCGCTGCCGGTACAGCTCGACACCGTCCGGGACCTCGGGGTCGCGGATGAACTCCCGGTACGCCTCGTCCAGCACCACCAGGACATCGCTGGGCACCCGGTCCAGGAAGCGCTCCAGCTCGGCCCGCCGGACGACGGTGCCGGTCGGGTTGTTGGGGTTGCACACGAAGATCAGCCGGGTGCGGTCGGTGATGGCGTCCGCCATCGCGTCCAGGTCGTGCACCTCGCCGGACGTCAGCGGCACCTGCACCGAACGCGCACCGCTGATCTGCGTGATGATCGGGTACGCCTCGAAGGACCGCCAGGCGTAGATGACCTCGTCGCCCGCGGCGGCCGTCGCCTGGATCAGCTGCTGAGCGACGCCGACCGAGCCGGTGCCGGTGGCCAGGTGGGCGAGCGGCACCCCAAAACGGTCCGACAGCTCGCTCATCAGGCCCGTGCAGGCCATGTCCGGGTAGCGGTTGAAGTTCGCGACGGCGGCGGCAACCTGCTCCATCACCCCGGGCAGCGGGGGATAGGGGTTCTCGTTGGAGGACAGCTTGTAGGCGACCGGGCCTCCGGCGGCAGCGGGCTTGCCGGGCTTGTAGGTGGGGATCCCTTCCAGCTCGGCGCGCAGCTTGGGGCTCGTCTCGCTCACCGCAGTCCTCCTCGTGACCACCGGCGGCCCATCCCGGCCGCCGGCTTCCCATGCTCGTCACCTTATGAGGATTTCTCCCCCCTGCGTACTGGTGGGGAGAGGTGACCGTGCACCGCCCGGACGGACGCCCTCGGGCCCCTGGGTGAGGTGACCCTTAATCGCCACATACGCATCAGGGGCAACATCGTACGAACTTGTACGAATCCAAGGGGCGCTTCACATATATCTACGCGCCGGTGGCTCACGCCGTGGCGCGCATCACCCATGCAGGTGAGTTGAGACCTCTTCGAGACATCGGGCACTTGGCAGGTCGGTGCTCGCCGACAAGTCACGTACTGCATTACGAGCCGTCAACTCCCTTACATTCCAAGGCAATTGATGCAGAACGACCATGCAGAAACGTGCCTGTCAACGGGTGCATATGCGTCCGCCCTACCCCACCGAATGCGCCCTACTATCGGCTCGCCATGACAGCAGCAGGGAAGCACCAGGTGAGCCGCGCGGAAACCTCACGGCGAGGAAGCCGGCCGAGCCGGGCGGGCATCAGAGATGTGGCCGCCGCCGCCGGAGTGTCCATCACGACCGTCTCCGATGCCCTGAACGGCAAAGGCAGGCTCCCCGACGCCACCCGACGCCACGTCCGCGAAGTCGCCGACCGACTCGGGTACCGCCCCTCGGCCGCGGCCAGAACCCTCCGTACCGGCAAGTCGGGCCTCATCGGCCTGACCGTGACGACGTACGGGGATGAACCTTTCACCTTCACCGAGTTCGCCTACTTCGCCGAGATGGCGAGAGCCGCGACCTCGGCCGCACTCGCCCGTGGCTACGCGCTGGTCATCCTGCCGGCGACGTCCCGCCACGACGTGTGGTCGAACGTCGCGCTGGACGGCACGGTCGTCATCGACCCGTCCGACCAGGACCCGGTGGTCAGCGAACTGGTCCGGCAGGGTTTACCGGTCGTCTCCGACGGCCGCCCGGCCGGCTCACTGCCGGTGACCGCGTGGGTGGACAACGACCACGAGGCGGCCGTACTCGGCATCCTCGACCATCTTGCCGACGCCGGCGCCCGTCGGATCGGCCTGCTGACCGGGACCACCACCGACACGTACACCCACCTCTCCACCACCGCATACCTTCGCTGGTGCGAACGCGTGGGGCAGGATCCGGTGTACGAGGCCTACCCCGCCCACGACCCGTGCGCGGGCGCCGTCGCCGCCGACCGACTACTCGCCCGCCCGGACCGGCCCGACGCGGTCTACGGCCTCTTCGACCCGAACGGCACCGATCTGCTCGCCGCGGCCCGCCGCTACGGGCTGCGGGTCCCCGACGACCTACTCCTCGTGTGCTGTAGCGAATCCACGGTGTACGCCAACACCGAGCCGCCCGTCACCACGCTCTCGCTGAAGCCGCGCCGGATCGGTACGGCGGTGGTGCAGCTGCTGATCGACGCGATCGAGAGCGTCGACTCCGACCAGCCGGTCGAGCAGGTGATACCGACGGAACTGATCGTGCGTACGTCGTCGCAGCGGAGGTCGCCGCGGACGACGGTCAGTCCGCCGAGGTCTCCCGAGGAGCAGTAGGGGCGCGGGGGGGTGCCGGAGAGTGGGAGCGGCCCGGCAGACGTCGGGCGGCCTGTCGAACGGGGGTCGGCGGGCCGCTCGGCAGCCGACACGTCGGCCATCCCGACGCCTTGGTCGCCCCCGGCGGAGCCGCCGGCACCCCGCGACGCCTCTCCGAGGCCGGGCAAAGACCTGCCCAATCGGGGCGAAAGCCGCGGTGAACAGGAGTCTTGCTCCGATTCACCACCCCTGGGTCATCACATGGCACGATCCGCATTCCTATGATGGGCCCACGACACCGCGGGCCGCTGCGACCAGGCAGTCCGATGCGGTGCAGCGGCGGCGCGATGGTGGAGGGGTCGATGACTCAGGGGGCCGGTCAGGGACCCGAGGTGGAGCGCACGGCGACGTTGCGCGACTTCCGGGTGCCCGCGTACGTCAACGAGACCGGCCCGTACGCCCACAGCATGCAGCCCGGCGCGGCCGCCGGGCCCGTCGCGCAGCCCGTCGACCACCCCGACGAGTACACGCCCACCCAGCGCGACCTCCCGGTCATCAACCGGGGTGACACTGTGCAGGTGACCGTCGAACCCGACCCGGAGCCCGGGTCCGCCGCCCCGTCCGACACCGGCCCCGGCCCGCTCTACGTCGTCGGCGACGTGCACGGCTACTTCCACGAGCTGATCGCCGCGCTCCAGGAGCAGGGCCTGATCGACGACTCCGGCCAGTGGTGCGCGGGCACCGCGCGGCTGTGGTTCCTCGGCGACTTCACGGACCGCGGTCCGGACGGCATCGGTGTCATCGACCTGGTGATGCGGCTGTCCGCCGAGGCCGCCGCGGCCGGCGGCTACTGCAAGGCCCTGATGGGCAATCACGAACTGCTGCTCATCGGCGCCAAGCGGTTCGGCGACACCCCCGTCAACTCCGGTGCGGGCACCGCCACCTTCCAGGCGGCCTGGCTGCTCAACGGCGGCCAGAAGACCGACATGGACCGCCTCCAGGACCACCATCTCCAGTGGATGGCCCGCCTGGACGCCGTCGAGGAGGTCGACGGCCACCTCCTGGTCCACTCGGACACCACCGCCTACCTCGACTACGGCCGCTCGATCGAGGAAGTCAACGACACCGTCCGCGAGACCCTCACACGCAACGACGCCGACGAGGTCTGGGATCTGTTCCGCAAGTTCACCAAGCGGTTCTCCTTCCGCGACGAGGGCGGCGCCGACCATGTGCGCTCGCTGCTCGATACGTATGGCGGCACCCGCATCGTTCACGGCCACAGTCCGATTCCGTATCTGCTCGGCGAGGTCGGCTCCGAGGACGGCGAGGAGAGCGCGGGACCCGTGGTCGAGGGGCCGCACGTGTACGCCGACGGGCTCGCCATCGCGATGGACGGCGGCGTGACCATGGCCGGAAAACTGCTCGTTCAGCAACTGCCCCTGCATATCTGACGGTTCCCCGTGCATACCCGCGGGATTCCGGGGCAGACGTCCCATCCGACGGTTGGGCGTACGACGGCGCAGGACACGGGGCTATTTCGGTAAACCCCCTGTCACCGTGTGCCGTCACCGCTCTACCATCGGCTTATCCGTAGCAGGCTCCCCTCCGTTTCTGCCCGACGGCTCGTTGGCATGCGAGCCCCAAGCCCTACGGAGCATCGGGGGATGCACATGAACAGCGTTCCGCAGCACCTGCTGAGCGAGGACCGCCAGGAATACGAGCGGATCCTCGATGAGGCGCTGCGCTCCGCACCAACCCGACCGGAGCTGACCGCTGTAGGCCAGCGGCTCAACCCCGAACAGCTGCGCACCATGGCGCTCAACGCCACCGCACTCATCACGGCGGCCGCGGCGACCGAGTACCAGCACTACGTGAAGGTCCGCGAGGAACTGCGCCAGCCGGCGCCGTCCACCCCGTCGTCCGGCCACGACTCCGGCTCCAGTGAGTCGGGTTCGGGCACGGTGGGGCTCGCCGCCACCATGGGAGAGGTCACCGAGGCCGCCGGCGCGGGCGTTGTCGCCGTCGTCGCGGTGCTGGCTCCCGTCCTCGCCGGAACGGCCGCGGCGATCTTCCTGCTCGTCGGCTATCTCCTCCGGACGGTGACGCCCGACCTGTCGTTCGGCGAAACGCTCGTCACGACCGGCTGGGTGTTCGGCGCCGTCACGGCCGTGGCGATCCTGGTCGCCGCCGTCGGGCTGCTGATCACCGCACTGCACAACCGCCCGTCCCGGGAAGCCGGTCCCTACGGCGAACCGAACGGGGAGGTGGCGCTGGCCAGGGAAGCCTGGCGCGATGCGCTGCTGGAGCGAGGCATCCTGCCGTTCCTGCGCGAAGCGCTCGCCACCCCCGGTGCGACCGCCCTGCACAGTACGGCTCCGTCGGCCCCGGCCAGCCGTATGCCGCACCTCGGCTACGACCGTCCGGGCTTCTCCAGCCCCGGCGACGGCGCCTCCCCGGGCTCCCGTCCGAGCTTCTCCAGCCCGGACTACACAAGCCCGGACTTCGGAGGCCCGGAACACCGGCCGGAGTAACCACCCACCCGCGCTCCCGCACGGACACCCACCGGGGTCCGGGGCGGGGGCGTGAGTCGGTGGGTCTCTCTGTGCCCGCCCTAGAGGATCCCCGCGCGGCCCGCCGCCGTGATCCAGCTCGGGAACTCCGAGAGCAGCCGGTCGTACAGCTCCGCGTCCGGGACCGTGCTGATGTCGTCCACGGCGAAGAAGCCGACGTTGTCGACGCGGCGGCCGGTCAGGGTGTCCAGCCGCTCCAGCACGCCGTAGTTCGACTTCCCCAGCCCCACGAACTGCCAGAAGATCGGCTCGTCCACGGCCTCCCGCAACTGCTGCTCGATCTGTGCGTTGCGGTAGACGCCGCCGTCGGAGAAGAACAGCACCAGCGTGGGTGCCGCCGCCGGGTTCTCTCGTACGAAGGCGCGGACTTCGGCGATGACCTTCTGTTCCTCGTTCTGGATGCCGACCGTCCGCATGTCGACCTGGCCCGGCTCCATGCCTCGCTTCGTCTTCTTGCGCCCGAAGAGGCTCAACTGGCCCACCCGCACATGCAGTCGCAGCCACTCGGGCAGCTCCCCCAGCAGCAGATCGGGCAGCCGCGCGGGATTCGACGCGAACGTCCACGCCTGCATCTCACCATCGTCGTCCAGCTGCGCCGCCACGGCGGCCATCCGCTCCACCACGTCGGCGACGACCCCGCGCGAGTACAGGAACGACATCGATCCGGACGCGTCGAGCACCAGAATCACCCGGGCGGTGACGCCCTCGGCGCCGTGCTTGCGCAGGCTGACCGCGACCTGCTCCTTGCGCAACGAGAGCCGCTTGCGCATGTCGACGGGCAGCTTCTCCTCACCCTTGGTGAGGCGGACACCGGCGGGCATCGCGGGCGGACCGCCCTGCCGGTACGGATACGGGGACTGGACCGGGGGCGGCGGCGTGACCTGCGGGTACGAGGGCGAGGCCGGGGCCGGGGAGGTGACCGTCGCCGCCGTGTCGCCCTCCTCGTCGACCGTGATGCCGAAGTCCGTGGCCAGCCCCGCGAGCCCGGAGGCGTACCCCTGCCCCACCGCCCGGAATTTCCACTTCCCCTGCCGCAGATACAGCTCACCGCCGATGAACGCCGTCTCCGTGCCGGCCGCCATCTCGAACCGGGCCAGCTCCGCCGACGTACCGGCGTCCAGCAGCCGCAGCGTCAGCCCGGGTACCTGGCCGAAGGTCCCGCCGTCGGCCGAGGCGCACAGGACGATCCGCTCCACGGCCGCCTCCAGCGCGCCGAAACGCACCCCGACCGTGTCCGCCATACCCGCGCCCGTCTGCTGTTTCCCCAGGTGGGTGACTGCTCCGGAGGTGTGGTGCGGTTGGTTGTAGAAGACGAAGTCGCCGTCGTCCCGGACCCGCCCGTCGGCGGTGAGCAGCAGCGCCGAAGCGTCCACATCGGGCACACCTGGCCCCGCCGACCAGCAGAGCTCGACCCGTACCTCGGCGGCCTCGACCGGGAGGTTGGCGCCCTTGCTCAGTGCACTCGATGTCATGGGCCCAGTCTGCCGACCGGCCGTGGCCCTGACGACCTCCCCGGCGTCTCCGTTCCACCACCGCGGGTGCGGACACGGCTTAGGTGAGACCGCCGCGGTCGCAGATGATGCGGGCCACGTCGCGGAGCTTGATGTTGTTCTCCTGCGAATAGCGGCGCAGTACGTCGAAGGCCTGGTCCTCGGTGATGTTGTGGCCGCCCATGATGATGCCCATGGCCTCGCCGATGAGGTGGCGGGTGTCGACGGCCTGTTCCAGCTGGGCCTGGGTGCGTGCGGCGGAGAAGGCGACCGCGGCGTGCGAGGCGAGGAGCCAGCCGGCCAGTTCGCTGGCCTCCGTGAAGACACCCGGCTTGCGGGAGTAGATGTTCAGCGCGCCGAAGTCCTCGTCCTCGGTGTAGAGGAGGAAGCCCATCATGCTGCCTATGCCCAGGTCACGGGCTTGCGGAGCGTATTTGGGCCAGCGTGGCTGCGGCTTGGTGAAGTCGGCGATACGGAAGACTCGGTCTCCCAGCGAGCTGCGGGCGGCGTCGAAGCAGGGCCCTTCGCCCGACTCCTCCTGAAGCTTGTCGGAGCTGACGACCAGCTCGTCGGTGGCGGCGATGGTCTCCACCTTCTTGCCGCGCAGCCTGAGAATGCCCGCCGACTCACACCCCTCGACGAGCTCGATCGCGGAGGCGGTGATCCGCTCCAGGGTGGCGGTGACCGACTCCTGTGCCAGGAGGTCGCGCGCCATGGCGGCCAGTTGTTGCGCGAACCGGGCCCAGTCCATGACTGCCTCCTCGCCCCACCTCATCCCGGTGACTTCATTCCAAGCTTCGCATGCGAACGACGGGGCCGGGCCGCTTGCGGGGTACCGAGGGGGGCGCCCTCGATCCGCGACAATTAACCAAACATGTGTTCAGTTTTCAAGGTGCGATGTCATCTCAAGGTGCGGTGTCGTTTCAAGGTGCGGTGTCGCTGTCGCGTTCCTCGCGGGGTCGGGTGCGGTCCGGGCCTCACCCGACCCCGCGAGGCGCGCTGCTTCAGTCGGCGAGCGGCAGGTACACCCTGTTGCCGCTGGCGGCGAACTCCTTCGACTTCTGGAGCATGCCTTCCGCGACCTCCTCGGGAGACGCCCCTTCGGCCGCGACACCACCGAAGCGCTCGTTGATGCTCTGGCTGATCTTCATGCTGCAGAACTTGGGGCCGCACATCGAGCAGAAGTGGGCTGTCTTCGCGGGTTCTGCCGGCAGGGTCTCGTCGTGGAACTCACGGGCCGTGTCCGGGTCGAGGGCCAGGTTGAACTGGTCCTCCCAGCGGAACTCGAAACGGGCGTCCGACAGCGCGTCGTCCCACTCCTGTGCTCCGGGGTGCCCCTTGGCGAGGTCGGCTGCGTGGGCGGCGATCTTGTAGGTGATGACGCCGGTCTTGACGTCGTCACGGTTGGGCAGGCCCAGATGTTCCTTGGGCGTGACATAGCAGAGCATGGCCGTGCCCCACCAGGCGATCATCGCGGCACCAATGCCGGAGGTGATGTGGTCGTACGCCGGCGCGACGTCCGTCGTCAGCGGGCCGAGCGTATAGAACGGAGCTTCATCACAGATCTCCTGCTGAAGGTCGATGTTCTCCTTGATCTTGTGCATCGGGACGTGTCCCGGGCCCTCGATCATGGTCTGTACGTTGAAACGCTTCGCGATCCGGTTGAGTTCCCCGAGCGTGCGCAACTCCGCGAACTGCGCCTCGTCGTTGGCGTCGGCGATCGAGCCCGGCCGCAGTCCGTCACCCAGCGAGTAGGTGATGTCGTAGGCGGCGAGGATCTCGCAGAGTTCCTCGAAGTTCTCGTAGAGGAACGAGTCCTTGTGGTGCGCGAGGCACCACGCGGCCATGATCGAGCCGCCGCGCGAGACGATGCCGGTCTTGCGGTTCGCCGTGAGCGGCACGAACGGCAGCCGCACACCCGCGTGGACGGTCATGTAGTCCACGCCCTGCTCGGCCTGTTCGAGGACCGTGTCCTTGTAGATCTCCCAGGTCAGCTCCTCGGCCCTGCCGTCGACCTTCTCCAGCGCCTGGTAGAGCGGCACGGTGCCGATGGGGACGGGGGAGTTGCGCAGCACCCACTCGCGGGTGGTGTGGATGTTCCGGCCGGTGGACAGGTCCATGACCGTGTCGGCGCCCCAGCGGGTCGCCCAGGTCATCTTCTCGACCTCCTCCTCGATGGAGGAAGTCACCGCCGAGTTTCCGATGTTGGCGTTGACCTTCACCAGGAATCGCTTGCCGATGATCATCGGCTCGATCTCCGGGTGGTTGACGTTGGCGGGCAGCACGGCCCGTCCCGCCGCGATCTCCTCGCGCACGACCTCGGGAGAAACGTTCTCCCTGACGGCCACGTACTCCATCTCCGGCGTGATCTCGCCCCGGCGTGCGTACGCAAGTTGCGTGACCGCGCTGCCGTCACGGCTCCGGCGCGGCTGACGAGGCCGGCCGGGGAAGACCGCATCGAGGTTGCGCAGGCCGCCTCGCGGCGACGTGTGCTTGATGCCGTCGTCCTCGGGGCGGACGGGGCGCCCCCCGTACTCCTCGGTGTCGCCGCGGGCGATGATCCAGTTCTCCCGCAACGGCGCCAGTCCCCTGCGAACATCAGTGGTGACCAGCGGATCGGTGTACGGGCCGGAGGTGTCGTACAGCGTGACGTCCTGCCCGTTGGTGAGATGCACCTGACGGACCGGCACACGCAGATCGGGGCGGGAGCCCTCGATGTACGCCTTGTGCCAGCCGATGGACTTCCCGGCCTCCTCGCTGGTGGCGATCTCCGTGTCGCTGGAGATCTGCGTGGAGGCAGGCGTGCGTGCGTCCTCGATGGTCATGAGACCTACTCCCTACGCCGGCATTACCCGGTAACAGGTTCGGCGGTCGACGCAGCGGTTCTCGTCTGTCGGCGTTCCATGGGATACGTCACTCGTGATGAGTGATGTTCCACGTGAAACATCGCGAAGACGAAGGTCAGCGCCCTCTCAGCCCGGTGCTCCGAGCTCCCGCGTGTACAAAGGTGACTCCACGCTAGCGTCAATTCGGGCGCGGTGAACAGAGGGCCCCTGCCGTTCTTGCGATGATCGGTCGGTGACCACACCGCAGGATCCCCCATTCCCTCCGCCGGAGCCGCCCCGCGAACCGGGCGATGCCTCCGGCTCCGGCCGCGGCCCCGGACCCGAAGCGGGACCGGACTACGAGACCGGCTCCGTACGCCGACTTGGCGCCCGCTCGGGGCCTCCGGCGGGGGCGAGTGACGGTCGTGGGGGCGGGGTTGGGGAGGGGGGCAGGGGTGTTGGGCCTGGTGTTGGTCGCGGCCCTGGTCCTGGGCCCGGTCCTGGTCCTGGTCTTGGCCCCGGTCCTGGTCCTGGGCCCGGCGGTCCTCGTGGTCAGGGTGCCGGTCCTGGCAGCCCGCATGGCCAAGGGCGCGCTCCTGGTGGTCAAGGGGCGGGTCGTGGTGGACAGGGGCCGGGTACTGGTGGTCAGAGGCTTGGACCCGGCGGTCAGGGGCGCGACTTCGGTGGTCCCCCTGGCGGGCAGGACTTCAACGAGCCGCAGGGGCAGCCGTACAGGCCCGTGCGGGGCGAGGGCTACGGCCCCAACGCCGGCGCAGGCTATGGTCCCGGCGGCAACGCGCCTGGTGACGGCCGTGGTCAGGCATCCGGCGGGGGTTACGGCGACGGCTATGGCGACGGTTACGGCGGTGGCCCTGGCGGCCACGGAAACGGGCCCGAGGGCCCGGGAGCCGACCCCCGCAATGGGCCCACCAACGGACCCGCCAACGGGCCGGACGACGGCCACAGGCATGGCCAGGGCAACGGCGGTCCCGGCAACGGGCACAGCGGCGGACACGGTGACCACCACGGCGACAATCACGGCGGCGGTCACGGACACGGCGACAACGGGCACGGCGGTGGGCACGGTCACTCCCACAGCCACGGTCCCGCCGCCCCGGTCTCCGTCCACCTACGTAAGATCATCGCGGCCATCCTCGTACCGTTCGCCGCTGCCGTCCTGGTCGGGCTCGGGCTGCTCTGGCCCGGTGGCGCACCGCCGCACGAGCGCACCGGTGTCGGTTTCGACCGGCAGACACAGGAAGCCACGGTCACCAGGATCGATCAGGTGGACTGCGCGTCGGTGAACGCCTCCGGGGGCACCCCGACCGGCGACACCTCCACCGCCGAGGGCTCCTCCGCCGTCCAGCAGGCCAAGGGCGACTGCAAGCGGGCCACGATCCGCGTCGACACCGGCACGGACAAGGGCCGTACGTTCACCGAGATCGTCCAGCCCGACCAGTCCCGCCAGTTGAAGCAGGGCCAGGAGGTCGTGGTCGCCTACGAGCCCTCGGCGCCCAAGGACCTTCAGTACTCGGTGACCGACATCAACCGGCGCCTCCCCATGACCCTGCTCGCCGGCATCTTCGCGCTCGCCGTTGTGGTCGTGGGCCGGCTGCGGGGGCTCATGGCGCTGGTCGCGCTGGCGATCAGCTTCCTGATCCTCAACTTCTTCATCCTGCCGGCCATCCTCCAGGGCTCGAACCCGCTGGTCGTGGCCGTGGTCGGAGCGAGCGCCATCATGCTGGTCGCGCTGTATCTGTGCCACGGGCTGTCGGCGAGAACCTCGGTCGCGGTACTCGGCACGCTGGTTTCCCTGCTGCTGATCGGCATCCTGGGCTCGCTGTTCATCGGCTGGGCGGCCCTCACCGGCGACACGGACGACAACACCGGTCTGATCCACGGCCTGTACCCGTCGATCGACATGAGCGGTCTGCTGCTGGCCGGCGTCATCATCGGCTCGCTCGGTGTGCTCGACGACGTGACGGTCACGCAGACCTCCGCGGTCTGGGAGCTGCACGAGGCCAACCCCACGATGGGCTGGAAGGGGCTGTACCGGGCCGGCATCCGGATCGGCCGCGACCACATCGCGTCGGTCGTCAACACACTCGTCCTCGCCTACGCCGGCGCCGCGCTCCCCCTGCTGCTGCTCTTCTCGATCGCCCAGAGCAGCGTGGGAGCAGTCGCCAACAGCGAGTTGGTCGCCGAGGAGATCGTGCGGACTCTGGTGGGTTCGATCGGTCTCGTCGCCTCGGTGCCCGTGACCACGGCACTCGCCGCCCTCGTCGTCTCGGCCGACCGCACGTCGAAGGGTTCGACGGGAGCGACCGCACCGACAGGACCGGCAGCACCGGACTCCACAACGCCGGGCGCACACCCTCCGGCCGGTACGCCCCGCACCGGCCGGGGTCGCCGCCGTAAGCGCTGAGAGCGGCGCGGAGGCGGGAACCCCGGGTATGGGTCGGAGAGGGATGCACGGGGTGAGCCGGCTCGGGAAACCCATCCCACCCGGTCCCCCGAGTCCCACGCCGGACCACGTCAACAAGCCCGACCACATCAACAAGCCGACCGCATCAACAAGCCCGACCGAAGAACCGTTCCTGCAAGCCTTCCGGACCCGTTCGCCGGTCCCAACGCCCCCGCTTGAGGAAGCGTTCCGCCCCAGAGCGGCTCAGCCCGCGCTCTGCTCCTCCGCCAGGATGCGGTCCAGAGTCTCGTCGAGGTGGGCGTCGAAGTCGGCGAGCGCGCCCTCCTGGCCCAGCGGCACCAGCTTGTCCGTACGGTCGAGGAAGGCCACGAGCGGCGCCGCCGAGGAGCGGAACAGGGCGTGGTCGCTGCCGACCTGAAGGCGGATCAGCACCTCGCCCAGCGTGTCCGCCTCGGCCGGCGACACATGGACGTCGCCCTCGCCGCAGGGGGTTCCCACACCGTCGATCAGCAGTTCCCGGCCGAAGGCCCAGGTCACCGGGGCGTCGCCGGGCAAGTGGAAGGTCAGCCGCACGGCGTACGGATCACCGGTCTCATAGCGCAGCTCCACCGGGATACGGAAGGAGAGCTCCTCGGAGACGAGAAAGCTCATCATGACCTCTGCCTGAACTGCCTGTACGGACTCGCGCATCGCCTACCCCGCCATGTGCCGGTCGAGTGGCCGGGAATGAGCTCCCGGCACTTGATGGCATCTTGCTGAACGCACACGGCAGATCACAAGGAGTGAGTTTTCAGATGCTGATAGAGATCGCCAGTGACCCCGGCATGCGTCCGATCTCCGCCTGGAGCTCCCGCGCGGCCGCCAGCAGTCGATCCCCCTGCTGAGCTGGGAGGGAGATGGCGATCGTGGCCGCTGTGGCACCCAGCGTGACGGGGATCGCGGCGCACACCGCGCCGAGTGCGTACTCCTGTCTTTCGACAACCGGAGTCCTACCATCCGCCCGTTCGAGGCGGCGAAGGAGGGCCCCATCGTCACGCACCGTATATGGAGTGATGGTTTCCACGGGGTAGCGATCGAGGTGGTCGCGGCGGGCGCCCTCGTCGAGCTGGGAGAGCAGACACTGGCCGATCGCGTGTGCGTGACCGGTCTCGCGGAAGTCGGCCCACTCCTCGACCGCCGGACTGCCCGGACTGTCCGAGACGCACAGGACTTCGATTTCGCCGTCCCGGTAGACGGCGTAGTACACGGGAACACCGATCAGATCTCGCCAATGTGCGAGCGCTTCGACAACCGTGCTGCGACGTTTCTGCTTCGCCGCGGTGTCACTCAGCCGCTCTGCCGCCTCGCCGAGGAAGAACAGGCCCTTGTCGCGGCGCAGATATCCCTCGTGCACCAGGGTGCGCAGCAGGTGGTAGGCGGTGGGCAGGGCGAGGCCGGTCTCCCGGGCCAGTTGCTTGGCGGGCGCGCCGTGCTCGTGCTCGGCGACGCATTCGAGGAGGCGCAGCGCGCGCTGTACGGAGCCGATGAGGGTCGCCGACTGGGGCTCCCGGCGGGAGTCCGTGGGCGACTGGGGTGCCTGCCGTACGGAGGACGGCGACGGGCGGGCCCGTGCCGGCCGCGTACTCGGCGGGACGGGCTGCTCTGGGGCTCGTACACGAAGGGCCGGTGTGGGGGCGGCCTGGGTGGGTGCGGAGGTTGCGTCGGTATCGACGGAGGCGTTGGTGGCGGCGGAGGCTGTGGCTGAGGCAGTGGCGGCCGTGGCCAAGGGATGACTCCCGGAGCGCGAGGGGGGCAGCCCGTGCGGTGAGGCACGGGACGGGAGGGGGGTTGCGTCGCTCGCGGGGCGGTCCCGCGTCGGCTTTCGGACTCTATTCGTCCGCCCCGGCCCACATACGGCCCGTCCGGGAAACTTCCCTCGCCCGAGGGAACCGGTGATGTCCCGTTACCGGATCACCGGTCCCCCTCCCTACTCACCAGTCGCTGCGCGACGTGGAACTCGACATGAACTTCCGTACGACATAGATCAGGCCGCCGACCAGTGCCACGAAGATCAGCAGCTTGAACAGCAGGCCGATCACAAAGCCCACGACGCTCGCTATCAGACCGCCGAACACGACCAGGGCGATGACCGGCACCGCGATCCACTTCACCCACCACGGCAGTCCCGTGAAGATCTCTCGCATCGCCCTCGTCCTTCTCTCTCCACTCGCCGGCCGCACCGGGCCACTCGGGCCCCGCCCGTCCGTCGGGTCGTCTGGTTGTCCTGCCTTCGATGCTAGGGCGGACAGGGGGGCGTACGGGGCCCCCGCGTCCCTTGTCCTCCCCTGACCGATCCCCTAGGGAACCCGGACGCCCTGCGTCAGCTTTCGGGCGGAGAGAACATCACCAGAACCCGCAGATCCTCACTGATGTGGTGGAACTTGTGCGCCACGCCCGCGGGGACGTACACCACGCTGCCGCGCGCGACCTCCGTGGTCTCCATGCCAACGGTGATCGCGGCGCGCCCGCTGACGACGAAGTAGACCTCGTCCTGCGCGTGCGGCTGCTGCGGATCGTGCTCGCCGGCGTCCAGTGCATACAGTCCGACCGACATGTTCCGCTCTCGCAGGAACTGTAGGTAGGCGCCGTCGTTGGCGGCGCGCTCCGCCTCCAGTTCGTCCAGCCGGAATGCCTTCATCGTTTCGTCGCCCTCACGCCCGTGCTCGTAGCCGATCTCTTCTGCCACGATCAGACACATGATGAATTTCCTAGTCAAGACGATCGCCAACGCGGGCGCTCTCGCCGTCGCGGTGTGGCTGCTCGACAAGATCACCCTCACCGGGGACAGCACGGGCAAGAAGGTCGGCACGCTGCTGCTGGTGGCGCTGATCTTCGGCCTGGTCAACGTCGTGGTGAAGCCGGTCCTCCAACTGCTCAGCCTGCCGCTGCTCATCCTCACGCTCGGCCTGTTCACCCTGATCGTCAACGCGCTGATGCTGCTGCTGACCTCGTGGCTGGCCGACAAGCTCGACCTGAGTTTCCACGTGGAGGGCTTCTGGACGGCCGTCCTCGGTGGCCTGATCATCTCCATCGTGTCGTGGGCGCTCAACGTTGTGCTGCCCGAGAAGGACTGAGCGGGGACGACGGGACCGAAGAGCATGACCTACCGCGTCTGTTTCGTGTGCACCGGCAATATCTGCCGCTCACCCATGGCCGAATCCGTCCTCCGCGCGCGTGTGGCGGAGGCCGGGCTCGACGACCGGGTGGCGGTCGACAGCGCCGGTACGGGCGGCTGGCACGAGGGCGACCCCGCCGACCCCCGCACGGTCACCGTCCTGGAGGACAACGGGTACGGCAGCGAGCACGCCGCCCGGCAGTTCCAGGCGTCCTGGTTCGCCCGCCTCGACCTCGTCGTCGCCCTCGACACCGGCCACCTGAAGGTGCTGCGCCGCCTCGCGCCCACCGAACAGGACGCCGCGAAGGTGCGGCTGCTGCGCTCGTACGATCCCGCGGCGGACGACGATCTCGACGTGCCCGACCCGTACTACGGGGGCATGGAGGGCTTCGAGGCGTGCCTTGAGATGGTGGAGGCGGCGAGCACGGGACTGCTCGCCGCGGTTCGGGAGCACGTGGAAGGACGGGCGGTATGAGCGATTCCGTTGGGCGGGACGGCGAGACGCCGATACGCGACTCGCGGGACGGGGATCTCCCGACCGGTGCCGCGCGGCACGGCGACATGCCTGTAGGACGCGATGCGGGCAACACTCCAGTGGGGCGCCATGTGGGCAGCGACACGCCGGTGGGACGCGATGGGGACGGCGACACGCCGGTCCGTGACGGCACGCGCGCGGTACGCGCCGGGCTGCCGGAGCCGGTGGCCTACGAGCCGACCCTGCCCGGCCCCGTCTTCGCCGCCCACTTCCACCTCCCGGGCGAGCCCACCGGCCCGTACACCTACGGCCGCGACCAGAACCCCACCTGGACGCACCTGGAGCGCGCCATAGGCGAGTTGGAGGCGCCCGGGCGGGACGACGTGGAGACGCTCGTCTTCGCGTCCGGCATGGCGGCGATCTCGGCCGTGCTCTTCTCGCAGCTGCGCGCCGGCGACACCGTCGTCCTGCCCAGCGACGGCTACCAGGTCCTGCCCCTGGTCCGCGCCCAGCTGGAGGCGTACGGCATCGAGGTGCGCACCGCCCCGACCGGCGACGACGCTCAGCTCGGCGTCCTCGACGGCGCGAAGCTGCTGTGGATCGAGACGCCGTCCAACCCCGGGCTCGACGTGTGCGACATCCGGCGCCTCGTCGAGGCGGCACACGCGCGGGGCGCCCTGGTCGCCGTGGACAACACCCTCGCCACACCGCTCGGACAGCGCCCCCTGGAGCTCGGCGCCGACTTCTCGGTGGCCAGCGGCACCAAGCAGCTGACCGGGCACGGGGACGTCCTGCTGGGGTACGTCGCCGGCCGCGACGCCGAGGCCATGGCGGCCGTACGGCGCTGGCGGAAGATCGTGGGGGCGATCGCGGGGCCCATGGAGGCGTGGCTCGCGCACCGGTCGATCTCCACACTCCAGATGCGGGTCGACCGCCAGGACGCCACCGCGCTCGCGGTCGCCGAGGCGCTGCTGCACTGGCCGGAGGAGCTCGGCGTGCGCTACCCGGGGCTGCCGCGCGACCCCTCGTACAAGGTGGCCTCGGAGCAGATGAGCCGCTTTGGGTGCGTGGTCTCGTTCACGCTGCCCTCCCGCGCGCGTGCCGAGCGTTTTCTGGAGGCGCTGCGGCTGGTGGACGACGCCACGAGCTTCGGCGGCGTACGGTCCACGGCCGAACGCCGCGGCCGCTGGGGCGGTGACGCGGTCCCGGAGGGCTTCATCCGGCTGTCGGTCGGCGCGGAGGATCCGCAGGACCTGGTGGCCGACATACTGCGGGCGCTGGAGGCGTCGGCGGGATAGCGCGATTTTCGGACGCCCGCCAGGGAGCCGCGGCTGTGTCGCCGGGCGCCCGGTGAGGGGTCCCGCTCCGTCGAACGGACGGTCCGAGCCTCCCCCCTCGTGGCTCGGACCGTCCTCGGTTCTGCGCGCGAAGAACCGCGCAGACAAGGCTAGTTGACTCTGTGTCAGTGTCCAATCACAGTAGCGACAGCGACCTATCGACATATTTATAGTTGGGCCCTGCCCGACGCGAGACCTCAGGCACGAGGAGAGGGTGTGGCATGGATCTGGCCTTACTGCGCACGTTTGTGACTGTGCACCGGGCCGGTTCCTTCACCCGAGCCGCCGCGCTGCTGGGCCTCTCCCAGCCGGCGGTGACCTCCCAGATCCGCACCCTGGAGCGGCAGCTCGGCCGCCCCCTGTTCCTGCGACAGGCCCGCGGTGTGACCCCGACGACCATCGGCGACGAACTCGCCCACAAGGCAGCCCCTCATCTCGACGCCCTGGTGGAGATCGCCGAGACCGGCCTCGACGACGAATCCTCCCTGCGCACCCTGCACCTCGCCGGCCCTCCCGAGTTCACCGCCGAACGGGCCCTGCCCGCGCTCGTGGAACTGACCGGCGACGACGGCCACGGCTTCGCCCTGCGCACGTCCTTCGGAAACGCCGAGGAGACCCTCGAAGGACTCGCCGCCGGCCACCACGATCTGGCCATCAGTACGGCCCGGCCGCGTGGCGCGCTGCTCACGGCGACCGCGCTCTGCGACGAGGAACACGTCCTCGTCGCCGCGCCCCGCCGTGCCGAGCAGATCTGCCCCGAGAACCTCCGGGACAAGGGCGCGTCCGCCCTTCAGAACCTCCCCGTCGTCGAAGTGCACGAGTCCCTGCCCTTCGTCTCCCGCTACTGGGCCTCCGTCTTCGACTCCCTGCCCTCCGCCTCCGGCACGGTGATCGTCCCTGACCTGCGGGCCGTCCTCGCCTGCACCGCCGCCGGAGCGGGGCTCGCCGTCCTGCCTCGCTATCTGTGCGCGGACGCCCTGGAGCGCGGCGAGGTCATCGCCCTCCACAACCCGACGGTCCCGCCCCTGCGGACGTACTTCCTGGTGGTGCGCACCGGCACGCTCGCGATGCCGCATATCGCGCGGGCATACGAGTGGTTGCAGCGGGCGGCGGGCGAGTGGGGGTGAGACGTGAACGTGAGCTTGCGGCAGGGTTACGGTCCGAACTGGACGAGTGCCGCCTCGCGATGTTTCACGTGGAACCAGCCGGGCCACATTCCTCCCATGACCGTCCGACCCGTGGTCAAGCGCACCGCGCGTGCCGTTCTCCTGGACGGAGATGACCTGATCCTGATCAAGCGCACCAAGCCGGGCGTGGATCCGTACTGGATCACTCCCGGCGGCGGCGTCGAGCTGGACGACGCGACCGTCGTCGACGCCCTGCACCGAGAGGTGTACGAGGAACTCGGTGCCAAGATCACCGATGTGGTGCCGTGCTTCGTCGACACCGTCGAACACATCGGTCAGGACGCGGCCACGACCGGCGTGAAGGTGCAGCACTTCTTCGTGTGCCACCTGGCGTCCATGGACCCCGCGCTGCGACACGGCCCCGAAGTGGACGAGCCCGCCGGTGAGTACGAGATCGTGCGTGTGCCGTTCACCCGCGTCGGCATCGCGACCGTCCACCTCGTACCGCTGTCGCTGCGGCACTACCTCGACGGGAACATCGAGGGCGTACGTGCCATGCACGCGCCCGACCTGGGCTGAGCGCGGACTTCCGGGTCAGTCGCCGGCCGCGACGAGTTCCTCCACCGAGTCGTGGCGTATGCGGTCCGACGGAACGCCGATGTCCCTGAGGGTGTGCACACCGCTGCGGATCATGCCGGGCGGGCCGGACAGATAGGCGTCGTACTCCATCCAGGGGCCGTACTCGCGTATGGCGTCCGGGAGTTGCAGATGCGCCTGCGCGTCGATGATCGCCCGCACCGAGAGCCATGAGTGGGACTGCTGGAGCCGGAGCATCGTGTCGATGTCGTAGAGGTCGTGGTCGGTGCGGGCGCCGTAGAACACCTCGACCGGCCGCCGCTCGCCATGCTCCGCGACGTCCTCGATCAGCGCCTTGATCGGGGCGATGCCCGTGCCGCCGCCCAGACACAGCAGTCCGCTGTTCGTGGTGTGGTCGACGGTCATGGACCCGGCCGGCGGACCGAGGCGGATCACATCACCCGGGCGGGCGCGATGCACGAGGGAGTTGGAGACCCAGCCCGCCGGAACCGCCTTCACGTGGAAGGTGAGCAGGCCGTCGGAGCGCGGCGCGGAGGCGAAGGAGTAGTGCCGCCAGACCCGCGGCCACCACGGTGTCTCCAGGCTCGCGTACTGGCCCGCGAGGAAGGGGTAGGGCTGGTTCGGGCGGACGGTGACGACGGCCACGTCGGGGGTTCTCAGGTCGTGCGCAACGACCTCCGCATGCCACCAGGCCGGGGCGCGCAGCTCGTCCGCGGCGGCCGCGTCGATCATCACCTGGGAGATCGTCGTGTACGTCCGGACCCAGGCCGCCTCGGTCTCCGCATCCCAGACGCTCCCGGCGTACTTGCTCAGGGCGCCGATGAGGCATTCGCCGACGGCCGGGTAGTGCTCGGGCTGCGTGCCGTACTTGCGGTGGCCGCGGCCCAGGTTCTGGAGGTAGTCGACGAGCACCGGCTTGTTGTCGATGTGCTCAGCCGCCGTGAGCAGCGCCTTCAGCAGGCGGTCCCGCTGGGCGTCCATCGCGGCCGGGAACATCGGTCGAAGCTCGGGGTAGCGGACGAAGAGCAGCGCGTAGAAGTACGAGGTGACCTTGTCGGCGACGGGCCCGACCTCCGCCATGGTCCGACGCACGAGAACGGCGTCGGGGGATGCGGCGGGCTCGGTGGGAGGCGGGGTCGGCCGGCTGAAGACGTCGGAGGAGGCAGCGTCGGGAGCCGCGGGGCGCTGCGCGGAGCCGGCGAACGCGTCGGGAACCGCGGGCTGTTGTACCGGGCGGGCGGCGGTCTCGGGCGGCATGGGCTGCTGCGCCGGATGCGCCAACGCCTGCGGGGGTGTGGGCTGCTGCGCGGGGCGAGTGAAAGCTTCGGGGACCCTGTGCTCCTGCGGGAGCCGTACGGCGGCTTCCGGGGACGTGTGCTCCTGCTGGGGCCTCATCGGGGCCGGGGCGGCGGTCTGTGCCGGGGTGGGGCGCTCGGGGGCCGGTGACGGGGCCGGCGGGGTCTGGGGCGCGGGCGAGGGGCGCTCCGGAGCCAGGGTGGCGGCGGGGCGTTGCGCCGGAATGCGCTGCTCGGCGGGCAGGGGCTGCGCGGGCGGCTGTGTCTGCGTCTGCTGCGCGACCTGCGGGGCTTGAGCGGCGGGCGTGGGGGCGGAGGCGGGGGCGGGGGCGGCCTGAGCCTGGGGCGTCTGGGGCGGAAGAGGCTGAGGCTGAGTGGGGTGCGCCTGGGGCGATGGTGCGGCGGCTACGGGAGGCTCGGGCGCCGGCGGCCCGGAAGCCGGTTTGCTGGGCTGAAAGGCCGACCAGGAGGTGGAACCGCTCGGCCTCTGGGAGTTCGGCGGCGGACTCGGCGGCGAGGGAACTGGCGTCGAAGCGTCGGGTATTCGCTCCGGCTCCGGACCGGCATCGGGGGCCGCGGGGTCGGCCGGGGCTTCTGAAGACGGCTCGTCCGCGGCGGGCGCGGTGTTCCTGCCCTTCGGACGCATGCCGGCCAGTCGCCGCCCGTCAGCCGTGTCCTGCTCGCTGCCCGGCGCCGGGGGTTTGCGCGGTGTGAACCAGCCGCTCCCGCTGCCGGAAGTGCCGTTGTCGGCCGACGTGGTGGTCGGAGCGTCCATGATGTGCCTCGCCTCGAACATCTTTCGGTCGGTCCATGCACTTCCTCATACGGAAGATGCCTGCTTTCCCCCCGCAGACGGCTCGCCTCTCCTGTTTCCGCACAACATCCAACGCGGCCATATTCAACCGGTATTCGCGACCCGTACGGACAAGTAAGGCCAGAGTGTGACATTGGCCGCAGTACGCACACCGCAGCGTCCCATCTCGTTCGGACGCGCTGCCTCGTACCCGGGAAATCGGGTCGTCGATCTCTCCGTCTCGTTAGGCTTCTTTGCCCTGTTCTCGGCTCCGCACCGGATCGGTGCGCCTCTCCCCGCACAAGAACCGGAGTCGACCATACCGGCCACCGCCAGCCACACAAGTCCCCCCTGCCCCAGGCGCGAACCACCCAACGGGCGAACCAGCAGTTCCTTCAACTACCGGGCGTGGCGCACCATTTCATAGGCATCCCACAGATCCCTCCCGGCATACGAGTGCGTCGCGAGCCCCGCCAGACGCTGATCCGCGTTGACCGCGACAGACACCGGAACCACACCGAAGAGGTCTATGTCCGACATGGAATCTCCATACGCCACACAGTCCGCCCTGGTGACTCCGAACCGCTCGCACAGCTGGTCGGCGACAAGCACCTTGGTCGCGGCAGTGAACACACCCGTGGGGTCCACCGGCGCGGCGAAGGGCACGGCCGGGAAGCGGGATCCGAACGCGGCGTGCGCCCCCCAGGCGGTCAGCCGCTCAACGAAGAAGGACGGCGAGAGGGAAATGACGGCGCAGTAGTCGCCCGCCTCGCCGATCTCGGCCCAGACCTTGCGGATGCGGGCCAGCCAGGGGGCCGCCTCGAAGGCCGCCGTCACATGGAGGTCAGTGAGCTCCGTCCACAGCGCATGGATACGCGCCGCGTACTCCGGCGGGCCGATCAACCCCGCCGAGATCTCCTGTTCGAGAAGGAGAGTCTCGGCTTCGAGTCCGAGTTGCCGTGAGATCTCCATGGGTGCCGTGGACCCGTGCAGCAGCGTGCCGTCCATGTCGAAGAGATGCAGTCTCGCCATGTCACCGAGGCTAATAGGAACGAGACACGGGGTGCTCGACCCGTTCCTCGATCCGCTCCGTGATCCACCTCTCGACCCACTCCTTGTTCCCCCGCGGTCCCGTCGCGCGGTCCGTCCCGCAGACGCTCACCGTTCGCCGATGTTTCACGTGAAACACCCCCTGCCGGTGAGCCCACTGTGGATATGACCCCGACATGGCTAAATGCCAGTACGTGTCGGGCGAAACAGGTGGACGACAGGGGCACCGGTCGGACAGCCTGACCTGCGTGCCCACCTCTTCGCTCGCCGATCTGCCCATCCGCCGTCTGACCCGTCGCGATCTCGACATCTGCGCGGACTTGTCCGAGGACAGGGGGTGGCCGCGCGAGGAGCACAAGTGGGGCCTCCTCCTCTCCGCCGGTCAGGGTTACGGCATCGATGATCCCGATGGCGGTCTCGTCAGCGCCTGTGTCGTCACCGAGTACGGCCCTCACGGCCGACCCGATCTCGCGGCCATCGGTATGGTGCTCGTCGCTGAGCGTCACGCCCGGCAGGGCGTCGGACGCCGGCTGATGCGCCAGATCGTCATGGAGCTGGGCACCACACCCGTGACTCTGCACGCGACCCCGAACGGTCGCCCTCTCTACGAGGAGCTCGGCTTCAAGACCTCCGGCCGGGCCGAGATGCTGTACGGCCACTTCACACCCGGCGGTCCCACGCCCCACGTCAGCACACGCGCCGCGACCGCGGAGGACATCACCGGGCTGCTCCGGCTGGACGGAGCGGTGTTCGGCAGCGACCGCACGCACCTGATCACCCGGCTGCCCGCCTTCGCCGACCAGTTGCGGGTCGCCGAGAAGGACGGCCGGATCATCGGCTTCGCGGGGGCCTGGCCCAATATGGACACACACGTCGTGGGCCCGCTGATCGCCCAGGACACGGAAACGGCGAAGGCACTCATCACCTCCCTCGCGGCCCACACCGACCGCCCGCTCCGCACCGACATCGACGTACGGCACACGGAGCTGCTCGCCTGGGCGAAGGCACGCGGCCTCGAGTCGGTGGCATTCAACGCGGTGATGACCTACGGAATCAGCGAGCTGCCCGGCGACTGGAGCCGGCGCTTCGCACCTCTGACGGTCGCGGCGGGCTAGCCTCCGCAGCCACCTCCCACATTCGCAATAATTGCAGACGCCCTATAGATGCAAGAGCAGACTATTGCGGTCTTGCTCTATCCTGGTCTCAGCCGCTTCGGGACGGAGGAAACGCCAATGACAGCGACGGACCCCGCGCTCACCGCCCTCGCCCAGGGCTGGTGCGCCCTCTCACTGCTGCACGGGAGGATCGAGGCACACATCGAGCGCTCTCTTCAGAACAAGCACGATCTGAGCGTGCGCGAATACTCCTTGCTGGACGTGCTCAGCCGACAGCACGACGGCGACGGGGGGCACCTCCAGATGAAGCAGGTAGCCGACGCGGTTGTGCTCAGCCAGAGCGCCACCACCCGGCTGGTCACCCGGCTCGAGGATCGCGGCCTCCTGGAGCGCTATCTGTGCCCGACCGACCGCCGGGGCATCTACACCAACGTCACGGAGGCCGGCCTCAAGCTGTTGGACGAGGCGCGGCCGACAAACGACGCGGCACTGCGTGAGGCCCTCGACCAGGCGGCCCTGAACCCGGAGCTGGCCCCGCTGGTCCGCGTCGTCGAGTCGCTGAACGTGCCCGCGTAGGGTGCGGGCATGGGAGATCTTGTAATACGCCGAGCCACGGCCGAGGACCTACCCGCGATCGTCGGCATGCTCGCGGACGATCCGGTGGGCGCGCAGCGCGAGTCACCCGATGACCTGACCCCGTATGTCGCGGCGTTCGAGCGCATCGTCGCCGATCCGAACCAGCACCTGGTCGTCGCCGTCCGCGAGAATCAGGTGGTCGGCACGCTCCAGCTGACGCTGGTCCCCGGACTGTCCCGGCAGGGCGCCACGCGGTCGATCATCGAATCCGTCCGGATCCACGCGGACGAGCGGGGCAGCGGGCTCGGTACGCAGTTCATCGAGTGGGCGGTGGATGAATCACGCCGGCAGGGCTGCCAGTTGGTCCAGCTGACGTCGGACGCGAGCCGGACGGACGCGCACCGCTTCTACACGCGTCTGGGCTTCGAGGCCTCACACGTGGGATTCAAGCTCCAGCTCTGACGCGTACTCCGTGCATGCGACTGTCGCCGTGAGTGGGGCTGACGCCGTGGGTGGTACTGGCGCCATGGGTGGGGCTGTGTTTCACGTGAAACACAGCCCGAGCGACCCTGCGCTGCCCTAGCCAATCCCCTGCCAGCCGTCCGGATGCACTCCACCCGGCACCGAAGCGCCGTTGTCGTACGGCTGCCGGGTGAACACGAACGACCCGAGGTCCAGGTGGCTCACGGAGCCGTCAGGCCGTCGTACGGCCTTCAGGAGCTCTCCGGCGTAGTAGCCCTCCAGCCCGGTCCAGGTGCCGTCCCCGTTGGCACGGAACCGGGAGCGGCGGCCACGGCCTGCGAGTGGCTCCAGCGAGACCAGGCCGTCGGCCGTCACCCGCAGGGCGAAGCCGTGCGTCCCCCAGTACCACTGGCCGGCCAGCTCCAGCGCTTCTGGATCCACCTCGCGCAGCGGTTTCCAGGGGGCAGGGATCCGGGGCTCGGCATCCGCGACGATCCCTAGGAGGTCGGCGCCGATCGAGGCGATCAGCGGGCCGGAGGTGCAGTTGGCCAGGACAACCGCGGCGACGTCGTCCTCCACGCTGATGACGAGGTTCGCCAGGAAGCCGGGCAGCGACCCGGAATGGCCCACGAGCAGCCTCTTGTCACGACGCTGGAGTTGCAGCCCAAGTCCGTAGCCGACGCCGTCCACGATGTCCGCGGCCTCGCCGGGTGCCGCGGGGTTCCGCATCTCGCGTACGCTCTCCGCGCTCAGCACCCGGTCGTCCCCCTCTGTCAGGAAGACGGCGAAGCGCGCCAAGTCTGCTGCGGTGGACCAGAGTTGGCCTGCTGAGGCCATGATCCCGAGGTCCTCCGTGGGCTCCGGCAGCAGTACATCGGCCCATGGATGCACGGCCCACCCTCCGGCGTGCGGCGCCTGCGGCTGGGCGCTCGTACGGTCGAGTCCAAGGGGTTCGAGCAGCTCGCGCCGCAGCACGTCCGCCCAGGGCGCGTCACGCAGCTTCTCGACGAGCGCGCCCAGCAGCGTGTAGCCGGGGTTGGAGTAGTGGAACCGCCGGCCGACGGGATGCAGGAAGGGCCGCTCACCCAGCACATCGCCGAGCTCCGGCCGCAGCGACGCCGACGACCGCTCCCACCACGGCGCCGGCGACTCGGCCGCGAGCCCGCCCGTGTGCGCCAGCAGTTGGGCGACAGTGACCTCACCGGCCCGGGTCCCCGGCAGGTGCTTCTCGAGCGGGTCCTGGAGGTCCAGCAGCCCTTCGTCCCGCAGCCGTAGGACGAGCACCGCAGTGAAGGTCTTCGTGATGGACCCGATCCGGTACTGCACGTTCTCGTCGGGCCCATGTCCGTCGACGGAACTCCGCGCCTCGGTCCACACCGTCCGCCCGCCCCGCACCACCGCCGCCACCATCGAGGGCGCCCGCCCTTCGGCCTGACCCACGGCAACCCGGTGCAGCAACGCCCGCCGCGTCTGAGGCAGCAGTTCTTCCTGAGGTGTCGTCATGCCCCCAGTCCATCTGCCGGGCAGCCGAACGTCGAGTTCATTTCACACGGGTGGACGCGGACACCCAGGACCGAAGCAGGCCGGCCCGCTCACGATCAGGTCTGTGCCATGTCCACAAACCGCGAGTAGTGGCCCTGGAATGCGACCGTGATGGTCGCGGTGGGGCCGTTACGGTGCTTGGCCACGATCAGGTCGGCCTCGCCCGCACGCGGTGACTCCTTCTCGTAGGCGTCCTCTCGGTGGAGAAGGATGACCATGTCGGCGTCCTGCTCGATCGAGCCGGACTCACGCAGGTCGGAGACCATCGGCTTCTTGTCGGTGCGCTGTTCGGGACCACGGTTCAGCTGGGACAGTGCGATGACCGGGAGTTCCAGCTCCTTGGCGAGGAGCTTGAGGTTACGGGACATGTCCGAGACCTCCTGCTGGCGGCTCTCGGAGCGTTTGGAGCCGCCGTTCTGCATCAGCTGGAGGTAGTCGATGACGACCAGCCGGAGGTCGTTGCGCTGCTTCAGACGGCGGCACTTCGCGCGGATCTCCATCATCGACAGGTTGGGCGAGTCGTCGATGTAGAGCGGAGCCGCCGAGACGTCCGGCATCCGGCGGGCCAGGCGTGTCCAGTCCTCGTCCGTCATCGTGCCGGACCGCATGTGGTGCAGGGCCACTCGCGCCTCCGCGGACAGCAGGCGCATCGCGATCTCGTTGCGCCCCATTTCGAGCGAGAAGATGACGCTCGGCAGGTTGTTCTTGATCGAGGCGGCGCGCGCGAAGTCCAGTGCCAGCGTGGACTTACCCATCGCGGGGCGGGCCGCGATGACGATCATCTGGCCCGGGTGCAGACCGTTGGTGAGCGAGTCGAAGTCCGTGAAGCCGGTGGGTACACCGGTCATCTCGCCGCTACGGGAGCCGATCGCCTCGATCTCGTCGAGTGCGCCCTCCATGATGTCGCCGAGCGGCAGATAGTCCTCGCTGGTGCGCTGCTCGGTGACCGCGTAGATCTCCGCCTGGGCCCGGTTGACGATCTCGTCGACGTCGTCGTCGGCCGCGTACCCCATCTGTGTGATGCGCGTGCCGGCCTCCACCAGGCGGCGCAGCACGGCCCGTTCATGGACGATCTCCGCGTAGTACTCGGCGTTCGCCGCCGTCGGCACGCTCTGCACCAGCGTGTGCAGATACGAGGCCCCGCCGACCTTGTTGATCTCGCCGCGCTTGGTGAGCTCGGCGGCGATCGTGATCGGGTCGGCCGGCTCCCCCTTGGCGTAGATGTCGAGGATCGCCTGGTAGATCGTCTCGTGCGCCGGCTTGTAGAAGTCGTGACCCTTGAGGACCTCCACCACATCGGCGATGGCGTCCTTGGAGAGCAGCATGCCGCCCAGGACGGACTGCTCGGCATTGAGGTCCTGTGGCGGAACCCGCTCGAACGACGGCCCCGCCCCGTCCCACGCCCCGCTGTCCTGACCCCGCTCGTGCTGCTCGTCGCGACCGCGTGTCCCGTCGGCGCGGCGGCGGGAGGGCAGACGATCACCCGGACCGCTGTCGGCCCACGGGTCGTCCAAGGGCTCGGAAATGCTCAACCGAGCCACCTCCTCCCGTCCGCCCAGCGGACCTCGCCGTGCCCCTCATTTCTACGGCACGGCACTGACAATTGAGATGCCCAACTCCGGTTGTGGCGCGTCGGTTTTGTGATGATTCTTCGGCCGTCGGCAGGAGTGTGCGCCGGACCACGGTAGGCCCCCGGGCACCGTCAGCCAATCTGGTTATCCACAGGCCATGTGGACGACGGCCCGGATGCTGTGGAGAACTCCCCGAAACCTGTGCACGACCCGGTGGACAGCCCTGTGAACAAGACCGACCTCCACCCGCTGAACCACCTCTGACCTGCATATCTACCGTCCACCGGCTGTGCGTAAGAAAAACTTTCCCAGTCGGCCCAAGATCACATCAAGCCGTGCGGGACTCTGCACACGGAGCAACCATGCGTAAGGGTCTAATGCATCTTGCATCTCTTACCTGTGGACGATTAGATTGATGCTCATGACACAGGCTCCCGCGACCCCCAAGGCTGTCCGGCGACAGCACGATCGAGAGATCGTCTCGCTGGCCGTCCCGGCCTTCGGCGCACTCGTCGCCGAGCCCCTCTTCGTCATGGCCGACAGCGCGATCGTGGGCCATCTCGGCACCGCACAACTCGCCGGACTCGGCGTCGCCTCCGCCCTCCTCATCACCGCCGTGAGCGTCTTCGTCTTCCTCGCCTACGCCACCACGGCCGCCGTCGCGCGTCGTGTCGGCGCCGGAGACCTGCCGGCCGCCATCCGGCAGGGAATGGACGGTATCTGGTTGGCCCTGCTTCTCGGCGCCGCAGTCATAGCCGTCGTCCTCCCCACCGCCCCGAACCTCGTCGCCCTCTTCGGCACCTCGGACACGGCCGCCCCGTACGCCACCACCTATCTCCGGATCTCCGCGCTCGGCATCCCCGCCATGCTCGTCGTCCTCGCCGCGACCGGCGTACTGCGCGGCCTCCAGGACACCAAGACCCCGCTGTACGTCGCCATCGGCGGCTTCGTCGCCAACGGCCTCCTCAATGTGGGCCTCGTCTACGGCGCCGATCTCGGTATCGCCGGATCCGCCTGGGGCACCGTCATCGCCCAGTTCGGCATGGCGGCCGTCTATCTCGTCGTCGTTGTCCGGGGAGCCCGTAGGCACGGCGCCTCACTACGACCGGACGCCGCGGGCATAAGAGCCTCCGCGCAAGCGGGAGTTCCGCTCCTCGTCCGTACACTCTCCCTGCGCGCCATCCTGATGATCGCCACCGCGGTCGCCGCCGGACTCGGCGACGCCGATGTCGCCGCGCACCAGATCATCCTGTCGTTGTGGAGTCTGCTCGCCTTCGCCCTCGACGCCATCGCCATCGCCGGACAGGCCATCATCGGGCGCTATCTCGGCGCGGACGATCCCGAAGGCGCCCGGCAGGCCTGCCGTCGCATGGTGGAGTGGGGCCTGGCCGTGGGGCTCATCCTGGGCGTCCTGGTGATGCTGTCCCGTCCGGCCTTCCTGCCTCTCTTCACCAGCGACTCCGCGGTCAAGGACGCCGCCCTGCCCGCACTGATCGTCGTGGCACTCTCCCAGCCGATCTGCGGCGTGGTCTTCGTCCTGGACGGAGTCCTGATGGGTGCGGGCGACGGACCGTACCTCGCCTGGGCCATGATCCTCACTCTGGCGGTCTTCGCCCCGGTGGCCCTCCTGATCCCGACCATCGGCGGTGGGCTCACCATGGTCTGGGTGGCGATGACGCTGATGATGACCGTACGGATGCTGACTCTGTGGCTGCGCACCAGCTCCGGCCGCTGGATCGTCACGGGCGCCACCCGCTGAGCAACCCTCGGAGTGGCGACGAGCACCACGCCCGTTTCACGTGAAACATCCACCCGGTGCACCCCAGCCACCTCCGTCACGCCGATGCCCATGTCGGTACGAACGCGCCCATCGACGCCGGCGACGACGTTTCACGTGAAACGGCCACCGGCCGCCAACCTCACCAGCCGCTGTCTCATGGCTCCCCACCGCTGCGCAGGTCCGCGGGACGTTTCACGTGAAACGTCCCGCGGACCCAACCCGGACGAGAATCCGCCGGAGCACGAAGAAGGGCCGTACCCCACCGGGTACGGCCCTTCTCTCAGCTGTTCAAGCCGAGCGCGGCGATCAGGCCGCGACAACCTCGATGTTGACCTTGGCGGCAACCTCGGGGTGCAGACGCACGGACGTCACGTGGGCGCCCAGGGTCTTGATGGCCGAGCCGAGCTCGATCCGACGCTTGTCGACATCGGGACCACCGGCGGCCTTGATCGCCGAAGCGACGTCGGCCGGCGTGACGGAACCGAAGAGACGACCGGCGTCGCCGGAGCGAACGGCCAGGCGGACCCGGACACCCTCGAGCTGGGCCTTCACAGCGTTGGCCTGCTCGATGGTCTGGATCTCGTGGATCTTGCGAGCACGACGGATCTGCTCGACGTCCTTCTCGCCACCCTTGGTCCAGCGGATAGCGAAATTCCGCGGGATCAGGTAGTTGCGAGCGTAACCGTCCTTGACGTCGACGACGTCGCCCGCGGCACCGAGGCCGGAGACCTCGTGGGTCAGGATGATCTTCATGTGTCGGTCACCCTTCCCTTATCGCGCGGTGGAGGTGTAGGGCAGCAGCGCCATCTCACGGCTGTTCTTCACAGCCGTGGCGACGTCACGCTGGTGCTGCGTGCAGTTGCCGGTCACGCGGCGGGCACGGATCTTGCCGCGGTCGGAAATGAACTTCCGCAGCATGTTCGTGTCCTTGTAGTCCACGTACTGGACCTTGTCCTTGCAGAAAGCGCAGACCTTCTTCTTCGGCTTGCGCACAGGCGGCTTCGCCATGGTGTATCTCCTGTGTGATCAAGAAGTGTGGGGTGTGCCCCGCCTTCGACCACGGGCACAAGGCCCGAGGTGTTAGAAGGGGGGCTCGTCCGAGTAGCCGCCACCGCCGCCGCTGCTGCTGCTGCCGCCGGAGCTTCCGCCCCAGCCGCCGCCACCGCCCTGGTTGCCACCGGCGGGAGCGCCGGTCGCCCAGGGGTCGTCGGCCGGAGCGCCGCCGCCCTGCTGCTGGCCGCCGCCGGAGCCACCGCCCCAGCCGCCGCCACCCTGCTGGCCGCCGCCGCCACCGCCGCCGAAGCCGCCACCCTGGCCGCCGCTACGACCGGCGGTCTTGGTGACTTTGGCCGTGGCATTGCGCAGGCTGGGGCCGACTTCCTCGACGTCCAGCTCGTAGACCGTGCGCTTGACACCCTCACGGTCCTCGTAGGACCGCTGCTTCAGCCGGCCCTGCACGACAACGCGCATGCCTCGCTGGAGCGACTCGGCGACGTTCTCCGCCGCCTGGCGCCAGACCGAGCAGGTCAGGAAGAGGCTTTCGCCGTCCTTCCACTCATTGGTCTGACGGTCGAAGGTGCGGGGGGTGGACGCGACACGGAACTTCGCGACCGCCGCACCGGACGGGGTGAAGCGCAGCTCGGGGTCGTCGACAAGATTGCCGACGACCGTGATGACGGTCTCGCCTGCCATGGGGGAACCTCTCGGCGGGTTTGCTGCTGGCTGCTTTTGGTGCTGCTACTCGAATCCCGGGATCAGCTGAGCCGGAGGCTCAGTGGGTCTCGGGGCGGAGGACCTTGGTCCGGAGGACCGACTCGTTCAGGTTCATCTGGCGGTCGAGCTCCTTGACGATCGCGGGCTCAGCCTGCAGATCGATGACCGAGTAGATGCCCTCGGGCTTCTTCTTGATCTCGTACGAGAGACGACGACGGCCCCAGGTGTCGACCTTCTCGACCTTTCCGTTGCCCTCACGGACGACGGAGAGGAAGTTCTCGATCAGGGGGGAGACAGCGCGCTCCTCCAGATCGGGGTCGAGGATGACCATCACCTCGTAGTGACGCATGTGGAACCCACCTCCTTTGGACTCAACGGCCACGGTCGTTCCGTGGCAGGAGGGTTGTGATGCGTTCGCAACGGTATCGGTCGCCACTGACAATCGAGGGTCGATGACGATGTTCCCGCCCCGGGCCGGGCAGTACGCCCTGGCTCCGGGCTGGGCAGACACCGGTGCAGAGGGTACACAGTACCCGCACACCCGCTTCCGGTTGAAATCCGGCCGGGAGGGCCGACAATCTGTACACATCGGGTGTGTACGGCGCTATGAGGCGCCGCCCTTTCGCAGGAGGTGCCCCATGGCACAGGCATTGCGACCCAACACCGCCGGTTCTCTCTTCGCCACGGACGGCAAGACCCATCCGCTCCAGGACGCCCTGCTCGCGGTGACCCTGGTCCTCGGGGTGGTCTCCTTCGTGACGGCTATGTTCCACAACCTCCATCTGCTCAGCTCCTGGACCGGCCTGATCGGGATCGCCACCGGCGCCTACGGCCAGTGGATCTCCGAGACCACTCGTGAGCGCTTCGGACTGATCCTGGGTCTTGGTGCCTCGGGCGTCGGCTTCTTCCTCGGCATGGCGCACGGTGGTCTGTTCGGCGGAGTCTTCTGACCCTGCCGAGGCGGCCTCCAGCACCCCACAGCACGCTTCCGAACGCCCCGGCGGTCCTCGGGCCGGGGCGAAGGTTCCGTACGCCCAGTCGGGCGGCTCGCGAGGCGCAGTAGGCTTCGGCGCGAGAGCCGGAGCCCCTGTACCCATGGGGACACACCAGCCCGAGGAGCGCCCCGAATGAGCCTGACCCTGAGGACCATCAGCCGCGAGCAGCATCTGGCCTACATCCAGAACCTGCCGGCGGCTAGCCACATGCAGGTCCCGGCCTGGGCAGACGTAAAGGCGGAGTGGCGCTCGGAGAACCTCGGGTGGTTCGACGACCGGACCGGTGAGCTGGTCGGCGCGGGCCTGGTCCTCTACCGGCAGCTGCCCAAGATCAAGCGCTATCTCGCCTATCTGCCCGAGGGCCCGGTCATCAACTGGTTCACCCCGAACCTCGACGACTGGATCCAGCCGATGCTGGCCCATCTCAAGCAGCAGGGCGCCTTCTCCGTGAAGATGGGCCCGCCCGTGATCATCCGGCGCTGGGAGGCCACCTCCATCAAGGCCGGCATCCAGAACCCCGACGTGAAGCGGCTGCGCGACATCGAGGCCGACTTCATCGAACCCCGGGCCTTCGAGGTCGCCGACAAGCTGCGCCGGATGGGCTGGCAGCAGGGCGAGGACGGCGGGGCCGGCTTCGGCGACGTACAGCCCCGCTACGTGTACCAGGTGCCGCTGGCGAACCGGTCGCTGGAAGAGGTGCACAAGAACTTCAACCAGCTGTGGCGCCGCAACATCAAGAAGGCCGAGAAGGCGGGCGTCGAGGTCGTCCAGGGCAGCTACCAGGACCTCGAGGAGTGGCAGCGGCTGTACGAGATCACGGCGGTGCGCGACCACTTCCGGCCGCGTCCGCTGTCGTACTTCCAGCGCATGTGGACGGCCCTCAACTCCGAGGACCCCAACCGGATGCGGCTGTACTTCGCACGGCACAACGGTGTGAACCTGTCGGCCGCGACGATGCTGATCGTCGGCGGGCACGTCTGGTACTCCTACGGCGCCTCCGACAACATCGGCCGGGAGGTCCGGCCCTCGAACGCGATGCAGTGGCGGATGCTGCGCGACGCCTACGCGCTCGGCGCCACCGTCTACGACCTGCGTGGCATCTCCGACTCGCTGGACGAGTCCGACCACCTCTTCGGCCTGATCCAGTTCAAGGTGGGCACGGGCGGACAGGCCGCCGAGTACCTCGGCGAGTGGGACTTCCCGCTCAACAAGCTGCTCCACAAGGCGCTGGACATCTACATGTCGCGACGCTGAGCTCCGGGCATTTGCTTCGATAGCTTCCATACCTCTGATACACCGCAGCCACGAGAAAGGTTCCAGGTCCGGCCATGGCGCTCACGCTTTACGTCGACACCGCGCGCTGGCGTGCGCACCACAAGCACGTGCAGGAGCAGTTCCCGGGACTCGTCCCGGTCTGCAAGGGCAACGGCTACGGGTTCGGGCACGAACGGCTCGCGGAGGAGGCCACGCGGCTGGGCTCGGACATCCTCGCCGTCGGCACGACGTACGAGGCCGCGCGCATCAAGGACTTCTTCGGCGGCGACCTGCTGGTGCTGACGCCGTACCGGCGCGGTGAGGAGCCCGTGCCGCTGCCGGACCGGGTGATCCGCTCGGTGTCGTCGATCGACGGCGTGTACGGCCTTGTGGGCGCACGTGTGGTCATCGAGGTGATGTCCTCGATGAAGCGGCACGGCATCAGCGAGCAGGATCTGGCGCAGTTGCACGCCGCCATAGAGAACGTCCGCCTGGAGGGCTTCGCCATCCACCTGCCGCTGGACCGTACGGACGGCTCCGACGCCGTCGAGGAGGTCATCGGCTGGATGGACCACCTGCGCGCGGCCCGGCTCCCGCTGCACACCATGTTCGTCAGCCATCTCAAGGCCGATGAACTCGCCCGGTTGCAGCAGCAGTTCCCGCAGACCCGCTTCCGGGCCCGGATCGGCACCCGGCTCTGGCTCGGCGACCACGACGCCACCGAGTACCGCGGCGCCGTCCTGGACGTCACCCGCGTCTCCAAGGGCGACCGCTTCGGCTACCGGCAGCAGAAGACGGCCTCCGACGGCTTCCTGGTGGTCGTGGCGGGCGGAACGTCGCACGGGGTGGGTCTGGAGGCCCCCAAGGCGCTGCACGGCGTTATGCCGCGCGCCAAGGGCGTCGCCCGCGCCGGCCTCGCCACGGTCAACCGGAATCTCGCCCCGTTCGTCTGGGGCGGCAAGCAGCGCTGGTTCGCGGAGCCGCCGCACATGCAGGTGTCGATCCTGTTCGTGCCGTCGGACGCCCCGGAACCGAAGGTCGGCGACGAGCTGGTGGCCCATCTGAGGCACACCACCACGCAGTTCGACCGCATCGTCGACGTCTGAGCCACCCGGGACGACCGAGTACCCGAGACGCCCGAAGGGCCGTATGCGGAATCCCGCGTACGGCCCTTCGGGCTAACCGCTCACCTCTTGTTCGCTCAGGGCGAACGCGTTCCCGTTTCCGTTCCCCACTCCACCTGTGGCCCGTCCAGATGGGACGCGTGGCGTGGGGGATGGGCGGCCGGACCGAGCACAAAGACGTCCTCGGCCCTGTCGAGCACACCGCCCGACGGATCGTCGTCGCCGGCCAGGCGGACCACGTCGCGCTCCGGCATGAGGATGTCGCGGACGATCATCACGCACAGGTACAGCGTCCCGAGCAGGTGCACTCCGATCGCCCAGTGGTAGCCGTCAGTCGGCAGTCCCTTGTGGGCATCCCCGCTGGTCGTGTACGCGAGGTACAGCCAGATCCCGAGGAAGTACACCACCTCGCACGCCTGCCAGATGAGGAAGTCCCGCCACTTGGGTCGGGCCAGCACGGCGAGGGGGATCAGCCACAGGACGTACTGCGGCGAGTAGACCTTGTTGGTGAGGATGAACGCCGCGACGATCAGGAACGCCAGCTGCGCGAAGCGAGGGCGCCGCGGAGCGGTCAGCGTGAGCGCCGCGATGCCGGCGCAGCACAGCAGCATCAGCAGTGTGGCCAGGGTGTTGACCGTCTCGGTGCTCAGCGGGTCGCTGGAGTTCTGCGCCAGGATCAGCCAGAAGGATCCGAAGTCGACGCCGCGCTCCTGGCTGAACGTGTAGAACTTCGACCAGCCGTCGAAGGCGAAGAGCATCACCGGCAGGTTCACGACGATCCAGGCGACGGCCGCGCCCGCCAGTGCCTTGCCGAAGTCCCGCCACTTCCCGGCCCGCCAGCACAGTACGAGCAGCGGTCCGAGCAGGAGGAAGGGATAGAGCTTGGCGGCCGTGGCGAGCCCCAGCAGGACGCCGAAAGCCAGTGAGCGGCCGCGGGACCACATCAGCATCGCCGCGGCCGTCAGAGCGACCGCCAGCAGGTCCCAGTTGATGGTGGCGGTCAGGGCCAGCGCCGGCGCCAGGGCGACCAGCAGACCGTCCCAGGGGCGCCGCGCGTGGGTCCGGCTGACGCATACGGCGATGATCGCCGCACACACCATCAGCAGGCCCGCGTTGACCATCCAGTACCACTGCTCCTGGTGCTGGATGCTGCCGCTGCCCGTTGTGAGCCAGGAGGCGGCCTCCATGAACACACCGGTCAGCACCGGGTACTCGAGGTACTCCATGTCACCGGGCAGCCGGTCGAAGTACGGCACGAGCCCGTCCGCGAAGCCACGCCCCTGGTACAGGTGCGGGATGTCGGAGTAGCAGGCGTGTGTGTACTGCGAACTGGCGCCGAAGAACCAGGCTCCGTCGTAGCAGGGCGCCTTCTGGACCAGGCCAAGGGCGAACATGCCGATCGCCACGAGCGCGACGACCCGTACGGGGGTCCACCAGGACGTCCCGAGCAGGGCACGCCGCCCGATGGGGCCACCGATCAGCTCGCTGCCACTCGCGGCGACCTGGTCCGTCCTGGTGGGCGGCACGATGTCCGGCTCGCGCGCGCTCGCTTGCGTCGATTCTGCACTGGGCATGGGGCACATCCTGCCGTACGCGTCTGAGGGAAAGCCGAGGGCCGCCGCATCGGGTGATGCGGCGGCCCTCGTTTCACGTGAAACGGCGAGGTGTTTCACGTGAAACATCCGTGATGGGCGAAAAGACGCTAACCAGTCCCGCCTCCGAAGAGGGTTCCGTTGCCGTTCTGGTTGCCGTTGTCTCCGGTCGCGCCTTCTGTCTCCGTCCCCGTTGGTGGCGTGGTCACGCCGCCGTCGGTGCCGCCATTGTCGGTGCCGCCGTTGTCTGTACCACCGTCGTCCTCACAGCCGAAGAAGTCCTCACACGTCTCGCTCTCCGTAGGAGTCGGCGTGGTCAGCGTCGGGGTGGGAGTGGGCGTCGGAGTCGGGCTCTCCTCCTCGGTCTCCGTGGCCGAGGGAGTCGGCGTGGGCGACGGAGTGTCGTTCACGATCACACCGATGGGCTCGGGCTCGGGGAACTTCACGGCCTTCTGGCCCTTCAGCGCCTCCGACATGTAGTCGTGCCAGATCTCCGACGGGAACGACGCACCGTGGATCGAGTCCTGACCACCGGTTCCGTACATCTTGAGGAACGTACGGTTCTTCAGGGTCTCGTCGTCCGGGTACCGGAACATGTTGATCGCGGTGGACAGCTGCGGCGTGTACCCGACGAACCAGGCCGACTTGTTGTCGTCGGTCGTACCGGTCTTGCCGGCCACCTCACGGCCCGGCAGCTGGGCATTGCTACCCGTACCGTCGTCGACCACGGTCTTGAGGACGTCGGTGACGTTGTCGGCGACCTTCGACTCAAACGCCTGCTTGGTCGCCTTCACGTGCTTGAAGACCTCGCCGTCCTTGCTGGACACCCTGGTGACCGAGAACGGGTCGTTCTGCTTGCCACTGGCCGCGAAGGTGGCGTACGAGCCCGCCATGCGGATCGCGCTGGGGTCAGAGATACCGAGGGAGAACGAGGGGAAGTCGATGCCGGCCAGGCTGCTCTCCAGCACACCCGCGTCGAGAGCCGCTTCCTTGACCTTGTCCAGACCGACGTCCATACCGAGCTGCACATAGGCGGAGTTCACGGAGTACTGCATGGCCGTACGAAGGTCGATGTCGTAGTCCGGCGCATCGCCGTACGTCTCGTCGCCGTCGTTGACCTGTAGCCACTCCTCGCCTTCTTCGTTGTGCCAGATCGAGCCGTCGTATTCCTTGATCTTGAGTTTGTTCTTGCCGCTGTAGAAGCTCTTCGGGGAGACCTGCGTGCGCTCGTCCTGCGCCTGGACCGTCCCGAGCTCAGGGTCTCTGACGCCCCACTTCATCGCCGCCGCCAGCACAAACGGCTTGAAGGTCGATCCGACCTGGGCGCCGGTCTCGTTGGCGTTGTTGGTGAAGTGCTTGGTCGCGTCCTCACCGCCGTAGATCGCCACGATGGCGCCGGACGCCGGATCCACCGAAGCGCCGCCGAACTGGACATGCGTATCGGTGTCGGGCCGCTTCTTGGTGTCGATGTTGGCCATCTTGACCTTCTCGACCGACTTCTCCAGCTCCTCGGTCTTCTTCTTGTCGAAGGTCGTGTAGATGGAGAGGCCGCCCTCGCGGAGCTTCTGCTCGGAGATGCCGGTCTTCTCCGCGTTGTTGACCAGGTAGCCGTTGGCGAGGTCGACGAGATAGCCGACCTGACCACTCAGCGCGGTGTTGAAGCGCGGGTTCTGGACCTTGGGCAGCGCCCGGAACTTGTCGCGCTCGGATGCGCTGAGATGGCCGTACTCGACCATCTTGTCCAGCGTGTTCTGCTGCTGGGTCAGCGCCCGCTTCTTGTTCGCGTCCTCGGTCGCGGCGGGGTCGATGGAGGGAGCGCCTGCCGGGTCGTAGTACGTGGCGCCCTTGAGCGTCGCCGCCAGGAACGCGCACTCGCCCGCGTCCAGGTCTATGGCGTCCTTGTTGAAGTAGGCGCGCGCGGCCGCCTGGATTCCGTAGGCGTTGCGACCGTAGTACGCGGAGTTGAGGTAGCCCTCCATCACGTCGTCCTTGGACTCCGAGGCCCCCACCTTGATGGAGACGAAGAGCTCCTTGAACTTCCGGGTGATGGTCTGCGACTGGTCGTCCAGCATCGCGTTCTTCACGTACTGCTGGGTAATGGTGGAGCCACCCTGCGTCTGGCCGCCGCTGGCCATGTTCACCACGGCGCGGGCGATGCCCTTGGGGTCGATGCCGCTGTCCGTGCGGAACGTCTTGTTCTCCTGCGAGATCACCGCGTTCTGCATGTTCTTGGGGATCTGCGAGAGGTTGATGATCTGCCGGTTCGTCTCGCCGCCGGTCGACACCATCTCGTCGCCGTTGCTCCAGTAGTAGACGTTGTTCTGCGCTGTGGCCGTCAGAGCGACGTTTGGCACCTCGACCAGCGCGTAGCCGACGCCGGCGACCGCCACCAGGCTGCCGACGAAGCCGACACACAGACCGGACACGAGCTTCCACGACGGCACCCAGCGGCGCCAGCCGTCACGTCCCACGCGCGGGTAGTCGATGATCCGCTTCTTGCCGGGCACGGCTGCGCGGCCTCTGCCCCGGCCGGGACCGGTCGTCCCGCCGGGCGCCGCCCGACGGTCGGCTCGGCCCGGCTCTGCCGCCCTGCGGCGGCTCCCTGTACTTCTCTGTGCCGCGCGGCGGGCCTCGGCGCGGCCACTGTAGGACCGCTCCTCGTCTTCCGACCCGTAATCCGACCCATAGGAGTCGGAGGGAGACCCGGTGGCGCCTCGCGGTGCCGCACGGCGGCCGGACGACGAGCCGGACGGGCCGCGTCGGGCCGCGGCACGTCCGCTTCCCTGCGGCTGCGGCGGTTTGCGACGGTGCTCGCTCATCGAACGATTACTCCTCGGGCAGGCGCATCCGTGCGCGCCTGGAAACGGCAGCTGGTTTCCGGTCCCCCCCAAGTACGGATGTGGTCCGTTCCGCATTCATCCGTACTGCACCGAGGATCATGACGTCCCCAGGCGTCACATGGTTCCCGGTGGTGTGCATGGCGCACAGACTACGCACCGTCAAAACCTGCCTAGCACCGAAGTTCACCCCAAATCAGGCAACTTGCTTCCTAAGAATCAGTGATGTGACGCCGTTCACCGTCCCCCCACTTGTCCCACCCGGAAGGCCGTTCTATCGTCTGGATGTATCGAGTCGATACATCAGCTCGGCATAAAGACCGTCACGGTGCCCGTTCAGACCGGGCCGCGGCAGAGAGGAGGCGACATGAGCCGGCGTTCCGGGATCCTTGAGTTCGCCGTACTCGGCCTGCTCCGCGAATCCCCGATGCACGGCTATGAGCTGCGCAAACGACTCAACACGTCACTGGGTGTCTTCCGGGCATTCAGCTACGGGACCCTGTACCCCTGCCTCAAGACGCTGGTCGCCAACGGCTGGTTGATCGAGGAGCCGGGGAGCAGCCCCGAGGAGGCCCTCGCCGCGCCCCTGGCCGGCCGCCGGGCAAAGATCGTCTATCGGTTGACGGCGGAAGGTAAGGAGCACTTCGAGGAGCTCCTCTCGCAGACCGGTCCCGACGCGTACGAGGACGAGCACTTCGCGGCCCGGTTCGCCTTCTTCGGGCAGACCTCACGCGATGTCCGTATGCGCGTGCTGGAGGGCCGTCGCAGCCGGCTGGAGGAGCGGCTGGAGAAGATGCGCGCCTCTCTGGTGCGCACACGGGAGCGCCTCGACGACTACACGCTTGAGCTCCAGCGCCACGGAATGGAGTCCGTGGAGCGCGAAGTGCGCTGGCTGAACGAGCTCATCGAGAGCGAGCGGGCCGGACGGGACCTCCGTGGTCCCGGCTCCGGGGGGCCCGCTCAGCAGGACACCACATCTGGAGAGTCGGGCGGCCTGCCCCGGTCCGGGGACATCTCCCGGCCGGATTCGCCCGACGACACCGCCACGTGAGGCACCCGTCAGGGGCCTCACTCGTACACACAGGGAGCAGCCGGAATGGGTTCGGTTCGCGTAGCCGTCGTAGGCGTGGGCAACTGCGCCGCGTCGCTGGTGCAGGGCGTCGAGTACTACAAGGACGCCGACCCGGCGTCCAAGGTGCCGGGCCTGATGCACGTGCAGTTCGGCGAGTACCACGTCCGTGACGTGGAGTTCGTCGCCGCGTTCGATGTCGACGCGAAGAAGGTCGGCCTCGACCTCTCGGACGCCATCGGCGCCTCCGAGAACAACACCATCAAGATCTGCGACGTGCCCTCCACGGGCGTGACCGTCCAGCGCGGCCACACCCTCGACGGTCTCGGCAAGTACTACCGCGAGACCATCGAGGAGTCCGCCGAGGCCCCGGTCGACGTCGTCCAGATCCTCAGGGACAAGCAGGTCGACGTGCTCGTCTGCTACCTGCCGGTGGGTTCCGAGGACGCGGCGAAGTTCTACGCCCAGTGCGCCATCGACGCCAAGGTCGCCTTCGTCAACGCCCTCCCGGTCTTCATCGCCGGCACCAAGGAGTGGGCGGACAAGTTCACCGAGGCGGGCGTCCCGATCGTCGGTGACGACATCAAGTCCCAGGTCGGCGCCACCATCACGCACCGCGTCATGGCGAAGCTGTTCGAGGACCGCGGCGTTGTCCTGGACCGCACGATGCAGCTGAACGTCGGCGGCAACATGGACTTCAAGAACATGCTCGAGCGTGAGCGCCTGGAGTCCAAGAAGATCTCCAAGACGCAGGCCGTCACCTCGCAGATCCGCGACCGCGAGCTGGGCGCCGACAACGTCCACATCGGCCCGTCCGACTACGTGGCCTGGCTCGACGACCGCAAGTGGGCCTACGTCCGCCTGGAGGGCCGTGCGTTCGGTGACGTCCCGCTGAACCTGGAGTACAAGCTCGAGGTCTGGGACTCCCCGAACTCCGCCGGCGTCATCATCGACGCCGTGCGCGCAGCGAAGATCGCCAAGGACCGCGGAATCGGCGGCCCGATCCTCTCCGCGTCGAGCTACTTCATGAAGAGCCCGCCCGTGCAGTACTTCGACGACGAGGCCCGCGAGAACGTCGAGAAGTTCATCAACGGCGACGTCGAGCGCTAGAAGGACGGGGCTTCGCCTCCGAAGCTCCCCCTCCTGATGGGCCGTTGAGGGTCCCCGGTGCATTCCGCCCGGGGACCCTCCCCGTATGTGAGGCTGTGCCCATGGCCGTCGTACGTGATCTGCGCGTTCTCCTGCGCTTCGGGGACTTCCGGCGGCTGCTCGCCGTACGACTGCTCTCCCAGGGGGCCGACGGTGTCTTCCAGGTCGGGCTCGCGACCTATGTCGTCTTCTCCCCCGAGCGCCAGACCTCGCCCACCGCGATCGCCTCCGCCATGGCGGTACTGCTCCTCCCGTACTCCCTGGTCGGCCCCTTCGCCGGTGTCCTCCTGGACCGCTGGCGCCGCCGCCAGGTCTTCGTCCACGGCAATCTGCTGCGCGCCGCGCTGGCCACCGCCACGGCCGTCCTGATGATCAGCCACGTACCGGACTGGCTCTTCTACGTCTCGGCGCTGTGCGTCACCGCCGTCAACCGCTTCATCCTCGCCGGACTCTCCGCCGCCCTCCCGCGCGTGGTCGACTCCGAGCGCCTGGTGATGGCCAACTCCCTTTCCCCGACGGCCGGAACGCTCGCCGCGACGGCCGGCGGCGGCGTCGCCTTCGCCGTCCGGCTGCTCGTCGCCGACTCCGACGCCGCCGTGGTGCTTGTCGGGGCCGCCCTGTATCTGTGCGGGGCGCTCGCGTCGCTGCGCATCTCGCGGGAACTGCTGGGCCCCGACCGCGCGTTGGTCCGGCCGCAGCTGCGCACCGCACTCGCCGGCACCACCCGCGACCTCGCGGCGGGCGTACGCCATCTGGCGGCGCCGCCCCGCCGGGAGGCCGCCTGGGCGCTCGGCGCGATGACACTCATGCGCTTCTGCTACGGCGCCCTGACGGTCACCGTCCTGATGCTCTGCCGCTACGCCCTGACGTCCGACCCCGACGACGGACTCGCCCTGCTGGGGCTCGCGTTGGGGATCTCCGGGGCAGGTTTCTTCGTGGCGGCACTCGTGACTCCCTGGGCCGCGGGACGGCTGGGACCCGGTCGCTGGATCGTCGTCTGCTCCGGGGCGGCGGCCGTGCTGGAGCCCACCCTCGGACTGCCGTTCGCGACCGTGCCGCTGCTGGTCGCGGCGTTCGTTCTGGGGCTGACGACCCAGGGCGCGAAGATCGCCACGGACACCATCGTGCAGTCCTCGGTCGACGACGGTTTCCGCGGCAGGATTTTCGCTGTCTACGACGTCCTCTTCAACGTCGCGTTCGTCGGAGCGGCCGGAGTGGCGGCCCTGATGCTGCCTCCCGACGGGCGCTCGGTGCCCCTCGTGCTCACGATCGCCGCCGTCTACGGGGCAGTTGCTGTGGCTATGGCCCGCTTTGAACGTCGATAAGTGTCACATCAGGGATACAGAGCGACTTCTGGGTGTGACGTTTCCTGTGAGGACGGATAACTTACGTGGGTCTTACGCGTGATCATTTCACGCCACACACCCATTTCTTTTTTCCAGGGGGATCCCAAGTGACCACTCCGCCGCCCCAGGGCAACCCGTTCGCCCAGAGCCAGCCTCAGGGGCAGAACCCCTTCGCGCAGGGCCAGACGCCTCCGGAGGGCGGTTTCCCGCAGCAGCCCGGCTTCCCCCAGCAGGGCAACCCGTACGGCGCGGTGCCGCCGGAGCAGCCGCGCCGGAAGATCGGTTTCAAGACGATCAAGAACATCGTCATCGCGGTCATCGTCGTCAGCGTTGCCGTCGGCGCCTTCATAGCCAGCCGCGACGACGCCGACCAGGCCGCCGTGGGCGACTGCCTGAAGTCCTCGTCGTCGTCCTCGGACGAGATGGAGGTCGTGGAGTGCTCCTCGTCCGAGGCCGAGGTCGAGGTCCTCAAGAAGGTCGACGGCAACTTCTCGTCGATCACCGCCGAGACCGAGTGCCGCAAGGTCGAGGAAGCCACCAGCTTCTACGCGCAGACCGGCGACGGCGCCGAGTTCCTGCTGTGCCTCAAGGACGCCTAACCCTCACCGCAGGGTCGCAGCCTCACGTACGAGGACGATGTTTCACGTGAAACATCGTCGACATAGCGACGGCGGCGCATGTTTCACGTGAAACATGCGCCGCCGTCGTCTGTTCGACCGGCCCGTCGCCGTCCCCGGGCCTCTGGGCTCAGTCCTGCGGCTGCTCCGCCCACCACTCCTTGAGCGCTGCCACCGCCGCCTCGGGCTCCATCGGTCCGTTCTCCAGCCGCAGTTCCAGCATGTGCTGGTACGCCTGTCCGACCGCCGGTCCCGGCCTGATCCCGAGGATCTGCATGATCTCGTTGCCGTCGAGATCGGGGCGGATCGAGTCCAGCTCCTCCTGCTCCTTGAGCTGCTCGATGCGCTCCTCCAGACCGTCGTAGGCTCGGGAGAGCGCGACGGCCTTGCGCTTGTTGCGTGTGGTGCAGTCCGAGCGGGTCAGCTTGTGCAGGCGCTCCAGCAGCGGGCCGGCGTCACGGACATAGCGGCGGACCGCCGAGTCCGTCCACTCCCCGGTGCCATAGCCGTGGAAGCGCAGGTGGAGTTCGACGAGTCGCGAGACGTCCTTCACAAGCTCGTTGGAGTACTTCAGCGCCAGCATGCGCTTCTTGGTCATCTTCGCGCCGACGACCTCGTGATGGTGGAAGGAGACCCGGCCGTCGCTCTCGAAGCGGCGTGTGCGCGGCTTGCCGATGTCGTGCAGCAGCGCGGCAAGGCGCAGCGTCAGATCAGGGCCGTCCTGCTCCAGCGCGATCGCCTGCTCCAGGACGATCAGCGAGTGGTCGTAGACGTCCTTGTGGCGGTGGTGTTCATCGCTCTCCAGGCGCAGCGCGGGCAGCTCCGGCAGTACGTGGTCCGCGAGCCCCGTGTCGACGAGCAGCGTCAGTCCCTTGCGTGGGTTCGTGGACAGCAGCAGCTTGTTGAGTTCGTCCCGGATGCGCTCGGCGGAGACGATCTCAAGTCGTGCGCTCATCTCCTGCATCGCCGTGACGACCTCGGGGGCGACCTCGAAGTCGAGCTGCGCGGCGAAGCGGGCGGCCCGCATCATCCGCAGCGGGTCGTCCGAGAAGGACGCCTCCGGGGTGCCCGGGGTACGCAGCACACGCGCCGCGAGGTCGTCGAGGCCGCCGTGCGGATCGATGAACTTCTTCTCCGGGAGCGCCACCGCCATCGCGTTCACGGTGAAGTCGCGCCGGACCAGGTCCTCCTCGATGGAGTCCCCGTACGACACGTCGGGTTTGCGTGACGTCCGGTCGTAGGCCTCCGACCGGTACGTCGTGACCTCGATCTGGTAGCCGTCCTTCTGCGCCCCGACCGTGCCGAAAGCGATCCCGACCTCCCAGACGGAGTCGGCCCACGGCCTGACGATCTTCAGTACGTCCTCGGGACGGGCGTCGGTGGTGAAGTCCAGATCGTTGCCGAGCCGGCCGAGCAACGCGTCCCTGACCGAGCCGCCGACCAGGGCGAGGGCGAACCCGGCCTCCTGGAACCGGCGGGCTAGATCGTCGGCGACAGGTGCGACGCGCAGTTGCCCGTCGGGCTCGCGGTCTTCCACCTGGCTCACGGCACTGAGGTTGTCTTCGTTGGCGTTCGGCACAACAGAAAAGGGTACGTGGCCCGGACGGCACCGGGCTCCTCGATTAAACCGCGCACGGTCGCCGGCGACGGCCAGGGGGACAGCTGGGCCGATACTCGCCCAAGGCCCGCCCTTGTGACGTTCGCCGGGTGCTCCCCTTTATAGGGGCACATAGAGGACGGCACTGCGGCCTCCCCGATCTTGTGAGCCGGTCCGCGGCACTTCCCCTCAGCGCGCATCGTTACCATGCGTGGACGCACATCCGACGACCACTGACGACGACGAGGGACGGGCGAACGCGTGGCCGAGGCGGCAGACATCCAGGGGACGTGTCCCTCACCTGCCCGTCGGTGGCTGCGGCGCACAGGGGCCCTGCTCGCGGGCGCGCCGCTGCTGGCCGGGGTGCTCCAGCTGTCCGCCGCGCCGGCCGCCCATGCAGCCGGGCAGGACTCCGCGAAGGCGGGTTCCGGCACCCGCACGGTGAGTGTCGCGCTCGACTCGCTCAGCCCCAGTGCCCCCACGGACGGCGACACCGTCACGGTCACCGGCACGGTGACCAACACCGGCAAGCAGACCGTCACGGACGCCTACGTCGATCTGCGGGTGGGCCCCGAGCTCTCCACCCGCTCGGCCATCGACGACGCCGCCGCCCGCACCGGGTACGTCGTCGGCGCCGACGGCACCCAGGTCGGCGACGAGTACGCCCAGGAGTTCACCAAGCTCACTCCCGGCGTCTCACAGCCCTTCAGCATCTCCGTACCGGTCGACGAACTGGACCTCGGCGGCAGCGGCGTCTACCAGCTCGGGGTGGCACTGTCCGGCGAGACCGCCGCGCAGCCGTGGGACCAGGTGCTGGGCTTCCAGCGGACGTTCCTGCCGTGGCAGCCCGACGAGGCCGACCCGCGGTCCAGGACCACGTTCCTGTGGCCACTGATGTCCACCGTCCACATGACGGCGGAGACCGGCTCGAACGAGCAGCAGACACCGGTCTTCCTCAACGACGACCTGGCCGAGGAGATCTCCCCCGGCGGCCGGCTCGACCAGATGGTGTCGCTGGGCAAGGACCTCGACGTCACCTGGGTCATCGACCCCGACCTGCTGGCCTCGGTCGACGCCATGACGCGCAGCTACCAGGTGCGGGGCGACGGCGACACCACCACGCCCGGCACGCACCAGGCGCTCGCCAAGCAGTGGCTGGCCCAGTTGCAGAGGGCGGTGGCCGGCAAGGAGGTCGTCGCGCTGCCCTTCGCCGACCCGGACCTCGCCTCTCTCGCGCACAACGGCACGGACGTCACCGGCTCGCTCAGCCGCCTCAAGGAGGCCACCGACGTGGTCGCCAACACGGTGGAGCCGATCCTCCACGTGAAGCCGACGACCGAGTTCGCCTGGCCCGTGGACGGCGCGATCGACCCGGCGATCGTCAAGGTCGCCACCTCGGCCGGCGCCGACAAGATCATCACCCGCAGCGACAGCCTGGAAGAGGTCGGCGGGCTGCCGTACACGCCCTCGGCGGCCCGGCCGATCGGCGGCGGCACCACGGCCGTGGTGGCGGATTCGCGGCTCTCCACGGCGTTCCAGGGCGATCTGACGAAGGCCTCCACGAGCACACTCTCCGTGCAGAGGTTCCTGGCGCAGAGCCTGATGCTGAATCTCCAGACGGACCAGCAGCGCAGCTTCGTCGTCGCCCCGCAGCGTATGCCGACGGCCAGCCAGGCGCGCACCATGGCGGAGGCGGTGACGGCGCTACAGGGCGGCACGTGGTCGCAGGCGCAGCACCTCACCGACGCCGCGGAGGCCAAGCCGGACCCGGGCGCCACCACGCAGGTCCCCTCCGCCTCGCAGTACCCGTCGTCCCTGCGCAAGCAGGAGCTGCCGCGCGCGGCCTTCGAGGACATCGCGACCACGCAGGCCAAGCTCGACAACTTCAAGGTGATCCTCAGCGACCAGTCCCGGGTCGTGACGCCGTTCGGCCGGGCCATGAACCGCGAGATGTCCACCTCCTGGCGGGGCCGCCCCACCGAGGCCGCGAGCTTCCGCAACGGCGTCGAGAACTACCTGGACGACCTGGCGAGCGAGGTCACGCTGATCCAGAAGTCGGAGACCAAGCTCTCCGGCCGCAGCGCCACGATCCCCGTGACCGTGCAGAACAACCTGGTGCAGCCCGTCGACCATCTGGTCCTGCGGCTCACCTCCACCAATCCGACCCGCCTGGAGATCGGCGGCAAGGGCTACGCCGAGCAGCCCGTCAGCGTCTCCGGCGGCCACGCCCAGTCGGTGAAGTTCGACACGTCCGCCAACGCCAACGGCCGCGTGGCCGTGATCGCCCAGCTCTTCACCGAGGACGGCCAGGCCTACGGCGCACCGGTCACGTTCGACGTGCGGGTCACCGAGATCACCGCGACGGTCATGCTGGTCATCGGCGGCGGTGTGCTGCTGCTCGTCCTCGCCGGGTTCCGGATGTACACCCAGCGCAAGCGGGCGGCGAAGACCGCGGCCGGGGACAAGCCCGGTCAGGACGACACCGCGGCGCGGGAGAACCCCGGGACCCCCGAGGACCGTCCTCAGTCCCAGGAACCGCACGACGAGGCGTCCGGCACCCGGCCGGGGGCACCCGACCCGGAGCAGCCGAGTGACCCGACGTCGGACACCGCATCGGAAAGCGCCGACCCGTCCGGGACGGGTGAGAGAGTGGACCGTTGAGGATGTCGTGGCCGGTCGGCCCGGGACGATGAGGTGGGGTAACCATGAACGCGCCGTACGACGGTGACCGCGGCCAGGCCGCGGGGCCCTCGGGCAACCCCGAGGGACCGCCGCCCGAGCCCGGCCAGGTGCCTCCGCAGCACCCCGCGGACATGTACCTCCAGGACGCCTACGACCAGGACCCCTACCGGGCGCAGGATCTCGCCGCCCAGGACCCGGTCGCCGAGGCGCTCTACGACCGTGCCGCGCACCCGCCGCCGCCCCCCGGCACCTACCCGCCGCAACCGATGTACGGGCAGCCGCAGCAGTCGCCGTACGCCCCCGACCCGCGTGTGTGGGCCCAGCCGCCCGCGCCGGAGCCGGAGGGCCCGACGCAGTACCTGCCGCACGGCGACGATCCGCGCAGCACCCAGTTCGTGGGCGTCGACGATCTGGTGACCCAGGCCGGTGAGCAGCGCCACGAGCCGGACGCGTTCGCCCATCTCTTCCGCGACCAGCAGCAGAGCGGTGTGCACCCGGCCGCCGACTACCCGGCCGTGCCGGGCCCGGCCGCGGCGCCGCACATGGGCGCCCAGGCACCCGCGGGCCCCTATCCGGCACAGGCCGGTCCGGCCGGCGGCTACCAGGACGGCCAGTACGCGCCCGCGCAGTACGGGCAGGGCGCGTACCCGGAGGGCCAGTACCCCCAGGGGCAACAGGCCCAAGTCCAGTACCCGCAGGGGCAGTACGGCGCCCAGCAGGTCCCCCAGGAGCGGTACCAGGCGCCCAGGCCGCCGGCACCAGAGGCCGCGGCTCCCGCACCCGCCTCAGGCTCGACCCCCGCCGCCAAGAAGGGTGGCCGCGCGGGCGGCCTGCTGAAGTCCAGCGCCGTGATGGCGGCGGGCACGATGGTGTCACGGCTGACCGGCTTCATCCGCTCGGCGCTGATCGTCTCGGCGCTCGGCGTCGGCCTGCTCGGTGACACCTTCCAGGTCGCCTACCAGCTGCCGACGATGATCTACATCCTGACCGTCGGCGGCGGCCTCAACTCCGTCTTCGTACCGCAGCTCGTGCGGGCCATGAAGGACGACGAGGACGGCGGCGAGGCGTACGCCAACCGGCTGCTGACCCTCGTGATCGTGGTCCTGGGCCTACTCACCGCGCTCGCCGTGCTCGGGGCGCCGCTGCTGGTGCGCGCCCTGTCCAACCCGGTCGCCTCCGACCCCGCGGCCAACGAGACGGCGATCACCTTCGCCCGTTACTTCCTGCCCACGATCTTCTTTATGGGCATCCACGTGGTGATGGGCCAGATCCTCAACGCCCGCGGCCGGTTCGGCGCGATGATGTGGACGCCGGTCCTGAACAACATCGTCATCATCGTGACCCTCGGTATGTTCCTCTGGGTCTACGGCAGCGCCGCCGACTCCGGGATGACCGTCGGAAACATCCCGCCGGAGGGCCAGCGGCTACTCGGCGTCGGCGTCCTGCTCGGTCTGGTCGTCCAGGCCCTCGCGATGATCCCATACCTGCGCGAGACCGGCTTCCGGATGCGGCTGCGCTTCGACTGGAAGGGCCACGGCCTCGGCAAGGCCGCGATGCTCGCCAAGTGGACGATCCTGTTCGTCCTCGCCAACCAGGCCGGCGCCCTCGTCGTCACCCAGCTCGCCACCGCCGCCGTCTCCGACACCAACATCGCCGGCACCGGCTTCAGCGCCTACGCCAACGCCCAGCTCATCTGGGGACTTCCGCAGGCCATCATCACCGTCTCCCTGATGGCCGCCCTGCTCCCGCGGATCTCCCGCTCGGCCGCCGAGGAGGACGCCGGAGCCGTCCGCGACGACATCTCCCAGGGGCTGCGCACCACGGCCGTCGCCATCGTCCCGATCGCCTTCGGCTTCGTCGCCCTCGGCGTCCCGATGTGCACCCTGATCTTCGGCTCCTCGGGAATCGGCGCGGCCACCAACATGGGCTACATGCTGATGGCCTTCGGCATCGGCCTCGTCCCGTACTCCGTGCAGTACGTCGTCCTCCGCGCCTTCTACGCGTACGAAGACACCCGCACCCCCTTCTACAACACGGTCATCGTGGCCGCGGTCAACGCCGGGGCGTCCGCGCTGTGCTTCCTGCTCCTGCCGCCCCGCTGGGCCGTGATCGGCATGGCCGCCTCCTACGGGCTCGCCTACGTCACCGGCGTCGGCGTCGCCTGGAGCCGGCTGCGCAAGCGGCTGGGCGGCGACCTCGACGGCACCCGCGTGCTGCGGACCTACGCCCGTCTGAGCATCGCCTCGGTCCCGGCGGCACTGCTCGGCGGCGCCGCCTGCTACGGCATCACACAGACCCTCGGCCAGGGTGTGCTCGGCTCCTTCGCCGCTCTGCTCGGCGGCGGCGCCGTACTGCTCGGCATCTTCTTCGTCGCCTCCCGCCGGATGCGCATCGAGGAGCTCAACTCGTTGGTGGGCATGGTCCGCGGGCGTCTGGGGCGCTGAGGGGGGTACGCGCACAACCATCGTCCGCCATCGCGTGTCGTGCATAGCGGCGGACTGTGGGCACAATTGGTTTCGGCGTCGTACGAGGCGCAACAGATGGGGAGGCAGGGACGACGGTGGCGGAACGGAGCAGGGCTGCCGTCGACGTGGCAGACAACAGCGGCGACGAGCCGCTGACCGCCGAGGCGGACCAGGCGGACCAGTCCACGGCCGACGGGGTGGACCAGAACCGGGAGCGCGACACGGAGCAGAACGAGGCACAGGGGAGTGGCGGGACCGAGAGTCCCGGGAAGGCCTCGGCGCCCGAACTGCACAGCGGTCACAAGCTCGCCAGACGCTACCGCCTGGAGGAGTGCGTCACCCGTCTGGACGGTTTCAGCAGCTGGCGTGCCGTCGACGAGAAACTCCGTCGCGCCGTCGGTGTGCACATCCTGCCCGCGGATCACACCCGGGCCCGTTCCGTCCTGGCCGCGGCCCGTTCCTCCGCGCTGCTGGGCGACCCCCGATTCGTCCAAGTCCTCGACGCCGTCGAGGAGAACGACCTCGTCTACGTCGTGCACGAGTGGCTGCCGGACGCCACCGAGCTGACCGCGCTCCTCGCGGCCGGCCCGCTGGAGCCGCACGACGCCTACCAGATGGTCAGTCAGGTCTCCGCGGCGATGGCCGCCGCACACCGTGAGGGCCTCGCGCATCTGCGGCTGAACCCCAACGCCGTGCTGCGCTCCTCCTCCGGCCAGTGGCGGCTGCGCGGCCTCGCGGTCAACGCCGCGCTGCGCGGGATCACTTCCGAGACCCCGCAGCGCACCGACACCGAGGCGATCGGCGCCCTGCTGTACGCGGCGCTGACCCAGCGCTGGCCGTACGAGAGCGACGCGTACGGGCTGTCGGGGCTGCCGAAGGGCGTGGGTCTGATCGCCCCCGACCAGGTGCGGGCCGGCATCCACCGCGGCCTCTCCGAGCTGGCGATGCGCGCGCTGGCCAACGACGGCGCCACCGCCTCCCGGCACGAGTCGCCGTGCACAACGCCCGAGGAACTCGTCAAGGCGATCAGCGAGATGCCCCGCATCCGCCCGCCGGAGCCGGTGTTCACCGCCCCGCCCGACTACCAGCGCACGACGTACCAGCAGGGCAGCTACGGCCGTCAGACACGGCATCCCGGCGAGACCCAGCCAGTGCTCCCACCGCCGCCCCCGCTCCAGAGCCGCACCGGCAAGGCACTCAAGTGGGCCGTCTCGGCCCTCCTCATCGCCGCGCTGGGCCTCGGCAGCTGGCAGCTGGCGGACGCCCTGATGGAACAGGGCGAGAAGACGGACGACACCAACCAGACACAGACGACGGACGGCAACGACAAGAGTTCCGAACAGGCCAAGCCGGATCGGCCCATCGCGATCCAGGGCGCCGACGACTTCGACCCCTTCGGCAGCGACGGCTCCGAGAAGCCCGGCGACGTGGGCAAGGTCTACGACACCACGCCCGGCACGTACTGGCAGACGGACTACTATCTGGGCGCCAAGTTCGGCAACCTCAAGGCCGGTGTCGGTGTCATCCTGGATCTCGGCAAGGTCCAGGACGTCGGCAAGGTCACCGTCTCGTTCCAGGGCAGCACCGCCGTCGAGCTGCGCGCGGCGAGCGGTGACTCGAAGCCGGCGAGCTTCGACGGCTACACCAAGGTCGCCGAGGGCACGGGAACCACGGTGCCGCTCACCCCGGAGAAGGAACTCAAGGCCCGGTACGTACTGGTCTGGCTGACGGAACTGCCTCTTCAGTCGAACGGCGAGTACCGGGGCAGGGTCATCGACGTCAAGGTCACCAGCTGAGAGGGCGAGGGCGGGGGTTTGCACAGCAATCAGCAGGACGCACCTGACGCAGACCTCCTGGCTCGGCATGTCGCCGGTGACCCCGATGCCTTCAGTGAGCTGGTCCGGCGTCACCGCGACCGGCTCTGGGCCGTCGCCCTGCGGACGCTCGGTGACCGGGAGGAGGCCGCCGACGCCGTGCAGGACGCCTTTGTGTCCGCCTACCGGGCCGCCCACACCTTCCAGGGGAAGTCGGCCGTCACGACCTGGCTGCACCGGATCACGGTGAACGCGTGCCTGGACCGGGCCCGCAAGGTCGCCTCACGCAAGACCTCGCCCGTCGACGACACCGAACGCCTTGAGCAGCTATTGGAGCCGCACGAGTCGGCGTCGGCTCCCGCCGAGCGCAACGACCTGCACCGCCAGCTCATCGAAGCGCTAGGCACGCTTCCGCCCGATCAGCGGGCCGCCCTCGTCCTGGTGGACATGCAGGGCTACCCCGTCGCCGAGGCGGCCCGGATCCTCGATGTCCCCACCGGCACCGTGAAGAGCCGGTGCGCGCGCGGCAGAGCCAGACTCCTTCCACTTGTCACCCACCTCCGGCCGGACAGAACCAGAGCAGCCGACGATCCGGACGGGGAACGGAACCGGACGCAGGGGACATCCGTCCCACCGGCAGCGGGGCCACCGGATGGTGGTCCTCATGAAGCCGGACCAAGCGACTCAGCTGCTGTGAAGGGCGGAGGTGGGCGAGCGTGACATCCACGACAGACATGACCGGGCACCCGGACGTCGCCGAGATCGCCGACCTCACCGAGGGCCTGCTGACACCGTCCCGGACCGCTGAGATCCGCGGGCACCTGGACGAGTGCGAGCTCTGCGCCGACGTCCGCGCCTCGCTGGAGGAGATCCACGGACTGCTCAGCACCATGCCGAGCACCGAAACCATGCCCGCTGATGTCGCCGCGCGCATTGATGTCGCGCTGGCCGTCGAGGCGACCTCCACCGCGAACTCGAGCGTCGATGTTTCACGTGAAACAGCGGACGACGCTCGTGTTTCACGTGAAACATCGATTTCCGCCGACCGTCCCGCAGGCCGCCCCCGCACCTCGACCACAGGCCCGGGCCGCAAGAACGACCGCGGCAAGCGCCGCCGCGTAACCGTCATCGGCGCCGCCTTCGCGGCCGCCGCAGTAGGCCTCGGCTCGGTCCTGCTGTCCTCACTGATGGGCGGCTCCAGCTCCGGCCCGACGGCCGAGAACCGGTCCACCGCCGCGGACACGTTCTCCGCGGGGACGCTGGAGCGTCAGGTCACCGATCTTCTCGCCCCGGAGCAGGACCTCTCCGGCGGGGCACGTACCCCTGACGAGGGCGTGACCATCGAAGGCGGACCGAACTCGCCCAGGGTGTTCGATTCGCCCTCCGTACCCGACTGTGTCCGCAAGGGCATCGGACGCAACGAGGAGGCCCTCGCCGTCGACGAGGGCACATACAAGGGCACGGACGCCATGCTCGTGGTGCTACCCGACGCCAATGACACCAGCCGGGTCACCGCGTACCTCATGGACTCGACCTGCATCAAACAGGCCTCGGCCAAGATCGCGACCATTCTGCTCCAGACCTCGTACGCGCACCCCTGAGTGCCGCGCGCTTTTCCCCTGCCGTGTGGCCGGACACAGCGGGAATGCGCGCCCCTTAGGATCCGTTGGGTGGGGTGAGAGTCCTGAGAGGGCCCCCCACGGGCAATCCGACGAGTCCAGAGACGAGGAACCAAGTCGTGAGCGACGTCCGTAACGTGATCATCATCGGCTCCGGGCCTGCCGGCTACACGGCGGCCCTGTACACCGCACGAGCGTCGCTGAAGCCTCTGGTCTTCGAGGGTGCCGTGACCGCTGGTGGCGCGCTCATGAACACGACCGACGTGGAGAACTTCCCGGGCTTCCAGGACGGCATCATGGGCCCGGAGCTCATGGACAACATGCGCGCGCAGGCCGAGCGTTTCGGTGCCGAGCTGATCCCCGACGACATCGTCTCCGTGGACCTCACCGGTGAGATCAAGACCGTCACCGACACCGCCGGCACCGTGCACAAGGCGAAGGCCGTCATCGTCTCCACCGGCTCGCAGCACCGGAAGCTGGGCCTGCCGAAGGAGGACGCACTCTCCGGACGCGGTGTCTCCTGGTGTGCCACGTGTGACGGGTTCTTCTTCAAGGACCAGGACATCGCCGTGATCGGCGGTGGCGACACCGCGATGGAGGAGGCCACCTTCCTTTCGCGCTTCGCCAAGTCCGTCACGATCGTCCACCGCCGGGACACCCTGCGCGCCTCCAAGGCGATGCAGGACCGCGCCTTCGCCGACCCGAAGATCAAGTTCGTCTGGGACAGCGAGGTCGCCGAGATCCAGGGCGACCAGAAGCTCTCCGGGCTCAAGCTGCGCAACCTGAAGACCGGCGAGCTCTCGGAGCTGCCCGTCACCGGCCTGTTCATCGCGATCGGCCACGACCCGCGGACCGAGCTATTCAAGGGTCAGCTCGACCTCGACGGGGAGGGCTACCTGAAGGTCGAGGCTCCCTCGACCCACACGAACCTGACCGGTGTCTTCGGCGCCGGTGACGTGGTCGACCACACCTACCGCCAGGCGATCACCGCCGCCGGCACCGGCTGTTCGGCCGCCCTCGACTCCGAGCGCTTCCTCGCGGCCCTCGCGGACGGCGAGAAGGCCGAGCCCGAGAAGACCGCCGTCTGACTCTCCCCCCTCCTCACTGCACCAACCCACGTAAGGAGCCCGCTGTGGCCGATCTGAAGCACGTGACCGACGACTCCTTCGAGCAGGACGTCCTCAAGAGCGACAAGCCCGTCCTGGTGGACTTCTGGGCCGCCTGGTGCGGTCCGTGCCGCCAGATCGCGCCCTCCCTCGAAGCGATTGCCAACGAGCACGGTGAGAAGATCGAGATCGTCAAGCTGAACATCGACGAGAACCCGGGCACGGCCGCCAAGTACGGCGTGATGTCCATCCCGACCCTGAACGTCTACCAGGGCGGCGAGGTCGTGAAGACCATTGTTGGTGCCAAGCCGAAGGCCGCGATCCTGCGCGACCTCGAGGACTTCATCACCGAGTAGTCGCAGCGCGGTCTCCACCGCGACGATGTTTCACGTGAAACACGAATGGGCCAGCCCTTCTGGGCTGGCCCATCTGTATGACGGGCAACGCTCCGCTACAGCGGACGCAGTGCCGGCTCCTTCTGCACCGCGCCCAGCAACCGGTCGATCGCCAACTCGACGTCCTCTTTCCACGACAGTGTCGTCCGCAGCTCCAGCCTCAGCCGCGGATGTGTGGGATGCGGCCGGACAGTCTTGAACCCCACGGCGAGGAGATGGTCGGCGGGCAGCATGCACGCCGGCTCCTTCCAGCGGGCGTCACCAAACGCCTCGATCGCCCGGAACCCTCGCCGCAGCAGATCCTTGGCGACTGTCTGGACCATCACACGGCCCAGCCCCTGCCCCTGGTACCCCGGCATGATGAAGGCCGTCATCAGCTGAACGGCGTCGGGCGAGACCGGGCTCGTGGGGAACGCAGTGGCGCGGGGAACGTAGGCGGGTGGCGCGTAGAGCACAAAGCCCACCGGGACCTCGTCGACGTAGACGACCCGTCCGCACGATCCCCAGTCCAGGAGGACGGCGGAGATCCAGGCTTCCTTCTCCGTCGCGGGTGTGCCCGCCTTTATCGACGCTTCTCCGCTGACTGGGTCCAACTCCCAGAAGACGCACGAACGACAGCGCTTGGGAAGGTCCTGAAGGTTGTCCAGGGTGAGCGGTACGAGCCGGCGCCCCATAAAGGCTGTTCCTCGCTTCCTTCGCCCGCTGCGTCGCGGGCGGCAGTCAGAGCACTCCGTTCCCTGAGCAGGCTGCCGACGAACCCGCCGACCGCGCCCAACCCCAATCCCGCGCTCACCAGTCCGGTCCGGCTCATCGTTCGCATGGCCCCCGCCTCCCCTTGAGAGGTCCTACCAGGTGGATGCGCCATACCCGAACGCATGGTATCCACGATGCCATTCTGCCGATACCGCCTGAAAGCAAAGAGCGGGGGCGGGGGGGGGGGAACACCCCCCCCCCCCCCCCCCCCGCCGCCCCCGCGCCCCCCCCCCCCCCCCCCCCCCCCCCCGGGGGGGGGCCCCCCCCCCCCCCCCCCCCCCCCCCCCCCCGCTCTGCACGTCGACGGACGCGTTCCCGCATCCGACCGAAAGCTCAGCTCTCCGCCTCGTCGCCTTCGTTCTCGTCTTCGTCCTCCAGCAGGCTCTGCTGGAGAAGCAGCCGCTCGCCGGGAGCGAACGAGTTGAGGATCCGCTCCAGATCCTCCGGAGAGGCGAACTCGACGGTGATCTTGCCCTTCTTCTGGCCCAGTTCGACCTTCACCCGCGTCTCGAAGCGATCCGAGAGACGGGTGGCGAGGTCGTTCAAGGCTGGAGAGACCCGGGCACCGGCACGGGGTCCCTTGGCTCGCTGGGCCTTCTGCGGCCGCGAACCCATCAGGGTCACGATCTCCTCGACCGAGCGGACCGACAGCCCCTCGGCCACAACCCGGTAGGCCAGCCGCTCCTGCTCCTCCTGGTCGTCGACGGAGAGCAGGGCCCGCGCATGTCCGGCGGAGAGCACTCCGGCGGCCACCCGGTTCTGGACCTTCGGCGAGAGCCGCAGCAGACGCAGCGTGTTGGAGACCTGAGGGCGGGACCGGCCGATGCGGTCCGCCAACTGGTCGTGGGTGCAGTTGAAGTCCTTCAGCAGCTGGTCGTAAGCAGCCGCCTCTTCGATCGGGTTCAGCTGGGCGCGGTGCAGGTTCTCCAGGAGGGCGTCCAGAAGAAGCTTCTCGTCGTCCGTGGCCCGCACGATCGCGGGGATCGCCTCCAGGCCAGCCTCCCGGCAGGCCCGCCAACGCCGCTCACCCATGATGAGCTCGTAACGCCCGATAGCCGTCTGGCGGACAACTACGGGCTGGAGAAGGCCTACCTCCTGAATGGAGGTGACAAGCTCCTGTAGCGCATCCTCGTCGAAGACCTCACGCGGCTGCCGCGGGTTCGGCGTGATCTCGTCGAGAGGGATCTCGGCGAAGTGGGCACCAACCGGAGACGCGGGCGCCTCCAGTTCCACCGGCGCCAGGTTCTCCTCTGTTTCACGTGAAACAGGCGGCAGAGTGGCCACCTTGGCCGCGGCCACACCACGCTCACTCAGTACCGGGACAGACGTGGGAGACGTCGATGCCGCGCCTCCCATGGCAGCCTGTGCCGGCATCTTCTCGGTCGGGGCAGCAGGGATCAGCGCGCCCAGCCCTCGGCCCAACCCCCTTCGTCGCTCGCTCACTGGATCCCCTCCACCATGCTCGGGTCGCTCTGGGCGCCGATATGGGCGTGGGGCGCGTCATAGCTGACACCCACACCCTTCAGCGCAATTTCTCGTGCCGCCTCAAGATAGGAGAGGGCACCGCTCGATCCTGGATCGTAGGTCAGCACCGTCTGCCCATAGCTCGGCGCCTCGGAGATACGGACCGAGCGCGGAATGCTCGTCCTCAGTACCTCGTCGCCGAAGTGACTGCGCACCTCGTCGGCAACCTGGGACGCAAGACGCGTCCGGCCGTCGTACATGGTGAGCAGGATCGTCGACACATGCAGGTCGGGGTTGAGGTGCCCCCGTACCAGGTCGACATTGCGCAGCAACTGGCCCAGTCCCTCCAGCGCGTAGTACTCGCACTGGATCGGGATCAGGACCTCCTGGCCGGCGACGAGTGCATTGACCGTCAGCAGACCGAGGGAGGGCGGGCAGTCGATGAGGACATAGTCCAGAGGCTGCTCGTAAGCCTGAATCGCGCGCTGAAGCCGGCTCTCGCGGGCCACCAAGGAGACCAGCTCGATCTCCGCACCGGCGAGATCGATCGTGGCAGGTGCACAGAAGAGGCCCTCGACATCGGGGACCGGCTGCACCACCTCTGAGAGTGGCTTGCTCTCGACCAACACGTCATAGATGGACGGAACTTCGGCGTGATGGTCTATGCCCAGAGCAGTGGACGCGTTGCCCTGCGGGTCGAGGTCGACCACCAGCACACGGCCGCCATGCAGTGCCAGCGAAGCGGCGAGGTTGACGGTTGTCGTCGTCTTACCCACCCCGCCCTTCTGGTTGGCGACGACCATGACACGGGTCTGCTCCGGCCGTGGCAGGCCTTCGCCGGCGCGACCCAGCGCCTCGACCGCCAACTGGGCAGCACGACCGATGGGAGTGTCGTCCATCGGAGGCGGTGTTTCACGTGAAACATCCTCCCCCGTCGATTCGGTACGGGGACCGGGGACCGGATCGGTCATCGGTCCCGCGATGTTGGCGTCGGACCGCAAGGATTCACTCTCCTCGACTTCAGGCTCGCAATGAACAGAGCCTCCCATGCCATCGGGGTGGTGAACCAGTGAGGCCTGTTGTTCTGTGGAGAAATCCACCTCTGTGGACAACTCCGTGCCCCCCGAGGGTGACTGACCGCGCTTCCGCGAGAACAGATTGCTCTCCGGCCGGGACGGTGCGTCATCGGATGGGGAACCTCCCAGCGAACCGAGGGGTTTTCGGTCGCGGGGTTCGGCGGCTCGGCCGCGAGTGATGATGCCGTGCAGCAGTGAGCGACGTTTCACGTGAAACACGATGCACAGTGCCGAGGGCCGAACTGTCGCGACACTCCGGCATGCGTAGGTTTGGCAGCTTGTGTGGAGTACGAATGGTCCTCAGGACAGATCAGCGACGTCGGCGCGTACGCCCGGTCCGCGCCGCCTTGGCTCGCTTGGCCGCGAAGCGCACACCGCCGGGGCTCTCCCCGACCTCGACCCGCACCACGGTCGACGGAGGATCCACGATCCCGTCACCCACATGCAGGATCGACGTCTCCACCGCACCGAGTTTACTGAGCGCGGTCGACGCGGCCTTCAGCTCCTCCTCGGCGGTGTCTCCCTTGAGGGCGAGCATCTCGCCGTAGGGCCGCAGCAGCGGGATGCCCCAGGTGGCCAGGCGGTCCAGCGGGGCGACCGCTCGGGCCGTCACCACATGGACAGACGGCAGCTGGCCCATGACCTCCTCGGCCCGGCCGCGCACCACGGTCACATGGTCCAGGCCGAGCAGCTCCACGACCTCGGTGAGGAAGTTCGTACGCCGTAGCAGTGGCTCCAGGAGCGTGATCTTCAGGTCCTCCCGGACCAGGGCCAGCGGAATGCCGGGCAGGCCGGCGCCGGAGCCGACATCGCAGACCGTGACACCCTCGGGCACGACCTCCGAGAGCACCGCGCAGTTCAGCAGATGCCGCTCCCAGAGCCGCGGCACTTCGCGTGGGCCGATCAGACCGCGCTGCACACCCGCCTCCGCGAGCAGCTCCGCGTATCGGACCGCGTCCGCGAAGCGATCGCCAAACACCTCCTGCGCCTGCTCGGGCGCAGGGGGGAGCTCCGCTGACTCCGTCACGGGGACCGTCCTTCCATACCGCTTCGACGCAGGGCGCCGATCACCAGGGCTCAGGATCTACGGGGAACCATCAGCCGTCAGGAACAGGCTGACAAAGTTCGGCCCCGCCTGCGCTACAGACGGGGCCGGTGGGACGTGGAACTGCTCAGGCGGGCAACACGACGACGAAGCGCTGCGGCTCCTCGCCCTCGGACTCGCTGCGCAGCCCGGCGGCCTTGACCGCGTCGTGCACGACCTTGCGCTCGAAGGGCGTCATCGGCTTCAGCTTCACGGGGGAGCCGCTGCTCCTGACCTCGGCCGCGGCCTTGGCACCGAGCTCGGCGAGCTCGGCCCGCTTCTGGGCGCGGTAGCCGCTGATGTCCAGCATCAGCCGGCTGCGGTCGCCGGTCTCCCGGTGCACGGCCAGGCGCGTGAGCTCCTGGAGCGCCTCCAGCACTTCGCCGTCACGGCCGACGAGCTTGTGCAGCTCACGGCCGCCCGCGTCGCTGATGATCGAGACAGAGGCGCGGTCGCCCTCGACGTCCATGTCGATGTCGCCGTCGAGATCGGCGATGTCCAGCAGACCCTCGAGGTAGTCCGCCGCGATCTCGCCCTCCTGCTCCAGGCGGGACAGGGTGTCTGCACCCTCGGTAGCAGCGGAGGTGGTGCCTTCCGTCACGGGATGGACTCCTTTTTACTTCTTGGTCGGGGACTTGGGCCGCTGGGGGCCCTTGCGCTGACCGGACTGGGCCCGGCTGCGGGAGCCGTTGTCGGACTTGGACGCCGACTTCCCGGTGGACCCGCTCGGCTTGGCGTCCGCCGGCTCGTCGGACTTGATGAGCGAGGTCGGCGACGAGGAGGTCTTCTCGGCACCGCCCGCGGGCTTCACGGGGCCACGCTTGGACTTGGGCTGCCGCTTGGGCTGCTGCCGCTTGGGAGTCGGCGCCGCGGTGGTGGTGGTCGTACCGTCCTCGTGCTGCACGGTCACGGCGTTCTCGCTCTTGACCACGGAGCCGTCGGCCTCAGCGGCGAGCCCGGCCTTGCTCAGACCGTTGATGAACTTGCGCTCGTGGTCGTTGCGGTCGCGGCCCTTGGCGACGATGGCCTTGACGATGGCACGCTCACGCCGGTTGCGGGTCTTGCCATGGTGCGTGACGTGCTTGTGCAGGCGCTCCAGGTAGGCGGCCTGGGCCTTGGAACCCGGAGTCGGGTTGTTGCGGATGACGTACATCTGCTGGCCCATGGTCCACACGTTGGTGGTCAGCCAGTAGACGAGGACACCGACGGGGAAGTTGATGCCGAAGACGGCGAACATGACGGGGAAGACGTACATCAGCATCTTCTGCTGCTGCATGAACGGGGTCTTCACCGAGGTGTCGACGTTCTTCGTCATCAGCTGGCGCTGTGTGTAGAACTGCGACAGCGACATCAGCACGATCATGATGGCGGTGACGACCCGCACATCGGTGATCGTGGAGCCCAGGGCCTCGACCTTGGACGAGCCGTCGGTGAACTTCGACGCGAGCGGGGCACCGAAGATGTGCGCCTTCTGGGCGCTGGCCAGCAGCCGCTCGTTGATCACGCCGATGGTGTCGTTCGAGGCGATGCTGTTCAGCACGTGATACAGGGCGAAGAAGAACGGCGACTGCGCCAGGATGGGAAGGCACGAGGACAACGGGTTGGTACCCGTCTCCTTGTACAGCTTCATCATCTCTTCGGACTGGCGCTGCTTGTCGTTCTTGTAGCGCTCCTGGATCTTCTTCATCTCGGGCTGCAACGTCTGCATCGCCCGCGTCGCCTTGATCTGCTTCACGAAGAGCGGGATCAGGCAGATACGGATCAGGATCACCAGCGACACGATGGACAGGCCCCAGGCCCAGCCCGTGTCAGGGCCGAAGATCGCACCGTACAGCGAGTGGAACTGGACGATGACCCACGAGACGGGTGTGGTGATGAAGCTGAAGAAGCTGGCAATCGTGTCCACTAATCATGCTCCTTGGGCATGGGACGAGGTCTCTGCGGCCGGGCTCGAAGCAGAGGTCTCTTCGGTGGCCGGTTCGGCGGCGGAGATCCCGCCCTTGCGTGCGCGCAATGCGTTACGCAGCATCTCGTGCCACCTTGGACGCTTGCGCGGCGGGACATGGTCCACGCCACCGAGCGACCACGGATTGCACCGCAGAATGCGCCAGGCGGTCAGTGCCGTGCCCTTGACCGCACCGTGCCGGTCTATGGCCGTGTAGCCGTAGTGGGAACACGACGGGTAGTACTTGCACACCGGCCCGAGCAGCGGGCTGATGGTCCACTGGTACAGCTTGATCAGTGCCAGCAGCGGGTACTTCATCGCGCGCCCCCTCCCAGCAGCCGCTGTAGAGCGGCGTCCAGGTCTTGGGCCAGCTGTGCATGGTCGGCGTCACCCGCTCCGGGCAGCGCTCGTACCACTACCAGGCTACCGGGGGGCAACAGGGCAACCCGATCGCGCATGAGGTGACGCAGTCTGCGCTTGACCGTGTTGCGTACAACCGCACCTCCCACGGCCTTGCTCACGACGAAACCCGCACGCGTCGGAGGAGCGCTCTCCCCAGGCGCGTGCGGGTCCGTGGCACCGCTACGAAGGTGGACGACGAGAGTCGGGCGGCCTGCCCGACGACCCCGTCGTACCGCGGTCGCGAAGTCCTCGCGCCGCCTCAGCCGGTTCTCGGTGGGCAGCACGATGTCATGACCTGACCGGGATCAGGCGGACAGTCGGGCGCGACCCTTGCTACGGCGGGTCGCGAGAATCGCGCGGCCGGCACGGGTACGCATACGCAGCCGGAAACCGTGGGTCTTCGCGCGACGACGGTTGTTCGGCTGGAAGGTGCGCTTGCTCACTCGGGGGCTCCAGAAGAAAATCGGGGTTTTCGGGTGCCGTCCTGGCTGTCACCGTGCGCCCACGAGAAGCTCGCGTCACGCCCGAGTGCACCGCTTTCCGATCACCTGACGCGATCTGTGCCCATCGGAGGCAGGCGGCAGCAGCCATCGACAACTCGACCTGGTTACGGTACGCGCGGCTACGCCATCCGGTCAAACCAGCGGTCACCGGGAGACACTATCCACAGCCTGGGGACAACAACTTGAACCGTACCGGTCGCCCTGACTACCGTGGCTGGACTCCGATTCGTTCCCTTATCCCCGCACGAGCGGGATTGCTCCCGCCGGCCCAGCCGGTTTTACTCCCCACCCCTCCACGAACCACACGTTCGTGGGACCCATGAGAGAGCGTGCCCTGTGGCTGACGTACCTGCCGATCTTGCCGCAGTGTGGCCACGAGTACTCGATCAACTTCTGGGTGAGGGGCGTGGACAGGGTGTCGAGAGCAAGGACGAGCACTGGATCCGTCGCTGCCAGCCCCTGGCGTTGGTCGCGGACACCGCCCTGCTCGCCGTACCGAACGAATTTGCGAAGGGCGTACTGGAGGGCCGTCTCGCGCCGATCGTGAGCGAGACGCTGAGCCGCGAGTGCGGCCGGCCGATCCGGATCGCGATCACCGTCGACGACTCCGCCAACGAACCGCCCTCGCCGCCGGCACCCCCGGCCCCGCCCCAGCAGCGCTACGAGGAGCCCGAGCTCCCGTCCGCTCCTTATGAGGGTCCTTCCTACGACGGCTCCCCGCGCGAAGGCTCCTCTTATGAGGGCACCTCCCGCGACGGACGCGACACGCGCGAACCCCGTGAGCCGCGCGAGTCCTACGACGGCGGCCCGCGCGAGGGCTCCTCCTACGACGGCTACGGCCGCCACCGCGCGGAGCCGCGTCCCGGCCCCGGCGACCAGCTGCCCACGGCCCGCCCGGCCTACCCCTCGGAGTACCAGCGCCCCGAGCCCGGCGCCTGGCCCCGCCCGGCCGCCCAGGACGACTACGGCTGGCAGCAGCAGCGCCTCGGCTTCCCCGACCGCGACCCCTACGCGACACCGCCGTCGCAGGACTCGTACGGCTCCCCCTCCCACGACTCCTACGGCGGTCCCTCGCAGGACTACCGCTCGCAGGGCATGGACCGCCCGCCGTACGACCAGCGGGACCGCGGCGGGTACGACCGCGAGCGGCCCCCGTACGACCAGCAGCGCGCGGACTACGACCAGCAGCGGGGCGACTACGACTCTCCGCGCGGTGACTACGACCAGCGCGACGGCCGGCGTGAGCGCCCCGAGCCGGCGGGCGGTCCCGGGCACCACCGCGGACCCGGCGGCAACTCCCTGCCCTCCTCCAGCGGCGCGCCCGGCCCGCTGGCCGCGAAGCCCGCGCCGGCCGCCGGTCCCGGCGAGCCGACCGCGCGGCTGAACCCGAAGTACCTCTTCGACACGTTCGTCATCGGCGCCTCGAACCGTTTCGCGCACGCGGCCGCGGTGGCCGTCGCCGAGGCGCCCGCGAAGGCCTACAACCCCCTGTTCATCTACGGGGAGTCGGGTCTCGGCAAGACGCATCTGCTGCACGCGATCGGGCACTACGCGCGAAGCCTGTATCCCGGCACGCGCGTGCGGTACGTCAGCTCGGAGGAGTTCACCAACGAGTTCATCAACTCGATCCGCGACGGCAAGGGCGACAGCTTCCGCAAGCGGTACCGCGAGATGGACATCCTGCTCGTCGACGACATCCAGTTCCTGGCGGACAAGGAGTCGACGCAGGAGGAGTTCTTCCACACCTTCAACACGCTCCACAACGCCAACAAGCAGATCGTGCTCTCCTCCGACCGGCCGCCCCGGCAGCTCGTCACGCTGGAGGACCGGCTGCGGAACCGTTTCGAGTGGGGCCTGACCACCGACGTCCAACCGCCCGAGCTGGAGACGCGGATCGCGATCCTGCGCAAGAAGGCGGTCCAGGAGCAGCTCAACGCCCCGCCGGAGGTACTGGAGTTCATCGCCTCGCGGATCTCGCGGAACATCCGTGAGCTGGAGGGCGCGCTGATCCGCGTGACGGCGTTCGCGTCGCTCAACCGGCAGCCGGTCGATCTCGGTCTGACGGAGATCGTCCTCAAGGACCTGATCCCCGGCGGCGAGGACTCGGCGCCCGAGATCACGTCCACGGCCATCATGAGCGCCACCGCCGACTACTTCGGGCTCACGGTGGAGGACCTGTGCGGCACCTCGCGCGGGCGCGCGCTGGTGACCGCCCGGCAGATCGCGATGTACCTCTGCCGCGAGCTGACGGATCTGTCGCTGCCGAAGATCGGCGCGTTGTTCGGCGGCCGCGACCACACGACGGTGATGCACGCGGACCGCAAGATCCGCAATCTGATGGCCGAGCGGCGCTCGATCTACAACCAGGTCACCGAGCTCACCAACCGCATCAAGAACGGCTGACCCGCCCACCGGGGCTCTCCGCTGGCCCCGGCCTGCCGTAGGCCCCGGCCCACTGCAAGCCCCCGGCCCTCCGCACACCGCGGCTTCCTGCACACCACGGGAAGCCGCGGCACCGGGGGCGACGCCGCTGCGCTGTCACACCGCGGCCCTGCCGCATCGCCGCGCCGACGGCGCATCGCCGCGCCGACGGCGCATCGCCGCGCCGACGAAGCATCACGCGGCCGGCCACAACCCCCCGCGGCACACCGCCGCCGACCCCCACCGCCGACCCCCGCCGCGGCACTCCACCGCGCTCTCACGCGCCCCCTCCGCGCAGCCCCGCCGCCTCCCGCACAGCCGTCAAACGCCTCCAAGGGCGCCCCGCGACGAGATTCGCCGGGGTGCCCTTCGTCGTTGTGCGGCCAGGCGGTGTTCGAATCCGGGCCGGGTTACGGCCACTCTCCACAGATTCGGTGACTTTCTGCCGTCCACATGCTGGGGACCGCCGAGTTGTCCAGATCTCTTCCACAGCCCCGGCCGGTGAAAAGGCGTCAGGCCAGGTCAGGTGGTTGTGGATTCGTGGACAAACGATCTCCACAGACTGTGGACGAAGCGCTGATCCACAAGCTGTGTACGGAGTTGTCCACTGACAACCCACAGGCCGGGGCCGGTTGTCCCCAGCGAACGGCCGCTTCTCCACACCTCTGTCCACTGTTCGGCAACACGACGCGCCCGGTCACCGGGTCGAGTGAAAGGCGTCACACAAAGGTGCCGGGTTGGCCTGTGGGAAAGGCGGGTAAAGCTGGGGACGGCCCTGGGGAGAAGTCGCCTCATCCTGTGCACGGGATGTGCAGAACTTTCTGTTCTCCACAGCGAGGCCCGGTTGTCCACCGCCTCCACCCACAGGGTCGGTGGACAAAATTTCCGCCCTGAGCTGCGCAAACGGGGTTATCCACGGTATCCACAGGCCCTACTACTACTCCCAACTAGAGAGAGCTGGGAATCCGTTTCGAAGGGGGTCCTGTGCACAACTCGCCGTTCGTCGCCCGGCTGCCCCTCGTCACGACTTGACCCCGAGAGGCACCTACTGTCAGTGCCGTGCGTCAGACTGTTCCCCGGTGTCCTTCCCCTCACCGGGACCGACGACACCGAGACAGACGACGAAGCCAGGCAGGGCGAGAAGCGCCGGCAACAGCAGGAGGCGGCAACAGTGAAGATCCGGGTGGAACGCGACGTACTCGCGGAGGCCGTGGCCTGGGCGGCACGCAGCCTCCCGGCCCGCCCGCCGGCGCCTGTCCTCGCCGGCCTGCTGCTGAAGGCCGAGGAAGGCCAGCTGAGCCTGTCCAGCTTCGACTACGAGGTCTCCGCGCGGGTGTCCGTCGACGCCGAGATCGAGGAGGAGGGCACCGTCCTGGTCTCGGGCCGGCTGCTCGCCGACATCTGCCGCGCGCTGCCGAACCGGCCGGTGGAGATCTCCACAGACGGTGTACGGGCGACGGTGGTCTGCGGCTCCTCGCGCTTCACCCTGCACACCCTCCCTGTGGAGGAGTACCCGTCGCTGCCGCAGATGCCGACCGCGACCGGCACCGTCCCCGGTGAGGTCTTCGCCTCGGCCGCCGCCCAGGTCGCCATCGCCGCGGGCCGTGACGACACGCTGCCCGTGCTCACCGGTGTGCGTATCGAGATCGAGGGCGACCGGGTCACCCTGGCCTCCACCGACCGCTACCGGTTCGCCGTCCGCGAGTTCCTGTGGAAGCCGGAGAACCCGGAGGCGTCCGCGGTCGCCCTGGTGCCCGCCAAGACGCTCCTGGACACCGCCAAGGCCCTCACGAGCGGCGACAGCGTGATCCTGGCGCTGTCCGGCTCGGGCGCGGGCGAGGGCCTGATCGGCTTCGAGGGCGCGGGCCGTCGGACCACGACCCGCCTCCTGGAGGGCGACCTCCCGAAGTACCGCTCGCTGTTCCCGACGGAGTTCAACTCCGTGGCCGTGATCGAGACGCCGCCGTTCGTCGAGGCCGTCAAGCGTGTGGCGCTGGTCGCCGAGCGCAACACCCCGGTGCGGCTGAGCTTCGAGCAGGGTGTGCTCATCCTGGAGGCCGGTTCCAGCGACGACGCACAGGCTGTGGAAAGGGTCGACGCGCAGCTGGAGGGCGACGACGTCTCGATCGCCTTCAACCCGACGTTCCTGCTGGACGGGCTGAGCGCCATCGACTCGCCGGTCGCCCAGCTGTCGTTCACGACGTCCACCAAGCCGGCGCTGCTGAGCGGCAAGCCGGCCTTGGACGCCGAGGCGGACGAGGCCTACAAGTACCTGATCATGCCGGTGCGGTTGAGCGGCTGAGCAACTGCATCGACCCGGCGTCGACGACGGCTGGGGGTGTGGGGGTCGTCCCCCACAAGATCGCAGTATGCCGGTGCGGCTGAGCGGCCTCAGCGGCGCCAAAGAGAACGTCGCAGGTCGGGGCATACGTTTGAGCGGGTATGCCCACAGATGTGGATGAGCGTCCGGGTTTAGGCTCGGACACGGGTACGGAAGTGCCCTCATGCCACGTCGCAACCTAAGGAACAACTGATGGAGCTCGGTCTCGTCGGCCTCGGCAAGATGGGCGGCAACATGCGCGAGCGGATCCGCCGCGCAGGCCACACCGTCGTCGGATACGACCGCAACCCGGACCTCGCCGACGTCCACAGCCTCGAAGAGCTTGTGGACAGCCTCAAGGGCCCGCGCGTCGTGTGGGTGATGGTCCCCGCCGGTGCCGCCACCCAGTCCACCGTCGACCGGCTGGCCGAGCTGCTGGAGCCCGGCGACGTCGTCGTGGACGGCGGCAACTCCCGCTGGACGGACGACGAGAGGCACGCCGACGAGCTGGCGGCCAAGGGCATCGGCTTCGTCGACTGCGGTGTCTCCGGCGGCGTCTGGGGCCTGGAGAACGGCTATGCGCTGATGTACGGCGGCGACAAGGAGAACGTCGCCAAGGTGGAGCCGGTCTTCGAGGCGCTCAAGCCGAAGGGCGACGCGGGCGCGGTGCACGCCGGCCGGGTCGGCGCGGGCCACTTCGCGAAGATGGTCCACAACGGCATCGAGTACGCCATGATGCAGGCCTACGCCGAGGGCTGGGAGCTCCTGGAGAAGGTCGACTCCGTGACCGACGTCCGGGAGGTCTTCCGCTCCTGGCAGGAGGGCACGGTGATCCGGTCCTGGCTGCTGGACCTCGCGGTCAACGCCCTCGACGAGGACGAGCACCTGGACAGGCTGCGCGGCTTCGCCCAGGACTCCGGCGAGGGCCGCTGGACCGTGGAGGCGGCCGTCGACCACGCGGTGCCGCTGCCCGCGATCACGGCCTCGCTGTTCGCGCGGTTCGCGTCCCGCCAGGACGACTCGCCGCAGATGAAGATGGTCGCCGCGCTGCGCAACCAGTTCGGCGGACACGCGGTCGAGACGAAGTAGCTGCGAACAGCCGGTCGTAGCTGCGACCAGCCAGTCGCAGAGAACTGATCCACAGGACCGTTCCGGCGGTCCACAGCCCGGGGGAGGTCGGCGCACCACCATGCACGTCACGCACCTGTCGCTCGCCGACTTCCGCTCGTACGCCCGGGTCGAGGTCCCGCTCGACCCGGGCGTCACCGCCTTCGTCGGCCCCAACGGACAGGGCAAGACCAATCTGGTGGAGGCCGTCGGCTATCTCGCCACGCTGGGCAGCCACCGTGTCGCCTCCGACGCCCCGCTGGTCCGCGTGGGCGCCGAGCGGGCGGTGGTCCGGGCGCAGGTCCGCCAGGGCGAGCGGCAGCAGCTGGTCGAACTGGAGATCAACCCCGGCCGCGCCAACCGCGCCCGCATCAACCGGTCCTCGCAGGTCAGACCCCGTGACGTACTGGGGATCGTACGGACCGTGCTGTTCGCGCCCGAGGATCTCGCCCTGGTGAAGGGCGACCCGGGTGAGCGGCGGCGGTTCCTGGACGAGCTGATCACCGCGCGCTCCCCGCGCATGGCCGGTGTCCGCTCCGACTACGACCGTGTCCTCAAGCAGCGCAACACGCTGCTGAAGTCGGCGGCGCTGGCGCGGCGGCACGGCGGCCGTTCCATGGACCTGTCGACGCTCGACGTGTGGGACCAGCATCTCGCCCAGGTGGGCGCCGAGTTGCTCGCTCAGCGCCTCGATCTGATCGCCGCGATCCAGCCGCTCGCGGACAAGGCCTACGAGCAACTGGCGCCCGGCGGCGGGCCGGTCGCCCTGGAGTACAAGCCGTCCGCGCCGGGTGAGGCGCACACGCGCGACGCCCTCTACGAGCAGCTGACCGCCGCGCTCGTGGAGGCACGCAAGCAGGAGATCGAACGGGGCGTCACCCTCGTAGGTCCCCATCGGGACGATCTGAATCTCAAACTCGGTGAGATGCCCGCCAAGGGGTACGCGTCGCACGGCGAGTCGTGGTCCTACGCGCTCGCCCTGCGGCTGGCCTCCTACGACCTGCTGCGCGCCGAGGGCAACGAGCCGGTGCTGATCCTCGACGACGTCTTCGCCGAGCTGGACACGCGGCGCCGTGAGCGGCTCGCCGAGCTGGTCGCGCCCGGCGAGCAGGTGCTGGTGACGGCCGCGGTGGACGACGACGTACCGCATGTGCTGGCCGGGGTGCGGTACAGCGTGAGCGACGGGACGGTGGAGCGCGTATGAGCGACGACGGAGCCGTGCCCGAGAAGACCTCCGGTGTCGACCTTGCGCGCGTGGCGCTGCGTGCGGCGAAAGAGGCGGCACGCGCGCGTGGGGACGCGGCCCAGCAGAAGAAGCAGGCGCGCCGCGGCGGACTGCGCTCCGGCGCGCGCGCCGACGGACGCGACCCGATGGCGCTGGGCTCGGCCATCAACCGGCTGATCACCGAGCGCGGCTGGGAGGCGCCGGCCGCGGTCGGCGGTGTGATGGGCCGCTGGCCGCAGATCGTCGGCGAGGACGTGGCCAAGCACTGCGAGCCCGAGCGGTACGACGAGGACGAGCGGGTCCTGGTCGTGCGCTGCGACTCCACGGCCTGGGCGACGAATCTGCGGCTGCTGGCGCCGACGCTGGTGGCGCGGCTCAACGAGGACCTGGGCCACGGCGCGGTCCGGCTGATCAAGGTGCAGGGCCCGAGCGGGCCGCCGCGGCGCTACGGGCCGCTGCGGGCGCCCGGGAGCACGGGGCCCGGCGACACCTACGGGTGAGTGTGTTCGGTCACGCTTGAGGGTGTTCGATCGCGCGGGGGTGGGCGAGGCCGGCCGACGTAAGCGGGCATCCGGCGCGAATCGGTCGGAGACGCTGCGCGCATCGGGCGCGGCTCCGGCGCGGACCGGGCGCTGATCGGGCCCGAAGTCAGCCCGGAGTCAGCTCCAAGTCCGTGAGAAGTGAGCGACTTCACACGGGCGGCACGTCGGTGACCCATGAGACCCCTGTTTTCCACAGGCTGTGGACCGATTGTCGTACCGGCGCGCCCTGAGACCGGACACAGTTGCGAATCACGACCTGACCCGGGAGTAGCAAAGGGTTGACATCTCGAAGCGCTGAGTGGCTCCGTGAGCCTCTTGGAGCCCCCATCCGTATATCGGGACCCGGAAGAGGATGGTTCAGGGCGGCACATGCGGACTCAGGTACCGGCAAACCCCCATCACTGTCGGCGCTACCGGTAGACTGGAAGACAATCCCGCCCCGTACGTGGGGACGTCCGGGAAAAGCTGAGCAACGCTGATCCAAGGCTTACCAACGCAACACGCCGCAGCCGCTCCGGCAACCCGCCGGCGAGCCTGGCTAGTGCTGTGCCAGAAAGGGCGCTTCGTGGCCGATTCCGGCAACCCCAACGAGAACATCCCGTCCACCGACGCCGGCGCGCACAACGCGACCAGCACCTCGAACGGCGAGGTCACCGCCTCGTACGACGCCAGCGCCATCACCGTCCTTGAGGGTCTGGACGCGGTCCGCAAGCGGCCGGGCATGTACATCGGCTCGACCGGTGAGCGCGGCCTGCACCACCTCGTGTACGAGGTCGTCGACAACTCGGTCGACGAGGCGCTGGCCGGCCACGCCGACACGATCGACGTGACGATCCTGGCCGACGGCGGCGTGCGCGTCATCGACAACGGCCGAGGCATCCCGGTGGGCATCGTCGCGTCCGAGGGCAAGCCGGCCCTGGAGGTCGTGCTGACCGTCCTCCACGCGGGCGGCAAGTTCGGCGGCGGCGGCTACGCGGTCTCCGGCGGTCTGCACGGCGTCGGCGTCTCCGTGGTGAACGCGCTGTCGGCGAAGGTCGCCGTGGAGGTGCGCACCGACGGCCACCGGTGGACGCAGGACTACAAGGTGGGCGTCCCCACGGCACCGCTCGCGAAGCACGAGGCCATCGAGGACACCGGCACGTCGGTCACCTTCTGGGCCGACCCGGACATCTTCGAGACCACCGAGTACTCCTTCGAGACGCTCTCGCGGCGCTTCCAGGAGATGGCGTTCCTCAACAAGGGTTTGACGATCAAACTCCGTGACGAGCGCGAGTCGGCGAAGGCGACCTCCGGGGCGGACGAGGCCGGCGCCGACGAGAAGGCCGAGCCCAAGGCCGTCACGTACCACTACGAGGGCGGCATCGTCGACTTCGTGAAGTACCTCAACTCCCGCAAGGGAGACGTGATCCACCCGACCATCATCGACCTCGAGGCCGAGGACAAGGACAAGAGCCTGTCCCTCGAGGTCGCGATGCAGTGGAACAGCGGTTACAGCGAGGGTGTGTACTCCTTCGCCAACATCATCCACACGCACGAGGGCGGTACGCACGAAGAGGGCTTCCGCGCGGCGCTCACCAACCTGATCAACAAGTACGCGCGCGACAAGAAGCTGCTGCGCGAGAAGGACGACAACCTCACGGGTGACGACATCCGCGAGGGTCTGACCGCGATCATCTCGGTCAAGCTGAGCGAGCCGCAGTTCGAGGGCCAGACCAAGACCAAGCTCGGCAACACCGAGGCCAAGACCTTCGTACAGAAGGCCGTCTACGAGCACCTCAACGACTGGCTGGACCGCAACCCGAACGAGGCCGCGGACATCGTCCGCAAGGGCATCCAGGCGGCCACCGCGCGCGTGGCGGCCCGCAAGGCGCGCGACCTCACCCGCCGCAAGGGCCTGCTGGAGAGCGCGTCCCTGCCGGGCAAGCTCTCCGACTGCCAGTCGAACGACCCCACCAAGTGCGAGATCTTCATCGTCGAGGGCGACTCCGCCGGCGGCTCGGCCAAGTCCGGCCGCGACCCGGAGTACCAGGCGATCCTCCCGATCCGCGGCAAGATCCTCAACGTCGAGAAGGCGCGGATCGACAAGATCCTCCAGAACCAGGAGATCCAGGCGCTGATCTCCGCCTTCGGCACCGGTGTGCACGAGGACTTCGACATCGCCAGGCTCCGCTATCACAAGATCATTCTGATGGCGGACGCCGACGTCGACGGCCAGCACATCAACACCCTGCTGCTGACCTTCCTGTTCCGCTTCATGCGGCCGCTGGTCGAGGCCGGCCACGTGTTCCTGTCCCGCCCGCCGCTCTACAAGATCAAGTGGGGCCGCGAGGACATCGAGTACGCCTACTCCGACCGCGAGCGCGACGCGCTGCTGGAGCTGGGCCGCAATCGCGGCAAGCGGATCCGCGAGGACTCGATCCAGCGCTTCAAGGGTCTCGGCGAGATGAACGCCGAGGAGCTGCGCATCACCACGATGGACCAGGAGCACCGCGTCCTCGGCCAGGTCACCCTCGACGACGCCGCCCAGGCCGACGAGCTGTTCTCGGTCCTGATGGGCGAGGACGTCGAGGCCCGCCGCCAGTTCATCCAGCGCAACGCCAAGGACGTCCGCTTCCTCGACATCTGAGTCGGTCTCAGCTGACCGCACCAGGAAGGATCTTCACCAGCATGGCCGACGAGAACACTCCAGTCACGCCCGAGGCAGAGGGCCAGACCCTGCGTGTCGAGCCCGTCGGGCTCGAGACGGAGATGCAGCGCTCCTACCTCGACTACGCGATGTCCGTCATCGTCTCGCGCGCGCTGCCGGACGTCCGGGACGGCCTCAAGCCCGTCCACCGGCGTGTCCTGTACGCGATGTACGACGGCGGCTACCGCCCCGAGCGCGGCTTCTACAAGTGCGCCCGCGTGGTCGGCGACGTCATGGGCAACTACCACCCCCACGGCGACTCCTCGATCTACGACGCCCTGGTGCGCCTCGCCCAGCCGTGGGCGATGCGGATGCCGCTCGTCGACTCCAACGGCAACTTCGGCTCGCCGGGCAACGACCCGGCGGCGGCCATGCGCTACACCGAGTGCAAGATGGCGCCGCTGTCCATGGAGATGGTCCGCGACATCGACGAGGAGACCGTCGACTTCACGGACAACTACGACGGCCGCTCCCAGGAGCCGACCGTCCTGCCCGCCCGCTTCCCGAACCTGCTGATCAACGGCTCGGCGGGCATCGCGGTCGGCATGGCGACCAACATCCCCTCGCACAACCTGCGCGAGGTCGCGTCCGGCGCCCAGTGGTACCTGGAGAACCCGGAGGCCTCGCACGAGGAGCTGCTCGACGCCCTCATCGAGCGCATCAAGGGCCCCGACTTCCCGACCGGCGCCCTGGTCGTCGGCCGCAAGGGCATCGAGGAGGCGTACCGCACCGGGCGCGGCTCCATCACCATGCGCGCGGTCGTCGAGGTCGAGGAGATCCAGAACCGCCAGTGCCTGGTGGTCACGGAGCTGCCGTACCAGACCAACCCCGACAACCTCGCGCAGAAGATCGCCGACCTGGTGAAGGACGGCAAGATCGGTGGCATCGCCGACGTCCGTGACGAGACGTCCTCGCGCACCGGCCAGCGACTCGTCATCGTGCTCAAGAGGGACGCGGTCGCCAAGGTCGTACTGAACAACCTCTACAAGCACACGGACCTCCAGACGAACTTCGGCGCCAACATGCTGGCGCTCGTCGACGGTGTCCCGCGCACCCTGTCCCTGGACGCGTTCATCCGGCACTGGGTGACGCACCAGATCGAGGTCATCGTCCGGCGTACGCGCTTCCGGCTGCGCAAGGCCGAGGAGCGGGCGCACATCCTGCGCGGCCTGCTGAAGGCCCTGGACGCCATCGACGACGTCATCGCCCTCATCCGGGCCAGCGACACCGTGGAGATCGCGCGTACGGGCCTGATGGACCTCCTGGAGATCGACGAGATCCAGGCCAACGCGATCCTGGAGATGCAGCTGCGCCGACTGGCCGCCCTGGAGCGCCAGAAGATCGTCCAGGAGCACGACGAACTCCAGGCGAAGATCACGGAGTACAACGCGATCCTGGCCTCGCCGGTCCGCCAGCGCGGCATCGTCAGCGAGGAACTCGCGGCGATCGTCGAGAAGTTCGGCGAGGAGCGCAAGACCACGCTGGTGCCCTACGACGGTGACATGTCCATCGAGGACCTGATCGCCGAGGAGGACATCGTGGTGACCGTCTCGCGCGGTGGCTACGTCAAGCGGACCAAGACCGTCGACTACCGCGCCCAGAAGCGCGGCGGCAAGGGCGTGCGCGGTACGAAGCTCAAGGAAGACGACATCGTCGACCACTTCTTCGTGTCCACCACCCACCACTGGCTGCTGTTCTTCACGAACAAGGGCCGGGTGTACCGCGCGAAGGCGTACGAGCTTCCGGACGCCGGCCGCGACGCGCGCGGGCAGCATGTCGCCAACCTGCTGGCCTTCCAGCCGGACGAGGCGATCGCCGAGATCCTCGCGATCCGCGACTACGACGCGGCGCCCTATCTGGTGCTGGCCACCAAGGGTGGTCTGGTCAAGAAGACATCTCTGAAGGATTACGACTCGCCGCGCTCGGGCGGTGTCATCGCGATCAATCTGCGTGAGCAGGAGGACGGATCCGATGACGAACTAATCGGAGCGGAACTCGTTTCGTCCGATGACGATCTGCTGCTGATCAGCAAGAAGGCACAGTCGATCAGGTTCACGGCGACCGACGAGTCGCTGCGCCCGATGGGCCGTGCGACCTCGGGTGTCAAGGGCATGAGTTTCCGCGAGGGCGACCAGCTGCTCTCGATGAATGTTGTTCGACCCGGTACGTTCGTGTTCACTGCCACGGACGGCGGGTACGCGAAGCGGACCCCCGTCGACGAGTACCGCGTCCAGGGCCGTGGCGGCCTGGGTATCAAGGCTGCCAAGATCGTGGAGGACCGCGGATCGCTCGTGGGCGCGCTGGTGGTCGAGGAGACCGACGAGATCCTCGCCATCACACTCTCGGGCGGTGTGATTCGTACGCGAGTCAACGAGGTCAGGGAGACGGGCCGTGACACCATGGGCGTCCAACTGATCAATCTGGGCAAGCGCGATGCCGTCGTCGGTATCGCTCGTAACGCCGAGGCGGGACGCGAGGCGGAGGAAGTCGAAGGCGCCGCGGCCGTCGACGAGTCCGACGAGGGTGCCGAGACCACCGGCACGGACGAGGGTGACGCGCCCTCGGCCGAGTAGGACACGAGCCGAGCAGGCACGAGGAGAGTCAGCGTGAGCGGAGCCACGGGCGCCGGATCGGCCGGTATCCCGGCCGGTAGTTCGACCGGTGCGGAGACGGACGGCGGCGGTCGTGGCTCCGCCGCGCGGATCACCGACCCGCATACGACCAACTTGCAGGCGATCAAGCCGGCCAAGGCCGAAGCAAAGGCGCCCGACACTCATGGATCCCAGGGGGGAACTGTGACGGAGACCCGAGGCTCGGGGACGCAGCAGTACGCGGCCGGAGCGGACTCGGCCACCTCGGCCGCCCAGCCCCAGCCGGCCGCCGGGGGGTCCTCGCAGGCGGCGCCTTCGCCGCTGCCGGGTGAGCGCCGTCCGCAGCAGAGCGAGACGCCGTACCACCCGCCGCAGGCCTACCAGACCCCGGCGCCCGGCAGCGCGGTGCGCCGGCCGCGCACCGGGGCGCGCACCACCCCGCGTGTGCGCAAGGCACGGCTGCGGGTGGCCAAGGCCGACCCGTGGTCGGTGATGAAGGTCAGCTTCCTGCTGTCCATCGCGCTCGGCATCTGCACGATCGTCGCGTCCGCGGTGCTGTGGATGGTCATGGACGCGATGGGGGTCTTCTCCACGGTGGGCGGCACGATCTCGGAGGCGACCGGCTCGAACGAGTCGAACGGCTTCGACCTCCAGTCCTTCCTCTCGCTCCCGAACGTCCTGCTCTTCACGACGATCATTGCGGTCATCGACGTCGTCCTCGCGACGGCGCTGGCGACGCTGGGAGCGTTCATCTACAACCTGTCCGCCGGCTTCGTCGGCGGCGTGGAGCTGACGCTCGCCGAGGACGAGTGAGCGACGGCTCCACGGGACCGGCCCGCCGCACCTGAGTGGCGGGCTGTTCTGCGGCGGCGGGGATTCAAACCTCCGCCGAAGCCCCGCTGACTATCGATTTTGGGACTGCCGCGGTCGTGCGCTAATCTTCAGGGGTCAGCGCGCGGGACATACACCGCAGAGCGCGGCGGGGCTATAGCTCAGTTGGTTAGAGCGCATCCCTGATAAGGATGAGGCCACAGGTTCAAATCCTGTTAGCCCCACCAGTGTGAAAACCCCTCAACCGGTTCTGGTTGAGGGGTTTTCGCTGTTTCCGGCCGGTCGGCCGGGCGGGTCGTGGGTGGTGTTACGCCGTGAGTTGGGGTTCCTTGGTGTGTGGGGGTGTCGGCTCCGGCTTGGGGGTGCGCATGACCAGGGTGGCCAGGAGTGCTGCTGACAGGACGCCGAGGGCGCTGACCGTGAACGTGGTGGACATCGCCGTACTGAAGGCTTCGCGGGCTGTGTGGACGAGGGCGCTGTCGTCCGTGGCCAGGGCGCCGGCGATGGAGGACCTGGCGGCCTCGGGGGCGTCGGCGGGCATGCCGTTGGTGTAGCCGCTGGTGAGCAGGGAGCCGAGGATGGCGATGCCGAGGGCGGTGCCGGCCTGCTGGATGGTGTCGTTGAGGGCCGAGCCGACGCCCGCCTTGTCGGCCGGGATGGTGCCCATCAGGGCGGCGATCGCGGCCGGCATGGCGAGGCCCGCGCCGAGTCCGAGGAGGCCGAGGCCGATCGCCGGGACCGTGAAGCCGCTGTCCGCGGTGACCGTGGTCAGGAGGGCGAAGGAGGCGACCATCACCAGCATGCCGATCAGGATCACGTAGCGGTTGCCGATGCTCGCCGCGAGCTTGACGCCGCCGCCGTTGCCGGCGAGGGCCGCTATGGCCAGGGGCAGGAAGGCGAGGCCGGCCTCGATGGCGGAGTAGCCGAGCACGAACTGTAGGTACTGCGTCAGGACCAGCAGCAGACCGCCGTTGCCGATCTGCACCAGCGCCAGGGAGAGCGAACCCCCGCTGAAGTTGCGGTGCTTGAAGAGGACCATCGGCACCATCGGCGACGCCGTGACGTTCTCCCAGACCACAAAGCCGCCCAGCGCGACGACCGCCACGGTCACACTGACCAGCGAGCGGCCCTCGAACGCCCCGTGCTTCGGGATCTCGATGATCCACCAGATCAGCGCGGTCATCCCGACAGCCGACAGCACCGCGCCCAGCGGATCCGGCTTCTGCCACGGCGCCCGGGACTCCGGCATCAGCAGCAGACCGGCCGTGATGGCGAGCGCGACGATCGGGACGTTGATGTAGAAGATCGACTCCCAGGAGAAGTGCTCGATCAGTACGCCACCGAGGACCGGGCTGCCGACCAGCCCCAGCATGGACACCGAGCCCCAGATCGCCATCGCCGTGCGGCGCTCCTCCTCGTCGAAGACCGTGATCAGGATCGACAGCGTCGACGGCATGATCAGCGCGCCGCCGACCCCCATCGCCACCCGCGCGGCGATGACCTCGCCGGGGTTGGTGCACAGGGTCGCCGCCATTGAGGCGGCCCCGAACAGCACCAGGCCGATCAGCATGATCCGGCGGCGCCCGAAAAGGGTCGCCGAGGCTGCCCGAGGTCAGCAGCAGACCGGCGAAGACCAGGATGTAGGAGTCGAGGATCCACTGGGTGTCCTGCGCGGAGGCGCCCAGGTCCGCCGTCATCGAGGGCACCGCGACGGTCAGTGCCATGCCGTCCACGGTCAGGACCAGCGTGCTCAGGCACAGCACGATCAGGATCCACCAGCGGCGGGGGTTCGGGGCGTTGGTGCTGGTGTCCTGAGTGGTCACAGGGTCCAGGGGGGCCATGACGGGTCCTTCCGATACCGGGTTCCAGGCGGTGCGTACAGTGTTCCGCCCGATGCGTACACCGTTCCTTGCGATGCGCACACTGTACGCATCGCGGAACAGTGTGCGCAAGGGGTGATGTGTGTACGCTGGATGCGAACGTTGTACGCAGTGCGCCGTACGCAGGGAAGTGTCCGGGATCCGGATACGTGCCCGGGAGTCAGAGAAGTGCCCACGGATGTCGCAGGGAGGAGCCCTCACCATGGCCCCAAGGACCAAGCCGGACCCGAGTCCGATCCCGTCGGTGTGGGCCCGCCCGCAGAAGCCGGCCGACCAGCCCGCCCTCAACCGTGACGCGATCGTCCGCGAGGCCATCGCCATGCTGGACGCGGACGGTGTCGAAGCGCTGAGTATGCGGAAGCTGGGGGCTCGCCTCAATGCGGGAGCGACGTCGCTCTACCGGCATGTGGCGACCAAGGACGAGCTGATGGAGCTCGCCGTCGACGAGGTCGCCGCGGAGATCCACGTACCGCCGGCCGGTCGTCCCGACTGGCGCGCGGATGTTACCGAGGCCGCCGCGTCGTTCCGCGCGGTGGCCCTGCGGCACCGCTGGCTGTCCTCGGTGCTCGGGCAGGCGGGACTCGCCTACCTGGGTCCCAACCTCATGTCCTTCAACGAGCGGCTCGCCGCCCTTTTCGCGGCCGCCGGATTCGCCGAGCCGAGCCGCGCCATCGACTGTGTGGTGTCGTACGTCATCGGAGTCAGCACCACCGAGGCGGCCTGGCTGACCACGGTCGCGCGGTCGGGGGAGACGGAGGCCGAGTTCGTGGCCCGGCTGATGCCCGCGGCCCAGGAAGTCGCCGCGCGGCACGTCCATCTCGCGGCGTCGTTCGAGCGGGAGGACATCACTGCCAAGGTGGCCGATCCGGTCGCGCTGCGGGAGGACAAGTTCGCCGACGGCATGGAGATCGTGCTCGACGGACTGTCGCTGCGGCTGTCCCGGTGACTGCCCAGGTGACTGTCGGGGTGGAGCAAGTGGGGGTGGGGCGGGTCAGTGCTGGGTCGAGGTGCTGAGCGTGGCGGTGTTGGCCGGGTTGGCCGCAGTGTCTTCACAGTGGTGGTCCGCCGTCGCCTTCGTCGCCTCGGTTGTCGCACTCGTCACTTCGGTCGTCACTTCGTTGATGGCGCCAGTCGTCACTCCGGTCGTCGCTTCGTTGATGGCGCCGGTCCTCGCGTCGGTCATGGCGTCCGTCGTGGCGTCCGTTGTGGCGTCAGCCGTGGCGTCGTCTGCGTCCGCGTCTACGGGCGGACGGTGGCGGCAGCTCGGTGTCTTGCCGTGGGCCTCCGCGCGGATGCGCTGTTTCATCGTGGGGGGCAGGGCCTTGGTGTGGGCCCAGGCCCACTGAGGCATCGCCGGCACCGTGGCCGGAGCCTCGCCGCCGGTGACGACCGTCGGCTCGCTCTGCGGGACGGCCGCGGCGGCCGACGTGGTGATGAGTCCGAGCGCCGTGCACAGCGCGAGGAAGGCGGTGATGAACGCGGTCCACAACTTCATGACCTTGATCCGGGCCATGGCCCCTCACTTTCCGGTTGGGCGATTTCAGGCTTGGGCGATTTGCGTACTTTCCTCATGATGTGTATGGCGGCCCGGAAGTGGGGGACCAACGCCCGCGGCGCGTCGATCGTCTGATGAACACCACACGGATGGGTGCAAGGGCCGCGAAATGGGGAGGAGGGGGCGGAAGCGCGGACATAGTGACCGTCCGTAGGGGTGTGATCACCCTGAGGTCGGAATATCATCATCCGCTTCTACTGCGGCTCCGGGGCCGGGAGTTGGGGGCCCCAGCAGGTCACCGATCGATATCGGTCGGTGTGTATAGTCGGGCGCCAGAGGTCCCCTACGTCAAGGAAAGACGAGGTCGCGCGGTGAAGAAGCTTCTCCTGGTCGCACTGGCCGCCATCGGCGGGCTCCTCGTGTACCGCCAGATCCAGGCGGATCGCGCCGAGCAGGATCTGTGGACGGAGGCGACTGACTCCGTGCCCACGGGTTCGTGAGCATCGAGATCCAGTTCTGACAGACCCCGGCCGCCCGCGCGGTCGGGGTTTTGCGTGTGCGGGGCCGCTCGGCGCGGCAGGATGACCCCGAAGCGGGGTCCGGGTCGCTACGGCGACGGTGCCGAGTGGTGACGAGGGGTGACGCGTGATACGGCGGCGGGGTACGGCGTGGACGGGCGCGGTGGCCGCGCTGTGGACGGCGACGGCGCTCCTGGGAATCCATCCGGCGTATGCCGAGTCCGCTTCTTCCGGTACCTATCCATCCTCCGGTACCTATCTATCCTCCGGTGCCTCCCTTTCTTCCGGTCGCTCCTTGTCGTCCACCGCCTCTGAGACTGCCTCGACTGCCTCGACCGCCTCCGACGACGGTTACGCCTTCGCCGAGGGCGCCCCGACCGTCGAGCCCGCGGATTCCACGACCGGCGCCGGCCGCCTGGAGCCCGGCGGCACGTACCGCAGCGCACTCCCCTCCGAGGGGAAGATCTACTTCCGCCTCGAACTCGACGCGACCTCCACCATCTACGTCTCCGTCACCGCGGTACCGCCCAGCGACACCGAGGTCGTCGCGGGCGACGGGATCCGGGTGTCCGTGGAGGACACCGACGGCGGCTCCTGCTCCTACGACACGGAGACCATCGGCGCCCCGCGCAGCCCGCACCCGATCGTCGCCTGGGGCGAGCGCGAGATCTCGCCGGAGGGCTCCCGCTGCGAGGGCGCCGGCACGCACTACGTCGTGGTCGAACGCGTCACCACGTCCACCTCCGCGCCGGACCCCTGGGACCTGGAGCTCGCCGCGGTCTCCGAACCGGGCCTCGAACAGGCGGGCGCGACCACCGCCCCCGAGACCTGGAACTCCTCCTCGCCGGAGCCGGTGACCGGCGAACCGGTCCGCCGCGCGGGCGGCGGTGGCTTCTCCTCGGCGACGGGCCTGGGCCAGGGCGTCTGGCAGGACGAGATCACACCGGGCCAGTCCCTCTTCTACGAGGTTCCGGTCGACTGGGGCCGACAGCTGTCCGCCACCGCCGAACTGGGCGGAACGGCCGAACAGACCGGCTATACGTCCGGCGCGCTGGACGTGACCCTGTACAACCCGGTGCGCGCGCCGGTCGAGGACGCCGGCGCGGGCTACGGCGGCCGGCAGACCTCCGCCGCGCTGCAACCCCTGCCGCCCGTCGCCTACGACAACCGCCATGCCGTCGCCGACCGGGTGAGCGGGATGCGGTTCGCCGGGTCGTACTACCTCGTCGTCCACCTCTCCACCCAGGTCGCCGACCGGCTCGGCGAGGGGCCCTTCGGGCTGACCCTGCGGGTGGGACTGAAGGGCGCGGCACAGGCTGGGCCCGGATACACGGGGAAGCCGGTCCCCGCCGACGTCTTCGAGCCCGATGCCGTGGACCTCGGGGAGGACGGCGGCAACGGGGCTTCGGCGGCCGACAGCGCCTCCGGTGGCGCGGCCGGGGACGACAACACCGCGATGACCGCGCTCGCGGTTGGCGGGATCGGCGTGGGGACGGCGCTCCTCGCCTGGCTGGGCGTGTGGACGGCGGCGGGGCGTCGGCGGGGGTCGGCTGTCTGAGGAGGGGCGCTGTCTGAGGGGGCAGCTGTCTGAGGAAGGGCGCTGTCTGAGGGGAGGGGGCGGTCGGTGCTCACCTGCTTCTCAGTCCTCGGCGACCGGCTTCCCGACCTTCAGATGCGTGTCAGCGCCCAGAAGCCCACGGCGTAGCAGGCCAGGGCCAGCAGCAGCACCGGGATCGCCACTTTCGCGGGCGGCCCGGAACGGCTCTTTCGACGGCGGTCGGCCCGGTGCCGTGGAACTGCCTGCGCCGGAGAGGGAACCTGTGGGTCCTGAGCGGTGTACGAAGCAGTAGAGGCTGTGGCCGCTTCGGCACGCGGACGGGGGGACAGGGCATGCGTGAACTCGTAGGGCTGGGGATGCGGCTGAGCCTGCGCGTGTGGATGCGGGTGGGGCTGACGCTCGTGGTCCTGCTGCCGGGGCCGGTGGCCCGGCTGAGGGGGCGTGTGCGGGGGAGCCGGCTCCTGCGTCTGCGGCCGGCCCCCGGAGGAGGTGAACCGGGGCGGTGGGAGATGGAAGCTCCCCGTGTCCGACATGCTGACCGGCGCGGACGACTGCTGCCCCGCAGACGACTGCCCCGCAGACTGCTGCCCCGCGGACGGCCGCCCCGGAACCGGCTGTGCCCCCGACGGCAGCCGGGGATCCACCGACACGGAACCGGTGCCGGGCCACACCCCGGACGAGCCGCCCGTGCGGGAGGAGGACCGGGAGTCCGTACGGCCTTCCTGTCCCGTCTCCTCCCCGGCGCCCTCCGGCGCGACCCCGGAGGCGGGCTTCAGAGGCCCCGTGGGCCCGAATCCCGTCGGCAGCGGCCCGAGTTGGTCGAACACCTCGACCTGCTCGTCGTCGGGCCCGGGCGCCGGCAGGAGCTCCGCGGCGGCGGCCAGCGCCTTGCGCGCCCCGACGGCCGTACGGAAGCGGGTCTCGGGGTCCGGTTGGAGCAGTGCCGCCACGACCTGCCAGAGCGGCTCGGGAACGCCTGTGGGCGCGCTGGGAGTTCCGTGCGCGACGAAGTACTGAAGGAGGGCCTTGGCGTCCGGCTTGGCGCCCTCCAGGAGATACAGCGCGACCAGGCCCACGGCGAACAGGTCGGCGGGGAAGTCCGGTTCGGCGCCCAGCATCTGCTCGGGCGCGAGATAGCCGGGTGTGCCCACCACGAGGTTGGTCTCGGTCAGCCGGGGCTCGCCGAAGCGCATGGCGATGCCGAAGTCGGACAGCCGCAGGCGCGGGCGGGCGGTGCCGGTGGCTTCGAGCAGGATGTTGGCGGGTTTGATGTCGCGGTGCACCACACCTTCCGCGTGCACGGCGGCGAGCCCGGAAAGGAGCTGGTCGAGCAGCGTGCAGACGAACGGTGCCGGCAGGGGCCCGTAGTCCCCGACGAGATGGACGAGGGAACCGCCCGCCACCAGGTCCATGGTGAACAGGACCTTGTCGTCGTCGGCGGCCCAGCTGGCCGGCGCGAGCACATGCGGGTGGTCGATGCGCAGCGCCTGCTCGCGGACGAAGCGCAGCAGAGAGTGGGCGTCGCTCTGCTGGAGGACCTTGGCGGCCACATACCGGCGGCGGCGGTGGTCCCACGCGCGCCAGACGGCACCGACCCCTCCGCGTCCGATCGGGTCGACCAGTTCGTACCGTGCGGCGAAGACCTCACCCATGGCTGTGCGCTGCTCCTCCCCCTGGGACGACCCCCCTTGTTATCCCCATCGCTTCCCCCGGGGGAAGCGATATGACGCCTCTCCTGTCTTCTCCAGCCCTTTCCTGCCATGTTCCGGTCGCCGCACCCCCGTTCGGCGACCGGACGACGGGTCAGTTCTGGTGGGACTGGTAGTGCGCGACGGCGTCCGAGGTGCGGCCGGCGCCGTAGACGCGGAGGAACTCGGCGAGTTCCGGATGGCTGGGGGCGAGGGTGTCCGCGGCGTCGATGATGTCGCCGGCGGCGGCGACCGAGCGCAGCAGGGACTGGATCTCGCGGACCACGCGCTTGACCGTTGGTGCCCCCGAACTACTCGTCGTCTGTGTGGTGTTGCTGAGCACCGAGCCCCCCTGAGACTTCTTGATCTCGTCCATGCGCTCGGTGGCTTCCGCCGCGCTCACGCTGCCGTCTGCCACCTGACCGGCCAGTTCCTGCAATAGCTGCACTCGCTGGACCACGGCCGGATTGCCGATCTTCGCCCGCTGACCGCTCATCAGCTGGGACAGCATCGGTGCGGACAGCCCCAGCACCCCCGCGAGACGAGCCTGGTTGAGACCAAGATCGTCGATGAGCTTACGGAAGAGCGCCCCCAAAGGCTCCCCGTACCAGTTCCGCTGCAGTTCCCGCGCTCTTGCGGTGGCTTCCTGCTGTGCGGCGTCCATTGCGTCTCCCCATCGCCTTCCCCAAAACGGCGGTTCGCTGTCGCGAACCACGTCGAGCATCTTACGGAGAGTGGTCGCCTGCCGGGACCCCCCAATCTTTTTGCGAGAAACCGGGGGCGACCCGGTACTCTGGTCTCCGGCGCCTGTCGGTGTGGTTGATCCGGCGCGGACGCCTCTCTTCCGGGGCCTTAGCTCAGTTGGTAGAGCGCTGTCTTTGCATGGCAGATGTCAGGGGTTCGACTCCCCTAGGCTCCACACTTCCGGCCGGTTCGGACGCCCGCTGCGGCGTCCGGCCGGTCCTTTTTGTGCCCCCGGACGACCACCCCGGGTATGCCCGTGCGGCCCCTTCGGCCACCCCTTCCGGCGGTGGTCTGCGTCACCTTTCACCCCACCTTGTGCGCCGCCCCGAGGGCGTTTCGGGCACCCCCAGAACCGTTGCATTCATTTGCGCAAACATGTGCTGAGAGTGGCCGGCGGGATGCCGTGCGCCGGACGGCCGGGGCGGGTGGGATGCCGGTCGCCGGGCGGGAGCCATGTGTGACCTGGTCGGTGAGTGATCGCGTAGCCGCGAAGGAGCGCAGCGTTACCAAGTCTGTACGGAACCTGCACAGCCAGGGCGTTGCAAACGTCATCGCCGTCATGCTCGGCAATCATGGCTCCGGCAGTGTTCCACGTGAAACATCGCGGCGGGGCAAGAGACGTCCAAGTCTCTTGCCCCGCCGCGATGTTGGGCCTCTGGTGAGCCCGGGTTCAGTTGCCCTTGTCGCGCTTGGCCGCTTCCTCCTCGGCCTCCTTCGCCTGGACCTCGGGGTCGAGCGCGGACTGGCCGCTGCCGTCGACGGAGGTGAGGTGGCCGTGCTCGGGCACCTCGGTGGCGGCCGGCGGTTCCACCAGCCAGTCGGGGTTGGCCTGCTTGTCCCACCACTTCCAGGCGGCGAAAGCCCCGCCCGCCAGCACACCCGCGATCGCCAGCACCTTCACGGCGCGGCCGGCCCTGGCCCGGCGTTCGTGCTTGCGGACCAGCTTCTGGATGTCCTTGGCCGTCACCTGGCCCCGCAGGGCGGCGATGGCCGCCGCACCTCGGGTGGCGGCCTCGTCCTTGACGGGAGCGGCGGCGGCCACGGCCTGTTCGATCCGCGGCTTGGAGTAATCGGCGGCCTGCCGGGCGGCGACCCGGGCCCGGAGGGCCGTTTCGTGCGCGGCGTAGTCGACCTTGGGCGGTACGTGGGTACGTGCTTGTTCCAAGCGTGGGGCGAGATGCGACTCGTACTGGACGCGGGCCTGCTCGGCGGCCTGCGACATCTTGGGCGCGAGCCGTACGCGTGCCTCGTGTGCGTAGTGGGTGGCCCTGTCCTTGGCCGTGTCGGCGTAGGGCGCCACCACTTCCGCGGCGTGCAGCACGCTGTCCTTCGCCGAGCCGGTCGCGGCGCGCACGCTGTCGATGCGGGTCACTGGATCCTCCTCGTCGGTGGCGTACGGTATTTCGACTTTCCGCCCTTTTACGGATCATGCCCGTTGGGGGGCCACGAGGCATGCGAGGGCGGGCATCCGGGTCATGGGTCCGGGCTCCGGACCGTCTGTTGATCAAGCCGATCGGCTGTCGATCAAGTGCAATAGCGGATGAATACAGGGCAACAGGAGCTTGTCGTCGACAATGCCACGGATCCCCGCGGAGCGCGCCCGTCCTGGGAGTGCCGGACCGGTTTTTCGCAAGTGACGCGCCGGTGGAAGGGGTCGGAAACGGGCGACGGGCGACGTACGGCGCGGTCCGTGCGAGGATCGGGGAGTCACAGGAAGACAACGGAAGGCAGATCGTGGCCGAGCAGCTTTACGCCACCCTGAAGACCAACCACGGCGACATCGAGATCCGGCTCTTCCCGGACCATGCGCCGCAGACGGTCAAGAACTTTGTCGAACTCGCCACGGGCGAGCGCGAGTGGACCCACCCCGCCACGGGTGAGAAGTCCAAGAACAAGCTCTACGACGGCACGGTCTTCCACCGGGTGATCGACGGATTCATGATCCAGGGCGGTGACCCGCTGGGGAACGGGACCGGCGGTCCCGGCTACGAGTTCGGGGACGAGTTCCACCCCGACCTTCAGTTCAACAAGCCGTACCTGCTGGCCATGGCCAACGCCGGTCCGGGCACCAACGGCTCGCAGTTCTTCCTCACCGTCTCGCCGACGGCCTGGCTGAACCGCAAGCACACCATCTTCGGTGAGGTCTCCAGCGCGGCCAGCCAGAAGATCGTGGACGAGATCGCGACCACGAAGACCAACCCGCGTACCGACCGCCCCGTCAACGACGTGGTCATCGAGTCCGTGGTGATCGAGTCCCGCCAGGTCTGAGGCCGTTTCGGCCCCTCCCACAGGGAACCAAAAGCCCCGCTCATCCGTAATGATGGGCGGGGCGTTGTGTTCCCGACGACGAGTGAGGGGGAACCCCATGGACCAGGCGCCGGGCAGCCCGCAGGGCCCGGGGGAGCAGTCCCCCCAGCCCGCACAGAGCCTGCCTGTCTGCTACCGGCATCCGGGCCGGGAGACGGGCGTGCGCTGCACCCGCTGCGACCGCCCGATCTGCCCCGAGTGCATGGTCAGTGCCTCCGTCGGTTTCCAGTGCCCCGAGTGTGTGCGCGGCGGTTCCGGCACCGGGCACGCGCCGAGCGCCTCCCAGCCCCGCACGATCGCGGGCGGCACCGTCGCGTCCGACCCCCGGCTGATCACCAAGATCCTGCTCGCGATCAACGTCGCGGTGTTCATCCTGGTCCAGGTCCGGCCTTCGGTGCTGGACAGCCTGGTGCTGGTCGGCCAGTGGCCGCCGGCGCCGTGGCCGACGACCGAGGGGGTCGCGGACGGCGAGTGGTATCGCCTGGTGACCTCGATGTTCGCGCACGAGGCGATCTGGCACATCGCGTTCAACATGCTGAGCCTGTGGTGGCTCGGCGGCCCGTTGGAGGCGGCCCTCGGCCGGGTCCGCTACTTCACGCTGTACATGGTGTCCGGACTGGCGGGCAGCGCCCTCACCTATCTGCTGGCCTCACCCAGCTCGGCGTCGCTGGGCGCCTCCGGCGCGATCTTCGGCCTGTTCGGTGCGACGGCCGTGCTGATGCGCCGGCTCAACTACGACATGCGGCCGGTACTCGCCCTGCTGGCGATCAACCTGATCTTCACCTTCAGCCCGGGGTTCAACATCGCCTGGCAGGCCCACATAGGAGGCCTGGTCGCCGGTGTGGTCGTCGGCTACGCGATGGTCAACGCCCCACGTGAGCGCCGGGCCCTGGTGCAGTACGGGACCTGTGCCGCGGTGCTGGTTGTCGTGATCGGCATCACACTCTTGAGGACCCTCCAGCTCACCTGAGCGGCTCTTGTCCACAGCGTGTGCCGGATCTTGTGCATAGTGTGCGGGAACAACTGTGCCCCCTGTAGCTGACCTGTGTTTCCGCAGGTCAGGCAGGGGGCGAACAGTTTTGCGAGCGATGGTGTGACGGTCGTACCGGCGTCAACCCGCCAGAGGTTATCCACAGATCTTCGTCTTTTCCCCAGGTGGGATGTGGAAATTCCGCAGGGGCTGTGGATAACTCAGCGGATAGCCCTGGGCAGAGCTGTGTTCACCGCCCAGCGGCCCGGACTTCGCGTCCGAGCCCTACTTCCACTGGGTCGAGACGCCGAATCCCGCGGCGATGAAGCCGAAGCCGACCACGATGTTCCAGTTGTCCAACCCGTCGATCGGGAGGGAACCGTCGGTGACGTAGAAGACGACGATCCATGCCAGGCCGACGAGGAACATCGCCAGCATGACGGGTGCGACCCATGCGCGATTGGTCAGCTTGATCGTCGTCGCCTGCTTCGACGGCGGCGGCGTGTAGTCAGCCTTCTTGCGGATACGTGACTTCGGCACGAGGGTCTCTCCTGTCGATGCGCTGCGTGGCCGCGCAGGGAACTCGGGTCGGGCTCGGGGCAGCGTACAAGGGGACACTGAGTGCTCCCCCGGGCGTCCGTTAGCGTAGTGCTTCCGCGGCGCCGAAGGAGATAAGGGTACGTTGAGCAATTCTGCCGACTCCCCCGAGACCGGGTCCAGCGCTGCCCGCAAGACCCGTTTCCGACCGGTACGGGTCCTTACGGTCGGCGTCTTCGCTCTCGCCGGACTTATTTTCTTCACCAGCTTCAATACTGCCAAAGGCACCGATATCCGTACGGACGCCTCCTTGCTGAAGCTCTCCGACCTGATCCAGGAACGCAGCGGCGAGAACGGCGAACGGGACGAGTCCAACGCCTCGCTGCGCGAACAGGTCGAATCGCTCGCCGAGCGGGACGACGGCAGCACCAAGGCCGAGGACGACAAGCTGGAGGCCCTGGAGAAGTACGCGGGGACGCAGAAGCTCTCCGGCGAGGCGATCAGCGTCACCCTCAACGACGCCCCGCCCAACGCCACCGCCAAGCTCCCCGGCTACCCCGAGCCGCAGCCCGACTACCTGGTCATCCACCAGCAGGACCTCCAGGCCGTGGTCAACGCCCTCTGGCAGGGCGGCGCCAAGGGCATCAAGGTCATGGACCAGCGGCTGATCTCCACCAGCGCCGTGCGCTGCGTCGGCAACACCCTGATCCTCCAGGGCCGGGTCTACTCACCGCCGTACAAGATCACCGCGGTCGGGGATCCGGAGAAGTTGCAGAAGGCGCTGACCGCGAGCCCCGCGATCCAGAACTACATGGTGTACGTCAACGTGTACGGACTCGGCTGGAAAGTCGAGGAGGACGGGGCGGTGACTCTGCCCGGGTACTCGGGCACAGTGGATCTGCACTACGCCAAGCCCGTGGAGTAAGCGTCTCTTCAGGAGCCGCCGGTGCGCGTTGTCGTCAGAACCGTCAGCGAGCTGTGCATCACCGCCGGCACCGTGATCGTGCTCTTTGTGGTGTACGTGCTGTTCTGGACCGGCGTGAAGGCCGACCATGTGATGGACGACCAGATCGCACGGCTCGAGGACCGGTGGTCGCAGTCGGGTACACGGCCGGCGCCGACGCCGGCGCCGGGTGCCGCGGCGAGCGATCCGCCCGCGCAGAAACCGTACAAAAGCGGCGAACCCTTCGCGATCATGTACATTCCGCGGCTTGGTTTCACGTGGAACAAGCCGGTTCTCGAGGGCACCGCCACCGGAACCCTCAAGAAGGGGCTCGGGCACTACGCCGGGACCGCGCAGCTCGGGGAGAAGGGGAACTTCTCCGTCGCCGGGCACCGGCGCACGTACGGCGACCCCTTCAAAAACTTCCCCGAACTGCGCCGCGGGGACGCGGTGGTGCTCACCGACGGGACCACCTGGTTCACGTACAGGATCGACAAAGGTCCCTACAAGACGGTCCCGACGGATGTGGAGGTGATCGATCCTGTTCCCGAGAAGTCGGGCTACAGCCGCACCGGCCGCTACCTCACGCTGACGACCTGCGATCCCGAGTGGGGGCACAGCCACCGGCTGATCGTCTGGGCGCATCTGGACTCCACCCAGCCCGTGGAGGCCGGGAAACCAGAGGCACTGCGCCGTTAGTCTGGAGCGAGTACGGCGTGAGTCTGGTGCCGTGGGTCAACGGAAGGGACGGCATGTACGGCTGGATCTGGCGGCATCTGCCGGGGAACGCATTGGTGAAACTGCTGCTTTCACTCGTACTTGTCATGGCCGTGGTCTACGTCCTGTTCCAGTACGTGTTTCCGTGGGCCGAACCGCTGCTTCCCTTCAACGACGTGACGGTGGACAACCAGTGAGCGCGCGCATCCTTGTCGTCGACAACTACGACAGCTTCGTCTTCAACCTGGTCCAGTACCTCTACCAGCTCGGCGCCGAGTGCGAGGTGCTGCGCAACGACGAGGTCGGCACCGCCCATGCCCAGGACGGCTTCGACGGCGTCCTGCTCTCCCCCGGCCCCGGTACGCCCGAGCAGGCCGGTGTCTGCGTCGACATGGTCCGGCACTGCGCGTCGACCGGCGTGCCCGTCTTCGGCGTCTGCCTCGGTATGCAGTCGATGCAGGTCGCGTACGGCGGTGTCGTGGACCGCGCGCCGGAGCTGCTGCACGGCAAGACCTCGCTCGTGGAGCACGCGGGCAGGGGCGTCTTCGCCGGACTGCCCTCGCCGTTCACCGCCACCCGGTACCACTCGCTGGCCGCCGAGCCGGCCACCGTCCCGGCCGAGCTGGAGGTCACCGCCCGTACCCACGACGGCATCGTGATGGGCCTGCGCCACCGGGAACTGCCCGTCGAGGGAGTGCAGTTCCACCCCGAGTCGGTCCTGACCGAGCACGGGCACCTGATGCTCGCCAACTGGCTCGTGGAGTGCGGTGACCGGGACGCGGTGGCCAGATCGGTGGGGCTGGCGCCGGTCGTGGGCAGGGCCACGGCGTGACCGCGCTGCGCCCCGAGCGCGAGTCCGACTCCGCCTACGGGGTCGGCGACCGGGGGACCTCGTACGGGCAGGAGCCGTACGGGGTGCCGGGTGCGTTCGAGGGCGCGTACGCGGGCGAGGGTCCGTATGCGGGTGAGGGGCCGTACCCGGGCGAGGGCCCGTATCCGGGTGAGGTTCCGTACCGGGGTGAAGGCCCGTATGCGGGCGAGGACTTCGCGGCAGCGCCGCCCTACGAGGCGCCTCCGGCGCCCGCCCCGTCCGACACACAGGTGCTGCCGCCGATCCACGGAGACCCGGTCCACCAGCGCCCCCCGGTCCAGCAGCACCCGGTCCAGCAGCACCCGTCCCAGCAGCGCCCGACCGGCCGTCGGCGCGCCGGGCAGCCGCAGCCCTCCGCTCCGCCGCGGTCCGTCCCGCAGCCCCCCATCGACGAAGAGACCGTCGCGCTGCGCATACCCGAGCTGCCGGGCGAGCCCATATCCGCCTCTCGCGGTGCCGCCGAGCCGTCGGGGTCCGATACCGCCTCCGGTGGCCGTGCGGCCCGTAGAAAGGCCGCCAAGCGGCGTCATGGGCGCGGTGGTACCCATGGGCACCCCGCCGGTTCCGGCGGAACGGCGGACGACGAGACCGGCGAGGCCGGCGCCGGGTCGGGGGCACCGCTCTCCCGCGTGGAGGCGCGCAAGCTCGCCCGCTCCCGCAAGCCCAGCGCGTCGGTGGTCGCCAGCCGGGCGATCGGTGAGGTGTTCATCACCACCGGCGTCCTGATGCTGCTCTTCGTCACCTACCAGCTGTGGTGGACGAACGTCCGGGCGCACGCGCAGGCCGGCAAGGAGGCCAGCGACCTCCAGGAGGACTGGGCCAACGGCAAGCGCAACCCCGGGACCTTCGAACCCGGCCAGGGCTTCGCCATCCTGCGCATCCCCAAGCTGGACGTGGTCGTGCCGATCGCCGAGGGCACCAGCAACAAGGGTGTGCTCGACAAGGGCATGGTCGGCCACTACGGGGACGGCAAGCTGAAGACGGCGATGCCGGACGCCAAAACGGGGAACTTCGGGCTCGCGGGCCATCGCAACACCCACGGCGAGCCGTTCCGGTACATCAACAAGCTCAGCCCCGGGGATCCGATCGTCGTGGAGACCCAGGACACGTACTACGTCTACAAGATGGCGTCGATCCTGCCGGTGACCCAGCCGAGCAACGTCAGCGTCCTGGATCCCGTACCGGCGCAGTCCGGGTTCAAGGAGCCGGGCCGCTACATCACGCTGACGACCTGTACGCCGGAGTTCACCAGCAAGTACCGGATGATCGTCTGGGGCAAGATGGTCGAGGAGCGGCCGCGCAGCGAGGGCAAGCCGGATGCGCTCGTTGACTAGGACCGGCAAGGGCGGATGACCGTGGCAGCGACCACCGACGACACCGAAGAGCACACCGCGGCGCCCGGCTCCGGGCCGCCGGCGCGGCGCCGGGGACCCGGCCGGATCGCGATGGCGGTCAGCGTCTTCGGTGAACTCCTCATCACGGCCGGGCTGGTGCTCGGCCTCTTCGTCGTCTACTCCCTGTGGTGGACGAACGTCCTCGCCGACCGGAAGGCCGACAAGGAGGGCGACAAGGTCCGCGACCACTGGGCCCAGGAGTCCACCGGTCCCGGCGCGCTGGACACCAAGGACGGCATCGGCTTCCTGCACGTCCCCGCGATGGGCAGGGGCGAGATCCTGGTCGAGAAGGGCACGAACACCGAGCGGCTCAACGACGGTGTCGCCGGCTACTACACCGACCCCGTCAAGGCGACCCTCCCCACCAGCGGCAAGAACGGCAACTTCTCGCTCGCCGCGCACCGCGACGGCCACGGCGCCAAGTTCCACAACATCCACAAGCTGGAGAAGGGCGACCCGATCGTCTTCGAGACGAAGAACGACTGGTACGTCTACAAGGTCTACGCGGTGCTGCCGGAGACCTCGAAGTACAACGTCGACGTCCTCGGCCCGGTCCCCAAGGAGTCCGGCAGGAAGAAGGCCGGCAAGTACATCACCCTGACGACCTGCACCCCCATCTTCACCAGCCGCTACCGCTACGTCGTCTGGGGCGAACTGGAACGCGTCGACAGGGTCGACGCGGCCCGCACCCCACCGAAGGAACTCGGCCGCGGCTGAACCGTCGCCGTACGTGAGTGGGCCCCGCCGGACGGTTCCGGCGGGGCCCACTCATGTGATGCCGTGTTCAGAGGCGGGGATCAGTCGTCGCCGCCGCCTCCGATGAAGCCGCCGTTGCCGCCTCCGTTGTTACCGCCGAGACCGACGGTCTGGAGGGTGATGGTCGTGGCTCCCGGGTCGTCGACCTCGGTGCCGCCGGCGGGGTCCTGGTTGATCACCAGCGCCTGGTCACTCTGATCGCTGCCCTGGGCGAACTGGATGTTGTTGAAGCCCTGGGACTGAAGGGTCTGGCGGGCCTGGGCGACCGTCTGGTTGCGGACGTCCGGGACCTGCTTCTTCTGCTGTTCGAACTTGCCGACCTTCAGGGTGACCGTCGAGCCCGGGTCCACTGACGAGTTGGCCGCCGGGGTGGACTCGATGACCTTGCCGTCCTGGTTCTGGTCCTGTGTCGGCACCTCGGTGCACGTGCCGGTGAGGTCGTTGGCCTCCAGCTGGGCCCGTGCGTCGTCACAGCTCTGGCCCACCACGTTCGGGACCGTGGCCTTCTCGGCCTCCTTGGCGACCGTCAGGGTGATCGTGGAGCCCTTCTCGACCTCGTCGCCGAGGCCGGGGTCCTGCTCCAGGACCGTGTTGGGTTCCTCCGAGGACTCCTTGGTCTCCGTCTTCACGACGAACTGGAACTCGTCGCCCTCCAGCTTCGCCTTCGCGTCGTCGAGGCTGTCGCCGACCACACTCGGTACGACGACCTTGGGCGCCCCGGTCGAGACGACGAGGTTGATCGTCGTGCCCTTGTCGACCTTGGTGCCGCCGGTCGGGTCCTGCGAGCACACGTTGCCCTTGGGCTGGTCCTCGCACGGCTTGTTGCTGACGGAGAGCTGGAGATCGGCGTTGGTCACCTGTTTCCTGGCGTCGTCCTCCGTCTGACCGACGAAGTTCGGCACCGCCACCTGGTCGTTGCTCACCCCGTCGCCGGCGAACACCCACCGGCCGATCAGGATCGCGCCCACCAGCACCAGTACCGCCGCCACCACCAGCAGGATCGTGGAGGTGTTCGACTTCTTCTGGCGGCGCCGGTCGGGGCGGTCGTCGTAGCCGTAACCGCCGTCGTCCGGGTTCATCGGCGGCAGCATCGACGTGGCGCCGGCGTCCGAGGAGCGCAGGGCCGTGGTCGGCTGGTCGTCGGGGTAGCCGCCGTAGCCCACCGCGCCCATGGCGGCCGTGGCCGCCACCGGCTGTCCGTCGAGACAGGCCTCGATGTCGGCGCGCATCTCGTCGGCCGACTGGTAGCGGTAGTTGGGGTCCTTGACCAGGGCCTTCAGGACGATCGCGTCCATCTCCGGAGTGATCTCCGGATCGAAGACGCTCGGGGCCTGCGGCTCCTCCCGTACGTGCTGGTAGGCGACCGCGACCGGTGAGTCACCGATGAACGGTGGCCGGACCGTCAGCAGCTCGTAGAGCAGACAACCCGCCGAGTAGAGGTCGGACCGTGCGTCGACCTGCTCGCCCTTGGCCTGCTCCGGGGAGAGGTACTGGGCGGTGCCGATGACCGCGGAGGTCTGGGTCATCGTCATGCCGGAGTCGCCCATGGCGCGGGCGATGCCGAAGTCCATGACCTTGACCTGGCCGTTGCGCGTCAGCATGACGTTCGCGGGCTTGATGTCGCGGTGCACGATGCCGGCGCGGTGCGAGTACTCCAGGGCCTGGAGGATGCCGATGGTCATCTCCAGCGTGCGCTCGGGCAGCAGCTTGCGGCCGGAGTGCAGCAGTTCGCGGAGTGTGGACCCGTCGACGTACTCCATGACGATGTACGGGATCGAGACCCCGTCGATGTAGTCCTCGCCCGTGTCGTAGACCGCCACGATTGCGGGATGGTTGAGCGAGGCGGCCGACTGGGCCTCCCGGCGGAACCGGGCCTGGAAGGACGGGTCGCGCGCGAGATCCGCGCGCAGCGTCTTCACCGCCACGGTGCGGCCGAGGCGGGTGTCATGCGCGAGGTATACCTCCGCCATGCCACCACGGCCGAGCACATGGCCCAGCTCGTACCGGCCGCCGAGGCGACGCGGCTCTTCCATAAGCTACCTACCAGCCCTCTCCGTCGGTCCCGGCCCGTACGTTCGTACGGGTCGGAGGCTGCCGTCCGGGCCTACCGTACCCGGATGGAATTGTGTGACCTGGCCAAGCCCGTCACCCGATACAGGACCGGTATCGCAACGTGCACCGATGTGAAGGGGACGTGATGGGGGTCACTGCTTGTCGCCGATGACGGCCTCCATCACACTCTTGGCGATCGGGGCCGCGAGGCCGCCGCCGGAGATCTGCTCGCGGTCGGCGTTCTGGTCCTCGACCACCACGGCGACGGCGACCGGCGAACCGGACTCGGTCTTCGCGTAGGAGATGAACCAGGCGTACGGCTTCTCACTGTTCTCGACGCCGTGCTGGGCGGTACCGGTCTTGCCGCCCACCGTGACGCCCGGGATCTGTGCGGCCTTGCCGGTGCCGTCGGTGACCACGGTCTCCATCATCGACTGGAGGATCTGCGCGTTCTCCGAGGACAGCGGCCGGCTCATCTCCTCCGGGTCCGTCTGCTCGATGGTGTCGAGGCTCGGGGCCTGGAGCTTGTCGACCATGTACGGCTTCATCAGCTTGCCGTCGTTGGCGACCGCGGAGGCGACCATCGCCATCTGGAGCGGGGTCGCGGCGGTGTTGAACTGGCCGATGGAGGACAGCGCGGTCTGCGAGGCGTTCATGTCCTCGGAGAAGACCGAGGCGGTGGAGCGAACCGGCACGAACTGCTCGGTGTCGAAGCCGAACTTCTTGGCCGTCTCCAGCATCTTGTCGTTGCCGAGGTCGGAGCCGACCTTGCCGAAGACCGTGTTGCAGGAGTACTGGAGGGCCACCCGCAGCGTCGCGTTCTTGCACGGGATGTTGCCCTCGTTGGGCAGCTCTGTGTTGGTGCCCTCCATGGTCCACGGGTCCGGCGAGTCCGTCTTCTCGTCGGCGTCCTTGTACAGCCCGTGCTCCAGCGCCGCGGCGGCCGTGAGCACCTTGAACGTCGAGCCCGGCGGGTACACCTCGCGCAGCGCCCGGTTCAGCATCGGGTCGTCCGCGTTCTCCTTCTTCTGGAGCTTGCCCCAGGCCTCGGCGTCGTCGTTCGAGTAGCCGGCGAAGGACGACGGGTCGTACGAGGGGTACGAGGCCAGCGCCAGGATCTTGCCCGTGGACGGCTCGATCGCGGCCACCGCGCCCTTGCCGCGCTTGGCGAGACCGTCGTAGGCGGCCTTCTGCGCGGCGGCGTTGAGGGTGGTGACGACGTTGCCGCCCTCCTTCGACTTGCCGGTGAGCATGTCGAGGGTGTTGCGGAAGAACAGCCGGTCGTCGTTGCCGGTGAGGATGCCGTCCTCGATGCTCTCCAGCTGGCTGGCGCCGAACGCCTGCGAGGTGTAGCCGGTGACGGGCGCCCACATGGGGCCGTCCTTGTACGTACGGACGTACTCGAAGTCGCCGCTCTTGGCCTTGCGGAAGCCGGTGATCGCCTTGCCGTCCACGATGATGTTGCCGCGCGGTGACGCGTACCGCTCGATGGCGACCCGGCGGTTCTTCGGGTCGCTCGCCAGTTCGTCGGCCTGCACGTACTGAAGGAAGTTGTCCCTTATCAGCAGGGTGAGGACGAGGAGACCGCAGAAGATCGCGATCCGGCGCAGGGGCTTGTTCATGACGGGCGGACCACCTGGGTCATCTCGGCGTCGGGGTTGGGCGCGGGGGACGGCGCCGGGCGGCGGGCGGTGTCGCTGATCCTGATCAGGATCCCGATCAGCGCCCAGTTGGCGATGACCGAGGAACCGCCGAACGCCAGGAACGGCATCGTCATACCGGTCAGCGGGATGAGGCCCATCACACCGCCGGCGACGACGAAGACCTGGAGCGCGAAGGCGCCGGACAGGCCGATGGCGAGCAGCTTGCCGAACGGGTCACGGGCGGCGAGCGCGGTGCGCACACCCCGCTCCACGATCAGCGCGTAGATCATCAGGATCGCCATCAGGCCGGCCAGGCCCAGCTCCTCGCCGAAGGTGGCGAGGATGAAGTCGGAGTTGGCGGCGAACCGGATCAGGTCGGAGTGGCCCTGGCCGAGGCCGGTGCCCAGGGTGCCGCCGGAGCCGAACGCCCACAGGGCCTGCATCGCCTGCTCGGAGTGGCCGGGTACTTGCTGCTGGCTGAGGGTGTACTCGCGCATCGGGTCGAGCCAGGCGTCGACGCGCTGCTGGATGTGCGGTTCGAACGAGGCCACGCCGACCGCGCCGACCGCGGACATCAGCAGACCGAAGACGATCCAGCTGGTCCGCTCGGTGGCGACGTACAGCATGATGATGAACATTCCGAAGAACAGCAGCGACGTGCCGAGGTCGGTCTCGAAGACCAGGATCAGGATCGAGATCGCCCAGACCACGAGGATCGGACCGAGGTCGCGGCCGCGCGGCAGGTACAGGCCCATGACGCGGCGGCTGGCGAGGGCCAGCGCGTCGCGCTTCACCATCAGGTAGCCGGCGAAGAAGATCGCCAGCACGATCTTCGCGAACTCACCGGGCTGGATGGAGAATCCGGCGACCTGGATCCAGATCTTGGCGCCGTAGATGTTCCGGCCGAGGCCCGGTACCAGGGGCAGCAGCAGCAGGAACACCGCGCCGACCATGGAGATGTACGTGTAGCGCTGGAGGACCCGGTGGTCCTTGAGGAAGATCAGCACCACGATGAAGAGCGCGATGCCCATCGCCGTGTACAGCAGCTGCCGTGGCGCCGCAGTGCCCGCCTGGCCGATGGACTGCAACAGCTTGGACTGGTCGAGCCGCCAGATGACGACGAGCCCCAGCCCGTTCAGCAGCGTGGCCAGCGGCAGCAGCAGCGGATCCGCGTACGGCGCGAACTTGCGTACGACGAGATGGCCCACGCCGGCCAGCAGACCGAGGCCCAGACCGTAGCTCAGCAGGCCGGCCGGTACCTGGTCGTTGATGGCGAGGCCCACGTTGGCGTAGGCGAACACCGGGATCGCGACGGCGAAGACGAGCAGCGCGAGCTCGGTGTTGCGCCGGCTCGGCGCACCGATCGCGCCGATCGTGGACGTGTGCTGCGTCGACGTGTTGGAAGGACTGCTCATCGTGTGACAGGGCCTCTCACGGCTTGCCTACTGCGTACCGCAATTGGAGACGACCTTCTGCTCTTCCTCCGACAGGCTCGGGCCGGGGCTGGGAGTGGTCGCGGGCGGGGACGTTGACTGATCGGTATTCGGAGGCGTGGTCTCCGAAGGATTGGTCGAAGTTGAGGGATTCGGTGTCGGGGTCGCCTTGGACGTGAAGGAGGACGGGACGGTTCCGGTGGTGCCGCCCGCCTCGCCCTCACCGCTCTGCGAGTTCCTGGCGCTCTCGGCGGCCTGCCGCTCGGCCTGCTTCTGGCATGCGGAGGCCTGCACCGCCAGCTCGTCGATCTTCGACTGGGCGTTCTTGAGGTCGCCCTCGGCGATCGTCGCCTCGACCAGCTTCTGCTGGTACGGCGGCAGGTACTTGAGTTCGATCTCGGGGTGGTCCTTCTCGACGTCCGAGAGCGAGACCCAGGCGAGGTCCTGGTTGATGCCCCGGTACAGCGCGACGTGCTCGCCGTTGGTACCGACGTAGTACTGGGTCTGCGTCCAGCGCCAGCCGCCGTAGAGACCGCCGCCCACCACGGCCAGCGCGAGGATCCCGTAGAAGGATCTCTTCAGCCAGCGGCCCTTGCGGGGTTTGACGAAGTCGTCGTCCCCGTAGCCGCCGAAGCCGTCGGTCGGGATGAAGCCGGTGGTGTCGCCGGAGCCGGGCGGGCCGAACTCGCCCCCGCCGCCGCCCTGTCCGGGCACCTGGCGGCCGAGCCCCGAGGCGCGGCCGGCCGGGGTCTGCATGATGCCGTTGTCGTTCAGCTGGTGCTGGTTCTCCGCGACCGCGCCGACGATCACCGGGGCGTCGGACAGCTGCCCGGCGAGGGTGTCGGAGGTGTCCAGGTCGAGGACGTCGGCGATGATCACCGTGATGTTGTCGGGGCCGCCGCCGCGCAGCGCGAGCTGGATCAGCTCGTGCACGGTCTCCTGCGGGCCCTGGTAGCTGGCGAGGGTGTCTTCCAGCGTCTGGTGCGAGACGACGCCGGAGAGGCCGTCGGAGCAGATCAAGTACCGGTCGCCGGCCCGGACTTCACGGATCGACAGGTCCGGCTCGACATGGTCGCCACTGCCCAGCGCGCGCATCAGCAGGGAGCGCTGCGGGTGGGTGGTGGCCTCCTCCTCGGTGATCCGGCCCTCGTCGACGAGGCGTTGCACCCAGGTGTGGTCCTGCGTGATCTGCGTCAGCACACCGTCGCGCAGCAGGTACGCGCGCGAGTCGCCGACGTGTACGAGGCCGAGCCGCCGGCCGGTCCACAGCAGGGCGGTGAGCGTGGTGCCCATACCCTCCAGCTGCGGGTCCTCCTCGACCATGGAGCGCAGCTGGTCGTTGGCCCGCTGTACGGCGGTGCCGAGCGAGGTGAGGATGTCGGAGCCCGGAATGTCGTCGTCGAGCGCGACGATGGTGGAGATGGCCTCGGAGGAGGCGACCTCGCCGGCGGCGGCACCGCCCATGCCGTCGGCGATGGCGAGCAGCCGCGGACCGGCGTAACCGGAGTCCTCGTTGCCCTCCCGGATCATGCCCTTGTGCGATCCGGCGGCGAAGCGCAGTGAAAGGCTCATGCCCACCTCGCCCGTCGGCTCCGGGTACAGCCGGTCGTGTCGAGCCACACTGCCCACCCTCCGGTCGGGAGCGCGCACGGGCCCTGGGTGAGGACCACCGGTGCGTGCTCGCTCCGCTCGCGCTCATTCATGACGTGGCACTACTTCCGCAGCTCGATGACGGTCTTGCCGATCCGGATCGGCGCACCCAGCGGAATCGGCGTGGGGGTCGTCAGCCGCCCACGGTCGAGGTACGTGCCGTTGGTGGAGCCCAGGTCCTCCACGATCCAGTTGCCGTCCCGGTCCGGGTAGATCCTGGCATGGCGGCTGGAGGCGTAGTCGTCGTCCAGCACAATCGTGCTGTCGTGTGCGCGGCCCAGACTGATGGTCTGGCCCTGGAGCGCGACGGTGGTGCCGGTGAGGGTTCCCTCCGTCACCACCAGTTTGGTCGGTGCGTTGCGGCGCGAACGGCCACCGGCCGGTTGCTGGCGTTGCTGTGGGGGCGCCTGGCGGGCCGCTTGCTGCGGCCGGCCTGACTCCCGTCGGGACCCGCGCTGAGTGACGCGCGTACCGAACAGATCGCTGCGGATGACCTGCACGGCCACGATCACGAACAGCCACAGAACGGCCAGAAAACCCAGCCGCATGACCGTGAGGGTCAGCTCTGACATTGCCCCCGGATCACCCTTCGGCTTGCCTGTAGATAACGGTGGTGCTGCCCACGACGATCCGTGAGCCGTCGCGGAGCGTAGCGCGGGTGGTGTGCTGCCCGTCCACCACGATGCCGTTGGTGGACCCGAGATCCTGGATCGTCGAGGGCGTTCCGGTCCGGATCTCGCAGTGCCGGCGGGAGACGCCGGGGTCGTCGATCCGCGCGTCGGCCTCGGTGCTGCGGCCCAGCACGAGCGTCGCGCGGGAGATCTGGTGGCGTGTGCCGTTGATCTCGATCCAGTGTCTGGTGCGCGAGCCCTGTGCGGCGGCCGTGGGCCGCTGCGGGGCCGCGGGCTGCGGGTAGCCGTACCCCCCGGGACGTCCGCCCGCGGGCGGCGGGGAGGGCGGCATGGGGGGAGCGCCGGCCGGCTGGGGCGGGAAGCCCGCGCCGCCGGGGCGCTGTGCGGCGGGGCCGCCGCCGCCCGGTGCGGGCGCGGGCGCCGCGGGGCCGGGGCCGGCGGGGGCCGCCTGGCTGGTGGAGGAGGCGAGCGTACGGCTGCGTACCCGGTAGAGACCGGTGTCCAGGTCGTCCGCCTTCTCCAGGTTGACCTTGATCGGCCCCATGAAGGTGTAGCGCTGCTGCTTCGCGTAGTCGCGCACCATGCCGGCCAGCTCGTCACCGAGCTGTCCGGAGTAGGGGCTGAGCCGCTCGAAGTCCGGCGTGCTCAGCTCCACGATGAAGTCGTTGGGTACGACGGTCCGGTCGCGGTTCCAGATGGTGGCGTTGTTGTCGCACTCGCGCTGTAGCGCGCCCGCGATCTCCACCGGCTGGACCTCGGACTTGAAGACTTTGGCGAAGGTGCCGTTGACCAGACCTTCGAGACGCTGCTCGAACTTCTTCAGGACTCCCATGGGGCACCTCCTCCGTCGTTGCCACTGTGTGTACTGCGCCCGGGAGCACCGCGGGTGGCGCGGTCGCTCCGTCGTTCACTGCCTCTTGTACTGCGGGTATTGCTCTGTGTGTTGCTCTGCTTACCAGTACTGCGTACTTGGTACTGCTTACTGATCGTATCCACGCGCCGCTGAATCGGCTGGTTCCCCCTGTCGGGCCGGTCGAAGGGTTTCGACGCCTCCGACCGTTCCCTGCGAAGGGCCTCTTCGAACTCCCTGTGGGGCGTGGTCCTGCCCATGGATCGTAGAGGCGGCCGTGGACCAGTGTCCCGCACCCGGCTGTGCTCTCCGCCCGGCTCCTGGGGAGACGGCCGCTACCGGTACGAGGTTGATACGTGACGCGGGGTCCCGCGTGACGGGAGGGGCAGGTGCGGCACGGGCTGCGGGGGGTCCGGGGCGGGTCCCCGGCGGCGACAAGGGATGTGAACCCACCCGGTCCCGCGTGCTAATGTTCTGCATGTCGGAAGGCCGCAGCCCCAAGGGGAGAACGCCCGAAGACACACCCAATGCGCGGGTGGCGGAATAGGCAGACGCGCTGGATTCAGGTTCCAGTGCCCGAAAGGGCGTGGGGGTTCAACTCCCCCCTCGCGCACCACGAAGCGTCGACGAGATCGCTTCCGAGCAGTACCGAAGGGTCCTCACCGTAATCACGGTGGGGGCCTTTTTCGTTGCCACCGGGACCGCGAGGGCTGCGACCTCCCCACTGGTGTCACGTCTCTCGTGGTGTGACGTCTCTCTCACCATCCCGGCACCCTCGCCGCCCTCGGTACCGGACGGGTAGTCGGAGGAACGAATCTGCTGGTCAGCGCATGATTCCTTGATCACTCGGGTCGGTGAAGCAGGCCGGTCCGACAGAAGGTGCCCACCGGGTGTCTGTTCACCCACATCATCCGGGGCAGTGGGAAGAAGATCACCTACCAGAACGCCGGCGTCGACTGCGCCTTCGTCGCCGCGCTCAGCACGGGATTCTGCAACTGGCGTATCGACTTCACGTACTCGGACACGAGCAACCGGAGGTACCGGACGTCACGGGGGCGAACCCATCCGGAGTGCAAGGTCGACCCCATGCGGAACAACTCCCCTCAGACCCTGGCTCGTTATGGGAAGGCGTGTGCGCTTCTTCTTGTCAATGGGGTGCGCCGAGTGAGCCAGTGTCACCACATCACTAAGTGAGTTCCTCATGGTTGAGAGGCGGCAGGAGCGGGATCAGGTAGGGGCGGGGCGGCGGCATGCCGGTATCGCCGCGTTCGTTGCGGGGCTCCTCGTGACACTCGCCTTCTTCGCCTTCTTTCCGGGTCTTCCGCATGTCATCGACTGGGGGGCGATCATCGTCGCTCTCCTCATGGGGGCGCTGGCCCGCTGGGTTTGTCAGACCTGGATGGCGAGGGGGAGCAAGGCGAAGAGCAGGTGAGCGGCGCGGCTGGGCAGGGGCGTGGTGTGTGAGAAAGGCCACGGTGGGGTCTGACGTGGGGTGGGGGGCGGTTGTACGGTCGGCACGAGTTGATGTTCGGGTGCGGATGAGCACGTGAGGACGGGGGAGGCGGTCGTTGTGGCCGATGGCGGTGTGCGGGACGGGGCGGGGGCGCGGATTCCGGTGGTGCCGGGGTTTGCGGAGCGGTCCGCGCGGGGGCTGGGGTCGCCCAAGGAGGAGGGCAAGGCGCTGCGGGAGCGGGTGCCGCGGCGGGCGCACGCCGAGCTCGAACTCGACGGCTCCCGGCCGGACACCGTCACGGCCGTCGAGGAGTCGAACCGCGGCCGGCTGCCGGGGCTCGCGCCGATCCGGGTGGGCAGGATGGCGGCCACTCCCTTCGCGTTCCTGCGGGGCGCCGCCGGGCTGATGGCGTACGACCTCGCCCGCACCCCCGTGACCCGCGTCCGCGCCCAGATCTGCGGTGACGCCCACGCGGCCAACTTCGGGCTGTACGGCGACGCCACCGGCCGGCTCGTCATCGATCTCAACGACTTCGACGAGACCGTCCACGGGCCCTGGGAGTGGGACCTCAAGCGGCTCGCCGCCTCCCTGGTCCTCGCCGGGCGGGCCGGCGGCGCGGACGAGGACGTCTGCCGTGCCGCCGCCCACGACACGGTCGGCGCCTACCGCCGCACCATGCGGCTGCTGGCCAGGCTCCCCGTGCTCGACGCCTGGAACGCCATCGCGGACGAGGAACTCGTCTCCCACACCGACGCCCACGATCTCCTCGGCACCCTGGAGCGGGTCTCGGAGAAGGCCCGCGGCAACACCTCGGGCCGGTTCGCCGCGCGCTCCACCGAGCCGACCGAGGACGGTGGACGCCGGTTCGTCGACGCCCCGCCGGTGCTGCGCCGGGTCCCGGACGAGGAGGCGGCGGTCGTGGCCGCGGCCCTGGAGGGTTACGTCACCTCGCTCCCCGAGGACCGGCACCCGCTGCTGGCCCGGCACGCGGTGCACGACGTGGCGTTCCGGGTCGTCGGTACGGGCAGTGTCGGTACCCGTTCGTACGTCGTGCTGCTCCTCGACCACCGTGGTGAGGCACTGATACTCCAGGTCAAGGAGGCCCGTCCGTCCCTGCTGCTGCCGCATCTGGCTACCGCGGGCTTCGAGACGCCGGTGGTGGAGCACGAGGGGCGCCGGGTGGTTCAGGGGCAGAAGCGGATGCAGGTCGTCAGCGACGTGCTGCTGGGCTGGACGACCGCGGACGGGCGGGCCTTTCAGGTGCGGCAGTTCCGGAACCGGAAGGGCAGTGTGGATCCGGCCGCGCTCTCCGCCGATCAGCTCGACGACTATGCGCGGATGACCGGGGCGCTGCTGGCTCGTGCGCACTCGCACAGTGTCGATCCGCGGCTGCTTGCCGGTTATTGCGGCAAGAACGAGGAGTTGGACGAGGCGATGGCCACGTTTGCCGTTGGCTATGCGGACCGTACTGAGGCGGATCATGCGGAGTTGGTTTCCGCGGTGCGGGCGGGGCGGGTGGCGGCGGAGACCGGGGTGTAGGAGGCCACCGGGGGAGGGCGGCGCGGCGGGTGCGGGCCGGTGGGGGTTGTTCGCGCAGTTCCCCGCGCCCCTAAGAGCCTTGCGGCTTGCGTCCGCTGAGAGGGCTTGTGGTTGCTGGAACGTGGTCGGGGCGGCGTGGGGTGGGGTGGGGGTGGCCTACGCTGGGTGGGTGACGACCCCGGAAGCTGAGCAGTCCCGGCCCGAGGCCCGGCTTGAGCGGGCCGTGCGCGCCGCCGAGCAGGCGTTGATCGAGTACGAGATCGCGGTGGAGACCTTCCGGGTCGAGGTGGAGAACTTCTCCCGCCTCCACCACCAGAAACTCGGCCCGATGTACGCCCGCCTCGAAGAGCTGGACGCGCAGATCGCCGAGGCGCGAGCCGCCCGTACCGGCGATCCCGAGGACGTGGCCCAGGCGCAGGAGCTGCGCGCGCGGGTCATGCCGATGCCGGACGTGGAGGAGCTGTTCCACGGCTGGATGGACGGCGAGGGCCTCTTCCCGGAGTCCGTGGCGATGCTCACGGACCAGCCGGTACGGCCCCCGCAGCGCGTCCGCCCCAGCGACGAGGCCCGCCGGCTCTACCGCGAACTGGCCCGCAAGGCCCACCCCGACCTGGCCCAGGAGGACGGCGAGCGCGCCCGGCGTGAGGAGTTCATCACGCGGGTGAACGCCGCGTACGCCCGTGGCGACGAGGTGCTGCTGCGGGAGCTGGCGGAGGAGTGGGCCGCCGGGCCCAAGCCGAAGGACTCGGGGCCGGCCGAGAGCAACGAGCTCTACGCCCGGCTCGAATGGCTCGCCCAGCGCAAGGAACTGCTCTCCCTCGTGGCCCGCGAGCTGGAGGAGAGCGCGATCGGCTCCATGCTGAAGCTGGCGCAGGAGGACCCCGACCGGCTGCTCGACCAGATCGCCGACCAGCTGATCGCCGAGGTCACCCAGCGCGAGACGGATCTCGCGGAGCTGCTCGCCCAGGAGTAGTGGGGCCGGGCGGGTGTCACGGGTCGGGTAGCGTCGGGGGCATGAGTTTCGGAGCTGGTGTGCCCACGGTTCAGGTCGGAGACCTCAAGGACGACGACTTCCTGCTGGACGTCCGCGAGGACGACGAATGGCAGGCCGGTCACGCCGAAGGGGCGCTGCACATCCCGATCAGCGACTTCGTCGCCCGCTACGGCGAACTGACCGAGGCCGCCCCGCAGGACGGCCGCGTCCATGTGATCTGCCGCTCCGGCGGACGCTCGGCGCAGGTCACGATGTACCTCGCCCAGCAGGGCATCGACGCGGTGAACGTCGAGGGCGGCATGCAGGTCTGGGAGGCGGCCGGACGGCCCGTCGTCACGGACAGGGGCGAGTCCGGCTTCGTCCTGTAACTCCCTTTCGCGCAGCGTTCTTTGGGGGGGGCGCCCCGCACCGGGGCGTCAGCCCAGGGGGTGGGCGGCCAGCAGGTCGCCCAGGGTCTCCTCGTGCGCCGCGGCCGGGCCGAGCGACAGCTCCAGGTACTTGGCCCAGGCGTGGTACCGGTGCAGCGGGTACTCCACGTCGGCGCCGAACCCGCCGTGCAGATGCTGTGCCGTCTGCACCACCCGCCGTACCCCCTCGGACGCCCAGATCTTCGCCACGGCGACATCGCCGGACGTGGGCAGCGCCCCCGGTGCCTCCGAGTCGATCCGCCAGGCCGCCTGCCAGAGGGTGGCCTCCATCGCCTTCAGGTCGATGTAGCGGTCGGCGGCCTGTACGGCGACCGCCTGGAACGTGGCGATCGGATGCCCGAACTGCTCCCGCTTTCCCGCGTATTCACCGGTCATCGCCAGCACCCGCTCGCCCAGGCCGAGCGCCAGCGCGCACGTCCCGGTGGCCAGCAGATCGCGCAGCCACTCCCACGCCCCCTCGGCGTCGAGCACATCGTGGGCCGGGAGCCGGGCCGAGTCCAGCCGCAGCTCGCCGAGCCGCTCGCCGGACGTGGAGACCTGCTCGGCGAGGGCCGAGCCCGGCAGATCGCGCGGGACCAGCGCGAGGACGCCCCGGTCGTCGCCGGTGTGCGCCGGTACGAGCGTGAAGTCGGCCTCGTACGCCCACGGCACCGCCGTCTGCACGCCGTCCAGCACCCACGCGTCGCCGTCCCGGCGGGCCGTCACCGCGCGCTCGGCCGCGTCGTGGCCGGTACGGCCGTTCGCGGCGACGGTCAGCACCACCTCGCCGCGGCCGGCGCGCGCCAGCAGGTCCGCCTTCAACTCCGGCCCGCCGTACCGCTGTACGGCCGCCGCCGCCGCGCTGCTCTCCAGCAGTGGGACCCGGGCCAGTACCTTCGCCGACTCGCGCAGCACAAGACAGAGCGCGACCGTGTCCAGGCCCGCGCCGCCGTGTTCCGGCGCGAGCAGCAGGCTGAGCAGATCGGCGTCGGCGAGCTTCCCCCACAGCGCCCGGTCCAGGTCGTCCGCTACGGGGCCGGGGGTGAGGGCCGGACTGGGTACGGCGTCCGGGGCCACCCCGGCGAACACGCCCCCCGCCGCCTCGGCCGCCGCCTGCTGTTCCTCGCTGAGGGTGAAGTCCACGGTCCAGTCCTCCCGGCGCGTCCGCGATCTGACGGAGCGTCAAGATAGAACAGGTTCTATGAGAAGGGAACGGGCGGGGAAGGGTGAGTGGTCCGTCGCGGCCGTGCCCGCCGACCGGGCGTTCGGTTCGTGGATCCCGCCCGTCGGCCGGCGTCGTAGGGTGTCAACCGCTGAAGGGGCTGTGCGGGGCGGATGGGGCTGAGTAGCGTTCGCGTTCGAGTGCGGGCCGGGAAGGGGCGCACGCGCGCGACGTCGGACACGGGAAGTCGGGAAACGGGGCGGAATGGACGGGCAGGGCGCCAGGGGGGCGGACCACGCCGGGGATGCGGGCCGGGACGTGGGCCGGGGTGCCGACCGGGGCGGCCAAGATGACCGGAATGTCCGGGAAGTTCCCTCTGTTCCGGGTCCCTCTGTTCCGGGTCCCTCGGAGCCGGTGGAGCCTGTGGAGCCGGTGGAGCCCGCCAAAGCCGCGCCGCCCGTAGAGCCGCCGGAACCTTCGGTTCCCGTAGGGCCGCCGGTGCCTTCGGTTCCCGTAGGGCCGCCGGTGCCTTCGGCTCCCGTTGAGCCCTCCGTGGCCGCGGCTCCCGCCGAACCCCTCGTGCCCCCGGCTCCGGCTGAGCAGCCCTCCGGCCCCCCACCCCCTCGTACCGGCGTAGCCGCCCTCTCTCTGCCCTATCAGGTCGGGGTCGCGTTCGCGCTCGCCGTGGTGGCCGTGGCCGCCTGTGTGCATCTCGGGATGGTGTTCCTGCATGTGGCGCCGTCGAACACGGTGACGAAGCAGCACGGTGAGGCGATCGAGGACTGGGTGTATCCCGAGTTCGAGCAGAACTGGAAGCTGTTCGCGCCGAACCCCTTGCAGCAGAACGTCGCCGTGCAGGTCCGTGCCCAGGTGCGGACCGCGGACGGCGGTGACCGGACCACCGGCTGGATCGATCTGTCCGCGCAGGACGGGCGGGCCATCGACGGCAATCTGCTGCCGAGCCACACCGACCAGAACCTGCTGCGCCGGGCCTGGGACTTCTACGTGGCGACGCACGACGGCGACAACCGCGCGACCGGTTCGCGCGGCGGGCTGTCGGAGACGTACGTACGCCGGATCGTGGTGCTGCGCCTGGAGCGGGACGGCGTGGCGGGCAAGGGCGAGGTGATCGAGATGGTGCAGGTCAGGTCCAGCACCACCAGCGTCAAGCCGCCCGAGTGGAGCGACGAGAAGATCTCCCTGGAGCCGGTACGCCGGGTGCTGCCCTGGTGGCAGGTGCCCGCCGACGAGGCCGCCGCGGGGAGCATCGGATGAACCGCTGGTCCCTCGCCGTCTCGCGCGGCATCGCCCGGGTCACCGAGAGCGCCCTCGGCCCGTACCAGACCGCCGTGATCCGGATCGGCTTCGCCGCGACCTGGCTGCTGTTCCTGCTGCGGGAGTTCCCGCACCGCCAGGAGCTGTACGGTCCCGACGGTCCCTGGAGCTGGGGCCTGGCCGAGCAGCTGATCGGGCTCAACCGGGCGTTCACCGCGCTGATCTGGTCCGACGGTCAGCTCTGGTTCGAGGCGGTGTTCGCGCTCGCGGTGCTGTCGAGTCTGCTGCTGATGCTGGGCTGGCGGACCCGGACGATGTCCGTGCTGTTCATGGTCGGGGTGCTCTCGCTCCAGAACCGCAGTGTGTTCGTGGGCGACGGCGGCGACAACGTGCTGCACCTGATGAGCCTCTACCTGGTCTTCACGCGCTGCGGCCAGGTCTGGTCGCTGGACGCGCGCCGGGAGCGGCGGACGCGGGCGGCACGCGCGCGTGGGGAGCGGGTCACGGACCGGACGGGGCCGCTGCTGTGGGGCGTTCTGGCGCTGGTCCTGGTGGTCGTGACCCTGTCCGGGCGGATGGACAGCGAGTGGGCCGTCCCGGCCCTGTTGTGGGCCGTGCTGCTCGGACAGGCGCTGTGGTGGGTCGTCGCGCGCGTGGCGAACACCCCGCAGCCGCGGATCATGCTGGACGTCGTCGGCAACATCCTGCACAACGGCGCCCTGCTGGTGATCATGGCGGAGGCCTGTCTGATCTACGCGACGGCCGGCTGGTACAAGATCCAGGGTTCGCGCTGGCAGGACGGCACGGCGGTCTACTACCCGCTGCACCTCGACTACTTCTCGCCCTGGCCCGCCCTCGCCGACCTGCTGTCGTCCAGCGGCACGATCGTGATGCTCGTGACGTACGGCACGGTCTTCGTGCAGATCGCCTTCCCGTTCACGCTGCTGCGCCGGCGGGTGAAGAACGTCCTGCTGGCCGCGATGATCACCGAGCACGCGGTGATCGCCGTGGTGCTCGGGCTGCCGTTCTTCTCGCTGGCGATGATCGCGGCGGACCTCGTCTTCCTGCCGACGTCCTTCCTGAAGCGGGTCGGCGGGTGGGTGGCACGCGTGCGTGGGCGGCTGTTTCCGGGGCGCGGCGACGGCGACGGCGAGGACGTGGGAGACGCCGGTACGGCCGGGCGGCCGGCGGAGGCCCGCGTAGGCTTCCCGGCATGAACGACCCGCTCAGGGCCTGGCACCGGCTCGCGGACACCGGTGTGCTGCTCGACGGATTCCACGCCCTCAAGCACGCTCTGCGCTTCGGGGCCGAGGTTCCGGTGGCGGTGGCCGTCGACCGCGCGGCCACGCTGGCCCTCGCCGGTGAGCTGGCACCCGACGTCCGCGACACGCTGGACGCGCTGCTGACGGAGGTCCCGGAGGCGGCGTACCGGAGTCTGGTCGCGCGCCCGCATCCCACCGCCGTGGCCGCCCTGGCCGTACGGCCGTCCCGCGCGGGCCAGTTGGAGACGCTCGCGCGCGTGCCGCGGAACGCACCCGTGGTCGTCCTGGACAATCCGCGCAATCTCGGCAATGCGGGTGCCGTGATCCGGCTGGCCGCCGGTTTCGGCGCCACCGGGGTCGTCACCACCGGCACTCTCGACCCCTGGCATCCCACGGTGGTGCGCGGCGGCGCCGGGCTGCACTACGCGACCGCCGTGGAGCGGCTGGAGGTGGCCGAGCTGCCCGCGGGGCCGCTGTTCGCACTGGACCCGGAGGGCGAGGACGTCCGGGGCGTGAAACTGCCGGACGACGCCGTCCTCGCCTTCGGGTCGGAGCGCAGCGGGCTGTCCGCGGAGCTGCGCGCGCGCACGGACCGGCTGCTGTCGCTGCCGATGCGCCCCCAGGTCTCCAGCTACAACCTCGCGACCAGTGTGGCCATGACGCTGTACCACTGGAGCGCGAGCGGGGGCGCACCCGCTTTCTAGTTTTCCCGGCGGTCTAGGCCTGGCGGCGGACCTCCACGAACCGGAAGCGGTTGGCGACGAAGGCCGCGTCCGTGAGGGCCGCGTTGGCCGCCGGGTTGCCGCCCGAGCCGTGGAAGTCGGAGAAGGCGGCGGTCTGGTTGACGTACACCCCGCCGGTGAGGTTCAGCGAGAGCTGCGCGGACTCCTCCAGGCAGACCTCCTCGACGGCCTCCTCGAACTGCTCGTCCGTGGTGTACGCGCCGACGGTCATCGCGCCCTTCTCGCGCACGGTCCGGCGCAGCAGCTCCACCGCGTCCGTGGCGGAGTCGACGGCGACGGCGAAGGAGACCGGGCCGAAGCACTCGCTCATGTAGGCGGCCTCGTCGTCGGGCTTGGCGCCGTCCAGCTTGACCATGACCGGTGTGCGCACCACCGCGTCCGGGAACTCCGGGTTGGTGATCTCCCGGCTGGCCAGGGCGACTTCCCCGAGGCCGGCGGCGGCCTCCAGGCGGGTCTTCACGTCCGGGTTGACGAGCGCGCCGAGCAGGGCGTTGGCGCGGGCGTCGTCGCCGAGCAGTCCGGAGACCGCCGAGGCGAGGTCGGCGACCACCTCGTCGAAGGTGCGGACGCCGTCCTCGGTGCCGATGCCGTCGCGCGGGATGAGCAGGTTCTGCGGGGTGGTGCACATCTGGCCGCTGTACAGGGACAGCGAGAAGGCCAGGTTGGACAGCATGCCCTTGTAGTTGTCGGTCGACTCCAGGACGACCGTGTTGACACCGGCCTTCTCCGTGTAGACCTGCGCCTGGCGGGCGTTGGCCTCCAGCCAGTCGCCGAAGCCGGTGGAGCCGGTGTAGTCGATGATCCGGATCTCGGGGCGGGTGGCCAGCGTCCTGGCGATGCCCTCGCCGTCCCGCTCGCCGGTCAGCGCGACCAGGTTGGGGTCGAAGCCGGCCTCGGTGAGCACGTCGCGCGCGACGGCGACGGTCAGCGCGAGCGGCAGCACCGCGCGGGGGTGCGGCTTGACCAGCACCGCGTTGCCGGTGGCCAGGGAGGCGAACAGGCCCGGATAGCCGTTCCACGTGGGGAAGGTGTTGCAGCCGATGACCAGGGCGACACCGCGCGGGGCTGCGGTGAAGCGCTTGGACAGGGCGAGCGGGTCGCGCTTGCCCTGCGGCTTGCTCCAGTCCGCGCTCTCCGGGGTGCGGACCTGCTCGGCGTACGCGTACGCCACCGCTTCCATGCCGCGGTCCTGTGCGTGCGGGCCGCCGGCCTGGAACGCCATCATGAAGGCCTGGCCCGAGGTGTGCATGACCGCGTGCGCGAACTCGTGCGTCCGGTCGCTGATCCGCTTGAGGATCTCCAGACAGACCACCGCGCGCAGCTCGGGGCCCGCGTCCCGCCAGGCGCGCTGCCCGGCCTTCATCGCGGGCAGCAGCACGTCGACGTCCGCGTGCGGATAGCTGACGCCCAGCTCGACGCCGTACGGCGACACCTCGCCGCCGACCCAGTCGTCGGTGCCGGGCTGGCCGAGGTCGACGCGGGTGCCGAGGAGGGCGTCGAAGGCGGCCTTGCCGGCCGCGGCGTCCAGGCTGCCGTTCTCCCCGTAGGCCTTGGGGTGCTCGGGGTGCGGGGACCAGTACGCGCGGGTGTGGATCGCCTCCAGCGCCTGGTCGAGGGTGGGGCGGTGCTGGGCGATCAGCTCGTTCGCCGAGAGTGCGGCGGCGGTCATTCTTGACCAACTCCTCGTCTCAAGAGCTCGATGTCGAGCTCATGACCTGGGCAGAGACATGGGCAGGAACAGGGCGTCAGAGTTAGAGTAACCGAACGATCGGTCGGTACAAGGGGGTCCGCCGTATCTGTGGACAACGGCGTGCGGGAGGATCGCGCACATGACAGCACCCGATCTCAGCAGCCCCGTGGCCGTCGTCGGCACCGGCACCATGGGCCAGGGCATCGCGCAGGTCGCGCTGGTGGCGGGCCACGCCGTACGGCTGTACGACGCCGTACCGGGGCGGGCCCGGGAAGCGGCCGACGCGATCGGCGCCCGCCTCGACCGGCTCGTCGAGAAGGACCGGCTCGCCGCCGCCGACCGGGACGCGGCACGTGGGCGCCTGCTGCCCACGGAGGAGCTCGGCGGGCTCGCGGACTGCACGCTGGTCGTGGAGGCGGTGCTGGAGCGGCTGGACGCCAAACAGGAGCTGTTCCGGGCGCTGGAGGACATCGTCGCCGAGGACTGTCTGTTCGCGACCAACACCTCCTCGCTTTCGGTGACCGCCGTCGGCGGCGCGCTGCGTGCCCCCGGCCGCCTGGTCGGCCTGCACTTCTTCAACCCGGCGCCGCTGATGCCGCTGGTCGAGGTGGTCTCCGGGTTCGCCACGGACGTCACGTCGGCCACCCGCGCGTACGAGACGGCACGCGCGTGGGGCAAGACCCCGGTCGCCTGCGCCGACACGCCCGGCTTCATCGTCAACCGCATCGCCCGCCCGTTCTACGCCGAGGCGTTCGCGGTCTACGAGGCCCAGGGTGCCGACCCCGCGACCATCGACGCCGTGCTGCGCGAGTGCGGCGGCTTCCGGATGGGCGCGTTCGAACTGACCGACCTCATCGGGCAGGACGTCAACGAGTCCGTCACGCACTCCGTGTGGCAGGCCTTCTTCCAGGACGTGCGCTTCACGCCGTCGCTCGCCCAGCGCCGCCTGGTCGAGTCCGGCCGCCTCGGCCGCAAGTCCGGACAGGGCTGGTACGACTACGGCGACGGCACCACGGAGGCCGAGCGCTCCGAGCCGCACACCGCCGAGGAGGCCGCGCCGCCCGCGTACGTCGTCGCCGAGGGCGACCTGGGCCCCGCGGCCGAACTGCTCGCGCTGATCCGCGAGGCGGGCATCCAGGTCCGCGAGGACGAGGAGGACCACGGGACCCGCCTGGTGCTGCCCGGCGGCGGCCAGCTGGCGCTCGCCGACGGCCAGACGTCCGTGGAGTTCCGCGACGTCGTCTACTTCGACCTGGCGCTCGACTACCGCAGGGCCACCCGCGTCGCCCTGTCCGCCTCCCAGGACACCACCTCGGCGACGCTCTCCGAGGCCATCGGCCTGTTCCAGGCGCTCGGCAAGAAGGTCAGCGTCATCGGGGACGTGCCCGGCATGATCGTGGCCCGCACGGTCGCGCGGATCGTCGACCTCGCCCACGACGCCGTCGCCAAGGGCGTGGCCACCGAGGAGGACGTGGACACCGCGATGCGCCTGGGTGTGAACTACCCGCTCGGTCCCTTCGAATGGAGCCGCCGGCTCGGCCGCAACTGGGCGTACGCCCTGCTCGACGATCTGCACCTGCGCGACCCGTCCGGCCGCTACGCGCCGTCCCTCGCGCTCTACCGCCATGCGTACGCCACCGACAAGCGGGAGGGCAGCACCTCATGACCACCGCCAAGCGCGACACCTACACGCCGGAGACCCTGCTCTCCGTCGCCGTCCAGGTCTTCATCGAGCGCGGCTACGACGGCACGTCCATGGAGCACCTCTCCAAGGCGGCCGGCATCTCCAAGTCGTCGATCTACCACCACGTCTCCGGCAAGGAGGAACTGCTCCGCCGCGCGGTGAGCCGGGCCCTGGACGGCCTCTTCGGGATCCTGGAGGAGGAGCACGCGCGCGAGGGGCACGCCGCCGACCAGCTGGAGTACGTCGTACGGCGCATGGTCGAGGTGCTGATCCGCGAGCTGCCCTACGTGACGCTGCTGCTGCGGGTGCGCGGCAACACCGACGCCGAGCGCTGGGCCCTGGAGCGGCGCCGCGACTTCGACCACCGGGTGGCCGAGCTGCTCAAGGCGGCCGCCGCGGACGGCGAGGTGCGCGGCGACGTCGAAGTGCGGCTCGCGACCCGGCTGGTCTTCGGCATGGTCAACTCGATCGCCGAGTGGTACCGCCCGGACACCCGCGGCGCGGGGGAGCGCGAGGTCTCGGAAGCGGTGGTACGGCTGGTCTTCGGGGGCCTGCGCCGGGAGAGCTGAGCGCGGCCGGGTGCCGGCCGGCGGCCCCCGGGTCACTCCGGGCGGCTTCCCCGGGTCACCCCAGCGGTTCCAGGTCCTCCTCCTCGAAGACCAGCAGCGTGCGGCTGCTGAGCACCTCGGGGAGGGACTGGAGGCGGGTCAGGACCAGCTCGCGCAGCGCGCGGTTGTCGGACACGTGCACCAGGAGCAGCACGTCGAAGTCACCGCCCACCAGGGCGATGTGGGCGGCGCCGGGCAGCTGTCTGAGCTGCTCGCGCACGGTCCGCCAGGAGTTCTGGACGATCTTCAGGGTGATGTACGCCGAGGTGCCCTGGCCCGCCCGCTCGTGGTTCACACGGGCGCCGAAGCCCCGGATGACGCCGTCCTCGACGAGCCGGTTGATGCGCGCGTAGGCGTTGGCGCGCGAGACGTGGACCCGCTCGGCGACGGACCGTATCGACGCGCGGCCGTCCGCCTGGAGCATGCGCAGGATGTCCTGATCAATGACGTCCAGGGGGCGCGCAGGCGGTGCCTCCGCGCCGGGGGCGTGCGGGGCGCCCGTGGGAAGGGTGCCGGACGGGGTGCCCGCGGGAAGGGCGCCGGGCTCCGGCCCTTCGGCCATTTGTTCAGGTGCCATGTCCCCCCGCCTCCCTGGCATGGACGTACTGCATCCATTCCAGGCTGTGGAGAACCGTTTGTCCACAGCCTGGGGCCACCTGTAGCCAAAATGTGTCGGCGACCGAACAATCGGTAGGTGAGACGCCTCACTGCCGACGCGTCTCCCCACGCAGTGCTCACGAGGAGGTGCCGTCATGACGGTCATGGAGCAGCGGGGCGCGTATCGGCCATCGCCGCCGCCCGCCTGGCAGCCCCGCACGGACCCCGCGCCGCTGCTGCCCGACGCGCGGCCGTACCGCGTGCTCGGCACCGACAAGGCCGCCCAGGCCGACCCCGCCCTGCTGCGCCGGCTCTACGCCGAGCTGGTCCGTGGCCGCCGCTACAACACCCAGGCGACCGCGCTGACCAAGCAGGGCCGGCTGGCCGTCTACCCCTCCAGCACCGGCCAGGAGGCCTGCGAGATCGCCGCCGCGCTGGTCCTGGAGGAGCGCGACTGGCTCTTCCCCAGCTACCGCGACACGCTCGCCGTCGTGGCCCGCGGCGTCGACCCCGTCGAGGCCCTGACCCTGCTGCGCGGCGACTGGCACACCGGCTACGACCCGCGCGAGACCCGCGTCGCCCCGCTGAGCACCCCGCTCGCCACCCAGCTCCCGCACGCCGTCGGCCTCGCGCACGCCGCCCGCCTCAAGGGCGACGACGTGGTCGCGCTCGCCATGGTCGGCGACGGCGGCACCAGCGAGGGCGACTTCCACGAAGCGCTGAACTTCGCCGCCGTCTGGCAGGCACCGGTCGTCTTCCTCGTCCAGAACAACGGCTTCGCCATCTCCGTCCCCCTCGACAAGCAGACCGCCGCCCCCTCCCTCGCCCACAAGGCCGTCGGCTACGGCATGCCGGGCCGGCTCGTCGACGGCAACGACGCGGCGGCCGTGCACGAGGTCCTGACCGACGCCGTACGGCACGCGCGCGAGGGCGGTGGTCCGACGCTGGTGGAGGCCGTGACCTACCGCATCGAGGCGCACACCAACGCCGACGACGCCACCCGCTACCGGGGCGACGCCGAGATCGAGGCCTGGCGCGAGCACGACCCCATCCAGCTCCTGGAGCGCGAACTGACCGCGCGCGGACTGCTCGACGAGGACGGACGGGCCACCGCGCGGGACGCCGCCGAGGCGCTCGCCGCCGATCTGCGCGCGCGGATGAACCAGGACGCGGTGCTCGACCCCATGGACCTGTTCGCCCATGTGTATGCCGAGCCCACCCCGCAACTGCGCGAGCAGCGTGCCCAGTTGCGGGCCGAGCTCGACGCCGAGTCGGAGGGGCCGCAGCGATGACCACCGTCGCCGTCAAACCCGCCACCATGGCGCAGGCCCTCACCCGCGCGCTGCGCGACGAGATGGCCGCCGACCCGTCCGTGCACGTCATGGGCGAGGACGTCGGTGCCCTCGGCGGTGTCTTCCGGGTCACCGACGGCCTCGCCAAGGAGTTCGGCGAGGACCGGGTCACGGACACCCCGCTGGCCGAGGCCGGCATCCTCGGCACGGCCGTCGGTATGGCGATGTACGGGCTCAGGCCGGTCGTGGAGATGCAGTTCGACGCGTTCGCCTACCCGGCGTTCGAGCAGCTCATCAGCCATGTCGCCAAGATGCGCAACCGCACGCGCGGCAAGCTGCCGCTCCCGATCACCATCCGCGTGCCCTACGGCGGCGGCATCGGCGGCGTCGAACACCACAGCGACTCCTCCGAGGCGTACTACATCGCGACCCCGGGGCTGCACGTCGTCACCCCCGCCACGGTCGCCGACGCCTACGGCCTGCTGCGCGCGTCCATCGCCTCCGACGACCCTGTGGTCTTCCTGGAGCCCAAGCGGCTCTACTGGTCGAAGGCGGCATGGAACCCGGAGGAGCCGGGGACCGTTGAACCGATAGGCCGTGCGACGGTGCGACGCTCCGGCCGGAGCGCCACACTGATCACGTACGGTCCGTCGCTGCCGGTCTGCCTCGAAGCCGCCGAGGCCGCCCGCGCGGAGGGGTGGGACCTAGAGGTCGTCGATCTGCGCTCCCTGGTGCCGTTCGACGACGAGACGGTCGGCGCCTCGGTCCGACGGACCGGACGAGCGGTCGTGGTGCACGAGTCGGGCGGGTTCGGCGGACCGGGCGGGGAGATCGCGGCCCGGGTCACGGAGCGCTGCTTCCACCATCTGGAGGCGCCGGTGCTGCGCGTGGCCGGGTTCGACATCCCCTATCCGCCGCCGATGCTGGAGCGACACCATCTGCCCGGCGTCGACCGGATCCTGGACGCGGTGGCGCGTCTGCAATGGGAGGCCGAAAGCTGATGGCACAGGTGCTGGAGTTCAAGCTCCCCGACCTCGGCGAGGGACTCACCGAGGCGGAGATCGTCCGCTGGCTGGTCGAGGTGGGCGACGTGGTCGCCATCGACCAGCCCGTCGTCGAGGTCGAGACGGCCAAGGCGATGGTCGAGGTCCCGTGTCCCTACGGCGGTGTGGTCACGGCCCGCTTCGGCGAGGAGGGCACGGAGCTGCCCGTGGGGGCGCCGCTGCTGACGGTGGCGGTGGGCGCGGACGCCTCCGAAGGGGAGGGCAGGGTGCCGTCCGGCGGGGATTCGGGTGTGGCGGCCGACCGGGATTCGGGTCTGCCTTCCGGCCGGGGTGCGGGTGTGGCGGCCGGCGGGGGGTCCGGCGCCGATGCGGACGGGGGTCCGCGGGGTGCCGGCGGCTCGCGTGGCGCTCAGGGCGCGCGCGGCGCCGGTGACTCGGGTGCCGATGATGGCCCGGGTGGGGCCGAGGGCCCGCGTGGTGTTCCCGCCGGCGGGGTTCCGTCCGCGGGTGCGGGTGCCGGCGCGCACAACGGGGCGCGGGTCGGCTCGGCCGAGGGCTCCGGCAATGTGCTCGTGGGTTACGGCACCGCGGAGGCGCCCGCGCGGCGTCGCCGGGTGCGGCCCGAGACCCGTACGGTCGACGCCGTCCCGTCCCCGCCCACCGGCGGTACGACCCGCGCGGAGGGCCCCCTCGACACCGTCCGGGCCGACGGACCCGTCCCCGTGATCTCCCCCCTGGTGCGTCGGCTCGCCCGCGAGCACGGGCTCGATCTGCGGGAGATGAGCGGCTCGGGCCCGGACGGACTGATCCTGCGCGCGGACGTGGAGTACGCCCTGCGCGCGGCGGAGGCCCGCGGCCGTACGGCGGTGACCGCGCAGACGGCACCCCTGACGGCGGAGACGTTCCAGGTCCAGGCCGGCTCCGGGGCGGCCCCGTCCGTCGCGGTGGCCAACGGCGCCACCCGGGTCCCCCTCAAGGGCGTCCGCGGTGCCGTCGCCGACAAGCTCTCCCGCAGCCGCCGCGAGATCCCGGACGCCACCTGCTGGGTGGACGCCGACGCGACGGAGCTGATGCGGGCCCGCGCGGCGATGAACGCGGTGGACGGCCGGAAGATCTCCGTACTCGCGGTGCTGGCCAGGATCTGTGTCGCGGCCCTCGCCCGGTTCCCCGAGCTGAACTCCACGGTCGACACGGAGGCCAGGGAGATCGTCCGGCTCGACGGGGTGCACCTCGGGTTCGCCGCGCAGACGGACCGCGGTCTTGTCGTCCCGGTCGTGAAGGAGGCGCACACGCGGAACGCGGAGGGGCTGAGCGAGGAGTTCGCCCGGCTGACCGACGCGGCCCGCACCGGCCGGCTCACCCCGGCGGACCTCACCGGCGGCACCTTCACCCTCAACAACTACGGCGTGTTCGGCGTCGACGGCTCGACGCCGATCATCAACCACCCCGAGGCCGCGATGCTCGGCGTCGGCCGGATCGTGCCCAAGCCGTGGGTGCACGAGGGCGAGCTGGCGGTACGGCAGGTCGTGCAGCTCTCGCTCACCTTCGACCACCGGGTCTGCGACGGCGGCACGGCGGGTGGCTTCCTGCGGTATGTCGCCGACTGCGTGGAACAGCCGGCGGTGCTGCTGCGCACCCTGTGACGACGACGAGGTCACCCGGGACGGCAGAGAGCGGACGTCACCTGTGACGAACAGGACGCCGCCGCCTCTGCGGCACCGTTCCCTGTGATCACACCGCCCCGCATACTCGGTGTGTGACCTCACCGGAGCACTCCGACCTCACGCACGACGGCGCGTACGCCGGTCCGTACGACGCCGTGGTGCTCGCCGGTGGGGCCGCGCGACGGCTCGGAGGCGCGGACAAGCCGGGTGTGCGGGTCGGCGGACGGGCCCTGCTCGACCGGGTCCTCGCCGCCTGCGCCGACGCCATCACCACCGTGGTCGTCGCCGACCCCCGGCCGACCGCCCGTGCGGTCGGCTGGGCCCGGGAGGACCCGCCCGGCGGCGGCCCCCTCGCCGCGCTCGGCGCCGGGCTGCGGCACACCACCGCGGACCGGCTCGTCGTTCTCTCCGCGGATCTGCCGTTCCTTCAGGAGGCGACCGTCCGGCGGCTGTTGGCCGCCCTGCGGGACGGGACCTTTGACGGCGTACTGCTGACCGACCCGGACGGCCGGGACCAGCCGCTCGTCGCCGCCTACCGCGCGGCGGCACTGCGGCGCGCGCTCGCGCGGATCGCGGACGAGCAGGGCGGTCTGACCGGCCTTCCCCTGCGCCGGCTCACCGCCGCGCTGAACCTCACCCGGATCTCGGACCCGGTCGCGTCCTTCGACTGCGACACCTGGGACGACATCGCCACCGCCAGGGCACGCATCAGGGAGCATGGTCACGTGTTGGAAGAATGGATCTCCACAGTCAAGGACGAGCTGGGCATCGAGCTGGACGTGGACGTCCGCGGACTGCTCGACCTGGCCCGTGACGCCGCCCACGGGGTGGACCGGCCGGCGGCGCCGCTGACCACCTTCCTCGTCGGATACGCCGCCGCGCGCGCCGGTGGCGGCCCCGAGGCGGTCGCCGAAGCCTCCCGCAAGGCCACCGCCCTCGCCCTGCGCTGGGCCGAGGAGAACGCCCCCGAGGATGCCGGGAAGCCGGATGCCGGAAAGCCGGATGCCGGGAAGCCGGATGCCGGAAAGCCGGATGCCGGGAAGCCGGATGCCGGGAAGCCGGATGCCGGATGACCGCGCCCGCCGCCCGTGACGGCCGGAACGGCCGGGACGGCCGGGACGCCGGGGATCTCGACGTCGAGGAGGTGCTCGCGCTCGTGAACGAAGCAGCCGGCTCCCGCCGCGACGCCTCCGCCGCGTCCGCGCCCACCGCCAAGCCCGACGCCCGGCACTCCCCCGACGCCCCGCACGAAGACCACGGCGGTCACGGCAGCCACGGAGGCCACGGCACTCACGGCGCATCACGCGGTCACCAGGCCTCCCACTGGCCCGACGCCCGTGAGGCCGCCGCCCGCGCCGCCCGGTCCGGCGCCCGCTCCGGTGCCCGGCGCGCACCCGTCACCGTGCCGCTCGACGCCGCCCTCGGCCTGGTCCTCGCCGCCCCGCTCGCCGCCCTCACCGACCTCCCGTCGTTCGACACCTCGGCGATGGACGGCTGGGCCGTCGCCGGCCCCGGACCCTGGGCCGTACGCGACAAGGGCGTCCTCGCCGGACACGCGCCCGCCGAACCCCTCGACGACGGCGAGGCCGTACGGATCGCCACCGGCGGCCGGATCCCCCCGGACACCACCGCCGTGATCCGCAGCGAGCACGGCCGGACCGACGACAACGGGCGGCTGCACACGACCCGGGACGTCGGCCACGGCCAGGACATCCGCCCGCGCGGCCAGGAGTGCCGCACCGGAGACCAGCTACTGCCCCCCGGCACCCTGATCACCCCGGCGGTCCTCGGCCTCGCCGCGGCCGCCGGCTACGACACCCTCGGTGCCGTCCCGCTGCCCCGCGCCGAGGTGCTGATCCTCGGCGACGAGCTGCTCACCGAGGGCCTCCCGCACGACGGACTGATCCGTGACGCGCTCGGCCCGCTGCTGCCGCCCTGGCTGCGGGCGCTCGGCGCCGAGGTCATCGGCGTGCGCCGGCTCGGCGACGACGCCGAGGCCCTGCACAAGGCGATCACCACCTCCGAGGCCGACCTGATCGTCACGACCGGCGGTACGGCGTCGGGCCCCGTGGACCACGTCCACCCCACCCTGGCCCGAATCGGCGCCGAACTGCTGGTGGACGGCGTCAGGGTCCGCCCCGGACACCCGATGCTGCTGGCCCGCACCCGGCAGAATCAGCACCTCGTGGGGCTCCCCGGCAACCCCCTGGCCGCAGTCTCCGGGCTGGTCACCCTTGCCGAACCACTGCTGCGCACCCTCGCGGCCCGCCCGGCGCCCGAGCCCTACGCGCTGCCACTCCAGGACGCCGTACAGGGGCATCCCCACGACACCCGGCTCGTACCGGTGTCGCTGCGCTCCGACCGTGCGGTGCCGCTGCACTACAACGGGCCGGCGATGCTGCGGGGCGTCGCGGCGGCCGACGCGCTGGCGGTCGTACCGCCGGGTGGCGCCGCGCGTGGGCAGCGCGCGGAGCTGCTGGATCTGCCGTGGGCCAGCGCCGGAGTCAGCGTGTGTTTCACGTGAAACATCGCCGCCGGGCCGCCTGATCCTCAACGGCGGCCCGGCGCGCGCCCGTTGACGCCCGCGTCGGCCGCTACTCCAGCGTCGACTGCACCGGCCTGCTGACCGTGATGACCCGGTCCCTCGGCTGGAGCTTGGACAGCCGCGGATCGGTGTAGTCCAGTACTTCCTTGCCGCGTACGGCGGCCACGACCAGGTCGGCGCAGGCGCGCGGGGAGTTGCCGATCTCCTCCTCGCGCACGGCCCGTTCGATGAGGTCCAGGCCGCTGCCCAGGGTCATCAGATCCTCCAGCAGCCGGGCCACGGAGGGGCTGACCATGGAGACACCGAGCAGCCGGCCGGCGGAGCTGGAGCTGGTGATGACGGTGTCCGCACCGCTCTGCTGGAGCAGCGGCACGTTCTCGTTCTCGCGCACGGCGACCACGATGGTGGCGTGTTTGTTGACCTGGCGGGCGGTGAGGGTGATCAGCGTGGCGGTCTCGTCGCGCTGCGGGGCCACGATGACATGGGCCGCGGACTGCACCTCGGCCTTGATCAGGGTGTCGGTGCGGGTGGCGTCGCCGGTGACGGAGACCAGGCCGTCGTCCGCGGCGGCGCCGGTGGCCTTGCGCTGGGCGTCGACGACGACGATCCGGTCCCGGCTGATGCCCTGTCCGGTCAGCGTCTGCACCGCGTGGCGGCCCTTGGTGCCGTAGCCGATGACCACCACGTGGTCGCGGGTGCGGGAGCGCCAGCGGTGGATGCGGACCTGCTGGCGGGTGCGCTCGGTGAGCACCTCCAGGGTGGTGCCGACCAGGATGATCAGGAACATCACCCGCAGTGGCGTGATGACCAGGATGTTGACCAGCCGGGCCGTGTCGCTGACCGGGGTGACATCGCCGTAGCCGGTGGTGGAGAGGGTGACGGTGGCGTAGTACGCGGCGTCGAGAAGGTCGACACTGCCGTCGGAGTTGTCGGTGTAGCCGTCGGCGTCGACGTAGACGATGAGGATCGTGACGAACAGGACCAGCAGGGCCATCGCGAGCCGGCGCAGCACCTGCTGGAGCGGCGGGATGGTGCTGAGCGTCGGCATCGAGATGGACCGGCCGGCCTCGGCGTCGTCGCGGGCCTCGGTGCGTGAGCGGTACCAGAGGGAGCGGACAATGGACAGCCGCGTCCCTCGTGCCTGTGGTCGCTCGTCCGCCTTCATCGCGTGCCCCCTGTGACGGTGATCCCTACGGTCGGCACCATGGTGACGGACGCTACCCCACGGTTTCGAGGCGGGCGCGCGACGTCCGCCGTCCGGGACGCGAACGGCAGGCAGGTCCGGAAGTCGGATCCGGCAGACTCAGGAGGCTCCTCTTGCGCGATCACGTAGTCGTCATCGGGTTCGGCACCAAGGGACGGTCCGCGATCCGGGCCGTCTGCGCGTCCGGTGTGCCCAAGGACCAGGTGGTGGTCATCGACCCGAGCACCAAGGCGATCGCGGCGGCGGAGGCCGAGGGCTACGGCGGTGTGGCCGGCGACGCGACCCGCAGCGCGGTGCTGCGGCGGGCCGAGGTGCAGCGGGCCGGAAAGATCATCGTGGCGCCGCAGCAGGACGACACGGCGGTGCTGGTGACCCTGACCGCCCGGCAGCTCAATCCGCGGGCGAAGATCGTGGCCTCGGTGCGCGAGGAGGAGAACGCGCCGCTGCTGAAGCACTCCGGCGCCGACGACGTGATCACCAGCGCCGGTGCGGCCGGCCGGCTGCTCGGTCTGTCGGTGCTCAGTCCGGCGGCCGGGCTGGTCATGGAGGACCTGATCCGGCAGGGCGGCGGCCTGGACATCGTGGAACGGCCGGTCACCCGGGCCGAGACGGGAAAGGTCCCGCGCGATCTGGAGGACCTGGTGGTGAGCGTCGTACGCGGCCACCGGGTGCTGGCCTACGACGACGCGGCCGTCGGCACGCTGGAGCTGACGGACCGGGTGATCACGATCGTGCGGGTCGAGCCGGAGAAGCCGGAGACGGACGGGACCCCCGGGTGGATGACCCGGGGGCCCGAACGGCGGCCGTGAGGCGGCGGTGGCGTGATGCCGGGCGCCGGTGAGGCCGGCGCCGCGGAGCGCTACTTGCGGTTGTAGAGCCGCATGGTGATCGGTCCGAAGACCAGGATCAGCGCGGCCGCCCAGCCCAGCGACCAGGCGATCGAGTCGGCCGGCCAGTCGCCCGCCATCAACTCGCGGACGGCGGTGGCCACATGGGTGACCGGGCTGTTGTTCACAAACGCCTGGAGCCAGCCCGGCATGGTCTTCGGGTCGACGAAGACGTTGGACAGGAAGGTGAGCGGGAAGATCACCATCATGCTCACGCCCATGACCGACTTCTCGCTGCGCAGCATCAGACCGAACATGGTCCAGATCCACGAGAACGCGAACGAGAAGACGATCAGCAGCGCGATGCCGGCGACCACTCCGCCGAAGCTCTCCGGGCGGTAGCCGAGGATGATGCCGACGGTCAGCATCACGATCGAGGCGATGGTGTACCGCAGGGCGTCGCCCAGCAGATAGCCGACCATCGTCGACGGCCGCCAGATCGGCAGCGAGCGGAACCGGTCGAAGACACCCTTCTCGATGTCGGTGTTGACCGAGACACCCGTGTACATCGTGATCATGACGACCGACATCACCAGGATGCCGGGCAGCAGGAACTGGATGTACTCCTTCGGCGAACCGGCCAGCGCCCCGCCGAACAGGTACGTGTACATCAGCACCATCATGATCGGGAAGGCGGTGACGTCGAAGAGCTGCTCGGGCACGTGCTTGATCTTCAGCACCGCCCGCCAGCCGAAGGTCAGCGACGCCGACCAGGCGCTGGGCCGCGGCGGCCGCTCCTTGGCGACGAGCAGCTCGGCGAGCGACTCGGCGCTGACCGGTGCGAGGTCCTGGGTCTCGGTGGTGGTCGCGGTACTCATGCCGCTGCCTCGGCTTCCGTCTTGTCGGCCTGCGTGTCATGTCCGGTCAGGGCGAGGAACACCTCGTCCAGGCTGGGCTGGCCCAGCGAGAAGTTGTCCACGGTGATGCCGGTGCGCGCCAGCTCGGCCAGCGCGCGGGCCGCCTGCTCGGCCGCCCCCTGTCCGTTGCCGGGGCCGCCGACGCGGGCCGTCAGCGCCACCGGGTCCGGCTCCAGCTGCACGTCGGCGTCCAGCGCGAGCCGCAGTACCTGCTCGGCCTGGGGCCGCTGCTGCGCGTCACGCAGCCGTACGTGGACGGAGCCGGCGCCGACCGACGCCTTCAGCTCGCCCTTGGTGCCCTCGGCGATCACCTTGCCGCGGTCGATCACGGCGATCCGGGACGCCAGCTGGTCGGCCTCGTCCAGATACTGCGTGGTCAGCAGCACGGTGGTGCCGTGCGCGACGACCGCGCGGACGATGTCCCACACCTGGTTGCGGCTGCGCGGGTCAAGACCGGTGGTCGGCTCGTCGAGGAAGAGCAGGTCCGGGGTGTTGAGAATCGACGCGGCGATGTCGATACGGCGCCGCATACCGCCCGAGTAGTTCTTGATCTGCTTTCCGGCCGCCTCGGTCAGGCCGAACGCCTCCAGGAGTTGGGCGCTGCGTGCGTAGGCGGCCTTCTTGCCGTGGCCCAGGAGCCGGGCCAGCAGGACCAGGTTCTCGGTGCCGGTCAGGTCCTCGTCCACGGACGCGTACTGCCCGGTGAGGCTGACCCGGCTGCGGACCGCGTCGGCCTCGCGGACGACGTCGTGGCCGAAGACGTGCGCCTGGCCGCCGTCCGGCCTGAGGAGGGTGGCGAGCATCTTCACGGTGGTGGTCTTCCCGGCGCCGTTCGGACCGAGGACGCCGTAGACCGTGCCGGTGGGTACCGCGAGGTCGACGCCGTCGACCGCCCGGGTGTCGCCGAACGTCTTCACCAGGCCCGCGGTCTCGATGGCCAGGCCAGAGGTCTGCTGGCTCATGGTGGGTTTTCCTTCCGGAGGTCATTCCACGTACATGGGTTACGCATGGGGAGACTTTTACCGTGGCTCAGACTCATCGGTTTCGCACAGGTTTTTTACGGGAGACCGGACGAAAGGTGTACGAGGGTCGGTCGCGGGGCCGAGGAACCTGAGGCGGAGCGCCGGGACCAGGGGCGGAGGCCGGGCCCGGGTGATGAGGCCGCTGTGTACGGCCGGTCCACTTCGGGGGCCCGGGCGGTAGCGTCGACCTCATGCATGCGATCACGATTTCCGAACCTGGTGGGCCCGAGGCGCTCGTGTGGGACGAGGTCTCCGATCCGGTGCCCGGCGAGGGCGAAGTACTGGTCGACGTGGTGGCCAGCGCCGTCAACCGCGCCGACATCCTGCAACGCCAGGGGTTCTACAACCCGCCCCCCGGCGCCTCCCCCTACCCCGGCCTCGAATGCTCGGGGCGGATCTCCGCCGTCGGGCCCGGCGTGACCGGATGGGCCGTCGGCGACGAGGTGTGCGCCCTGCTCTCCGGCGGTGGATACGCCGAGAAGGTCGCCGTCCCGGCCGGACAGCTGCTGCCGCTTCCCGCGGGCACCGACCTCAGGCACGCCGCCGCGCTTCCCGAGGTGACCTGCACGGTCTGGTCGAACGTCTTTATGATCTCCCATCTGGCTCCCGGCGAGACGCTGCTTGTGCACGGCGGCTCCAGTGGCATCGGGACCATGGCCATCCAGCTCGCCAAGGCGGTCGGTGCGCGGGTCGCCGTCACCGCGGGGTCCAAGGAGAAGCTGGAGCGCTGTGCCGAGCTGGGCGCCGACATCCTCGTCAACTACCGCGAGCAGGATTTCGTCGAGGAGGTCAAGAACGCCACGGGCGGGGTGGGGGCGGACGTGATCCTCGACAACATGGGTGCGAAGTATCTGGACCGGAACGTCCGGACTCTTGCCGTCAACGGCCGGCTCGCGATCATCGGGCTTCAGGGGGGTGGCAAGGGTGAGCTGAACATCGGTGCGTTGCTGGGGAAGCGCGGGGTGGTCAGCGCGACGTCTTTGCGGGCTCGGCCGCTGGGGGAGAAGGCGGCGATCGTGGCGGCCGTGCGGGAGCGTGTGTGGCCTCTGATCGAGGCTGGTCAGGTGCGGGCGGTTGTTGATCGGGAGCTTCCGATGCGGGAGGCGGCGGGTGCGCATCGGGTGGTGGAGGAGAGTGGGCATGTGGGGAAGGTGCTGCTGACCACGTAGTGCTGGGCCGGGGTTGTTGTGCCAGTGCGGGCCGGTTCGGGCTGGTCGCGCAGTTCCCCGCGCCCCTGTCGGGTGAGGTGGGCTTGGCGGTTTGCGGTTGCCGGGTGCGGGCCGGTTGGGGCCGGTCGCGCAGTTCCCCGCGCCCCTCTCTCGGCATTGGCCGGGCGCCGGTCGATCGGTGGCCTGCGTCCAGCTTCTACGCGCGGCGTAGGCGTAGGGCCAAGAAGGTCAGAGCCAGGCCCAGGCCTATCAGGATCAGGCCGGTGCCCAGGGGGAGTACGCGTAGGGCCGGGGCGGATCGGCGGTCCGGGTCCGCCACCGGAGCGGCCTTCGGGTTGTGCACCGGCCGCGGGGGTGGTGTGGCCGGCACCGGCGTGGTCGGTGAGGGTGTTGCCTCCGGTAGCGCGGTCTCCTCGGGCCGTCCCGGTCGCTTCCGGCCCTCCCCCGGCCCACTCCCCGCCCGGCTGGGCTCAGGGGAGACGACGGTGGGCGGGGCGGCCTGCGATACGACCCCGTGGGCCGGGGCGCTCGCCGGCCACCACAGCAGTGCCGCGCATGTCAGCAGCGCCCCGAGTGCTGGGCCCACTCGGGGGTGGGGGCGGGTGGCCTGCGGTGAGCGGGGCACGGGACAAGCTTCACATTCGGCCACCTGCGTGGCATTTCGCAGGGGGCCGATCGGCGGGCCGTGGCGTATCGGCTTCCGTGGGGGGCAACACGGTACTGACGTGCGCGGTGCGAGAGAATGACCGTATGGAGATGCCGAGGAACGAAAGGTCGCCGGAGAACGCCCAGAGGATCCTGGTCGTGGGCCAGGACGGCATGGCTCTCGGCGGCGGCGCAGACGACGACTCCCGCGAGGTCCCGGTGACGGAGATGGTCGAGCAGCCGGCGAAGGTGATGCGGATCGGCAGCATGATCAAGCAGCTCCTGGAGGAGGTGCGGGCGGCTCCCCTGGACGAGGCGAGCCGGGTCCGGCTCAAGGAGATCCACGCCAGTTCGGTGAAGGAGCTGGAGGACGGTCTGGCGCCGGAGCTCGTCGAGGAGCTGGAGCGGCTCTCACTGCCCTTCACCGACGAGGGCATCCCGTCCGACGCGGAACTGCGCATCGCGCAGGCGCAGTTGGTCGGCTGGCTGGAGGGTCTCTTCCACGGGATCCAGACCACCCTGTTCGCCCAGCAGATGGCCGCGCGGGCCCAGTTGGAGCAGATGCGCCGGGCGCTGCCGCCCGGTGTCACCCCGGAAGGCGGCGAGGAACCCCACACGGGCGGCCCCTACCTGTAACAGCCAAGGCGCACACGCAAGCAAAAGGCCCGGCAAGTGCCGGGCCTTTCCCATGGGTTCCGTCGAGTTCGGCCGGTCCTCAGCTCGGCGGGTTGCCCGTCGAGACGCTCAGCTGGATCTCCGGCACTGCCTTCGGGTCGGCGTCCGTCCCGGACGCCGGGAACTGGTTGATGACCGATCCCTCGCCGTACGTGTTCTCGTCGACGTTGTCGACCTTCAGCTGCCAGCCCGCGGCCTGGAGGCACGCCTTGACCGACGCGAGGTACTTGTACCGGAAGTCCGGGATCCGGATCTTCGTCGGGTCGTTGTACGCCTCTTCCGGCTCGGTGCACTCCGAGGTCTCGATCGTCTTCGACGTGTCCGGACCCCGGTAACCCGGCTGCTTCTCGGCGGACGCCGACGGGCTCGGCTTGTCGGAGCCCTCGTTGCCGTCGTCGCCGCCCAGGGTCAGGGCCGCGATCAGACCGCCGACCGCGAGCAGGGCGACGACCACCGAGCCGATGATCACCGGCCGGTTGCTCTTGCCGCCACCGCCACCGCCACCGCCGCCCGGCGTCTGCGCGGTCTGCGGGGTGAGGTTGTACGGCGGCGGGGTCGACGGGGCGCCGTGCTGCGGGGAGTACGCGGCCGGGGACGGCGTCTGGTACCCGCCCTGCTGGGGGTAGCCGTACGCCGGGGAAGGCGTCGGCGGGCCGTACGGGTTCGGCGGCGGGGTCGGCTGGTACGGCGTCTGGACATGGCCCTGGGGCGCCTGCGCGGCCTGGTCGACCGGCGGGAAGACGGCCGAGCCGACACCCGAACCGCTCTGCGTGGACGCGCCCGGCACGATGTTGGGCGGCGTCGCGTGGAAGGAGCTCGCGACCCGCAGGCACTCGTCGCGCATCGCCACCGCCGTGGGGAAGCGCTCGTTCGGGTTCTTCTTCAGCGCCCGGGTGATCAGCGCGTCGACGGCCGGCGGCAGCGCCCGGTTGACCGAGGAGGCGGTGACCGGCTCCTCCTGCACATGCGCGTACGCGATGGCCAGCGGGGAGTCCGCGTCGAACGGCAGCCGCCCGGTGACCAGCTGGAACAGCATGATGCCGACCGAGTAGAGGTCGGAGCGGGCGTCGACGCCCCGGCCGAGGGCCTGCTCCGGCGACAGGTACTGCGGGGTGCCGACGACCATGCCGGTCTGCGTCATCGACGTCACGCCGGACTGCATGGCGCGCGCGATGCCGAAGTCCATCACCTTGACGACACCGCGCTTGGTCACCATGACGTTGCCCGGCTTGATGTCGCGGTGGACCAGGCCCATCTCGTGGCTGATCTCCAGCGCGGCGAGCACGTCCGCGGTGACCTTCAGCGCCTTGTCGGCGCCCATCGCGCCGAACTGCCGTACGTCCTCGTCGAGCACAGAGCCGAGCGGGCGGCCCTCGACGTACTCCATGACGATGTACGGAGTCGTCATTCCGTCGAAGTCGTCCTCGCCGGTGTCGAAGACCGAGACGATGTTGGTGTGCGTGAGCTTCGCCACGGCCTGTGCCTCGCGGCGGAACCGCTCGCGGAACGCCTGCTCGCGCCCGAGTTCGCTGTGCAGTGTCTTGATGGCGACCTGGCGGTCGAGCACCGAGTCGTACGCGAGATGCACCGAGGCCATGCCGCCCTGGCCGAGCAAGTCACGCAGCTGGTAGCGGCCACCGGCGATCCCGCGCCCCGCATACCGGCCCTGTGCGCCGTCCTGGCTCATTGTTCTGCGTCCCCCATTGGCGCCGGCGACAGCGGCTGCTGTGCTCCCGCAATCCACCAGTGATCGAAAGTGCTATTCCCGGCCAAGTCTGCCCGAGGGCACTGACACGTCAAGTTCGGTGCCCGATCCGTGACCGTACGCGAAAGAAGCGTCGCGGAAGCGTTACAGCGCACGTACGGCCGGTACACAGGATTTGCACGACGATAAGGCCGCACGGTTTCATGACCGGTCCGTCCAGGGACGGCACCGGTGACCGTGCCGGCTCCTTCCGGCGGACGTCCGGGCCCGGTTCGGGCGTCCCGACTCGCACCGGCGGCTTGCGCGGAGGCTGTAGCGTGGCCGACGGAGACCGTAACAACACCGCGCGCACCGCGGGCAGAAACGACGGCGAGGACTGATGGCACAGCAGCGCGCTCAGGGCCCGTCCGACCCCGAGGCGGCTGGCGGCGGGATGTCAGACGCGCCGGAGCTGTGGGGCAACGGCGGACTGGTGGGGGACGGCCGGTACCGGCTGACCCGCAGACTCGGCCGGGGCGGTATGGCCGAGGTGTTCGCCGCCGAGGACGTTCGTCTCGGACGCACCGTGGCGGTGAAGCTGCTCCGTTCCGACCTGGCCGAGGACCCGACCTCCAAGGCCCGCTTCACCCGCGAGGCACAGTCGGTGGCCGGGCTCAACCACCACGCGATCGTCGCCGTGTACGACTCCGGCGAGGACTTCGTGGGCGGCCAGTCCGTGCCGTACATCGTGATGGAGATCGTCGAGGGCCGCACGATCCGTGATCTGCTGCTCAACGCGGAGGCCCCCGGGCCCGAGCAGGCGCTGATCATCGTGTCCGGTGTCCTGGAGGCGCTCGCCTACTCGCACCAGCACGGCATCGTGCACCGCGACATCAAGCCGGCCAACGTGATCATCACGCACAACGGCGCCGTGAAGGTCATGGACTTCGGCATCGCGCGCGCCCTGCACGGCGCGTCCACGACGATGACGCAGACCGGCATGGTCATGGGCACCCCCCAGTACCTGTCGCCGGAGCAGGCGCTCGGCAAGGCCGTCGACCACCGCTCCGACCTCTACGCGACCGGCTGCCTGCTCTACGAACTCCTGTCGCTGCGCCCGCCGTTCATCGGCGAGACCCCGCTGTCGGTGGTCTACCAGCATGTGCAGGACATCCCGACGCCGCCGTCCGAGGTCTCCGACGTCTCACCGCCGGAGCTGGACGGTCTCGCGATGCGGGCGCTCGCCAAGGAGCCGGACGACCGTTTCCAGACCGCCGAGGAGATGCGCGGCCTGGTCCAGTACGGCCTCCAGATGCTCTACGACCAGGGCGGCCACACCGGCACCTGGAACACCGGCCCGGTGGAGACCCACGACGGCCGGCACACCCCGGCGATGGGCACGGCCGGCACCGCGGTGCTGCCGCACCCGTCCGACGGTTCGCACACCTCGCAGATCCAGCAGCCGATCATCCCGCCGTACGGAAACGGCCGCGACGACGGCGGTTTCGACGGCAGCGGCGGCCGCGGCCGCGGTGGCAACAAGCTGTGGATACTCGCGGTGCTCGGTGTGATCGCGATCGTCGCGGGTGTGGCGCTGGCGCTGAACAACGGCGACTCGGAGGGCGGCGGCGGAAGCGACACCCAGTCGCCGACCACCTCGCAGACCACCGAGGACAACCGGACCAGCTCGTCGCCGAGCGACGAGGCCAGCGAGGAGACCGAGGACCCCGGTACCTCGAACGAGAACGGTTCGGGCGGCGGCTGGGAGTACACCCCGTCCCAGACACCCTCGGCGACCACGACCGAGCCGACGCCCACACCGACCGACACCCAGCCCACGGACACGGAGCCGACGGACACCGAGCCGACCGACACCGAGCCCACGGACACCGAGCCGACCGACGTCGACCCGCCCACGGGGGAGCCGACGGGCGGCGGCCCCGAGGGCGCGGACGGCGGCCTGCCCGGCGGGGTCGGCTGACCGCACCCGGCGGCACAACCGCCTCAGTCTTCCCGCCCCGACCCGCCCCGCAGTCCGTCGTCCGTCGAGTGGACCGTCGCGAACTGCGGGGTCAGCCGGAGATAGACCGGGTCGTAGGGCTCGCCGTCCGCCACGCGCGGCGGGGGGCCGAGGCGGTCGAGTTCGGCGGCGGTCGGTTCGGCCGCCGCGCACTCGCCGACGACGTGCACGGCCCACGCCCCGGCGGTGGACTCCGCCAGGCCCAGGCTGTCGGCCCCGTACGCGACCACATGCCCCACACACGCCTGGTCGTACCCCGGGCGGCCGTGCATCCGCAGCAGCACCCGGCCGTCGGTGACGATGTGCCGCGCGGGCGCCAGGAAGGGCAGCGCGCGCATGCTCGCCGCGACCCGGCCGTGGGCGGTACGGCCGAGCAGTTCGGTGGCGAGGGAGAGGTCGTCCGGCGCTTCGTCGCAGGGCATGGTGTCACTGTGCGCGACCGGATCGGCCCGCGACAGGGGCGGCGGACCCGCGAGGACGGGACGTAAGTCCCGGACCTCGGGAATTCAGTGTTTCTCCACCTGCATTCGGGCCACGAAGGCCGCCGCCTGGGAGCGTCGCTGCATACCGAGTTTGGACAGCAGACCCGACACATAATTCTTGATCGTCTTTTCGGCGAGATGCAGTTCTTCGCCGATCTGCCGATTGGTGAGGCCCTCGCCGATCAGATCGAGGATCCGGCGCTCCTGCTCGGTGAGCCGGGCGAGCCGGTCGTCCGTCTTCGGGCCGCCGCCCTCGCGCAGCCGCTCCAGCACCCGGGCGGTGGCGACGGGGTCGAGCAGTGACTTTCCGGCCGCCACGTCCCGTACGGCGCTCAGCAGCTCGCTGCCGCGGATCGCCTTGAGGACGTACCCCGAGGCGCCCGCCATGATCGCGTCGAAGAGGGCCTCGTCGTCGGCGAACGAGGTCAGCATCAGGCACCGGACGGACTCGTCGCCGGAGCGGATCTCGCGGCACACCTCAACGCCGCTGCCGTCCGGGAGCCGTACGTCGAGCACCGCCACGTCGGGCCGGGTGGCCGGAATCCGTGCCAGCGCCTCCGCGGCCGTACCGGCCTCGCCGACCACCTCGACATCGGCCTCCGCCGAGAGCAGCTCGTGCACTCCGCGCCGGACCACCTCGTGGTCGTCCAGGAGAAATACCCGGATTTTTCCGTTTTCGATCACGGCGCCAGTGTCACATACAGGCTCTTCCCGTGCCCGGGGCCGGCGGGATAACGTGCCGTTGTTCCGGCCCCCTGCAAGGCTGTGACCAGGAGTTGTCCCCGGCTTTCCGGATTTACTTGGAAATCCAAGCAAAATCCCTGGTCAGAAGGGGTTTCACAGAAATGTGGAGCACTGGGTAACGTGATTGTTGCAGGGTCTTCGCCGGGGCACCTGTCACGCCCGTCCACCGGCCGGATCGCACCCCACCCCGTGCGTCGGCCGGAAAACGGGTGAGCCGCTCCCCCAGACCCCTGAACGGCGCTGGGGGAACCCCCAGCGCCCGGCGAACCCGGGACGCCGGACCGACGGAGGAGCACACGTGACCGTGGAGAGCACTGCCGCGCCCAAGCCGCGACGCAGCGCCGGTACCAAGAGCACGGCCGGTAAGCGATCAACCCGGAAGTCACCGGGAACCGAGCCCGAACTGGTGCAGTTGCTGACACCCGAGGGCAAACGCGTCAAGACCGCGGACAACGCGGCGAACGCGGCCTACGAGAAGTTCGTCGCCGACATCACCCCGGACGAGCTGCGCGGCCTGTACCGCGACATGGTGCTCACCCGCCGCTTCGACGCGGAGGCCACCTCCCTCCAGCGTCAGGGCGAGCTGGGCCTGTGGGCGTCGCTGCTCGGCCAGGAGGCCGCCCAGATCGGCTCCGGCCGCGCCCTGCGCGACGACGACTACGTCTTCCCGACCTACCGCGAGCACGGTGTCGCCTGGTGCCGCGGCGTCGACCCGACCAATCTGCTCGGCATGTTCCGCGGCGTGAACAACGGCGGCTGGGACCCGGGCGGCAACAACTTCCACCTCTACACGATCGTCATCGGCTCCCAGACCCTGCACGCCACCGGCTACGCGATGGGCGTCGCCAAGGACGGCGCGGACTCGGCGGTCATCGCCTACTTCGGCGACGGCGCCTCCAGCCAGGGTGACGTGGCCGAGTCGTTCACCTTCTCCGCGGTCTACAACGCGCCGGTGGTGTTCTTCTGCCAGAACAACCAGTGGGCGATCTCCGAGCCCACCGAGAAGCAGACCCGCGTCCCGCTCTACCAGCGCGCACAGGGCTACGGCTTCCCGGGCGTCCGCGTCGACGGCAACGACGTCCTCGCGAGCCTCGCGGTCACCCGCTGGGCCCTGGAGCGGGCCCGCAACGGCGAGGGCCCCACGCTGGTCGAGGCGTACACGTACCGCATGGGCGCGCACACCACCTCCGACGACCCGACCAAGTACCGGGCCGACGAGGAGCGCGAGTCCTGGGAGGCCAAGGACCCGATCCTGCGCCTGCGCCGGTACCTGGAGTCCGCAAACCACGCGGACGAGGGATTCTTCGCGGAACTGGAGACGGAGAGCGAGGCGTTGGGCAGGCGAGTGCGTGAAGCGGTCCGCGCCATGCCCGACCCGGACCACTTCGCCATCTTCGAGAACGTGTACGCGGACGGGCACGCGCTCGTCGACGAGGAGCGCGCCCAGTTCGCCGCGTATCAGGCGTCGTTCGCCGACGCAGGGGAGGTCTGAGATGGCTGAGGCTGTGACGATCAAGAACCTGGCCCTGGCCAAGGCGATCAACGAGTCGCTGCGCACGGCGCTGGAGGCGGACCCCAAGGTCCTGATCATGGGCGAGGACGTCGGCAAGCTCGGCGGCGTCTTCCGCGTGACGGACGGGCTCCAGAAGGACTTCGGCGAGAGCCGTGTCATCGACACCCCGCTCGCCGAGTCCGGCATCGTCGGCACCGCGATCGGCCTGGCCCTGCGCGGCTACCGCCCCGTGGTGGAGATCCAGTTCGACGGCTTCGTCTTCCCGGCCTACGACCAGATCGTCACCCAGCTCGCGAAGATGCACGCGCGCTCGCTGGGCAAGATCAAGATGCCGGTCGTCGTACGCATTCCGTACGGCGGCGGGATCGGCGCGGTCGAGCACCACTCGGAGTCCCCGGAGTCGCTCTTCGCGCACGTGGCGGGCCTGAAGGTGGTCTCGCCGTCCAACGCGTCCGACGCGTACTGGATGATGCAGCAGGCCATCCAGAGCGACGACCCGGTGATCTTCTTCGAGCCCAAGCGGCGCTACTGGGACAAGGCCGAGGTCAACACGGAGGCGATCCCCGGCCCGCTGCACAAGGCCCGGGTGGTCCGCGAGGGCACCGACGTGACGCTCGCGGCCTACGGCCCCATGGTCAAGCTCTGCCAGGAGGTCGCGGACGTCGCGGCGGAGGAGGGCAGGTCCCTGGAGATCCTCGACCTGCGCTCGGTGTCGCCGCTGGACTTCGACTCGATCCAGACGTCGGTGGAGAAGACCCGCCGGCTGATCGTGGTCCACGAGGCGCCGGTGTTCTTCGGCTCGGGCGCGGAGATCGCCGCCCGGATCACGGAGCGCTGCTTCTACCACCTGGAGGCCCCGGTGCTCCGGGTCGGCGGCTACCACGCCCCGTACCCGCCCGCGCGCCTGGAGGAGGAGTACCTGCCGGGCCTGGACCGGGTGCTCGACGCCGTCGACCGCGCCTTGGCGTACTGAGGAGAGGGTCGTGACGACGATGACCGAAGGGTCCGTACGCGAGTTCAAGATGCCCGATGTGGGCGAGGGACTCACCGAGGCCGAGATCCTCAAGTGGTACGTGCAGCCCGGCGACACGGTGACCGACGGCCAGGTGGTGTGCGAGGTCGAGACCGCCAAGGCCGCGGTGGAACTCCCCATCCCCTACGACGGTGTGGTCCGCGAACTCCGCTTCCCCGAGGGCACGACGGTGGACGTGGGTACGGCGATCATCGCGGTGGACGTGGCGGGAGGTGCGGCCCCGGCCGCGTCGGCACCCGCCGCCGAGGCGCCGGTGGCGACGGCTCCCGTGGCGACTGCTCCCGCGGCGACTGCTCCCGCGGCGAAGGCGCCCGTGGCGGAGGCGCCCGTCGCCGAGGCCAAGCCGGAGGGCCGCCAGCCGGTGCTCGTGGGCTACGGAGTGGCGACGACGTCGACGCGCCGCCGCCCCCGCAAGAACGCCGAGGAGGTGCCGCAGCAGCAGTACGCGGCGGCCGTCCAGGCGGAACTGAACGGCCACGCGCAGGTGACGGAGGCCGCGCCGCCGGCGTCCCAGCCGGCGCCCGCCCCCGCGGCGCCCGCTCCGGTGGCAGGTGAACGCCCGCTGGCCAAGCCCCCGGTGCGCAAGCTCGCCAAGGACCTGGGCGTCGACCTGGCGACGGTGGTCCCGTCGGGTCCGGACGGCATCATCACGCGGGAGGACGTCCAAGCGGCGGCCACCCCGAAGCCGGAGACGAAGGCCGAGACGAAGGCCGAGTCCGCGGCCGCGCCGCAGACGCAGGTCGTGCGGCCGTCCGCTCCGCCCGCGCCCTCCTCCTTCGACGCCTCGCGCGAGACCCGGGTCCCGGTGCGGGGGGTGCGCAAGGCGACGGCGGCGGCGATGGTCGGTTCGGCGTTCACGGCGCCGCATGTCACGGAGTTCGTGACGGTGGACGTGACGCGCACGATGCGGCTGGTGGAGGAGCTGAAGGAGGACAAGGAGTTCGCGGGCCGACGCGTGAACCCCCTCCTGCTGATCGCGAAGGCCCTGATGGTCGCGGTCCGGCGCAACCCGGACGTCAACGCGTCCTGGGACGAGGCCAACCAGGAGATCGTGGTCAAGCACTACGTGAACCTGGGCATCGCGGCGGCCACACCGCGCGGCCTGATCGTCCCGAACATCAAGGACGCGCACGACAAGACCCTGCCGCAGCTGGCCGACGCGCTCAGCGAGCTGGTGGCGACCGCCCGCGACGGCAAGACGTCACCGGCGGCGATGCAGGGCGGCACGGTGACGATCACCAACGTGGGCGTCTTCGGCATCGACACGGGTACGCCGATCCTGCCTCCGGGCGAGTCGGCGATCCTCGCGGTCGGCGCGATCAGGCTCCAGCCGTGGGTCCACAAGAACAAGGTCAAGCCCCGTCAGGTCACCACACTGGCGCTCTCCTTCGACCACCGCCTGGTCGACGGCGAGCTCGGCTCGAAGGTCCTGGCGGACGTGGCAGCCGTCCTGGAACAGCCGAAGCGGCTGATCACCTGGGCGTGAGGCCGCCCGACGAGATAGGTTGAAAAGGAAGAAGGGGTGCCGCAATCTCGGTTTGCGACACCCCTTCTTCCTGTCACCAGCCCATGAATCAGGGCTGGTTCAGCACGTACACCGGCGCTCCGTCGTCCGCCGCGCCCCGCGAACGGATGCAGGCGTGCTTGCGCAGCAGCCGCAGGCACTCGTTGACGCGGTGGACGGTCAGACCCGTTCGGGCGGCGATGGATTCGAGCGGTTGACGCAGCTCGCCCTGCTCGACCAGGACCGGGGCGATGACGACGGCCACCGTCCAGACGTCCTCGGTCACGGACAACCGCCGCCGCCAGTCGGCCAGCACCGACTCCGTGGTCGGGCACGAGGCCGGCTCGGTGGGTGTCGCCCGCACGCCGGCCAGGGTGTCCAGTCGGCTCGCGATGCGCTCCATGGCCTCCGCCATGGCCTGTTGGGCGGTGAGCGTCTCGCGCTGCATCGCCAGCATCTCCTTCTGCACCGAGAGCGACTCCTGCTGTGCGACCGCGAGGTCCTCGTCCGCCCGGAGGTTGCGCTCCTCAAGCCGGACGATGGCCTCGGCGACCTGTTCCGGCATGGCGTACGCGATGGGCGCACCCGGCCCGGTGGGCTGCACCTCGGCCTCTTCGAGGGAGTAGGAACCCTCGCGCTGCACGGTCTCGATGACTTCCGCGGCCCACTGCTTGAAAGGCGCGCAGGCGGGTTTTGTACAGGCGTTGACGAGCAGGATGAGGCCCTGGAGAGAGATGACATTCATGTCTCGGCGCCACTCCCTACCTGCGGGAACGCTGAGACCGTAAGCTCCAGTTACAGTCTCGAGTGTCTCTCGATGGGCGTCCGGGACATGATCTGAGAGTGCCTGCCGGGAGTTGCTGTGTCCCAACTGCTTGCAGACATCCACCGCCGGGAACCAGTGGGCTCCGTCCGGCATCGTCAACCGCCGGACCCTGGCTCCCGTCGCCGCGTACACGAAGTCGCTGATGTCGATCGCGTCGTGCTGTTCACCCGTGTGGGGTCGCTTGCTCGGTTCGTTCATTCGAACCACCTCCGCAGCGGAACCTAGGGCGGAGGAAATCGAATATGCCAGCCGACCTAACGATGTTCACTTATGCGAGGGAAGATCATCGGATTCGCTTGCGCGGGGCCTGTGAATCGCCGTTGGGCCCGCCGCCAGTGTGGGCGGGCCCGTGGCGGGTTCAGCCCAGGCGGGCGAAGCCGTAGTTGAGGAGCTTCTTCGCGTCGGCCTCGCGCTGGGGGCCGGACGTGGAGGTGAGGACCGTACCGATGACGGTCTTGCCGTTGCGGGTGGCGGCGAAGACCAGGCAGTACTTGGCCTGGGCGCCGGAGCCGGTCTTCACGCCGATGGTGCCGCTGTAGTTGCTGAGCAGCGTGTTGGTGTTCTCCCACGTGTAGTAGCGGTAGCCGCCGCTCTTCGTGGTGACCTTCTGCTTCGTCGTCTTCGTCTTGACGACCGCGCGGAAGGTCGAGCTCTTCATCGCGCTGCTCGCGAGCTTTGTCAGGTCGCGCGGCGTCGAGTAGTTCGAGCCGTTGCTTATGCCGTCGAACGAGTCGAACTTGGTGTTCTTCATGCCGAGTTGCTTCGCCGTGGTGTTCATCTTGCCGATGAACGACTTCACGCGCGCCGCCCGCGTCGAACCGCTGCCGAACTTGTCGGCCAGCGCGTACGCCGCGTCGCAGCCGGAGGGCAGCATCAGGCCGTAGAGCAGCTGGCGGACGGTGACCTTGTCACCGACGATCAGCCGCGCCGACGACGCCGTGTTCCTGACGATGTAGTCGCTGTACGCCTTCTGGACCGTGACCTTGGCGTCCAGGTTGAGGTTCGGCTGCGCCAGCACCACCTTGGCCGTCATGATCTTGGTGGTCGAGCCGGTGGAACGCTTGGTGTCCGCGGCCTTGGTGTACAGCGTCGAGCCGTTGGCGTTGTTCATCACGTAGCCGCCCTTGGCGACGATCGTGGGCGTGGCGACGGCCTGCGCCGGTGCCGCGGAGAAGGCCCCGGCCGCGAGCATGGCGCCGGCGGTCACGGTGACAGCGGCGGCTCTGCGGATCCTGGTGCCTTGAATGCCGGTTATCAAGTGAGGTACCCCGATTAAGTTGAATGCCCCTGTTGTCAGGCCCGAGTTGGCGGCGGTGAAGCGGGCCGCATGTGTGAGACATGTAAGGACCGGCAATGGTTGCGCGGATCATGCGGAAATCTGAAGAAGGAGGGACCCGGGAGGCCCGAGGGACGCGGGTGACGCGTGGCACGTCCGGATCCTGGGACAGGACTGCCTCATGCGTACGTGATGTATCTATCCTGTGGGCATGCCCTCCGTCGCCGTGAAACAGCCCCCCGCCGCCGACCGCGTCTACACCCACGTCAAGCAGGGCGTCCTGGAGCGGCGCTACGAGGGCGGCGCACTGCTCACCGAGGGAGAGCTGGCACACGCCGTCGGGGTGTCCCGCACACCGGTGCGCGAGGCGCTGCTGCGCCTGGAGGTCGAAGGGCTGATCAAGCTCTACCCCAAGAAGGGCGCCCTGGTCCTGCCCGTCTCCGCGCAGGAGATCGCCGACGTCGTCGAGACCCGGCTGCTGGTCGAGGAGCACGCCGCGCGCAAGGCCGTACCCGCGCCGCCCGGCCTCATCGAGCGCCTGGAGGAGCTGCTCGCGCAGCAGAAGGAGCAGGCCGAGGCAGGTGACCTCGCGGGCGCCGCCGTCACCGACCGCTGTTTCCACGCCGAGATCGTCCGCAGCGGCGGCAACGCGATCCTCAACCGGCTCTACGACCAGCTGCGCGACCGGCAGCTGCGGATGGGCGTCGCCGTGATGCACTCCCACCCCGACCGGATCGCCAAGACCCTCGCCGAGCACGAGGAGATCCTGCGGGCGCTCAGCTCCGGCGACGCCGAGGCCGCCGTCGGGGTCGTCCACCGGCACGTCGGATGGTTCTCCCACCTGGCCCGGGGTGAGGTGCGGTGAGCTCCTCCTCCGGTCCGCCCGCCATATCCCTGCCGGGCGATCCACCGGGCGGCCGGCGTGCCGTCGCCGTGTGGAGCATCGGCGTCTCCGTCTACTTCGTCGCCGTCATCTTCCGTACGTCCCTGGGGGTCGCCGGACTCGACGCCGCCGAGCGCTTCCACGTCAACGACTCGGCCCTGTCGACCTTCTCCATCCTCCAGCTGCTGGTCTACGCCGGTATGCAGATACCCGTCGGCCTGCTGGTCGACCGGCTCGGCACCAAGAAGGTGCTGACCATCGGTGTGGTGCTGTTCACCGCCGGACAGCTCGGCTTCGCCTTCTCCCAGACGTACGGCACGGCCCTGGCCTCCCGCGCGCTGCTCGGCTGCGGGGACGCGATGACCTTCATCAGTGTGCTGCGGCTCGGCAGCCGCTGGTTCCCCGCACGGCGGGTACCGCTCGTCGCGCAGCTCGCCGGGCTGGTGGGCATGGCCGGCAACCTTGTCTCCACGCTCGCCCTCGCCCCGCTGCTGCACGGCATCGGCTGGACCGCCGCGTTCGCCGGGAGCTCCCTCGCCGGTGTGGTGGTGCTCGTCCTCATGCTGGTCTTCCTCAAGGACCACCCCGAGGGACACGAACCCGAGCCCCTCCCGCACCTCGGCGCTGCCTACGTCCGCAAGCAGATCGCCGCGTCCTGGCGCGAACCGGGGACCCGGCTCGGGCTCTGGGTCCACTTCACCTCGCAGTTCCCCGCGATGGTGTTCCTGCTGCTGTGGGGACTGCCCTTCCTCGTCGAGGCCCAGGGCCTCGGCCGCGGCACCGCGGGCGCGCTGCTCACCGTGGTCGTCCTCTCCAACATGGCGATCGGGCTCGTCTATGGGCAGATCGTCGCCCGGCACCACGGGGCGCGGCTGCCGCTCGCGCTCGGCACGGTCGGTACGACCGCGACGCTGTGGGCCGTGACGCTGCTCTGGCCCGGCGCGCACGCGCCGATGTGGCTGCTGGTCACGCTGTGCGTGGTGCTCGGCGCGTGCGGGCCGGCGTCGATGATCGGCTTCGACTTCGCGCGGCCCGCGAATCCGCCGGAGCGGCAGGGGACGGCGTCCGGGATCACGAACATGGGGGGATTCGTCGCCTCCATGACGACGTTGTTCGCGGTGGGTGTGCTGCTTGACGCCTCCGGCGGGGACTATGCCGTGGCGTTCTCGTCGGTGTTCGTGTTGCAGGCGCTTGGGGTGAGCCAGATTCTGCGGTTGCGGGGGCGGGTCGCTCGGCGCGAGCGCGAGCGGCTGGTCGCGAGCCGGGTGTCCACGGTCCACGTCCCTGTGTGACGCCGGACGGGCCGAAAGCAACCGGCGTTGCCGCAAGGACTGAACGGCGACCCCGCTACTGCGTCACCGTGAAGTTCGCCAGGATCGCCGTCGTCAACTGCTGGTCGCCCTCTGCCTTTACGCGGTCCGAGACCGCTGCCGGGGTGACTCGGCCGCAGGCCAGGCGGACGTAGGTCTCCCAGTCGAGGGTGAGGGTGGCGGCCGGGCCCAGGGCGGGGGCCGTTTCCAGGGTGCCGCGGCCCTGGATGTCCACACGGATCGTGCGCAGGAACTCGACCGGGCCGTGCACGTCGAAGACGATCGCCGAACTGCGCGGCGCGTCCGCCTTGGTGGCGACGATCTCCGGAAGCGCGGCCAGCAGCACGTCCCGTGCCACGTGCGCGCCGGGCGAGTCGAGGTTGCCGGGCCGGCCCAGCGCGGCGCGCAGGTCCTGTTCGTGCACCCACATGTCGAACGCGTGGCCGCGCATCGCCTCTTCGAGGGTGCGGTCGACACCGAGCGGTCCGCGCACCTTCGTACCGGGATCGCGCGACTCGTTGCGCAGCTGGCGGTTGCGGCGGATCACCGTGTACTCCAGCTCGGAGGTCATCTCCGGCGCCGTGTGGTGACGGCGTACGTCGACCTGCATCTCCATGTAGCGCTGGTGGTCGTTGGTGACGTGGAACAGGTCCCGGGGGAGCGTGTGGATGGGGCGCGGGTCGCCGAGCATCTCGTTGTTCAGCCCGATGACATGGGAGACGACGTCCCGGACCGACCAACCCGGGCACGGGGTCCGCCGGTTCCACTCGCCCTCCACGAGCGGCTGGACCAGCTCGGATATCGCGTCGATGGAGTGGGTCCAGGCGTCGGCGTAGGGCTGGAGGGTGGGATGCAGACTCACGGAACGGGACCCCTCGGCGGTCTTGACACGGGCAGTTGGCGGCGGCATTGCCAGTGGGAGGTGGCTGTCGGCGGCGTCTCGGACTCCCCCGGTTCGTGGCGGGGCTCGAACCGGCGGGACCCCCAAGTTACGCTGCTGTGCGTCACCCCGGCAGTGCTTTCGTGTGACGATCGTAGGCCCGTGTGGACGACTCGAATGCCAGGACGGTGGTAGTGTGCGCGCTTCTCTCCTCCAGATCGCCGTAGATGAGGACGAACCGGTTGAATCGCGCCGGGTGCGGGTCGCTTCGCTGGTACGGGAACAGGCCGGGCTCGCCGACCTCGTGGTACTGCCGGAACTGTGGACCACCGGGGCCTTCGCGTACGAGGAGTTCGGCCGCGAGGCCGAGCCGCTGGAGGGGCCGACGTACGAGGCCATGGCGAAGGCGGCGAGCGACGCGGGCGTGTGGCTGCACGCCGGGTCGGTTCCCGAGCGCGACCCTGAAGGACCGCTCTACAACACCTCCCTCGTCTTCTCCCCCTCCGGCGGACTCGCCGCCGCCTACCGCAAGATCCACCGCTTCGGCTTCGACAAGGGCGAGGCCGTGCTGATGGGCGCGGGGCGGGAGTTGGTGACCGTACGGCTGCCGGAGACGGTGGTCGGGGTGGCCACCTGCTACGACCTCCGGTTTCCCGAGATGTTCCGTGGGCTGGTCGACGCGGGGGCGCAGACCCTGGTGATTCCGGCGGGGTGGCCGGAGCGGCGGCGGGAGCACTGGACGCTGCTGGCTCGGGCGCGGGCCGTGGAGAACCAGGTGTTCGTGCTTGCCTGTGGAACGGCCGGGGTGCATGCGGGGGTTCCGCAGGCGGGGCACTCGATCGTGGTGGATCCGTGGGGGGTGGTGCTGGCGGAGGCCGGGGGCGGGGAGGAGGTGCTCCGGGTGGAGTTCGATGCGGGGGTTGTCGGTCGGACGCGGGAGCAGTTTCCTGTGCTGCGGGATCGGGTGCTGGGGGTATCGGCGCCGGGGTGACCTGAGCGGCGGTGTTCGGCGGGCCGGCGCTGGGGTGCGGGCGGGGGCGTTTGCGCAACCCGGCGCTACGGGGTGCCGCCGCGCCCACCCTCCCCCTCTCGGCTTCGCTCAAGCGGGGATCGCCATCGCCCCAGCGGCACGACTGCCCGCAGCGGCGGTCGGCCTAGTCGTCGTCCTCCTTCTCCGCCAGTTGGATGACGCAGACCGCTACCGCGATCAGCAGGGCCGGGTCCGTGTCTTCGCGGACGACGTCGACGCCGTAGGTCTCGCGGATGTGGAGGAAGCGGCGGGAGATGACCGCGAGGAGCTCTCCGTCGTACTCGACGGCGAACTCCCGGTCGAGGATCTTGCCGCTGACGTCGAGGTCCGTGCCGTCGACGAGGCTCACCCGGTAGTGGTTGCGCAGCAGCGAGAGGCGTTTGCGGCGGATGCGGGCCAGTGGTTCGCCGCCGCGCTCGATCAGCATGGTGTCGCGCAGGGCGAACATCTTCTCGCGGATGTGGATCAGCACCCGCCCCTGTGTGTCCTTCAGCTCGAAGGTGTCCCGCAGCCGCATCGCCTTGCCGTCGACCAGGAACGCCTTGTTGCCGCGGTCGTCCTCGATCCAGTAGTCGTCGCCGAAACCGAGGAGCCGTTCGCGTACGAGGAATCTCATGTTCTGAGCGGTTCCCCGGACGCCGGTCCGAAACGCCGCCGGTAGGCCGAGGGGCTGAGTCCGGTCTCGCGGTGCAGCCGGGCGCGCAGGTTCGCCGCCGTACCGAGCCCGCTGCGTGCGGCCACCACGTCGAGGCGGGCCTCACCGCGCTCGATGAGCCGGCACGCGAGGGCGACGCGTTCGCCGTTCAGCCAGGTCAGCGGGGTAGTGCCGAGCTGGGCGCGGAAGCGGCGGTGCAGGGTCGCGGGGCTGACCGCCGCGTGGGCGGCGAGGTCGGCCACCGTCAGCGGGTCGCCGAGGCGCTCCTGCGCCCACACCAGCAGCGGTCCGAGCGACTCGTCGGGCACGTCCGGCACGGGCCGTTCCACGAACTGCTTCTGGCCGCCGTCCCGGTGTGCGGCGAACACCAGCCGCCGCGAGACGGCGTTGGCGATCTCGGCGCCGTGGTCACGCCGCCAGATGTGCAGGCCCAGGTCCAGCGCGGCGGCGCTGCCCGCGGCGGTGAGCAGATCGCCCTCGTCGATGAAGAGCACGTCCGGTTCGAGGACGACGGCGGGGTGCAGGGCGCGGAAGGAGTCCACCCAGCCCCAGTGCGTGGTGGCCCGGCGGCCGTCCAGCACCCCGGCCTCGGCGAGCGCGAACGTGCCGGTGCAGAAGCTCATGACCCGCGCCCCGCGCGCGTGCGTACGGCGGATGGCGTCCCGGACGGCCGGCCCGCGCGGGACGACGTTGTCCGGGCGGCCCGGCACGACCAGGGTGTCGGCGTCGTCCACCGCGTCCAGGCCGGCCACGTTCGTCAGGGTGAAGAAGCCGTGGTTCATCCGGACCCGGGGCGTCGGCGCGCAGAGTGTGACGTCGTAGAGCGGGGCGGGCAGGCCCAGTTCGGGGCGCGGGAGTCCGAAGAGCTCGGTCGCGACACCGACCTCGAAGGGGTTGGTGCCCTCGTCGACGATCACCGCCACCCGGTGCGGGCGGCCGGGCCGGAGGGCGCGAGGCGCGGGCTGCGAGGATCCTTGCGGCATGTGCGATTTCTAGCACTCGTACCCGTACGGCGCCACGGCGGACGATGACCGTATGGAACCCATCGCCCTGGACAGGGCCCTCGACTCCTTCAGTGATCTGTGGAGCCCGCGCATCGTCACCGCCGTCAACGACTACGACGTCCGTATCGCCCGGGTCGAGGGCGAGCACGTGTGGCACGTGCACACCGACACCGACGAGTTCTTCCTGGTCATCGAGGGTGAGCTGCACATCGCGCTGAGAGAGGCGGACGGCGAGCGTACGGTTGTGCTCCCCCGCGGATCGGTCTTCACCGTGCCGCGCGGAACCGAGCACAAGCCGTACGCCCCCGTCCCGAGCGCCATCCTGGTGTTCGAGCCCACCGGGACGCTCAGCGTCGGCGACCGCCATGACGAGGTCCCGGATCACGTGGACGCGACGACGGGACACGCGCTGGCCGGCGGGGTTCAGTAACGCCGGTTGGGGTCTTCGTCGACGACCCGGGTGGCCGGTGGGACGACCACCCGACGGCGTCGGGCGATGCTGCTGAACGTCGCCACGCCGATGAGGCCGACGGCCATGAGGATCACACCTACGAGGTCGAGATTGACCCCTTCCATGTCCCAGTCCGTCGCAAACGCGAGGATCGCGCCCACGGCGATGAGGATGATGCAACCGCCGAGGCCCATGACTGTCGCCTCCTGTCGGGTCGGGTGCTGCCGGTCCGCACCGGGTACCCGCCCGACGGGCCGTCATGCCGCACCCCCGCCCGGCACATCGGCGCCGCCGTCGGCAACATCACCTGCGCGGCGGCGACTTCAGCCCTCCAGGAACGCCACCAGGGCGTTGCCCAGCAGATACGGGTCGTCCACCCCGCACAGCTCGCGCGCACTGTGCATCGACAGGATCGCGACGCCGATGTCGACCGTGCGGATGCCGTGCCGGGCCGCGGTGATGGGCCCGATGGTGGTGCCGCAGGGCATGGAGTTGTGGGAGACGAACGACTGGAAGGGCACACCCGCCTTCTCGCAGGCGGCGGCGAAGATCGCGCGGCCCGAACCGTCCGTGGCGTAGCGGTTGTTGACGTTCACCTTGAGGATCGGGCCGCCGTTGACCCGCGGGTGGTGCGTCGGGTCGTGGCGCTCGGCGTAGTTGGGGTGCACGGCGTGGCCGGTGTCGGAGGAGAGGCAGACCGTGCCGGCGAAGGCGCGGGCGCGGTCCTCGAAGGTGCCGCCGCGGGCGAGCACCGAGCGCTCCAGGACGGAGCCGAGCAGCGGGCCGTCGGCCCCGGTGTCGGACTGCGAGCCGTTCTCCTCGTGGTCGAAGGCGGCGAGGACCGGGATGTACGGCAGGTCGTCGCCGCTGCTCGCGACGGCCGTCAGCGCGGCCGTACCGGCGTGCACGGAGAGCAGGTTGTCCATCCGCGGGCCCGCGAGGAGTTCCTGGTCGCGGCCCAGGTAGGCGGGGGCCTCCACGGAGTGCAGCATCAGGTCCCAGCCCGCGGCGGAGCCGGCCGGCAGCCCGGACTCCGCTTCGAGGAAGGCGATCAGATCGCCGTCGCGCACATTGTCGCCGAGGCCCCAGACCGGCTGAAGGTGGCGCTGCTTGTCGAGCTTGAGCCCCTCGGAGGAGACCGAGCGGTCGAGGTGGATCGCGAGCTGGGGGACTCGCAGCAGCGGCCGGTCGATGTTGACCAGGCGGGTCGAGCCGTCGCGCAGGGTGAGCCGGCCGGCCAGGCCCAGATCGCGGTCCAGCCAGGAGTTCAGCAGCGGGCCGCCGTAGATCTCCACGGAGACCTGGCGCCAGCCGTGGGAGCCGCTGTCGGGGAGCGGCTTCACACGGAGGTTGGGGGAGTCCGTGTGCGCGCCGACGATCCGGAAGGGGGTGTGCGGAGCGGCGCCCTCGGGGACGTACCAGGCCACGACGGCGCCGCCGCGCAGCACGTACTTGCCGCCGGTCGTGCCGTCCCAGGCGTCCGTCTCCACGACCTGCCGGAACCCGGCCTTCTCCAGCCGCTCGGCGACGGTCGCCACGGCGTGGTACGGCGACGGCCCGGCCGCCAGGAAGGACATCAGGTCTTCGGTGTGGCCGCGATCGAGGCGGGGGGGTTCGCTCATGGGGTTCACCTTAACGACGTACGAGGGCCCGCTTCCCTTGGTGGGAGCGGGCCCTCGTGAGGACGGTGCGAAGGACCTGGGCGGTTGCCGGGAGGACCTGGGTCGTGTCCGCGGACTCGGCCTAGAAGGCGCTCTCGTCCAGTTCCATCAGGTCGAGGTCGACGGTCTCGGAGATCTTTCGGGCCAGGGTGACGCCCGGCAGGACGTTGGCCGCGAAGAACTTCGCCGCCGCGATCTTGCCGGTGTAGAACGCCTTGTCCCGCTGGGAGGCCGTCGGCAGCTTCTCGACGGCGACCGCGGCGCCGCGCAGCAGCAGATAGCCGACGACGACGTCGCCCGAGGCCATCAGCAGGCCGGTGGTGTTCAGACCCACCTTGTAGATGTTCTTGACGTCCGTCTCGGTGGCCGCGAGGTCGGTGAGCATCTGCCCGACGATCGCCTCCAGTTCGACGGCCGCCTTGGCCAGGTGCTCGCGGGCGCCGGCCAGTTCGTCGCCGCCGGTGCTCAGCGCCAGGAACTTCTTGATGTCCTCGGCGAGCGAGTTCAGCGCGGCGCCCTGGTTGCGGACGATCTTCCGGAAGAAGAAGTCCTGGCCCTGGATGGCGGTGGTGCCCTCGTACAGGGTGTCGATCTTGGCGTCGCGGATGTACTGCTCGATCGGGTACTCCTGGAGGAACCCGGAGCCGCCGAAGGTCTGGAGCGACTGCGCGAGCTGCTCGTAGCCCTTCTCGGAGCCGTAGCCCTTGACGATCGGCAGGAGCAGGTCGTTGAGCGCGTGCTCCGTCGAGGCGTCCTCGCCGGTCGCCTCCTTGACGGCGATGGCGTCCTGCACCGACGCGGTGTGCAGCACCAGGGCGCGCATGCCCTCCGCGTACGCCTTCTGCGTGATCAGCGAGCGGCGGACGTCGGGGTGGTGGGTGATGGTGACCTTGGGGGCGGCCTTGTCCATGAAGTTCGCCAGGTCGGGGCCCTGGACGCGCTCCTTGGCGTACTCCAGGGCGTTCAGGTACCCCGTCGACAGCGTCGAGATGGCCTTCGTGCCGACCATCATGCGGGCGAACTCGATGATCCGGAACATCTGGCGGATGCCGTCGTGCTTGTCGCCGATCAGCCAGCCCTTGGCGGGGTGGCGGTCGCCGAAGGTCATCTCGCAGGTGTTGGAGACCTTCAGGCCCATCTTGTGCTCGACGTTGGTGGCGTAGACGCCGTTGCGCTCGCCCAGCTCGCCGGTCTCGAAGTCGAAGAGGTACTTCGGCACGAGGAAGAGGGAGAGGCCCTTGGTGCCCGGCCCGGCACCCTCGGGGCGCGCGAGCACGTAGTGAAGGATGTTCTCCTCCATGTCGTGCTCACCGGAGGTGATGAAGCGCTTCACACCCTCGATGTGCCAGGAGCCGTCCTCCTGCTGGACGGCCTTGGTACGGCCGGCGCCGACGTCGGAGCCGGCGTCCGGCTCGGTCAGCACCATCGTGGAGCCCCAGGTCCGCTCGACCGCGAGCCGCGCGATGTGCTTCTGCTGCTCGGTGCCCTCGTCGAAGAGGATGCCGGCGAAGGCCGGGCCGGAGCAGTACATCCACACGGCCGGGTTGGCGCCGAGGATCAGCTCCGCGTACGACCAGATCAGCGAGGGCGGCGCGGTGGTGCCGCCGATCTCCTCGGGCAGGCCCAGCCGCCAGTACTCCGAGTCCATGAAGGCCTTGTAGCTCTTCCTGAAGGACTCCGGGACCGGAGCGGTGTTCGTCTCGGGGTCGAAGACCGGCGGGTTCCGGTCGGCGTCCGCGAAGGACTCCGCCAGCTCGTTCTCCGCGAGCCGGGTCAGCTCTTCGAGGACGCTCTTGGCGGTGTCCGTGTCCATCTCCGCGAACGGGCCGGTGCCGTACAGCTTGTCGCGTCCGAGCACCTCGAAGAGATTGAACTCGATGTCGCGGAGATTCGACTTGTAGTGCCCCATGGCGACGGCTCCGTAGAGAGAGATCCGGCGAGGCACAGACTCCTCGCTCCCAAATTCACATGCCAACTAATTGCCTACGATGATGCTACCCGTCGGTAATAAGACGCAACCCCTACTCGGCCAAGTGTGAGAAGGGTCTACGGCGCCACACCGCTCCGCCCGCTCGGTACGCTTGCGCGCATGTACGGATACGGGCAGCCGATGGACAACGGTGGCGGGCAGCAGTACGCCCAGCCGCAGCAGATGCCCGGCGGCGCAGGCGGTTACGGCCAGCAGCCGCCGCTGTATCCGGAGCCTTCCCCGCCGTCGCTCGCCGACGCGGTGCGCGCGTTCACCACCGGGCAGATGCCGGCGGAGGACTTCCAGCAGGTCTTCGCCACGTCGAAGGTGTACTGCCCCCGCGGCGACAACCCCGGCTTCCTCGCCCTGCACAACACCCAGCAGCCGGTCATCCCCATGTTCTCCTCGCTCAAGGAACTGCGGCGGTACGCGGGCAAGGAGTCCAAGTACTTCGTGATCACCGGCTCCGAGGTGATCGACCTCCTGCCCACCGGCTACGGCTTCGTCCTCGACATGGAGGGCGAGCACCGGATGGTCTTCGACGCGAAGGCGGTCGAGCAGATGGTCGAGTTCGCGATGCGCAGGATGTACGGCTGACGGCTGATGGGTGACGGCTGACGGCTGACGGGTGGGGCTGGGGCTCCCGGGGCGCCGGAGGTTTCTGTGGCCACTGTGGTCGCTGTGGCCTTTGTGATCTTTTGATTCCCTGTGTGACGGCTGAGCCGCGCATTTGAGCCGGGTGGCGTGCGGACGTCTGGTAGTACCCCTCGTCCTGGCCCGCCACGGGCCGGAACCGTCCCGCGCTCCCTACATTTCCGGTGGAGTGACGGCGATCGACCGGCACATGCGCTGGGGGCCCGGATGACGGCTGCACGGAACGTACTGATCACAGGAGGCTCGGCGGGGATCGGCCGGGCGTGTGTGGAGCGGTTCGCGAGGGCCGGTGACCACGTGTGGTTCACCTATCACTCGGGGCACGGGCGGGCGGCGGAGCTGGTCGCGCGGCTCGCGCGGAGCTGTCCGCTGCCGGTGCGGGCGTTCGCCTTCCGGCAGGGCGAGTGGGACGACCACGTACGGCTGCTCGACGAGCTGCCCGGACCGGTCGACGTGCTCGTCAACAACGCGGCGGTCGGCTCGAAGACGGTCGAGACGTACGTGCCCGGCCCCGACCACGTCAGGGACGCGGCCTTCCTCCAGATCAACGCCGTGGGGCCGCTGTGGCTGGTCCAGCAACTGCTGCCGGGGATGCTCGCACGGGGCGGCGGCAAGATCGTGAACGTGTCCAGCGTGGGCGGCGGGGTCGCGCCCTTTCCCGGGTTCCGGATCGCGGACGGCATGAGCAAGGCGGCGCTGGCCTATCTGACCCGGCATCTGGCGGCGGAGCTGGCGCACGAGCCCGTGGACGTGGTGGCCGTCTGCCCCGGCGCCGTGGAGACACCGATGTTCGAGGCCAGCACCCTCACGGGCCTCACCCCGGAGGGCAGGGCGGCCGTGGAGGCCGCCCTGCCCCGAGGCCGCCTGATCCACCCGGCGGAGATCGCCGAACTGACCTGGTGGCTCTCCGGCCCCGGCTCGGCGGTCCTGCACGGAGCGGTGATCGATGCGTCGATGGGCCTGGGATCACACCCGGGGCTGCTGACGGGGGCGGGGGTGCTGACGCACGGGGGGCATGGAGGCGATGCCGATCGCGTGCCGGTGGGCGGTCCGGCCGACAGGCGGCCGGAGCCCGACCCCGTCCTGGACGCCCCGCCGGCCCGGACGCCCTCCGCCACCGGACGGCCGGCGCCCGTCCGTACCCCGCCGCTCCCCACTGCCCCGATGTCCGGTTCCGCGCGGGGTGCCCGGTGACGGCCCCGGTTGCCATGGGGAGGGTTTCTCGGCAGGCCGGGGGGCTTGTGGCCGGTGTTCCCGCCATCGCCGAGGCGCACTTCCGGGCCGAGGCGTATCCGTGGGAGCCGCGGTCGCGGCCCGACGGGTTTCTCAATCTCGGTACCGCAGAGAACCGGCTGCTCGGCGACCTGCACGCCGCGTACCGTCCGCCGCCGCTGACGGACGCCGGGACGCGGTACGCCCCGCTGTACGGCACCGCGCTGCTGCGGGAGCGGATCGCCCGGCATCTGGGCGGTGGCGTTTGCCCCGAGGACCTCGTCGTCGTCGCCGGGGCGACCGCCGCGCTCGACGTGATCGCGACGGCGCTGTGCGACCCCGGGGACGGGATCGTCGTACCGACGCCGTACTACGGGGCCTTCGACACCGATCTCGCCGGCCGGTCCGGCGCCCGGCTGCTGCCCGCGCCGCCCGACCCCGCCGACGGGCACGGGCTGTCGCCGGCCGCCGTGCGCCGGGTGCTGGACGCGGCGCGGCGGGACGGGACGCCGGTCCGGGCGGTCGCGCTGGCCTCGCCCGGCAACCCCACCGGGACCGTGTATCCGCCCGCCACCCTGCGGGAACTGGCCCGCACGGCGGCCGCGTACGACGTGGATCTGATCGCCGACGAGATCTACGCCGGGTCGGTGTTCGGGCCCGGCCACTTCGTCGGCCTGCGCGAGTTCGCCGGACCCCGCGTGCACACCGTGTGGGGCTTCGCCAAGGACTTCGCGCTGCCCGGCCTCAAGGCGGGCGTCCTGCACACCCCGGACCCGGCGGTCCGGGACGCCGCCCGCGCGCTGGCCTACTTCGCGCCGCTGTCCACCCACACCCAGGCCGTCCTCGCCGACCTGCTCGCCGACCCCGGCACGGTCGCCGCGTTCCTCGCCGAGAACCGGCGCCGCCTCCGCGCCTCCTACCAGGCCGCCACGGCACTGCTGGACGCGCACGGCATCCCGTACGTCCCCGCGCAGGCGGGCTGTTCGGTCTGGGCCGACCTCGGCGCCTGGCTGCCGGGACCCGACCCGGGCTTCGACGCGGAGCGCGAGCTGTGGCGGGCGATCCTCGACCGCACCCGCGTCAGCATCCTGCCGGGCGAGGCCTTCCACGCCCCGCGCCCCGGCTGGTTCCGCGTCTGCCACACCCTCGACGCCGCCATGGTCGGCGAGGCACTGACCCGGCTCGGCCGGTTCCTCGGCACCCGACAGAAGGAGGGACTTCGTGGCGCGGGACTTCACACCGCCGGGTCCGCTCGACCGCTGGTATGAGCAGGCGGGCGTCCGCACCGGCGTGCGCCGGATGTTCCACGAGGACGCCGAGCACGGCAGGGTCCTCTTCCCGGCCGCGCTTGTCCCCTACGCCGGCCACGAGGCCGTACGGGCCCTGCCGCCCGAGCGGGTCCGTGAGCTGACCGTGCGGCACCTGTACCAGTTCCTGCTCTCCACCACGCATCTGGAGACCCGCGTGGTCAACACGGCCGCCGAGCCGATCGCCAACGGCCGCGCCGGTGGCCCGGCCCTGTCCGCCGCCCTGCGGATGGACGCCTTCAAGGTCTACTGCGACGAGGGCTACCACGCCCTCTACAGCCTCGACCTGGCCGACCAGATCGCGGCCGTCACCGGCATCCCGGTCCCCGGCTGGGACTACGGCGGTTTTGTCGAGCGGCTCCGCGAGACCGGCCGCGACCGTCTCCCCGGCGCACCCCGGCTCGCGGAACTGCTCCAGGCGGTCGTCTTCGAGACCCTGATCACCGCCGTACTGAACGAGGTCCCCGCCGACGAGACGGTCGCCGCCCCCGTACGGGACCTGCTGCGCGACCACGCCCGCGACGAGGGCCGCCACCACCGGTTCTTCGCCCAGTTCTTCAGGGAACTGTGGACCGGCCTGTCCCCGGCCGACCGCACGGCCGCCGCCACCGCCCTGCCCGCCCTGATCGAGGCCGCCCTGACCTGGGACCTCGTCCCGGTGCACGGTTCGCTGCGGCTGGCGGGGCTGGACGACGACACCGCCCGGCAGGTCGTGCACGACACATACGCCGCCGGGCCCGGCAGCCGGCGGCTGAACGAGATGGCCCGTGCCACGCTGCGGATGTGCGACGCGGCCGGCGTGTTCGACGTGCCGGGCGCACGGGAGCGGTTCGCCGCGCACGGCTTGGGCGACGGCACGGACGCCACGACCGACGGCACCCCGACGGTGGGCACGTCGGCGGTGGGCGCCCCGGCGCAAGGGCGCCGGACCCACCCCGGGTCCCGTACCCCGTACACCCCCGCACCCCGTACGACCACGCACGAGGAGCGTCCATGAACCGCAGCACCGCCACCGAGACCCTCACCTACGCCGCCTATCTGCGGCTGCCGGCCCTGCTCGGCCAGCAGGCGCCCCGGGCCGGCGGCGCGGCCCACGACGAGCATCTCTTCATCGCCGTGCACCAGGTCCACGAGCTGTACTTCAAGCTCCTGCTGACCGAACTGACCGACGCCCGCGACCGGATGCTCGCCGGTGAGACGGCCGTGGCCGTGGAGCGGATGCGGCGCTGCGGACGGATCGCGCAGACCCTGCTGGGGGCGCTCGACCTGCTGGACACGATGGCGCCGGGCGACTTCCGGGCGTTCCGGGGCGCGCTCGGCACGGCGAGCGGCGCGCAGTCGGCGCAGTTCCACGAGATCGAGGCGCTGTCGGGCCGGATGGACGTGGCCGACGCCGGGCGCGGGGCGTGGCTGACGGCCGCCGAGCGGGCCCGGCTGGACCGGCGGCTGCTGGAGCCGACGCTGTGGGACGGCTTCCTCGCCGCGCTGGGCGCGGAGGGCCTGGTGTGCGGCAGCCGTACGGAGCGGATGCGGGCGTACGACCGGATGGCGGCCGGGGACGCCGGCCCGGCGGACGAGCTGACGGCGGCGCTCCTGGAGTACGACCGGGCGTGGGCGAGCTGGCGCGAGCGGCATGTCGGGGTCGTCGTACGGCAGTTGGGCGGGGAGCGGGGCAGCGGGGGCAGCTCGGGGGCGGCGTATCTGCGCTCCCGCGCGGCGCATCGCTTCTTCCCGGAGCTGTGGGAGGCCCGCGCCGGACGGTGAGCACCGCGGAACTCGGCTGAACCGAAGGCCCGGAGGGAATGACCTCCGGGCCTTCACCGTTAGGGGTGGCAGGAAGTTCAATGCTCAACTAAAGTAGGCGTACAAAGGAGGTACCGACCATGCCCGCAGTGACCGTCGAGAACCCGCTGACGCTGCCCCGTGTGACCGCGCCCACCGACGCGGTGGCGCGCCCCGTGCTGGCCGTCACGACCGCTCCTGGCGGTTTCGAGGGCGAGGGATTTCCGGTGCGCCGGGCGTTCGCCGGGATCAACTACCGCCACCTCGACCCGTTCATCATGATGGACCAGATGGGCGAGGTGGAGTACGCGCCGGGTGAGCCCAAGGGCACCCCCTGGCACCCGCACCGCGGCTTCGAGACCGTCACCTACATCATCGACGGGATCTTCGACCACCAGGACTCCAACGGCGGTGGCGGCACCATCACCAACGGCGACACCCAGTGGATGACGGCGGGCTCCGGCCTGCTGCACATCGAGGCGCCGCCGGAGCACCTGGTCGTCTCGGGCGGCCTCTTCCACGGCCTCCAGCTGTGGGTGAACCTCCCGGCCAAGGACAAGATGATGGCCCCGCGCTACCAGGACATCCGCGGCGGCAGTGTGCAGCTGCTGACCTCCCCGGACGGCGGCGCGCTGCTGCGGGTCATCGCCGGTGAGCTGGACGGCCACGCCGGCCCCGGCATCACGCACACGCCGATCACGATGATCCACGCGACGCTGGCGCCGGGCGCGGAGATCACTCTGCCGTGGCGCGAGGACTTCAACGGCCTGGCGTACGTCCTCGCCGGGCGCGGCGCGGTCGGCGCGGAGCGGCGTCCGGTCAAGGTCGGCCAGACCGCCGTCTTCGGCGAGGGTTCGTCGCTGGTCGTCCGCGCGGACGAGCGGCAGGACGCGAACACGCCGGACCTGGAGGTCGTCCTCCTGGGCGGGCAGCCGATCCGGGAGCCGATGGCGCACTACGGGCCGTTCGTCATGAACACCCGTGAGGAGCTCCAGCAGGCCTTCGAGGACTTCCAGAAGGGCCGCCTGGGCACCGTTCCCGCGGTGCACGGGATGTCCGAGCAGGGCCCGCAGGGCTGACCGGCCCTGCCGCGGGGCCGGGTGACGGGGCGTCGGACTGACGTCCCGTCACCCACGCGGTCCGCCACCGCAGGACAGCCCGCCGGGCGCGTGGTCCGCTGGACCCGTGCTCCTGCTCCCCCTCCCCGTCCGCCGTCTCGCCGCCTGGTGCCTCGTCATCCTGCTGGTGGCAGGCGTGTTCTACGTCGGGGTCAGGCTCTGCGTCGAACTGCGCACGGCCGTCGTGCCGGTGCTGCTCGCGCTGCTCGGCACGGCGTTGCTGGGGCCGCTGCACCGGCGGCTGGTCAAGGTCCATGTCCAGCGCTCGCTCGCCGCCGCGATCACCTGTGTCGCCGTGGTCGCCGTCGTCGGCGGAGCCGTGTACATCGTGGTCTCCGCGCTGATCGACTCCGGCGACCAGATCGTCGCCTCGCTCAAGGACGCCGCGAAGACGCTCTCCGACCACTTCGGGGCGGCCGGCACCTCCCTGGACGACGTCGCCTCCAACGCGCGGGACCTGCTCGGCAAGTTCGGCGGTACGGCGGCCTCCGGGGTGATCAGCGGGGTCAGTGTCGTCGGCGAGACCATCGCCATGGCCGTACTGGCGCTGCTGCTCGTCTTCTTCTTCCTGCGCGACTCCGACCGGGCCGCGGACGCGCTGCGCGCGATGTCGCCGAGCCGGGCCGCGGACACGGTCGAGGCGATGGCGCGGCGGGCGTTCCAGGCCGTCGAGGGATTTATGCGCGGTACGACCGTGATCGCCTTCATCGACGCCGTGTGCATCACCGTCGGGCTGCTGATCCTGGACGTGCCCGGGGCCATGGGGCTCGGCGCGCTCGTCTTCGTCGGCGCCTACATTCCCTACCTGGGCGCCTTCCTCTCCGGCGCGGTCGCGGTCCTCGTCGCGCTCGCCGACCGGGGGCTGGTCATCGCCCTGTGGGCGCTCGGCGTGGTGCTCGCCGTGCAGGTCCTCGAAGGACACGTCCTGCAACCGGTGATCCAGAGCCGCACGGTCCAGATGCATCCGGCGGTCGTGATGATCGCCATCACCGGCGGCGCGTCCGTGGCCGGCATCCTCGGCATGCTCTTGGCGGTACCCCTGACGGCCGCAGCCTTCGGAGTAGCAAGCGAACTCCGCGCCCACTACGCCCCCCCGAACCAGGGCCCACCCTGACCCACGCCGCCCAGCGGCGCCCCTGACGGGGTTGTCGTCCGTCCTCGGGCCCGTCGTGGCTGGTCGCGCAGTTCCCCGCGCCCCTAAAAGCAACCCCGCCGGCCCGCAGCGGCAGGCGATCAGGAGGGCCGAGTTCTCGACGGGGGCGGCCCGTGACACCGTCAGGGGCGCGGGGAACTGCGCGCCAAGCCCCCACCGGCCCGCGGGGAATGCGGTGAGGAGGGCCGCGTTTTCGGCGCGGGTGGCCGGTGACGCCGTTGGGGGCGCGGGGAACTGCGCGATCGGCCCCCACCGGCCCGCGGGGAATGCGGTCAGGGGGGCCGGGTTTTCGGCGGGGGTGGCTGGCGACGCCGTTGGGGGCGCGGGGAACTGCGCGATCGGCCCCCACCGGCCCGCGGGGGAACGTGGTCAGGAGGGCCGAGTTGTGACTCCCTAGGGGCGCGGGGAACTGCGCGATCGGACCCGCACCCGGACCCCGGCCGGAGAGTCCGCGGGCGCGGAAGGTGCCGGCGTCAGTCCAGATCCTCCAGCGCGATACCCAGGACGCCATGTCCGTCCGGCGAGACCTCGCCCTCCGCCTCGTACAGCTCGAACCAGATGCTCTTCCCCTCACCACGAGGATCGACCCCCCACGCATGAGCGAGCAGCTCGATCAGCACCAGCCCCCGCCCCGACGACGCCAGCTCCCCCGGCCGCCGCTTGTGCGGCAGATCGTCCCCCGCGTCGGTCACCTCGACCCGCATCCGTCGCGCCCCCGGTTCACCGGTGATCTCGGCGACAAGCAGCGCATCGGTGTCGGTGTGCACCAGCACATTGGTGAGCATCTCCGACACCAGCAGCACGGCGGAGTCCAGCTGGTCCCCCGACGACCAGTCGTGCAGCAGCTCACGCAACTGCTGCCGGGCCACGGCGATCCGCTCCGGCTCGGCCTGCGCCACGGTCAGCATCGTGCGTCGGGTCCGCGGCCGCAGTACCACCGGCTCGCCCCCACCACAGCCCTCGCCCTGCCGGCACAGCAGCAGTATCGCGATGTCGTCCTCGCGCCGGTCCGCGAGCGGGCCGGTGGTGTGGTGCGACGAGGGCCCGTGCACGGCCTGGACCAGCGCGTCGGCGAGCTCGTCGAGACCGCTCCGGTGGTTCTCCAGGATCGCCCGGATCCGCTGCCAGCCGGTCTCCAGGTCGTGGCCCCCGGTCTCGATCAGACCGTCCGTGCACAGCATCAACGTCTCGCCGGCCTGGAGGGCTATCCGGGTGGTGGGGTAGTCGGCGTCAGGGTCGATACCCAGCGGCAGCCCGCCCGGCGTGGCCCGCTTCAGCACGGTGCCGTCGGCCATCCGGATCGCCGGGTCCGGATGCCCGGCGCGCGCGATGTCCAGCAGCCCGGTCGCCGGGTCCACCTCCACGTAGAGACAGGTCGCGAAGCGCAGATCGCCGAACTCCTCCTCCGCGCGGTCGATGCCGTGCAGAAAACGGGAGGCGCGCGAGAGCACCGCGTCGGGGCGGTGCCCCTCGGAGGCGTAGGCGCGCAGCGCGGTCCGCAGCTGGCCCATCAGACCCGCCGCCCGCACGTCGTGGCCCTGGACGTCCCCGATGACCAGCGCGAACCGGCCGCCCTCACCGGGCAGCGGGATCATGTCGTACCAGTCGCCGCCGACCTGGAGACCGCCGCCGGTCGGGACATAGCGGGCGGCGACGCTCATGCCGGGGATCTCCGGGCCCAGCGTGGGCAGCATCGAGCGCTGGAGACCGTCGGTCAGCTCCCGCTCCGACTCGGCGGCACCGGCCCGCGTGAGGGCCTGCGCCAGCATCCGGGCCACCGTCGTCAGCACCGACCGCTCGTCCGGCGTGAACGCCACCGGATACCCGAACGCGGCCATCCACGCGCCCATCGTGCGCCCGGCCACCGTCAGCGGCAGAAACGCCCAGGACTGGCGGCCAAAACCCTCGGCGAGCGGCCAGGTCAGCGGATAGCGGCCCTTGTACTGCTCCGGCGAGGACAGATACACCGCCCGCCCGGTACGGACCACCTCGGCGGCCGGATAGTCGGTGGCCAGCGACATGTGCGAGAACGGTCCCTCGTCGCCGTCGTCCTGCCCGTGGTGGCCGATGATCGTCAGCCGGTCGCCCTCCACACCGAAGACGGCGAGCCCGTCCGGGGAGAACCCCGGCATCGACAGCCCGGCCGCGACCCGGAGCACCTCCGCCGTGGACCGCGCCTCGGCCAGCGCCCGGCCCGCGTCCAGCAGAAACGCCTCCCGCGAGCGCCGCCAGTCCCCGGTGACCGCCCGCCGCCCGGCCGGGGTGCCCGGCGTCGGCTCGGTGACCTCCTGAAGGGTGCCGATGAGCTCGTAGGCCTTCTTCACGGGGTCGAAGGACGGCTTGGAGCGGCTGCGTACGACCCGGATGATCCGGCCCTGCTCGTCCATGATCCGGATCCGCACCTCGGCGAGGGTGTCCTCGGCGACGGCGAGCTGGATCACCCCGGTGATCTCGTTCCAGTCCACGGGGTGCAGCCGGGCCCGGGTCTGGGCCTCGGTGAGCGTGGCCGGCTCCGCGGGCAGCCCCAGCAGCCGAGCGGCCTCGCCGTCCACCGTGACCTGCCGGATCGACGTGTCCCAGTGCCAGATGCCGGTCCCGATAGCGGCGAGAACCTCACCCACTGAGGGCAGGGGCTCACCAGTGCGCATTGCCCCACTGTAAGGAGATGTGATCGAACACTGCCACTGATGTCGAACGGCGGTGGCAGGGGGAGGCCGGGCAGCGAGTGGGGGGAGGCCGGGTAATGGGGGGAAGGGCCCTTCGGGCGGCCGGTACGCTGGGGGCGACGTTTCACGTGAAACAAAAACGCCCCCCGATCCGCGAAGGCTGGATGAACGACGATGCATCGGTACAGGTCCCACACCTGCGGCGAGCTCCGCGCCTCTGACGTCGGCAGCGACGTCCGGCTGAGTGGCTGGCTGCACAATCGGCGCGACCTGGGCGGCATCCTCTTCATCGATCTGCGCGATCACTACGGCATCACGCAGCTCGTCGCCCGTCCCGGCACGCCGGCCTACGAGGCCCTGGACAAGCTGACCAAGGAGTCGACGGTCCGCGTCGACGGCAAGGTCGTCTCGCGCGGCGCCGAGAACGTCAACCCCGAGCTGCCGACCGGTGAGGTCGAGGTCGAGGTCGGCGAGGTCGAGCTGCTCGGCGCCGCCGCCCCGCTCCCCTTCACGATCAACGCCGAGGACGGGGTCAACGAGGAGCGGCGCCTTGAGTACCGCTTCCTGGACCTGCGCCGCGAGCGGATGCACCGCAACATCATGCTGCGGTCGTCGGTGATCGCCGCGATCCGCTCCAAGATGGTCGCGCTCGGCTTCAACGAGATGGCCACCCCGATCCTGTCGGCCACCTCCCCCGAGGGCGCCCGCGACTTCGTGGTCCCGTCCCGGCTGAACCCGGGCAAGTTCTACGCCCTTCCGCAGGCCCCGCAGCAGTTCAAGCAGCTGCTGATGATCTCCGGCTTCGACCGGTACTTCCAGATCGCGCCCTGCTTCCGCGACGAGGACGCGCGTGCGGACCGCTCGCCGGGCGAGTTCTACCAGCTCGACGTCGAGATGAGCTTCGTCGAGCAGGAGGACGTCTTCCAGCCGATCGAGCGGCTGATGACCGAACTCTTCACGGAGTTCGGCGGCGGCCGTGAGGTGACCTCCCCCTTCCCGCGGATCCCGTTCCGCGAGGCGATGCTGAAGTACGGCTCCGACAAGCCGGACCTGCGGGCCCAGCTGGAGCTGTTCGACATCACCGATGTCTTCGAGGGCTCGGAGTTCAAGGCCTTCGCCGGTAAGCACGTCCGTGCGCTGCCGGTGCCGGACGTCTCCGCGCAGCCCCGCAAGTTCTTCGACCAGCTCGGCGACTTCGCGGTCACGCAGGGCGCCAAGGGCCTGGCGTGGGTCCGTGTCGCCGAGGACGGCTCGCTGTCCGGCCCGATCGCGAAGTTCCTCACCGAGGACAACATCGCGGAGCTCACCAAGCGGCTCTCTCTCGCGGCCGGTCACGCCGTCTTCTTCGGCGCGGGCGAGGTCGAAGAGGTCTCGAAGATCATGGGGGCGGTGCGCGTCGAGGCCGCCAAGCGGGCCGGCCACTTCGAGGAGGGCGTCTTCCGGTTCTGCTGGATCGTCGACTTCCCGATGTACGAGAAGGACGAGGAGACCGGCGCGATCGACTTCTCGCACAACCCGTTCTCCATGCCGCAGGGCGGCCTTGAGGCCCTGGAGACCCAGGACCCGCTGGACATCCTCGGCTGGCAGTACGACATCGTCTGCAACGGCGTCGAGCTGTCCTCCGGCGCGATCCGGAACCACGAGCCGGACATCATGCTGAAGGCGTTCGAGATCGCCGGTTACGACCGGGAGACCGTCGAGGACAAGTTCGCCGGCATGCTGCGCGCGTTCCGCTTCGGCGCCCCGCCGCACGGCGGCATCGCACCGGGCGTGGACCGCATCGTGATGCTCCTCGCGGACGAGCCCAACATCCGCGAGACCATCTCCTTCCCGCTCAACGGCAACGCCCAGGACCTGATGATGGGCGCGCCGACGGAGCTGGACGAGACCCGGCTGAAGGAACTGCACCTGACGGTCCGCAAGCCCCAGCCGAAGTAGCCGGAACGGCGGCCCCTGCGGTGTTTGCGTCGCAGGGGCCCCGCCCAGCCCGCGCCCACCTGGCTGACAGGCTTCTTGCCCAGCGTCTCGCGCATGACGGAGAACGCGCGGGACAGCGGTGGATCACCGCGCCACAGACGGGACTTGACGCGCCGAAAGGTGCTGGTGGTGGGAGCGGGCGCCTTCGCGGACGAGGCCACGGTGAGCGCTGCCGAGCCCTGCTACAAACTCACCTCGGAGACCATCGAGGGCCCCTACTACATCGACGCCGACAGGATCCGCCAGAACGTCACCGAGGGCAAGGCGGGCATCCCCCTGACCCTCGCCATCACGGTCCTCGACGCCGAGACCTGCGAGCCGCTCAGAAACGCGGCGGTGGACATCTGGCAGTGCGACGCCTTGGGCATCTACTCGGGTTACGAGTCGATGGGCAACGGGAGCGACGACACCGGCGTCCACTTGGAGCCGACCGACGACGAGCGCTGTCTGCGCGGGACCTGGAAGACCGACAAGCAGGGCAGAGTCACTTTCAAGAGCGTCTTCCCGGGCTGGTACGCGGGCCGCTGCGTCCACATCCACACCAAGGTGCACGTGGATAGTGGTCCAGGCGTCGATCACGGTCGGCGTGGACCCCGAGTCGTCTGCTGCCGACTGAGGTCAGTCCGCCTGGCCCTGCTCGCTCTGGTAGCGGGGCAGGTCCTGGGTCGAGATGGTCCACTCGGCGATGGTGACGTCCTCGCCGTAGACGAAGTCCTTGCGGGTCGCGTATCGGGGGCCCTGGGGGGTGGAGTGGATATCGGTGAGGACGGCACCGGTGCCGGTGCGGGGGTCGAAGATCGCGTAGACGGGGATGCCCATCAGGGGGTAGTCGCGCAGCTTGGTGACCCAGTCGTTGTCGGGGTTGGAGCGGGAGACGACTTCGATGGCGGTGAGGACCGTACGGGGGTCGAAGGCCCCTTCACCCTCCATGTCGGCCTCGGCGATCACCATGATGTCGGGGCGGCGCATGATCCCGTGGGGGGCGTCCTCGATATCCGGTTTGCCGGTGTGGGCGACGAGTACGTCAGGCATCACCTGCTCCAGGCGCCTTCGGATGAGCGCGGCGGTCAGCTCGTGCCTGCCACTGGGCGCCCTCAGGTCGTGGACGAGCCCCTCCTTGGTGATCTCGAACGTGCCGGGCACGGTGTCGTCCGTGGACAGGACGAATGTGCGCAGGGCTCTGTAGCGGTGAGAGGTCCCACCCTGAGGCGTCGCTTTCATGTCAGACGGACTCCGGGCGGCAGTCGTGGCAGCGGCCGGGGGCTGGGGAACGGAACGCGCGGTCGCAGCCGTCGCAGTTCCGGAGCGGGTGTCTGGGCGCCGATGTCCCTGAGGTGTGAGACCTGAACGGGGGCGGCGGTGGGAGTTGTGCCGTCAGGCGGTGGGCCAGGAAGGCGGCCGGGCGGGTCAGGGGTTCTGCCGGGAGGTTCTCCGTGAGGGCGTGGCGGACGGCTGTGGGGGTGATGTCGCGCTCCAGCCAGGCGGTGACGCCCGGGGCGAGGTGTTCCGCGTCGGTGGCTGAGAGGAGCAGGCGGGGGTCCCGGCGGCGGAGGTCGCAGAGGATCTCCAGGGCTGTCTGAAGGAGTGCGGGGGACGTCGTCGAGGGCCTTGGTACCGCGGGGAGGCGTTTGCGTGGGGGCGGTTTGTCGGGGGCCGGGCGGCGGGCCGGTTTGTTGGGCGACGAGGCTTCCCGGGTTCGGTGGCCCGGTCTGTTGCGGGAGATCGTGCGGGTCACGATCCGGCCTGTGGGGGTCCGCTCGCGGCTGCGGCTGAGGTAGCCGTGGGCTTCGAGTTCGCGCAGGGCGGCGGCGATACGGGTGGGGCCCTCCGGGAAGCGGTCGGCGAGCGTCTTGATGTCGACGGCGGTGCCGGGGCGTACCGACTGGATGTACGTCGCCAGTCCGATGGCGAGCAGGGACAACTCCCTGTGCTGGGCCAGGTGGTTGCCGATCACCGTGAAGTTCTCGGTGTGGCGGGCGTTGTCGTGGACGACGCCGGAGGGTGGTTGCCCGTGAGGGTGGTTCTTGCCCGGGATACCGGGTTCGGAGCACTCGGGCGCGCTAGAGTTTTTGAAGTCCATCGGGAAGGGTCCGCTTCCTCGGTGGTCAGGCCCTCGCACTGGGATGGCAGTCCCTGCGAGGGCCGTCGCATGTCTGACGGGGGATCTTGCTGCGCTGAGCGTAAGCCACCCAACCCACCCCGAATCCAGTCCAGTTGGGCATATTCACCCGGCAGAGTGAGTTTGCTCCGCGGGAGGGAGGGGTGGGGCTTGGTGGGGTGTCTTTTCCCTGGTGGGTAGTACTTGGGGACCGCAGGGGCGACCGGAGCGTGGGGTGTCGGGCTCCGGTGACTGTCCGCGAATTGTCCGGTGCGGTCCGAGGCTGTCGAGGCGTTGCGCACGGGTGGGGCAGTGACGGGTACGTGGCAGACGACCGAGGCGGACGAGCCGGGGTGGGTGGTGGATCGCGACGACGAGTGGGGGTGTGGCCGTTGTCGCCACCGTGGGGCGGCAGTTGAAGCTGCCGCATGAGGCCGTGGGGATGCGGGCCGCCCGGACGGAGACGTCGTCGCTCCTGAGATCAGACGGTTCCCTCGATGCGTTCGAAGATGTCCGCGTCCGTCTCTCGCTGCCAGTCCGGCAGGTCGGACCAGTCGGCGACGTATCCGGGCTTGGGGTCCTCGAAGTGCTGGAACATCTGGGCGGTCCAGCAGAGCGCGACGAAGCGCCCCTTCTGCTCGCGGGAAAGCCGGGCCGCATGCCCGCCGCTGACTTTGATGAAGTCGCGCACCTGCCCGCACACGGCCGCGGCAGCTTCGCGTTCCCACGCGGGCGTCTCGTCCCACGGCGTGACGTATCCGGGCTTCGGCTCACCGCGATAGTGCTTGTTCACACCGTCGATCCACGCCTCGCGGAAGATCCGGCCGTCATCCATGCACGTGCCCCTCTCATCATGCGGTGCGCGGAAGCGCCGCGATTCGGTGATCAAGAGTCGAGACTCGGTCATCGGACATGAACGGGGCAAGACGCCCCCGCAGCCCGTCCAGCTTCCTGCCGATGAAGCCCGAATTCGACCGGTCCGCCAGTCCGAGTGCCTGCTCCGCGAAGTGCACAACCTGGTCGACGTCACGCCTGTGCGCTCCGAGCACTGCGAGGTCGCTCAGAACAGCTGCGCGGCGACGCAAGGACAGAGGCCCAACGGACAGTGGGGGTGGCTGGAGACCGAGACCGGCCTCCCGATGTCCGCTGCCTTCGCCGACCTACTCGCACAAGGAGACCGCCGATGACCGACCCGGCATCCGAGCGACGCCGCATGGCGACCTTGCTCGTCAGCGAAGGCGTCCTCAAATCCCCCTGGCTGCGTGCAGCCGTCGAGGCCGTCTCCCGCGAGGGGTTCCTCCACCCGGGAGTGTTCCTGGACGAGGGGCGGACCTGGCGGCCCGTCATCGCCGCCGACACGACCCCGGACGAGTGGCTGAAGATCGCATACAGCGTCGACACACTCACCACCCAGCTCGACGGGCGCCTTACCGCCGACCAAGTCGGCGAACCCGTCGTCGGCGTACCCACGTCCTCCTCGACCGACCCGGCCACCGTCGTCGGCATGATCGAGACACTGGATCTCGCGACGAGCCACCGAGTCCTGGAGATCGGCACGGGCACCGGCTACTCCACCGCCCTGTTGTGCCACTGCCTCGGCGAGGACAACGTCACAACGGTCGAGGTCGACGCACAGGTGGCCGCACGTGCCGATGCGGCTCTCGAAGCCGCCGGCATCTCCACGTGGACAGTGACGGGTGACGGACTCCTCGGTCACCCGTACCGGGCACCGTACGACCGGGTCGTCGCCACCTGCGCGGTCCGCCGCATTCCGTACGCGTGGATCAGGCAGACGAGACCCGGCGGTGTTGTCCTCGGCACGGTCGGCTCGTGGCCGTGGGGAACCGGCCTCGCGAAACTGGCCGTCGGCGATGACGGCACCGCCGAGGGTCCGATCGTCGGGCGTTCCTCCTTCATGCAGGCACGGGACCAGGCAGTGACCCCTGTGGCCGGCGATCTCTCCGCCCGGACCACGTACGCGGACAGCGAGCGGCGCACTCAGGTGTCTCCTCTTGTTCTGGAGGAGTGGATGCCTGCATTCCTCGCGCAGTTGGCGGTGCCCGGCGCCCAGTTCGTCCGCGCGACGGACGGCGACGGGTTGTCCATGCTGTACCTCTTCGATCCGGAGAAGGAGTCGTTCGCCGCGTTCCTCACCGACGGCGCGAGCTGGACCGTCCGCCAAGGCGGCCCGGTTGCCCTCTGGGACGACGTGGAACGTTCTCTCGTCGCCTGGCAGGACGCCGGGGCTCCGGAGATCGACTCCGTACGGCTCCGTGTGACGCCCGTGTCCCATCGGTACTGGATCGACCAAGCCCCCTCCCTGCGCTGGGAACACCGGATCGTCTGACCCACTACGCTCGGGACATGGACGACGAACCGCTCTCCCAGTGGGCCGAGCGTCGCGACGCGCGGATCGGGCAACTCCGCGCCGTACCCCTCGTGAGCGGCGACGGCCCGAGGGCAGCGCATCTGAACCCCGATGCGCCCCGTGCGATCCAGCGGTGGAACGGCCATCTGTGGGAGGCGCACGGCTTCGCGGCGAACCTCGCGGAAGCACGGCGCATCCTGTTTCCCCACACCGAGGCCGCGGCCACTCCTGAGGCGTCACCGAAGCTCGGTCCCGGGACCGGTAGACATCGGAAGCCTCCGACGCCCCGATGACTCAGCGGGAGAGCGGCAGCCCAAGCGGTACCTCTGAACCTGGCCGAGACCGAGCCTCGCCCGCCCGGCGTGGTCACCTTCACGGCTGGCGCTCCGCCGACGAGTGGGGGGCGTCCCGGTGCCCGGTACCTGGGGTCAGCGGGCCACGAACTGGGTGAGTATGGCCTGGACCTCGTAGATGTCCACGCCCTTGGTGAAGGTCTTGGTGATGGGGAGCTGGGTGCCCGAGACCCAGATCTTCAGTTCGGCGTCCAGGTCGAACGTGCCGGCCGTCTCCACCGCGAAGTGCGTGATGCTGCGGTACGGGACCGAGTGGTACTCCACCTTCTTGCCCGTGATGCCCTGCTTGTCGATCAGGATCAGCCGCCGGTCGGTGAACAGGATGGTGTCGCGGATCAGCAGATACGCGGCGTGCACCTGCTCGCCCTGGCCCAGCAGCCGGGCGAAGTCCTGCGCCGCCGACGCCGGGTCTATCGCGTGCGCGTTTCCGAAGAGTGCCATGGTGGTTCCCCCCACTCGAACGTCGCGTGGTCTCTGCGCACGCGATCTTGGCTAGATATACCGGCTGAGTGGGGGGTCCGAGAAGGGCTGTTACGCGGCTGTTTCGCCGCCGAAGCGGTCCTTGTACGCGGCCAGGTCGTCGTCCGTGAGCTTCGCGAAGAGCACCGGCGGGACCGTGAACGGCGTGCCCGGTGCGACCAGCGTCAGGGACTTCGCCTCGGACTCGGTGATCCACGTCGCCGTGTCGTCGGGCAGGGCGAAGGCCGCGCGCATGGCCGCCGACGAGGACGGGATGAAGGGCTCCGAGACCACCGCGTACAGGTGGATCAGGTTCATCGCCGTACGCAGCGTCAGCGCCGCGCCGTCCTTGTCGGTCTTGATCTCCAGCCAGGGGGCCTTCTCCTCCAGGTAGGAGTTGCCGGCCGACCACAGCGCGCGCAGGGCGGCGGCCGCCTTGCGGAACTGGAGGGACTCCATCTGCGACTCGTACTCGGCGAGGAGACGGGCGATCTCCCCACCCAGCTTCGCCTCCGCCTCGCCGGGCTCGCCGCCCGCCGGAACCTCGTCGCCGAAGCGCTTCTTCGAAAACGACAGGACGCGGTTGACGAAGTTGCCGAGCGTGTCCGCGAGGTCCTTGTTCACCGTCGCCGTGAAGTGCTCCCAGGTGAAGGAGGAGTCGTCCGACTCGGGGGCGTTGGCGATCAGGAAGTAGCGCCAGTAGTCCGCCGGGAGGATCTCCAGGGCCTGGTCGGTGAAGACACCGCGCTTCTGGGACGTGGAGAACTTCCCGCCGTAGTACGTCAGCCAGTTGAAGGCCTTGACGTAGTCGACCTTCTTCCAGGGCTCCCGGATGCCGAGCTCGGTGGCCGGGAACATCACCGTGTGGAACGGGACGTTGTCCTTCGCCATGAACTGCGTGTAGCGGACGTCGTCCGACGACTCGTACCACCAGGACTTCCAGTCCCCGCCGGTCGCGTCCGCCCACTCCTTCGTCGCGCCGATGTACTCGATCGGGGCGTCGAACCAGACGTAGAAGACCTTGCCCTCCGCCGCCAGCTCCGGCCAGGTGTCGGCCGGGACCGGGACGCCCCAGTCCAGGTCGCGGGTGATCGCGCGGTCGTGCAGGCCCTCGGTCAGCCACTTGCGGGCGATGGAGGAGGCGAGCTGCGGCCACTCCTCCTCGTGCGCGGCGACCCACTCCTCGACCTCGTTCTGGAGCTTCGACTGGAGGAGGAAGAGGTGCTTGGTCTCGCGGACCTCCAGGTCCGTGGAGCCGGAGATCGCCGAGCGCGGGTTGATCAGGTCGGTCGGGTCGAGTACGCGGGTGCAGTTCTCGCACTGGTCGCCGCGGGCCTTGTCGTAGCCGCAGTGGGGGCAGGTGCCCTCGACGTAGCGGTCCGGGAGGAAGCGGCCGTCCGCCGGCGAGTAGACCTGGCGGATCGCGCGCTCCTCGATGAAGCCGTTCTCGTTCAGCTTCCTCGCGAAGTGCTGGGTGATCTCGCGGTTCTGCGGGCTGGAGCTGCGGCCGAAGTAGTCGAACGCCAGTGCGAAGCCGTCGTAGATCGCCTTCTGGGCGTTGTGCGCCTGGGCGCAGAACTCGGCGACCGGGAGGCCCTGTTCCGCCGCGGCCAGTTCGGCCGGGGTGCCGTGTTCGTCCGTCGCGCAGATGTAGAGGACGTCGTGGCCGCGCCGGCGGAGGTAGCGGGAGTACACGTCCGCCGGGAGCATGGACCCCACCATGTTGCCCAGGTGCTTGATCCCGTTGATGTACGGAAGGGCGCTGGTGATGAGGTGTCGAGCCATCGGGGGCTGCTCCCAGGTCGGTCTTCTGGTGGTGCGCGAACCTTGAAATCGTAGCCGACACGGGTGGGCCGCCCGCCTCTCGTTTTACGGGGTGAGAGGGGGCGGCCCTTGGGGTTCGGGTGCCGCGGTGCGGGTGCCGAGGTGGGGGGTGCGTGCGGCTACGGGCGCCAGGTCTTCAGGACGCCTTCGTAGAGTTCCGTGTCCGTGAGCTCCAGGGGGGTCTCGCCCGCGAGGAAGTACGAGGTGTTCGAGGTCTTCAGCTTGCGGAGGTAGTCGAACGCCTTGTTCTCCGGGTCGCCGAACGCGACGAACGCGAAGTGGATCTGCGGGTGGGTCTTCGCGGCGTCGGTGAGGGCCTGGGTGGCCGGGGTCTTGGCGTCGGGGGCGCCGTCCGTCTGGAAGACGACGAGGGCGGGGTCCTTGGTGCCGGATTTCTCGTAGTGGGCTACGACGTCTTCCACGGCGGCGTGGTAGCTGGTGCGGCCCATGCGGCCCAGGCCGGCGTGGGTGTCGTCGATCTTCGATGCGTGGTCGGGGAGGGTGAGGTCGGCGGTGCCGTCGACTTCCGTGGAGAAGAAGGTGACGTGGACTGTGGCGTCCGGGCCTGCGGGGTCCAGGTGGGCCGCGAGGGCGAGGGTCTGGTCTGCGAGGGCCTGGGCGGAGCCGTCCTTGTAGTACGGGCGCATGCTGGCGGAGCGGTCCAGTACGAGGTACAGGGTGGCCTGTGTGCCGGTGAGGTTGGTTTTGGTGAGGGTTTCTGCGGCGGCGTTGTAGGCGGTGACGAGGGTGGGGGGCAGGGTGGCGTCGGCCTCGGCTTCGCCCTCGGCCTCTTCGTTCCCACCCGCACCACCCGTGACAGTCTCGTTGTCGGGTGCGGGTGGCCCCTGTGGGGGGTTCTCGCCGTCGGCGGCTGCGGGTGCGGCTGCCGCGACGGGTTCCGGCTCCGCCGGCTTCTCTTCCACGACCACCGGGGCTTCTTCCACCGGTGCCGGTTCCTCGACGACGGTCGTCGGTTCCTCCACGACCGGCGTCGGCTCCTCCGCCGCGGGCGTCGGCTCCGGTGCGGCCGGTTCCTGCGCTTCCTCGACCGGGGTCGCCTCAGCGACCGGGGCCTCCTCGACCACCGAGTTTTCCGCGACCGGCTCCTCGACGATGGCCGTCGGCTCCTCGGCCACCGGCGTCGCATCGGCCACCGGGGCCTCTTCGACCACCGGGGTTTCCGCGACCGGCTCCTCGACGGCCGGCACCGCCTCGGCGGCAGCCGGCTCCTCGACGACCGGCGTCGCATCGGCCACCGGGGCCTCCTCGGCCACCGGGGCCTCTTCGACCACCGGCGTCACCTCGGCCACCGGGGCCTCCTCGACGACCGGCGTCACCTCGGTCACCGGTGTCGTATCGGTCGCCGGTGTTGTCTCCGGTGTGGGCTCGGGGGTCGGGGTTTCCTCGGCTTGGGTGGGGCGGGGGACCGTTACCTGGTTGAAGGCTGCCGCCACCAGGTCGTGTTCGTCCGGGGACGCCGCACGCGGCTCCGGGACGTGGGTGGTCGTGGGGGTCGGTTCCGACGACGGGGTCGGGATGGTGGGCGTGGGACTCGTCGGCGCGGGCCGCTGGTCCGCACCCTCTGCTTCGGCGGACCGCGCTTTGCGCGATCGGCCGAATGCGTTCCGCAGGAGAGTGAGAATGCCCATGTGCGCAACCCTTCGGGTGAGTTGATCCCGTCAATCCCTGGCCAGGACGGACACGTAAGGTTAGCGGCCCCGGAGGGTGATCTTGGGGAGGGTTGGTACACCCGCCCCTGACTCTCTACGCGCCTAGCGGCAACTGCCTTACGGCTACCTTCGGTTCACGCCTCGTTCACTCAGCGGCTCCGCTCCCGCACAAACATCCTCATACCGTCCGTCACGCTGGATACAAGGGGAAGCAAGGGGAGAACAAAGTGCGTAAGCAGTTGCCCATCATCAGTACACCGTCCGATTTGCATCCCGGCGGCCGTTCCGCCCTCACCTGCCGGTTCCGCTGTGGCGACGCGTGCTTCCACGAGGTGCCGAACACCACCACGAACCCGTACGTCGGAGACGTCATCGCCTCCGCGCTCAGCCGCCGTACCGTCATGCAGGCCGCCGCCGTCGTGACCGCCGCAGCCGCGGCCGGTACCGCCGCGTCCGTGGCCGCGGCCCCCGAGGCCGAGGCCGCCACGGCCACCGGGTGGCACAAGCCCGGCCGCGACAAGTCCGCCCGCGGTCTGCGCTTCACGCCCGTCGAGCCGAACACCGCCGACACCGTCACCATCCCCGCCGGTTACAAGCAGAATGTTGTAATTCGTTGGGGTGAGCCGATCCTGCGTGGCGCCCCGGCCTTCGACCCGAACAACCAGACCGCCAAGGCCCAGGCCGGGCAGTTCGGGTACAACAACGACTTCCTCGCGCTGCTGCCCGTGCCGGGCGAGCGCCACCGCCAGATCCTCGTCGCCAACCACGAGTACACCGACGAGATCCTGATGTTCCGCGCCTACGATGCCAACAACCCGACCCGCGAGCAGGTCGAGATCGCCTGGGCCGCGCACGGGCTGTCCGCCGTGGTCGTGGAGGGCGACGGCAGGACCGGCAGGCTCACGCCCGTCCCGCGGCACTCGCTCAACCGCCGGGTCACCGCCACCACCGAGTTCAAGGTCACCGGCCCGGCCGCCGGCTCCCCCCTGCTGAAGACCTCCGTGGACCCGACCGGCACCAAGGTCCTCGGCACGCTCAACAACTGCGCCGGCGGTGTCACCCCGTGGGGCACCACACTGCACGGCGAGGAGAACTTCAACCAGTACTTCGCCAACGCCACCCGCGACACCGACAAGCGCTACGGCCTCGGCACCGGCGCCTCCGAGCGCAAGTGGGAGCGTTTCGACAAGCGCTTCGACGTCGCCCAGGAGCCGAACGAGCCGCACCGCTTCGGCTACGTCGTCGAGCTCGACCCGTACGACCCCGACTCCAAGCCCCGCAAGCACACCGCGCTCGGCCGCTTCAAGCACGAGGGCGCGACCGTGCGGCTGACCGACGACGGCCGGCCGGTCGTCTACTCCGGTGACGACGAGCGGTTCGACTACTTCTACAAGTTCGTCGGCAGCAAGCGGATGAAGAAGGGCAGCAGCCGGTCGGTGCGCGAGCACAACCTCTCGCTGCTCGACGAGGGCACCCTGTACGTCGCCAGGCTCACCGGTGACTCCCCCGCCATCGAGATCGACGGCACCGGCAAGCTCCCGAAGGACGGCGAGTTCGACGGGTCCGGTGAGTGGATTCCGCTCGTGACGGCCGGTTCGAAGGGTGCTGTCTCGCACGTCGAGGGCATGTCCGTCGACGAGGTGCTGGTCTTCACGCGGCTCGCCGGTGACAAGGTCGGCGCCACCAAGATGGACCGGCCCGAGGACATCGAGCCGAACCCGCACTCCGGCAAGGTCTACGTCGCGCTGACCAACAACACCAACCGCGGTGTCGGCGCCAACGCCAAGGCCGACGAGGCCAACCCGCGCAACGCCAACAAGCACGGGCACATCCTGGAGCTGACCGAGCGCTGGAACCGCGCCGAGAGCACCCGGTTCGCCTGGACGCTGTTCCTGGTCGCGGGCGACCCGGAGGACCCGGCGACCTACTTCGCCGGCTTCCCGAAGGACGACGTCAGCCCGATCTCCTGCCCGGACAACGTGGCCTTCGACAGCCACGGCAACCTGTGGATCTCCACGGACGGCGCCCAGCTCGGCTCGCACGACGGCCTGTTCGGCGTCGCGACCCGCGGTGACCGGCGCGGTGAGCTCAAGCAGTTCCTGACGGTGCCGAAGGGCGCCGAGACCTGCGGTCCGCTCGTCCAGGACCGCCGGGTGCTCGTCGCCGTGCAGCACCCGGGCGAGCTGACCGGCGCCACCGCCGAGAAGCCGCTCAGCGACTGGCCCGACGGACCGGGCAGGCTCAACCGTCCGGCGGTCGTCGCGGTGTACCGCGCCGACGGCGAGGACATCGGCGTCTGATCCCACCGGGGGGACCGGGGACGGAGGTCAGGGGAGTGCTGGGACCGGCGGTCGTTCGCCGTCGTGTTCCAGCCACTCCCGATACGCCGGTGCCTGCTGGGCACACTCGCGGTACGCGTCCTCCAGGGCCGGGAAAACGCCCTCCAGGTCCGTCTCCGTACGGGCCGTGAGGAGCAGCCGTACGCCTATCGGGTCGCCGTGCAGGCGCCGTACCGCCGTCTCGGGGCCCGAGGGGCGGGTCGGCTGGCAGACGGTGACGACCTCGCCGGTGGCGACCAGGGCGGTGGCCGTGTGGTAGTCGCCGTGCAGCACGTGCGGGCTGACGCCGACGGCACGGAACATCCGCTGTACGGCGTCCCACTCGCCGTCCACCGACGGATCGATCATCCACCGGTCGCCGGCCAGGTCGCGCAGGTCGACCTCGGACTTCGCCGCCGCCGGATGGTCGGCCGGCAGGGACACGAACTGCGGTTCGCGGTCCATCAGCACCCGGGTGCGCAGCTCCGGCGGGATCCGCAGGGGGCTGCCCTCGACCTCGTGCACGAAGGCCACGTCCAGCTGGCCGTCGGCGACCATCCGCAGCAGGACGTTCGGGGAGACGCTCATGTGCAGGGTCGGGTCCTGGCCGTGGCCGCGCAGCCGGCGCAGCCAGCCCGACAGGGCCCGGCTGGCGGTGGAGCCGACGCGCAGTTGCGGGCCGCCCGCCGCGGCCGCCCGCGCCTCGCTGACCAGGGAGCGCATTTCGGCCACCAGGGGGCGGGCGCGGCTGAGGACCAGGCGGCCCAGGGGGGTGGGGCGGCAGCCGGATCTCGCCCGCAGAAACAGCGCGCCGCCCAGTTCGTGCTCGATCCGTCTCAGCTGGGTGCTGAGCGAGGGCTGGGCGACGCCCAGCTGACGGGCGGCACGGTGCAGGCTGCCGGTGTCGGCGATGGCGCACAGCGCGCGGAGGTGTCGCACCTCAAGGTCCATGCTCTCGGAGACTAAAGCGGACTCACAGGTTTCACCAGACGCACAAATCCGCTCTGAACCTTGCCAATTGGGGCCCCGATAGGGCGGGACTATCACCTGTTGCCATCATCCCAGGGGTCCCGGCTGCATCGAAACTTCCGTGTTGAACGAACGACTCGATCCCCCCACCCCTGGAGTCTTCGATGCGAGTACGCATGTCCTCGACCGCCCGGACCGCCACCGCGGTCGCCCTCGGCATGGCAACGGCCGGGTTCGGAATGACGGTTCCCGCCGCCGCGGCCCCCGCGCCGGTCTCCGCCACCCCCGCCCACGCCGGCTTCACCGGCCCGTCCGCGGAGTCGGACGCCACCGAGGCGTTCTTCCAGGCGGTCCTGAAGTCGGCCGCCGAGAAGCGGGCCGCGAACCCCACCTCCACCGCGGCCGTGACCGTCGTCTACGACGCGTCCCGTGCCCCCAGGTTCAGCGCGCAGATCTCCCGCAGCACCCAGATCTGGAACAGCGCGGTGACCAACGTCCGGCTCCAGCAGGGTTCGGGCGCCGACTTCACCTACCGCGAGGGCAATGACCCGCGCGGGTCGTACGCCTCCACCGACGGGCACGGCAGAGGGTACATATTCCTCGACTACGCCCAGAACCAGCAGTACGACTCGACTCGTGTCACCGCGCACGAGACGGGGCATGTGCTGGGGCTGCCGGACCACTACTCCGGGCCGTGCAGTGAGCTGATGTCCGGGGGCGGCCCCGGCACCTCGTGCACCAACTCTCAGCCGAACGCCGCCGAGCGGGCTCGGGTGAACCAGTTGTGGGCCAACGGGTTCGCTGCCGCGCTCGACAAGGCGCTGGAGAAGAGCGGGCGCTAGCTTTTTCGGCGGCGGCGGCGGTGCGGTCGGTAGGTTGTCCGGCTGACGCGCCGTTGTGGCTGGTCGCGCAGTTCCCCGCGCCCCTGAAAAGCCTTGCAGGCACCCCCCACCAGATGCGGCCGTCCCTCTTGAGGGGCGGCCGCGTCGGTGTGTCAGCGGGGGGTCGCGATGGCTCTTGCCGCCGCCACCTCCTGGCGGAGGGGTTCCAGGACCGAGCCCGAGGGGCCCGTGAGGTCGGTGCGGACCGATTCCAGGACCTCGGAGTCCCGTAGGCCCTGGGAGAGTTCGGTCAGTTGGAGGGTCACCTGGTCGATCTCGGCCTCGGACGGTGGGGCGGCGCCGTGTTTGACGCGGACGCGGGCCGCCGTCGTGGCGTCGACGATGCGTTCCACGGCGACGGCGAGCGGCCACCAGGCGGCGGCGTGCCGGCCGGTGGGCGGCGGCTCGGTCAGGGCGCGCTGGAACTCCGTACGGATGACCGAGAGGTCGCGGTAGAGGCGGCGGCGCATCCGGGCGCGGGCGGCCGGTTCGGTGTCCTTGCCGAAGGCCGTCTCCACATAGCGGGCCGTGTCGGAGACCGCGTCCGCGAGCCGGTCGCCGACGCGGGCGTGCCAGCTCTCCGGCCACAGCAGATAGCCCGCGATCAGCGCGATCGCGCAGCCCATCAGGGAGTCCACGAGGCGGGGCAGCAGCAGGGCGGTGCCCTGGCGGTTGAGGGTGTCGGAGAGCAGCAGGATGACCGGGGTGATGGCGGCGGTCTGGTAGCCGTAGCCGCGGGGGGTGAGGGCCGGGATCAACGGCGCGAGCAGCAGCATCACCGGTACGTCCCACCAGCCGCGCGGCACCTGCGAGAGCACCGCCGCCGCGAGCACCAGACCGGCGACCGTGCCCAGCGCGCGCAGCAGCGCCCGGGAGAACACCGAACCGAAGTCGGGCTTGAGGACGAACGTGATGGTCAGGGCGACCCAGTAGGAGCGGGGCACCGGGACCAGGGAGACCAGGGCCTGGGCGATGCCGATGCACAGGGCGAGGCGCAGTCCGTAGCGCCAGGAGGCGGCGGACAGCAGGACGTTGCGGGCGGCGCGGCCGGCCCGGACGCGCAGGGCGGCGGGGCGGCCGAGACGGTCGTCGATGCCGCCGGCGTCGAGGTCGGGCCTGGCGACGACACCGGCGGCGTGGCGCAGCGCGTGGTCGACGGCACGGGCGGTCTCGGTGACCGGGACCGGCAGGTCGAGCCCTATGGGGCCGCTGTAGCCGGTCTCGACGGCCTCGGCGAGATGCCGGACCGCGGCGGGGACCTCGGGCGGCAGCGGGGTGCCGGAGAGATGGACGGCGGGGGCGGCCTCGATGACCGGGGTGACGGCGTTCAACTGGGCGAGCAGCCGGATCAGTTCGGGGCTGCGGCCGTGGTGGCGGGTGCGCCGGGCGAGGACCAGGTCGTAGGCCTGGTTGAGGGACTGCGTGGAGGCGTGGCGGGCGTCGTCGTAGGAGAGCAGGGGGTTCTCGTCGAGGAGGTCGGCGACCTTGCGGTAGGTGTCTGCGACGGCCGCGCGCTCGGGCACGCCGGACCGCAGCGGCCAGGCGAGCAGGGCGAGGAGCAGTACCTGGAGGCCGCCGCCGGCCATCAGGAGGGGCGCCACCCACCAGTCGCCGGGCATCGGCAGTCCCGCGCCGATGACGGTGTTGAGGAGCAGAAGCAGTCCGGATACGGAGGCCACCGCGCCGATCGTCGAGATCATCCCGGAGAGCAGCGCGACGGCGGTGACCGCGGCGACGGCGAGCCAGCCGTGGCCGTAGGTGAGGGAGCCGAGGGTGACGCCGATCGCGCCGAAGAGCTGTGGGATCGCGATGTTGAGGATCCGCATGCGGTAGGCGTCGGCGGTGTCGCCGATGACGCCGGAGAGGGCGCCCATGGAGGCGAGGGCGCCGTAGGCGGGTTCGCCGAGCGCGAGGCCGACGGCGAGGGGGAGGCTCATGGCGATGGCTGCGCGGGCCACGGCGGGGCGGTTGATCGGTGCCTGCTGGGTCTGGAGGTTCCGGACCAGCCAGTCGGGTGGGGTGAGGCCGATGGGGAACTCTCGGGGCATGGGCACATTATGGCCACGTGGGGTGAGGGGGGGGTTTGCGCAGTTCCCCGCGCCCCTAAAGGGTTGTTGGTTGGCCCTCGGGTTGGTGGGGGCTTGTCGCGCAGTTCCCCGCGCCCCTGAGGGGTGGTTGTTCGGGTGCGGGCGGGTGGGGGTGTCTCGCGCAGTTCCTCGCGCCCCTAAAGGGTTGTTGTTTGGCCTCGGGGCGGTGGGTGTAGTGGGTGGTCAGGGCTGCTGTCAGGCCTAGGGCTACCAAGAGCCAGGAGGCTGTGCGGAGAGTTGTGGTGAGGGTGTCGTAGACCGCGGCTGTTGCGTCCTGGGGGACGCCCGGGGGGAGGTCGGAGAGGGTGAGGTGGCGGCCCAGTGCCACCGCGAGGCCCAGGAGGGCGCCGCCCAGCGCGGTGCCGAGGGCCGTGGCGGTGACCGCGCGGCGCCGGCACGCGGCCAGCGCGATGCCGGTGACGGCGAGCACAACGGCCGCCAGCGGCAGCCAGAACGCGGCGAATTCCAGCACGTGGAGACCCTTCCGCAACGGGGCGAGATCCTGCGCCGGCAGAACGGCGACCGGAGTGTGTCCAACGACCGCGCCGCTCCCCAACGGCACGTTGTCCTCGGCGAGCTGACGCTGCACCGCGGCGGCGACCGGCGCCAGGTCGACGACGACCGGCTCCCGGCTTCCGCTGTCCAGGGCGTGCAGTATGGCGTGATGAGTGGCCCGGTTCGCCTCGTCCCAGCCCAACCGGAACGCCTCGGTCCGGGTGAACGAGCGCACCGCGTCCCGCAGGTACGGCGCCATCGAGCCCGCGTCCGCGCGCTCCGCGATGCCGTCGCCCACGGTGTCCGCGACCACGTCCCGGACGGCCGGGTCGGCGGCCAGCGGCGCCATCGTGCCGACGTAGCGGCCGGTGTCGGCCAGCCCGTACACGGCCCACGCCGCCAGCGCCCCGAACGGCACGAGGAGACAGGCCAGGGCGATCAGCGCGGCCGAGAGCGCGCCGCGCAGGCGCGGGGGGTACGGGCGATACGGGGGACGCGGAGGCACGTGTCCAGGCAACGGCCCGGCGGCGGGGGCCGCGAGCGCAGTACGGCCGGACGGGCGAACCGCCCACGACCCTTGGCACCACCGGGCCGCGCCCGTTCCGGTGGAGGGTTCACCCGAACGGGTGTTTCCTGGTCGTGGGGAGAAGGAGGCCGATCATGCGAACCACTCCGGCCCTGCGGACCCTGACCGCGGCCCTGTTCACCGGCTCGGCCCTCGCGGCCGCACCCATGGCGTTCGCCGACGTACAGCGCGGCAGCGGCGGCTCCCAGAGTTCCGTGTGGGGCACCGTCGTCTCCCGCACCGACCTGACCCTGCGGCAGGCGCCGACCACCCACTCACCGTCCGTCGGACAGGCGTCGCCGGGCAGTGAGGAGCGCGTCGGCTGTGTGGTCCGCGGACAGAGCGTCAACGGAAACCCGTACTGGTACTGGCTCGTGGAGTCACAGGCGTGGGCAACCGCGGCCTTCGTGGACACCGGCGGACGGTCCGTGCCGGCCTGCGACGACCCGTGCCCGGTGTGGCGGAACGGCTCCTGGACCAACTGGAACGACCCGTACTGGGGCGGCTCGTCCGGGAGTTCGGACCCGGCGGACACCTGGACCTTCTCCGGCTCCGGCTCGATCGACATCGACATCGACATCTCCGGATCGTGGAGCTGGAGCGTGACCGGGTCCTCGTCGGACGGCTGAGCCGCGCTCGGTCGTCCGGTGGGTGGAGGGAAGAGAGGGAAGAGGGAAACACGTGGGCCCCGGCTGCCGTGCCGGGGCCCACGTGCGTCCGGGGTGCCGCTCAGCCTCAGCCGAGGCGGTGGCCCTCGGCGTCCTCGTGCGTGTAGTAGCGGTAGAACAGCACGGCGAAGGTGCCCGCCGCGACCGCGAGCGCCATCAGACAGGACCGCAGCACGGTCGCGCCGGTCAGGCTGTAGAGGAAACCGAACGCGATGCCGGCGAACGCCGCCCAGAGCATCGCGTGCACTTCGCGCTTCACCCGCGAGGCCAGTTCGCGTACGCCGATCAGGACCACGGCGAAGGCGAGCACCGAGACGAAGCCGAGCAGCAGGTTCCAGCCGGTGATCCCATCACCGCCGCGCGCGTTGGCCGCGGCCCAGTAGCCGTAGACCAGGCCGAGTCCGACGGGTGCCGCCCACTTGGCGACCGTGTGGGTCCGTTCGCTGAACACGTCCGGGAGCCGGGTCCGGCCGGGCGTGGTGCCCGGTGCGGCGCCGGGTGCGGGTGCGGCTTGAGCCATGAGAGCACTCCTCTCTCTCGCCCCCGCCTTCCAGGGCACACCTGCCCGGGTCACCTGGCAAGTCCGGACGGCGGGCGGGCACGCGCTTCCGGCCGGATGCGGGGGGCCGCCCGCCGTGTTTCGCTGGCCTCATGAGGTCCGCGGGCGACCGGGCGCTGAGACCCGTGAGCTACGCCGGGACCGGCCGGAGCCTGCTCGACCGGCTGCCCTGGATGCGCCGCGCACAGCTGTGGCACCAGTACGGGATCCTGCGGATCCGCGACCGCAGCGCGGGCTGGCTGCCGCCGCTGGTCCTGCTGCTCGGCATCGTCGCCGTCGACTACGGCACCGGCACCGACTTCCGGATCATCACCTGGGTGGTGCTGGTGCCGGGGATCGCGGCGGCGCTCTGCGGGGTGTGGGCGACGGCCGCGTTCACCGGGCTGGTGCTGGTCACGTACGTGACCGTGGAGGCGCTCTTTCCGAACCAGTTCAGCGCCCAGTTCTCCGACTTCACGCTGATCGCGCTGGGCGGGATGCTGGCCACGCTGGCCTGCGCGGTCCGGGTGCGCGGCGAGGAACGCATCCTGCGGATGAGGGACGTCACCGAGACCGTACGCCGTACCGTGCTGCGCCCGCTGCCGCCCGGCTGGGGCGGCCTCGAACACGCCGAGGTCTATCTCGCCGCCGACACCGAGGCGCGGGTCGGCGGCGACTTCTACGACATCCAGCCCTGTCCGTACGGCACCCGTGTGCTGCTCGGCGATGTGCAGGGCAAGGGGCTCGGGGCGGTGGAGGCGGCGGCCGCGCTGCTCGGCACGTTCCGGGAGGCCGGGTACCACGAGGCGGACCTCGCGACGGTCGGCGAACGCCTCGAAGTGCGGATCCTGCGGCACGGGCGGCGGGTGGAGGAGCTGGGGCGGGACGACGGGGACCGCTTCGCGACGGCCGTGCTGCTGGAGTTCCCCGAGGGCGAGCGGGGGGTGGTGGACGTCGTGAACTTCGGGCACGAGCCGCCGCTGGTGGTGGGGGCGGGGGGTGTGCGGTCGCTGCCGCCCGGTGAGGGGGTGCCGCTGGGGCTGGGTGATCTGGTGCCGGGGGCGGGCGCGGGGGGCGTGGCCGGGCGGGTGTGTGTGCAGCGGGTGGCGTTGGCGGCGGGGGAGACGCTGTTGCTGACGACGGACGGGGTGACGGAGGCGCGGGACGCGGCGGGGACGTTCTTTCCGCTGGAGGAGGTGGTGGGGCGGGCTGTCGCCGCGGATGCGCGGTGTGTGGAGCCGTGGCGGTTGGTGGGGGTGGTGAGTGAGGGGGTGGAGCGGCACTCCGGCGGTCGTCTGGCGGACGACACGACGGTGTTCGCGGTACGGGTGTTGCGGTGAGCGGGGTGCGGCTGTGCGGGGGTTGCGGTGCGGGGGCGTTGCGCAGCCCGGCGCGACGGGGTGCCGCCGCGCCCACCCGTGCCGCCCCAGCGGCACGACTGCCCGCGGCTACGCGGGCTTTAGGGGCGCGGGGAACTGCGCGATCGGCCCCCACCGGCCCGCACCGGACAGCCAAGCTCTCAGCGGCAGCGTTAACGTGTGCTAAGTGATCGGGTGAAGGGGGACACATGGGTGGGACCGTGCTGCTGGTCGCCGGCGCGCCGGTGGGACGCGGAAGGCTGGTGGACGCCACCTCCGTCCTCCCCGTCCTCTCCGCCGTAGCCCCCGGCGTCCTCGCGGGCACCGACACCGCCCATGTCGTGGAACTGGCCGACCCGTTGGAACCCCAGGCCGTACTCACCCGGCTGCGCGCCGCCGCCGCGAACCCCGACCCGCTCACGGTGTTCGTCGTAGGACAGCTCCAACTCGACCGGCGCCAACGGCTTCCGCACCTCGCGCTGGCCCGCACCACACCCGCCACCATGCGCTACACCGGCTTCCCCTGGCACTGGTTCCGTGAGGAACTGCGCCTGCGGGCACCGGGCAGCACCACCCTCCTGCTCGACCTGCACGCCGACGCCGACTGCTGGGAGCACCTGCGCGCCCACCCCCTCGACTCCGGTCGCGGACACGCCGTGTACGGACGGATCGCGCCCCCGCCGGGCCGCCGTACCGTCGGGCAGCCGTCGTACATGAAGGCCGTGGCGACGATTCTGCGCAGTGGCCACCGGCCGCTACCGGAACGGTTGCACCAGCAGGCGCTGACCCGAATCGCGGACGAGGGCAAGGGCGCGGGCGTCGGTATCGTCCTCGGCAACGCCGTACCCACCATGCCCACCATGCCCACCATGCCCACCATGCCCACCATGCCCGCCGCGGCGCCCACCGCCCCCGACCCGCACGCCGCGCTCGCCGACGCCGTGCGGTCCGGGCGGCACGCCGACGCGGACGCCCTCGCGGCGCGGTGGGAGCAGGCGGCCGTACGGTCGCACGGGCCCGGTTCCGACGAGGCGCTGCACTGGTCGGAGGTCCGGGCCGACCTCGCCATGCTGGCCGGGGACGCGGTCCGCAGCTGCCGCACCTGGCTCGCGGTGGCCGGCGCCCGGCTCGCCGCGGGGCAGCCGGCCGACGCGCCCGCGGTCGAGGCGGCCGTGGACCGCGCCCACCACCAGTGGGGCGCGATCGGGGACGCGTCCCGCGCCCGCGAACTGGGCCCCGCGCTCGCGGAGTTGCGCGGCCGGGTGCCGGGGCGCCGGGCGGGCGCCCTGGACCATGTGCGGCGCCAGCTGGAGCAGCTCCAGGGCGCCTGACGCCCGCCGCGCGTGTCACCCGTACGGCGGTGTCCCCCGGGCCCGGGACCGGCGGCGCTGCTATCCACGTAGGAGGGGGCCGCACGGATCGAAGGAGCCGCTCATGGCCACCACGCACCCGTCCACCCTCGCCGTCGAATGGACGCAGGGCCTCAACGACGCCTGGTCGAAGATCGCGCAGTTCGTGCCCAAGCTCATCGGCTTCCTCGTGATCCTGGCCATCGGCTGGTTCGTCTCGCGGCTGATAGCCCGCGTCCTCGACCGGGTGCTGCGCAAGGTCGGCTCCGAGCGGCTGTCGCAGCGGGCGGGCACGGCACGGCTGCTTCAGGAGTCCCGGTACGACATGACCGGCATCGTCTGCCGGATCGTGTACTACGCGCTGATGCTGATCACCCTCCAGCTCGCCCTCGGTGTCTTCGGCCCGAACCCGGTCAGCTCGATGATCAACGGCATCGTGGCCTGGCTGCCGCGCGGCATCGTCGCGGTCGTCCTGATCGTCGTCGCCATGGCCATCGCCAACGCGGTGCGCGGCATCGTCTCCGGCGCCCTGTCGTCGGTCTCCTACGGCCGTACGGTCGCCACCATCGTCTGGGCCGCCATCCTGGCCCTCGGTGTGATCGCCGCGCTCGGCCAGGCCGGTATCGCCACCTCGGTCACCCAGCCGCTGCTGTACGCGGCCCTCGCGGCGGCCGTCGGCATCCTCGTCGTGGGTGTCGGCGGCGGCATGATCATGCCGATGCGGCAGCGCTGGGAGCGCTGGCTGACCGTGGCCGAGCGGGAGTCCTTCCGGGCCAAGGGCAGCGTCGGCGCCTACCAGGCCGGCCGACAGGACGCCCTGACCCACCAGCCGGCCCGCGAACGGACGGACATGCCGGGGCGTGGGACTGGCGGGATGAGCGGTTCCGGCGGGATGGGCGGCACGGGTGGGACGGGTGGTCCTGGCGGGACGGGCGGTCCGGGCGGGGCGGACCGGCCGGGCCCGGCGGACATGAGCTAGGCCTGGTCCTGTTCCGGGCCTGGTTCTGGGGCCTGGCTCCGGCCGCTTGGCCGATACGCCCGGGACCGCGGCTCTGTTCGTCTCCCCGGTCCCGTTGGCCGGACAGGTCTACGGCGCGGGTTCCGTGAGCAGGTCGTGCCGGCTGACCAGCCAGGTGATGGCGGTCAGCCGGCACACCGCGTAGTCGTGGCCGACGGGTTCGCGCCAGTCGAGTTCGGCGAGGGCGTCGAGGAAGCCGAGCGCGTAGTCCGCGAGGACCTCGCGGTGCGGGGGGTGCGGGACCAGACCCGGCGCCGGGGCGGACAGCCGGTCCCTGAGCTCCGCCACGTGCTGGTCCACGGCCGCCGTGAACGCGGGCTCGAACGCGAACTCCGCGAAGCGGGGCGCGTACGTGTTGCTGATGGCGGCCAACGGGGACATTCCCCCACGTTAAACGGGGAGAGCGGGGGTGGTGGAGGGGGCTTTGTGATGGTTTACGTCACACCGGGACACGGGACACCGGGACACCGGGACACTGGGACGCAAGCCGGAGAGTCGGCCGCGGCCCGGCCCCTCCGGCACTCCGGCGGCCCGCTTGTGGCGGGCTCGGCCGGGTGGGGTCCGCGGGGTGGAGGGTGATCCGCCGGACCGGTCGGAGGTCCTCAGGGCCGGGGGGTGGTCGTCACGGGCGGGCGGAGTGGGTGACTCCGTCGGCCGTGGCCGCGCGGGCGGGGCCCGCGTTGGCGGCGGTGATCAGGGCGACGGCCGCGATCACGGCCGCGACCAGGGCTCTGGTGTAGCGGGCGGGAGGACGTCCGTTGCGCGCGGATGTACGTCCGAGCACGGCAACCTCGCAAGGCTCGCAGGGGGTGGTGCGCGGTCGGGTGGAGCGTGGTCGGGGGTGGTTCACCGCGGGGCGGTGCGTTGACGGAAAGTGCAATAACAGCGACGTGTTAACCACCCTTAATACGTCTCCTAACGTAGAGGGTTCCGGAGCCCAACCGGAAGGGGGTCAGGCGGAGTTGGGCCATTCAAACGATCCAAGTCGCTGAGTAATAAGTGCACTTACTGGCAGGATTAAGCGCATGGCGAACCGGGACGACCCCGAGACCATCGGGCGCAGGGTGCAGCAGCTGCGGCACGAGCGCGGTCTGACACAGCGGCAGTTGGCGGAACCCGCCTACACACCCGCCTACATCTCCACCCTGGAGGCCGGCCGGGTCCGCCCCTCCGACGAGGCGCTGCGGCATCTCGCCGGGCGGCTCGGCGTCGCCTTCGACGAGCTGGCCACCGGCCGTCCGGCCCGGCTCGCCACCGATCTGCGGCTGCGGCTCACCGAGGCCCAGCGCACCCTGGCCACCGGCGCCGCCGAGGAGGCCGCCGACCAGTACAAGGCGCTGCTCGCCGACGCCGAGGCGCACGCGCTGCCCACCGAACAGGCCACCGCGCTGCTCGGGCTCGGCGAGTGCGGGCTGGACACCGGTGACATCACGGCGGCCCGGCACCACTTCGAGCAGGCCGAGCAGGTGCTCGCCGACCAGCCGCTGCCCGCCCGCGTCCCGGCGCTGCGCGGCCGCGCGATCTCCCACTACCTCGCCGGTGAACTCCGCTACGCCGTCTACCTCCTGGAGTCCACCCTCGACGAGCTGAACCGGGGCGGGCTGCACGACCCGGACGCGCTGCTGCTGCTCTACGGCAGTGTCATCGGCCCGTACATGGACATGGGCGCGCACGCGCGGGCCGCGCAGGCCGCCGAGTTCGCGCTGGCGGTCGCGCCGCAGGCCGGGGATCCGGCACTGGTCGCCAGGATGCACCGGCAGGTCGCCCGTACGCTGCTCGCCGAGGGCCGGATCGCCGAGGCCGACGCCTCGCTCGCCAAGGCCGCCGAGATGTACCGCCAGCTCCAGATCCGTACCGAACTCGCCAACTGCCACTGGATGCGCGGATACGTCTGTGCGCAGAACGGTGAACTGGAGCGCGCCGAGAGCGAGTTGCGCGAGGCGCTGACCATGCTGTCGGCCACCCGTGCCGCGCTCTACCGCAGTCAGGCCGCCGTCGAGCTCGCCGACGTGCTGCACCGGCGCGGCAAGTCCGACGAGGCCGCGGAGCTGCTCCGCGAGGTGCTCGGCGACCTCTCCCCCGAGCGGGGCGCGATGCACGCGGCGGCGGCCCACCGGCTGCTCGGCATCATCGCCGAGGACGCCCGCGACACGGACACCGCCGAGGAGCACTACGTCCGGGCGCTGAGCCTCCTCGAACGGGCGGGCGCGGCGGGCGACCTCGCCGACCTGTGCCGGATGCTCGGTGATCTGCTGCGCCGCACCGGGCGGGTGGAGGCGGCGCTGGACGCGTACCGGACGGGACTGGGACACCGTACGGCGCCCGGTACGACGACCCTCGGACCGGCGCCGGCACAGCCGCCGGTGTGACGCGCCGCGACCGTCAGATCTGCACCCTGCCCTGCTTCCGTACGTCCGCGAGCCGCTCGGCGCCCAGCTCGACGGCGGCCTGGGTGATCTCGGTGTAGACCTCGCCGAGGCCGCCGTTGGTGAGGGTGAACGCGTCCTCGCCGACGCGTACGGCGGCCACGTCGAGGGTGAGGGTCACGGGCTCGCCGTTCACCTCGCGGGTCACGGCGATCCGCAGCCCCTGCCGGACGTCGCCGACCTCCGGCAGCGGGGCGTCGTAGACCTCCACGGTGCGGGGTTCGCCGCGCGGGCCCGACGCCTTGAACGACGGGCAGGCGGCCGGCAGCGTCTTCATCCAGGCCACCACCCGGTCCACGTCCGCCGGGCGGCCGGCGCTGACCTGGTAGCGCAGCTGGGCGTCGTCGTAGCCGTCGTCGAGGCCGATCGCGGCGCGGGCGGGGGCGCCGAGCAGGTCGTCGGCGTAGAGGGCGTCGAGGAGGCGCCGGCAGTCCGGGGCGCTCGTCGTCGCCTTGAGGAAACCGTCCCGCCAGGTCGCCGCGCCCTGTGTCGGCATCCACGGCTCGCCCAGATCGGCCTCGGTGATGAGTGCGGCCTGGGCCTGGGCCTCGGTGAGGGCGGGTGTGGTGGCCGGGGTGGAGGGGGCGGCCTTCGGCACGGATCTGGGGGCCGGGGTGGCGGGGGGTGCGGGCGGTTGGGCGGCGACGGGGTCGGTGGTGGAGCAGGCGGCCACCGTGAGCAGTGTGCTTGCTGCGAGGGCGCAGGTGACGAGGGCGCGGGTCATCGGGGTTCCTCCGGCGAGGGGGGGCGGCGCGGGGCGGGGGGCGAGGGCTCGGGGCGGGAGCGTGGGGCGGGGGCTCGGGGCGAGGGCTCGGGGCGGGGGCGTGGGGTGGGGGCGGTTACGCACCACGGCACCACCGCCCCCGCCCCACCACCACCGAGCCGACCCGTCCGAGTGACCAGCCCGCCCACCCGGCCGCACCCGGCACCGGACCGCGACGGGGTGCCGTGGGTGTGGGTTGCCGCGGGGGCGTTGGCGCAACCCGGCGCGACGGGGGTGCCGCCGCGCCCACCCGTGCCGCCCCAGGCGGCACGCATGCCCGCGGCTACGGCGTGAGTGCGTGCGGCTGCGGCGAGCTTTCGACGGGCGCGAGCCGCAAGGCTTTTGGGGCGCGGGGAACTGCGCGATCAGCCCCCGCCGGGCCTGCACGTGGTACTCGTCGGCGTGTCCGCGGCTGGGGCGAGTTTCCGGCGGGCGCGAGCCGCGAGGCTTTTGGGGCGCGGGGAACTGCGCGATCAGCCCCCGCCGGGCCTGCACGTGGTAGTCGTCGGCGTGTCCGCGGCTGGGGCGAGTTTCCGGCGGGCGCGAGCCGCGAGGTTTTTTGGGGGCGCGGGGAACTGCGTGATCAGCCCCCGCCGGGCCGCGTGGGGAAGGCGCGTAGGGTCCGGACGTATCCGTCGTGGTGAGCGAGTGCCCCGAGAGAAGGAGTCCGCGTGACCGGTCAGCCCATTCCGGTGATCATCGACTGCGACACCGGCGTCGACGATGCCCTCGCGCTGCTGTTCGCCGTACGCCACCCGGACCTGGACCTGCGGGCGGTGACCTGTGTCGCCGGGAACACCGACGTCGACGGCGTGGTCCGCAACACCCTGACCGTGCTGGAACAAGCCGGCGCGCCCCACATCCCGGTGGCCCGCGGAGCCTCCCGCCCCCTGATCGAGGCCCCCCGCTCCGCCAAGCACGTACACGGCGAGGACGGAATGGGCGACCTCGGACTGCCCGCGCCGACCCGCGCCCCGGCCGACGTGGACGCCCTCACCCTGCTGCGCCGCGAGATCCTCGCCTCGCCGCGCCCGGTCACCCTGATTCCGACGGCACCGCTGACCAACATCGCGCTGCTGCTGCGCACCCACCCCGAGGTGGTCGGCAACATCGAGCGGATCGTGTTCATGGGCGGCGCGGTCGCCACCGGAAACGCCACCCCCGTCGCCGAGTTCAACGTCTGGCACGACCCGGAGGCGGCCGCGATCCTGCTGACCGCCGGGGTCCCGATCACCATGTACGGGCTGGACGTGTTCATGCGCGTCGACGTCCCGGCGCCGGACGTACGGCGGCTGCGCGCCAGCGACGAGCCCGGCGCGCGGCTGGCCGGCGAACTCCTCGCCCACCGCCCGTCCGCGCCCGACCCCGACGGCGACGACCCGGCCGGCGGCCTCGGCGACGCGGGCGCGGTGTGCGCGGTCGTCGACCCGGCGGGCCTGACCACCCGCCTCCTCCCGGTCGAGGTGTCCCTGGCGCCGGGCCCCACCCGCGGACAGACCATCGTCGACCGGCGCCCCCGGCCAGGCGAGGCCGAGATCCACGAGGGCGGGCGCGAGACGGCCCTGGTGGACGTGGCGCTCGACGTCGACGTGGCCAGATACACCAAGCTCTACCTGGACACGGTGGAGGGCGGGGCGCGGTAGCCCCGCCGGCTCACCGCTGAAGGGCCGGGTGCCGGAACCGTCCCCGGTACTCCGTCGGCGTGGTGTCCAGCCTGCGGCGGAAGGCCCGTACGAGTGTGTCCGTCGTGCCGAACCCGCAGGCGGACGCGACCCGTTCGAGCGTGTCGTCGGTGGTTTCGAGGCGGATACGGGCCGCCTCGACCCGGGCCGACTCCACGTACGCGGCCGGGGTCGTGCCGAGTTCGGTCCGGAAGATCCGGGCGAGCTGGCGCTCGCTGACGTGGATGCGGGCCGCGAGGTCGGCAACGGAGAGCGGTTCGCACAGGTGCCGGGTGACGTGGTGGCGCAGCTCCTCCACCCGGCGGGTCGTGGACAGCGGCTCCAGCGGAACGCTGAACTGGCTCTGCCCGCCCGGCCGTTTCAGGTACATCACCAGCTGCCGGGCGACCCGCAGGGCCGCGGCCTCGCCGAAGTCGTCGGCGACCAGGGCGAGGGAGAGATCGAGGCAGGCGGTGATGCCCGCGCCGGTCCACACGTCGCCCTCGCGGATGAAGATCGGGTCGGGGTCGACCTCGACGGCCGGATGGTCGTCGGCGAGCTGCTGGGCGGTCGACCAGTGGGTGGTGGCCCGTCTGCCGTCCAGCAGACCGGCCTCGGCGAGGAGATGCGCGCCGACACAGACCGAGGCCACCCGGCGGGACCGGACGGCCAGCTCCCGTACCCGCGCGACCAGCGCCGGGTCGGTGAGCGCCCGGATCCGGCCCTGGTCGTCGATCTCGACCGACCCGGGCACGATCAGGGTGTCGATGCTCCGCCCGGCCACCTCCGCCAGCGTGACGTCGGGCAGCACCCGCACCCCGGCGGAGGTGGTGACGGGGTCCAGGGTCTCGGCGGCCAGGACCACCTCGTGGCCGTCGGCGCCGTCCACCTCGCGGCGCAGCATGCCGAAGACCTCGGCGGGCCCGGTGACGTCCAGCAGGTCGACGCCGTCGAAGAGCAGCACAACGACGGTCCGTTTTGCCTGATCCATCAGGGCCTCCGGTCTGCTCGGCACGAACGTCTGCGCGGCACGGACGTCTGCGCGGCATGAACGTCTGCGCGGCACGAACGTCTGCGCGGCACGAATGTCTGCTCGGCGCGGACACCCACCTGCCGTGGACCTGTCCGTCGTGGTGTCCGGATCTGCATGCTAGGCGTCATTGCCGACATCACGCACCGGCTCGTAGCGTTCAAGGGCCGCCCCCGCCCGGTGTGCGGCGCTTCCCACCACCACCGAGAAGGGCACCCTCATGGCCTCCGCCACCCTGCGCGAGCTGACCGGCTCCGACCAGACGCCCGCCGCCCTGGCCGACGCGACGCTGATCCTCGTCGACTACCAGAACACCTACACCCGCGGGGCGCTGGAACTCGAAGGCTGGCAGGCCGCCCTCGACGCGGGCGCCGAACTGCTGGCCCGCGCCCGCCGGGCCGGCGCGACGGTCGTCCACGTCGTGCACGACGCCGGTGAGGGCTCCCCCTACGACATCCGCGCCGAGATCGGCCGCATCCACCCCCGGGTCGCGCCCGCCGAGGGGGAGCGGACCGTCGTCAAGAAGGCGCCCGACTCCTTCGTCGGCACGGAACTCGGCGACCTCGTCGACGCGGCCGGACACCAGGACGTGGTCGTCGCCGGGTTCATGACCCACATGTGTGTGACCTTCACCGCCCAGGGCGCCTTCCTGCGCGGCAACCGCCCCACCGTCGTCGCCGACGCCTGCGCCACCCGCCCCCTGGAGACGGCCGTCTCCCCGGTCTCCGCCGAGCAGCTCCACCACGGCGCCCTGGCCACGATCGCCGACGTCTACGGAGTGGTCGTACCGACCGCCGCCGCCCTGCGCTGAACCCGGGGAGTTTCGCCGTCGGCGCGAAAGGGACAGAGTCTGTTCTGTCTGCATGCTCCACGCACCGTCCATGAGGAGTCCGCGTGACCGTACGACCCGACCCGCCCACGCCCGACCTCTCGCCGCGGCACGCCGACTGGTGGCGGCAGGCCGTCGTCTACCAGGTCTATCCGCGCAGCTTCGGCGACGCGGACGGCGACGGCCTCGGTGACCTGAAGGGCGTCACCGAACACCTCGGGCATCTCGCCGCGCTCGGCGTGGACGCCCTGTGGCTGAGCCCGTTCTACCCGTCCGAGCTGGCCGACGGCGGCTACGACGTCATCGACTACCGCGACGTCGACCCGCGCCTGGGCACCCTGGACGACTTCGACGCGATGACCGCCGAGGCGCACCGGCTCGGTCTGAAGGTCGTCGTCGACCTGGTGCCCAACCACAGCTCGCACCGGCACGTCTGGTTCCAGGAGGCGCTCGCGGCGGGCCCCGGATCACCGGCCCGCGACCGGTACGTGTTCCGCGACGGACGCGGTGCGCACGGCGAACTCCCGCCCACCGACTGGCAGTCCGTGTTCGGCGGCAGCGCGTGGCGGCGGGTCGCGGACGGGCAGTGGTACCTGCACCTGTTCACCCCCGAACAGCCCGACTTCAACTGGGGCCACGAGGAGGTCCGCGCCGACTTCCGCACCACCCTGCGGTTCTGGTCGGACCGGGGTGTCGACGGCTTCCGCGTGGACGTCGCGCACGCCCTCGCCAAGGACCTCGCCGAGCCGCTGCGGGACCTGGGCGCGCCCGAACTCAGCGGTGACAGCGCGCTGGAGCACATGGCCCCCGGCAGCCACCCGTTCTACGACCGCGACGAGGTGCACGCGATCTACCGGGACTGGCGGGAGATCTTCGACAGTTACGATCCACCGCGCATGGCCGTCGCCGAGGCGTGGGTGCCGAACGCGCGCCGTGTCCGGTACGCCCGCCCCGACGAGCTGGGCCAGGCCTTCAACTTCGAGTACCTCCAGGCCCCCTGGGACGCGGCGGCGCTCCGGCAGGTCATCTCCGACTCCCTCGACACGGCCCGCGCGGCGGGGGCGTCCGCGACGTGGGTGCTGTCCAACCACGACGTCGTGCGGCACGCATCCCGTCTGATGCTGCCGCCCGGCACGGAGAGCAACGACTGGCTGCTGTCCGGCGGCCACGCCCCCGCCGTCGACACCGCCGCCGGTCTGCGCCGGGCCCGCGCGGCCACCCTGCTGATGCTGGCGCTGCCCGGCTCGGCCTACCTCTACCAGGGTGAGGAACTCGGCCTGCCCGAGGTCGCCGACCTGCCCTTCGAGGTGCTTCAGGATCCGGTCTGGGAGCAGACGGGGCATGTCCAGAAGGGGCGCGACGGATCCCGGGTGCCGCTGCCGTGGACCACGACGGGGCCGTCGTACGGGTTCGGCGCGGGCGGTTCCTGGCTGCCGCAGCCGGAGTCCTTCGCGTCGTACGCGGTGGCTGCGCAGGACGGGGTCGAGGGGTCCACGTTGGAGCTCTACCGCACGGCGCTGCGGCTGCGGCGGAAGCTGTCCGACGCGGAGTCCCTGACCTGGGTCGACGGCTTCGCGCCGGGCGTTCTCGCGTTCAGTCGGTCGGACCGGTGGCGTTGCGTGGCGAACCTGTCCGGTACGGAGGTTGGTCTGCCTGCGGGAGAGGTGCTTCTGGCCAGTGGTCCGCTGACTTCCGACGGTCGGCTCGGGCCCGACACGACCGTGTGGTTGGGGTAGCCATTCGGCCGCGGGCCGGTGGGGGCTTGTCGCGCCCGCGCGGCGGTAGCCGCACATCGAGCAGAGCCCCGCGCCCCTCAAGGGGTTGGTGTGGGCGTTGGGTGAGCGGAGCCGGCGTGGTGTTCACCCGGCTTGGCGGTTCTTGGGGCATTCACGGTTGGTGAGGGGGTGCCTACGCTGTGATGGGTTGTATGGACTGCGTCGGGGGTCGTATGGGGTTCGGGTTCGGGCAGCGGCGTGGTGGGCAACTGCCCGTGGAGTTGACGAGTTTCGTCGGACGGGACGTGGAACTCGCGCTGATCCGTACCGCGTTGGAGCAGTCCCGCCTGGTCACGCTGGTCGGACCGGGCGGGGTCGGCAAGAGCCGTACGGCGTTGCGGGCCGCCGGGGCGGTGGCGGGGCGGTTCCCGGACGGGGTGCGGCTGGTGGAGCTGTCCGCGCTGCGGGACCCGGAGCTGATCCCGGCGACGCTCGCCGGCGTGCTCGAACTGCCGGAGCAGTCGGGGATGACCCCGCTGGACGCGGTCGTGGAGCATCTGCGCGGCAGGCGGCTGCTGCTCGTCCTCGACACCTGCGAGCATCTCGTCGACGCCTGCGCGATGCTCACCGACATCCTGCTGCGCGAGGCCGGCGGCCTGAGTGTGCTCGCGACCAGCAGGCAGCCGCTCGACGTGCCCGGCGAGCACTGCGTACCGCTCGCGCCGCTGGCCAGGGAGGACGCGGTCGATCTGTTCGTGCAGCGGGCCGCCGCCGTCGCCCCGGGGTTCACCGGTACCGGCACCGACCGCGAGCGGACGCTGGCGCTCGTCGACCGGCTCGACGGCATCCCGCTGGCCCTCGAACTGGCCGCCGTACGGCTGCGGGCCGTACCGCTCGCCGAACTGGTCGCCCGGCTCGACCGGCGTTTCGAGGTGCTGACCGGTGGCCGCCGTACCCGGCTCACCCGGCACCAGACCCTGCGCACGGCCATCGACTGGTCGCACGATCTGTGCACCGCCGAGGAACGGCTGCTGTGGGCGCGGCTGTCGGTGTTCGCGGGGTCGTTCGAGCTGTCGGCCGCCGAGCGGGTCTGCGCGGACGGCGAACTCGGCCCCGAGCAGGTGGTGGAGGCGCTGATCGGGCTGGTCGACAAGTCCGTGGTACGGCGGATCGGCGAGGACGGCGGCCGCTACCGGCTGCTCGACACCCTGCGCGAGTACGGCGCCGGGCGCCTGGAGCGCACCCCGGACGCCGGGGCCGGGGTGAAGGAGCGGCACTTCGCGCACTACGAGCGGCTCGTCGCCCGGTTCTGGGACGAGTTCCTGAGCCCGGCGCAGGTGGCGCTGCACCGGGCGGTGCGCGAGGACATCTCCGACATCCGGGCGGCTCTGGCGTACGGGTGCGCGGGCGACGACGGTCGGGCCGTGGACGCGCTGTGGCTGGCGACGCGGCTGGGCCCGTACTGGCGGGCGGCCGGCACGTTGTCCGAGGGCAGGCACTGGATCGACAAGGGGCTCGCCCGGGTCCCGCAGGACTGCCCGGAGCGGGCCTGGGGACTCCAGATGACCGGCATCTTCGGCGTCTGGACGGCCGATCTGGAGACGGCGGTCGAACGGTTTCCGCTGGCCCACGAGGTGGCCGTGAGGGTCGGTGAGGAGCGGGTGGAGCGATCGGCCGCCGCGTATCTGGGCGCGATGGCCGTGTTCGGCGGGGACGTCGAGGGCGGGCTCGCCGAACTGGAGCGGCACCGGCTGCGGATCGTGGCGTCCGGCGACGGCCTGGCCATCGGTGTGGTCCACTACGAGGCCGCGCTGCTGCGGGCCGTGCTGGGCGACACCGCCGGGGCGCTGGAGCTGTGCCGGTTCGGCCTGGACTATCTGGCGCGGCTGGGCGAGCGGCAGTTGTACGCGTCCACCACCGCGACCCAGGGTCTGATCCTGTGGCTGAACGGCGACCACGAGGAGAGCGAGCGCCGGTTCCTGGCCGGTCTGGAGGCGGCGAGCGAGATCGGCGAGGTGCTGGTGGCCGCGCTCGCCTGTCTGGGCCTCGCGTGGTGCGCGGCCCGCGGTGAACGCCCGGTCCGTGCCTGCTGGTTGCTCGGGTACGCCGAACACGCGCGGCGCCTGGGCGGCGATCCGATCACCCTGCTGCCACGGCTCCTGGAGGAGCAGGACGCCGTACAGAAGTCGGTGCGGGCGACGCTCGGCGCGGCCGAGTTCGAGCGGTGGTGGGAGGCGGGGGCGCGGATGAGCGGCCAGGAGGTGCTGGAGGCGGTTCGCGCCGACGCCGACCTCCCTGTGCCGCCGCGGCCCGCGGCCCCGCCCGCCCGCCGGCCGGCGACCCGCACCGCGGACTCCCTGACCCGGCGCGAACGCGAGGTCGCCGCGCTCGTCGCCCAGGGCCTGTCCAACCGGGAGATCGCCGAACGCCTCGTCATCTCCAAACGCACCGTCGACGCCCACGTCGAGCACATCCTCGCCAAGCTGGGCATCACCTCACGTACCGAGATCCCGGCGGTCGCCGGACCCTAGGCCGCCGGCCCTGGCGTACGTACGTATCCCCCGACCGGGCGGTACGTGTACCGACGTTCGTGGCTCCGGGCCGTGTCCGGCACACCGGCACGGCAGGCTGGTCGTGCCGCCCGGGGGACGGATCGTGCCGGGCGCCGGCAGTTGGTCACCCCCACGGCTGTCATGGCAAGGTGCCCGGCACCGCACCTCCCCCCGGCGGCGTCACAGCGGGGCTGCCCCTGGTCGGTGGGGCAGCCCCCACGACGCCCTTGCGTTCGAGTCCGCTCCAGCACGTACCGTGCCGCCCATGAGCATGCGCTACCGCCCGCTGGGGCGGACCGGGATCGAGGTCAGCGCCTACTGCCTGGGCACCATGATGTTCGGGGCCGTGGGCAACAAGGACCACGACGACTCCGTGCGGATCATCCACTCCGCGCTGGACCGTGGCATCAACTTCGTCGACACCGCCGACATGTACTCCGCGGGCGAGTCCGAGACCATCGTCGGCAAGGCGCTGCGCGGGCGCCGCGACGACGTGGTGCTCGCCACCAAGGTGCACTTCCAGATGGGCGAGGGCCGCAACCGCGGCGGCAACTCCCGGCGCTGGATCGTACGGGAGGTCGAGGACAGCCTCACCCGGCTCGGCACCGACTGGATCGACCTGTACCAGGTGCACCGGCCCGACCCCACGACCGACATCGAGGAGACCCTGGGCGCGCTCGGCGACCTGCAACGACAGGGCAAGATCAGGGCGTTCGGCTGCTCGACCTTCCCGGCCGAGGAGATCGCGGAGTCCCACCACGTGGCCGAGCGCCGGGCGCTGCCCCGCTTCCGTACCGAGCAGCCGCCGTACTCGCTGATGGCGCGTGGTGTGGAGGCCGCCGTGCTGCCGACCTGCGCGCGGTACGGGATGGGGGTCCTGACCTGGAGCCCGCTCGCGTCCGGATTCCTCACCGGCAAGTACCGCAAGGACGGCCCGATCGACCTCACCAGCGGACGCGCCGCGCTCACCCCGCACCGCTTCGACCCCCGGCTCCCGGAGAACGTGCGGAAGCTGGAGGCCGTGGAGGAGCTGGTCGAGGTCGCGGACGGGATCGGCCGCACGCTGCCCGAACTCGCCGTCGCCTTCCCGCTCGCGCACCCGGCGGTCACCTCCGTCATCATCGGCCCGCGCACCATGGACCAGCTGGACGGGCTGCTCAAGGGCGCCGACCTGGTGCTCGACGACGCCACCCTCGACCGGATCGACGAGATCGTGGAGCCCGGCACCGACCTCTACCGGGCCGACGGCGCCTGGCGTCCGCCGTATCTCACGGACCCGTCGACCCGCCGCAGGCCCGTCGCCGAGCGCGCCGCGCACGCGTGACGCCGTAGCCGCTCACGGGCGCCGGACTGCCGTGCGCGGACAAGAAGTTGACATGTGTGGACGTAAGGAGCGATGGGCATCGTGTCCGGGTGCGGAAGGCGGTGTGCCCATGCACGCCGCGGCGGGGACCGGGCCGCACCCGGAACGAGAGGGGAGTCATGTCTTCGCCGTCGCCTTCGCCGTCTTCGCCGTTGCCTTCGCCGTCCCGCACACGGCAGTCGCGGGAGCCGCAGCCCGTGGTGGGGCCGCCGGCCGCCGCCGCGGTGTTCCTCGTCCTGACCCTGGAACCCGGCGGCGAGGCCGCCGCCCGCGAGACGCTGGGCGAGGTCGAGGCGCTGACCCGCTCCATCGGGTTCGGTCACCCCGAGGGGCGGCTGACCTGCGTGAGCGGAGTCGGCGCCCGCGCCTGGGAACCTCTCTACGGCAGCCCGCGCCCGGCCGCGCTGCGGCCCTTCCGCGAGCTGGCCGGCCCCCGCCACCGCGCCCCGGCCACCCCCGGTGATCTGCTGTTCCACATCCGGGCCCAGCGCCCGGACCTGTGTTTCGCGCTCGCCGCGGAGATCGTGCGCCGGCTCGGCGACGCGGCCCGCGTCCAGGACGAGGTGCAGGCCTTCGCGTACTTCGACTCCCGCAATCTGCTCGGCTTCGTGGACGGTACGGAGAACCCGGTGGGGGACACGGCCGCCGACACCGCGCTCGTCGGCGACGAGGACCCCGCCTTCCACGGCGGCTCCTACGCCGTCGTCCAGAAGTACCTGCACGACGTGGACGCCTGGGAGAAGCTCGCGGTCGAGGAGCAGGAGCGGGTGATCGGCCGTACGAAGCTCACCAACCTCGAACTCGACGACGCGCCCGGCTCCCACGCCGACGTCAACACCCTCACCGCGCCCGACGGCTCCGAACTGCGCGTCCTGCGCGGCGCGATGCCCTTCGGACGGCCCGGACACGGCGAGTTCGGCACCTACTTCATCGCCTACGCCCGTGACCCCGGGGTCCCCGACGAGATGCTGCGGCGGATGTTCCTCGGCACCACGGAGACCGGCCCCGATCCGCTGCTCGACTTCTCGCGGGCGGTGACGGGGACGGCGTTCTTCGTCCCGTCGGCCGGGTTCCTGCGGGCGAACTCCGCCTGAGGAAAGGCCGGTTCGGGAGGGCCGTCACTTCAGGATGTGACGCAGGTAGGCCCACGGCTCGTCGAGATAGCGGCGCCAGTGGTCCACGATCTCCAGCTCCTCCCACGCCGCCGGGCGCATCCCGTGGTCACCGACCTCCAGGATCGCGGCGCCCGGCAGCGCGGTGAGCAGCGGTGAGTGCGTGGCGCAGATGAACTGTGCGCCGGACGCGGCCAGTTCGTGCATCAGCGCGACCAGTTCCAGGCAGGACGCGAAGGACAGCGCGGACTCGGGCTCGTCGAGGACGTAAAGCCCCGGCTCCCGGAAGCCCTCGCGGAACGCCATCAGGAAGCTCTCGCCGTGGCTCATCGCCTCCGGGTGCTCGGAGAGCCTGCCGGACGCGCTCTCGCGGGTCAGCGCGTCCAGGGCGGTCTCCGCGCGCAGGAAGAAACCACGGCGCCCGGTGCGGGGGCCCTGGAACATACGGCGCCCGCCCGGCGCGGTCTCGAAGCGCAGCCGGCGCCCCAGCGGGGACGGCTCGCGCGCACTGGCGTAGCGGTATCCGGCGGAGCCGCCCCACGAGTCCAGCCCGAACCCCTCCGCCAGCGCCTCGGCCAGCGTCGACTTGCCCGAACCGTTCTCGCCGACCAGGAAGGTCACCGGCGCGGTGAAGCGCAGCCCGCCGTCCAGCAGCCGGCGGACGGCGGGCACGGACCAGGGCCACTGGTCAAGGTCACCGGGGTCGGTGTCGGCCACGTGGGCGTACGCGCGTTCGACGATCACGGTGCCAGGGTCTCATCACCGGCGGTTCAGCCGACGCAGATCACCAGCAGGCAGAGCTGGTCGGCGGAGGGATCGGCCGGCTCGGTGCCGCCGGCGGGCGGGTCGCTCGGTGTGGGCGTCGGCGTCGGTGTGGCGGACGTCGGCGGCGGGGTGCTGCCCCCGGCCGAGTCCGGCGGGGAGGCGGGGGGCGCCGCGGACTGCGACTCCGGGAGGGTGTTCACCGAGGTCGGCTGCCCGCCGCCCTGCGTGCCGGTCCGGGTGTCGGACACGGACTCGGAGGTGTCGGCGGTCCGCTGCCGCGGAATGCCGGGTGTGCTCGGCTCGGCGGGGTCGGCCGAACGCGGGGGCGCGGTACGGGAGGTCCGGCCGTCGTCGGTGCGGGGCGTGTCGGGCAGGGTCGGGTCGACGACCTCCTCGTCCGTGCCGCCCATGCCGGAGGTGTCGGGCGCAGTCGCCGCCTGGGCCCGGTCGCCGGAACCCCGTTCCATCGTGGAGAGCGTCAGCCCGCCACCGACCAGCGCGAACGCGGTGGCGATCACGGCCCGCCGCTGGCTCTTCTTGAGCCGCGCGAGCTGCCGCCGCCGGGAGGCCCGGCCGTGGGAGAGAACGGGAAGGGGGTCCGCGGTCTCGGTCCCGGCCGTGTCGGAGGCGACGGGGGTGACGGGGGCGGGGGATACGGGGGCGGGGGCCGTGCTCGGCACGGTGGCCGTGTCGCCGACGGCGGCCGGGTCGGCGTGGGTCGCCGTGTCGTCGAAGGAGGCGATGTCGGCGAAGGCGGCCGTGTCGGTGAAGTCGGCCTGGGGGGCGTCGAGTTCGGGCGGCACCGGGGCGGACACGGGGGCGGTGGCCCACGCCGTGTCGTTGCGCGGCGGCATGAGGGGCTGCCCCGCCGAGGAGGGCGGGGCTATGTCGGGGGCGTAGGCCCCACAACCGGGGCACACGAAGACGCCGTTGAGATGCCGGCGGCACGAAGAGCAGTAGTCCATTTGCGGGCTTCCTGTGGAGACGCGCCGGCGGCCCGTGGCCGCGGCCTGATCACGTTCACACGTTGGATCGAGCAGCCAGCAACGCTAACGAGGCTTCAACATCGCTATGTGCAGCCTGTGTGACGCTCCTGCGCAGATTCCCCGGGTGCGGGTGTGACGTGTGCGGTGGGCGAGCGCACGGGAACGGTGCGTGCGGGTGATCCACTGGTACTGCCGGGTAGTCAGTACGGGGAGTAGCGGACGCCGGCCGGCTCACCACGTGGGGCGTGCGCCGACCCCGCCGTCCACAACGAGGTCCGTGCCGCTGATCCAGTCCGCCGTGTCGGAGGCGAGGAAGACACAGGCGTTGCCGATGTCCTCGGGGCGGCCGAGGCGGACGAGAGGCGCGGCGGCGGTCCAGCGGCGGACGCCCTCCGGCCAGTCGGCGGCGAGGCCCGGGCGGTCGATCAGGCCCGGGGAGACCGTGTTGACGCGGATGCCGTGCGGGCCGTACTCCAGCGCTGCCGACCGGGCGAACATGATCAGGGCGGCCTTGGCCGCGTTGTAGTGCGCGTGCCCGGGGGCCGGGTGCCGGCCCTCGATGGAGGCGATGTGCGTGACGGATCCGCCGCCGCGCTCCCGCATCACCCGCGCCGCGGCCTGCGTACAGCTGAACGCGCTGGTGACGTTGGCGTCGTACATGCCCCGCCAGTCCGCGGCGGTCAGTTCGTCGAGCGGGGTCAGGGGCTGGATTCCGGCGTTGTTGACCAGCGCGTCCAGGCGGCCGTCCTGCCAGGCGGCGCTTTCCGCGACGAGCCGCCGGCAGTCGTCCTCGACGGTCAGGTCGGCCGCCACGGCGATCGCGTCGCCGCCCGCCCGCGTGATGCGGTCGACGAGCGCGGCGGCCCGGGACTCCCCGTGGTGGTAGTGGGCGACCACGGCCGCCCCGGCCCGCGCGAACTGCCACGCGATACCGCCGCCGATGCCGCCGCTGGCACCGGTGACCAGGGCGACCCGTCCGCTCAGATCCGGCAGCCGCGGATCCGGCAGCGGCGGATCCGGTGGCCGCGGATCCCGTACGTCACTCATCGGGCGCTTCCTCGGCCATCCGGGTGGGTGCGTGCGGGCGGTGCAGGGAGCGGATCAGGGGGGTGTGGTGCGGGTGCCGGGCGCAGAGGCGCGCCACCGTCTCGTCGTCGGCGCCGTCGTAGTCGTCGGGCAGGAATCCGGGCGCCATCGTGGTGCCGAACAGGGACCAGCGTCCGCCCGGGGCCGGTCTCGCGCCCATCCAGGTTCCCGGCGGTACGACCGTCTGGACCTCGCCCTCTTTGTCCAGCTCAACCAGGCGGTCCGTGCCGTCGGGGGACAGCAGGAGGAGGTGGAGGGGGTCGCCGGCGTAGAAGTGCCAGATCTCTGTTGTGGGGAGGCGGTGCAGGGCGGAGAAGTCGGCCGGGGTCAGCAGCGCGATGATCGCCGTGCCGGTGGGGCGGCCGGTCTCGTCGGCCGGTCCTGCCCAGGTCTGGCGGAACAGGCCGCCCTCCACGGGCAGGGGTTCGAGGCCGTACCGGGCCGCGATGTCCTCCGGGGTGACCTCCGCGCCGGTCATGGCCGCTCCTTCACATCCGTGCTCAGCGGCGACTCTAGGCCCTACGACCGGTTGCGGCCCGGCGGGGGTCGTTCGCGCAGTTCCCCGCGCCCCTGAAAAGGTCGTCGGTCGGCCGCGGGTCGGTGGGGGCGTGTCGCGCAGTTCCCCGCGCCCCTGAAAAGGTCGTCGGTCGGCTGCGGGTCGGTGGGGGGCGTGTCGCGCAGTTCCCCGCGCCCCTGAAATGGTCGTCGGTCGGCCGCGGGTCGGTGGGGGCTTGTCGCGCAGTTCCCCGCGCCCCTGAAATGGCCGTCGGTCGGCCGCGGGCCGGTGGGGGCTGGTCGCGCAGTTCCCCGCGCCCCTTGAAAGCAACAGCCGGCCCCGCGGCACCCCGTCGCGCCGGGCTACCCCCGGGGCAGTGGTGTTGCGTGGAAGATGTCGTCCGGGTCGTACGTGCGCTTCGCGCTGAGCAGCCGACCCCGGTTGGGCCCAAAAGCGTGCGCGATCTGATCGTGCTCGTCCGCGCCGAGCAGATTCACGTACCCGCCCGGCAGGGCCTCCGCGGCGAGCGACTCCGACATGTCCCGGGCCCACCGCCGATGCGCCGCGTCATCCTCCCCCGGCGCCCACACGGAGATGTTCTCCACCAGCAGATGCGGTGTACGGACCCCGAACGCCGTGTCCCCGACCGGCACCCGCGCCGCGGCCCCGTGCAGCACATGCGTCGAGACCGCGGCGAAGGGCGACACCAGCGCCTCCCCACCGGCGACGAACGCGTCGATCACCCCGTCCGTGAGCGCCGGTACGTTCCGCGCCCGGATCTCCACATGTCGTCCCGCCGGGAACAGCACGTCGGTCCCCGCGAGCGTCTCGGACATCCGGGTCGGCCTCACCCCGTCGAACACGGGATCGCCGAGCCGCGAGAACGGCGCCACCGCCACCCGCCCCGCCGCCACGTCACCGCACCACGTCGGCGCCACGAACACCAGCGGATCCCCGGCGGGCCCGGTGACGACCCCGCACTGCACGGTCAACTCGTCCGGCACGTGCGGCTGCCGCTCGGCCAGCCCCTTGAGGACGGAAGTCGCCTGCTCCCACGGGTACATGACCGTGCCGGCCAGCACGGTCGGGTCGGCGACCCCGCCCGCCAGCGGATGCACCCGGACGCGGATCGACGTGACCACCCCGAAGTTGCCGCCGCCACCGCGCAGCGCCCACAGCAGTTCGGGTTCGTGGTCGGCGTCCGTCGTGATCGCCGTACCGTCGGCGAGGACGATGTCCACGGCCACCACGTTGTCGACGCCGAGCCCGAACCGCCCGGCCAGCGGGCCGTATCCGCCGGCGAGCGTGAAGCCGACGATCCCGACCGAGCCGGACGTGCCGGTCACCGCGACCATGCCGTGCGCCTCGGCGGCCAGCGCCACGTCCATGGCCCGCGCGCCGCCCTCCACGTCGGCCGTACCGGCGTCCGCGTCGACGGTCACCCGCCGCATGCCGATCAGGTCCAGCACCAGTCCGCCGTCGGCGACCGCGTCGCCCGTCCAGCCGTGGCCACCGCCCCGCACCGACAACGGCACCCCGAACTCCCGGGCCGCCCTGACCCCCGTCTGCACGTCCCCCACGTCCGCGCACCGCAGGACGACACCGGGCCGGCGCCCGACCGCGCCGTTCCACAGCGTGCGGGACTCCTCGTACGCGGCGCCGGAGGTCACGACCCGCTCGGGAGACGTCTCCCGCCGCAGGTGGCCGACGAGTTGTGCGGTCTCGCTCCGAGCTGTCATGGCCACTCCTCAGTAAGCCTCGGCACCCGTGCACGACCCGGGCAGAGTAGGCCTTTCCTCCCCACAAAACCCCGCCCCCCGAACACCCCGACAAAGACTCTGGGACATCGCCCCCAGACGCCCCCCCTCACGCCCCGTCCAACCTCCTGGACTTCCCACCAGACCGTCCAACCTTCCCGCCCTCACACAGATCCGCCCAACCCTCGGACAGATCCGCCCGACCGGCCGGTAGCCGTCCGCACCGGCCGGCGCTGGGAAGTCGGCCGTGTAGCTGTACAGGCCGCTGGTGTGCTGGAGCAGCTGCCTGCCGTACGGTGATCGCGCGGCCGTCGTTGCCGGCCCTCCTGGAGCGCCCCGTGCCGCCGCTCGGCGGCCGACGCGCCCTGCACCGGCTCGACGGCCGACGCCGCGGGGAGCATGAGGACGGACACGGCGACCGCGGCGACGAGGACGGACACGGCGACGAGGACGGACACGGCGGACACGGCGGTCCGCAGGGACGGCCTCATGGTGTGCTCCTGGCGGGACGGTGTGTGCGCACCGCCCTGCGCGGTGGGGAACACACCAGGAAAACCGGCCCTCCCGCACGATCATGCCAACTCCCGTGCGGGAGGGGGTAGCAGGATCCCGCCCGAGCCTAGGGCCTGTCCGCCGTGTGCGCCTCCAGCGCCGCCCGTACGCCCGACTCCAGCGCGCCCTCGATCCACGACGGCTTCACCGACGTGTGGTCACCGGCGAACACCAGCGGGCCCTCCTGGGCGCGGATGGCGGCCAGGAGTTCCGTGTGCTGGCCGGGCAGCAGCACGGACGCCTCGCCGTACGCGTACGGATCCCGCAGCCAGCTCTGCGTGCGCCCGGCGCCCGTGTAGAAGACCTCGACACGCTGCCCGTACACCTGTTGCAGGCCGCGCAGGGCGTGCGGATAGCGGGCGTCGTCGTCGAAGGAGTCCCAGCGGGAGGCGTCGTCGGCCCAGCTGTAGGAGGCGAGGACGACTCCGCCGCGGCTGCCGGCGACCGGGTGCGAGGGGTTGATCAGGAAGCGGTTGGAGTTGTCGGCGATGGAGCCGCCGCCCACGATGTCCGCCGCCTCGGGCTGGTCGCGGGAGGCCCAGTAACTCGCCGCGTAGTGGGTGCGCTGGGCGTCGCTGATATGTCCGTCCGGCACGTCCGGGTGCGCCCCGAGCAGACTGCCGTCGGCGGGCGCCGCACCCTTGCGGTACGCCTCGTACAGCCCCGGCCGGACCGCGTCCAGCTCCCGCTTCCACTCGGCCTCGTCCAACTCCCACCAGCGGCGGGCGAACTCCAGCAGCACCTTGGTCGCGCTGTCGTAGTGCAGCTCGGCGACGGCCCGCCGTTTGCCGTACGACATCAGCGGCCGCACCTGCACCTGCCGAAGCCCGGAGAACGGCACGGTGACCACCGCCAGGTCGCCGGTGAACTGTTCGCGCACCACCTTGCCGTCGCGGCCCTCGGAGACGGTGTCGATCCACACGTGCGGGCCGCGCGCCCGGACGTGCGCGGTGTCTCCCTCGCGCCCGGTGTCTCCCTCGCGCCCGCTGTGCCAGTACTCGATCCTGGTCGCCCGCCGGTCCAGGCGCAGCACGTCCCGCACCTCCGCCAGCAGCGCGTCCGGCAGTACGGCCGTGCCCCCGGCCAACTCCCAGAACGCGGTGTCGGGGCTGATCAGCGACTGGCTGATGAAGCTGTGGATGAACGACAGCGGCAGCCGCGAGGTCAGGTTCTCCAACGTGCCGACCAGGTCGATCGTGCGTTCGTCGAGGCCGGCCTCCTCGGTCAGGAACCGGAACATGGACCAGTCCCCGAACCGCTGGATCACCCGCGCCCAGCCCTCGACCCGCTCCGGCAGCGGCTTGTCGACGCGCTTGCCGTCGGGACCGACCGTGCTGAACTCGTCGCGTACGGGGTCCAGTGCGGCCTTCAGGATCGCCGCCGACGGGGTGTCCCAGTACTTCTCCGGCACCCCGAAGGACCGGTTGACCCTGCGGGGCGCCCTCGCGTAGTCGGCGCGGCGCTCCCGGACGCCGTTGACGTGCAGCCAGGCCCGGTTGACCGGCTTGCCCTCGCCGTCGACGTCGATCAGATGGAACGGCCGCTTCTCCAGCCCGAACCGGGCGATGAGGTCCATGACCAGCGGATGGCTGCCGGGGATCCGCATGGCCCCGGCCTCGGCGTACTGCTTCGGGTCGGCGAAGGCCTGTGCGGCCCCCTCGTGCCCGCCGGTGCGGAAGGTCTTGATCCGGCCGCCGACCCGGTTGCCGTTCGCCTCGATCAGCGTCACCCGGTGTCCGGCGCGCTTGAGCAGCCAGGCCGCGAGGAGCCCGGCGGGCCCGGCGCCCACCACGAGGATCTTCTTCCTGCCGCCGGTTCCGGTGCGGGGCAGCCCGGCGTCGAGGATCTTCAGATACCCGGGTACGAGTGGCTTGTTGTGCTCGTCGACGACGAGCAGCGCACGGGCGACGGCGAGACAGGTCTCCCAGTCGGCGGTGGATCTCGGCGCCTGCGGAGCCTGCGGGGCGTGGGCCGGTGCGGCCACGGACCGTTCGGCGGCGGGTGCCGTTACGGCCGGTCCGGCGGCGGCGGGTCCCGCCACGGCCGGTACGAGCGCCGCCGCGCCCGCGACCGAACCGGCCGCGACACCGAACTGCCGCCTGGAGAAGGACTGATGACGTGCTTCGCTGCGGTGGTCATCCATACGTCCTGGATAGACGCACCGGCATGTACTCCACAGCCGCATACCGGCCGGTCATCACAACGTGCGAGCGCTCGTGGGCGCGCACGGGGACCACGGCGCCGGGCCGACCCGCCCGACCGCTCCCGTACGCCCTCTGTATGCGTCCGGTCCGCGGCCGGGCGGGGTTTGACCACGGGCTGCCGGAGCCCGCATCCCATGGGCTCCCGGAGCCCGATTCCCAGCGGCTCCTAGAGCCCGAACTCCTGCGGGGACAGCCCCAGCGTCGCGCACGCCTCGCGCAGCACCTGCTCCTCCGCCGGCGCGACATAGCCGTCGGCGCCCGCGACCACGATGCCGGTCTGGACGACCGCACGGGCCTCCGTCGGCTTCTTCGCGGCCTTGGCGATCTCCTGCATCACCTGGACCTTGCCCTGCGGGAAGTCGAAGGCCAGCTGGTCCACATGCTTGTTGAAACGCTGGCGCAGCTGCTCCGGCGGGAAGTTCGACAACACGTCGTTGCTGAGGATCAGCGACTCCACGTGCTGGCGCTCGGCCGGGTCCACATGTCCGTCGGCCGCCGCGACCAGGGCGCACATCGCCATGCTCGCGTCCCGGTAGGCGCCGCTCTTCAGCTCCGCCTTCAAGGAGGTCAGCTGGGACTTCAACGTGCTCACCAGCTGGGCCTTCGAGCCGCCTCTGCCCGACGCACCGTGCGCTCCGGGGCCCGCGTGCCCGGTCTGTCCCGCGTGGCCGCCGGAAGCGCGCCCGCCCTGTGCCTGCTGTTGCAGACCCTTGGCCTGGTCCTTGATCCGATCCCACATCGCCATGCCAGCCACCTCGGCCTTTGCCGTATCAATACCGGTCGTCATCAGTTCGGTCGTCGTCCTGGCAACGCCTGCCCGCTCCGGTTAGTTCCATGACCCCCACCGACGGAGGGTGCCCCGAACGGACGTACGGCCCCGTGACGGCCGACGGACCTTCGTCGATCGATTTCGGAACGGAGGCAACCAGAATCGGACTCCGACTGGTTGAGCAGGTGTGAGAATGACACGACGAGCACCGGCACGATGGCGGGGTCATGGTCGCTACGACGGTGAGGTGCGGCGTGCGGCCGGACTTCGAGGACTTCGTGACGGCGTGCGGCCCCCGACTGCTGCGCGTCGCCTGGCTGCTGACCGGCGACCCCCATCTCGCCGAGGACCTGCTCCAGACGGCCCTCGCGAAGGTGTGGCCCAAGTGGTCGCGGATCGCGGACGAACAGCCCGAGGCCTATGTCCGCAAGACCCTGGTCAACACGTATTCCTCCTGGTGGCAGCGGCGCTGGCGGGGCGAGGTGCCGACCGGCGAGCTGCCGGAGGCGCCCACCTCGGGCGATCCGTTCGCGGGCGTCGACCTGGAACAGGCGCTGGCGGCCGTCGTACGCCGGCTGCCGCCCCGCCAGCGCGCGGTACTGGTGCTGCGCTACTTCGAGGACCTGTCGGTGGAGGAGACCGCCGAGGTGCTCGGATGCAGACCCGGCACGGTCAAGAGCCAGGGCGCCAAGGCGCTGCGCACCCTGCGCGCCCAGCTCTCGCCCGCGACGGCGCAGGGCACACCCCATGACTGACCGGGGTGCGCGGGACGACGACGAGGCGCCGGAGGTGCGGATCCTCCTGGAGCGCGGGGTGCCCCGGCTGAGCCCGCCCGCCGGGCGCCTCGACCAGGTCCGCACCCGGATCGTGCGGCGGCGCAGGCGCCGGCGGACCGGGGCGGTGCTGCTCGGCGCGGTCGCGGTGGCCGGGCTGCTCGTGGTGCCCCAGCTGATCACCGCGCCCGGGGCGGAACGCTCGTCATCGGCCGCCGACAGCCCCACGCCGACCCTGCCCGGCGGCGGCGCCACCGTGCGCTTCCCGCAGCTGCGGGAGCTGACCGTCGCGCTGCCCGCCGGCTGGTCCGTGACCGCGGTGCAGCAGGCCCCGGAGTTCACGATCGGCTACGTCGCGAGCCAGGCGCTGGACGCGCCCGCCAAGTCGCCCGCCTGCGAACCGAAGGCCGTCGAGGTGTTCGCCTGCGCCCCGCTCTCCCAACCGCTGGAGCCCGGTGGAGCGATCGTCGCCTTCCAGGTGTTCGAGGACTCGCACCACAAGGCGACCGGCAAGACGCTGGGCGTCGTACAGAGCGAGCAACTGGGCACCTTCTGCCGGAAGCTCGGCGGCGAACGCCTGCTCACCGCCATCGCCGACGCCAGGGGTACGGACCGGCCCGCGATGATCCTGGCGTCCGTATGCCTGGACGGATCGGCCACCGACGCCTCGGACACGGCCCCACCCGGCGCCACGGACACGTCCTCGCCCGGCCTCTCCGACACCTCCTCGCCCGGTCTCTCAGGCACCTCGTCGCCCGGTGTCGGCGAAACCTCCTCGCCCGGCACCTCGGACACCACCTCGCCCGGCGCCCCCGCGAGTGCCTCGTCCGGCTTGCCACGCACGGTCCAGGCGCTGCTCGACTCGATCGCGTTCGACGCCGCGTCACCGCAGGACAAGGTCGTCTCGGCGATCCCCGCCCCCACGACCGCACCCCCGACGGCGGACTGACCACCCGCCGCACCCCTCACCTCTTCCTTCCCCCTCACTTTCCGCGAAAGGCGGCCCCCGTGCCTGCCCCCATGTCCTCACCCCTGTCCTCTTCTCCGTCCCCGTCCCGGTCCCGGTACCGGTCCCTCTCCCTGCCGGTGTCCGCGGCCGTGGCGGCCCTGCTCGCCGCGACCGCCCTGACCGGCTGCACCACCGCCCAGGACGCGGCGGCCCCCACCGCGTCCCCCACCACCGTCGTCACCGAACGCGCCGCGCCCGGACCGGCCACGCGGACCCGCGACAACGCGAACCAGCAGATCCCGGGCCTCGGCGCGCGGACCAGGGCCGAGATCCCGGACGACTCCCGGCAGGTCCTGGTCGTCACCGGCGAGGGCAAGAACGAGAACACCGTCACGGCCGTCCTCTACGAGCGGACCGGCGAGGCCTGGCAGGCGTCCGCCGGACCCTGGGACGGACACAACGCCCTGCGCGGCTGGACCGACGACCACCGGCTCGGCGACCTGCGCTCGCCCATCGGCGTCTTCGGTCTCACCGACGCGGGCGGCCTGCTGAAGGACCCCGGCACGGAGCTGCCGTACGACCAGGGGCCCGCGTTCACGCTCAACGGCACAGGGTTCGAGGGCGAACCGCTCGCGGGGTCCTTCGACTACGTGATCGCCATCAACTACAACCGCAAGGCCGGTACGACGCCCCTGGACTGGACCCGGCCGCTGGGTGCCGAGAAGGGCGGCGGCATCTGGCTGCACGTCGACCACGGCGGCCCCACACAGGGCTGTGTCAGCCTGCCGAAGGACGACATGAAGGAGCTGCTGCGGACCCTGGACCCGCAGGCGCGTCCGGTGGTGGTCATGGGGGACGAGGGGTCCCTGAGCCGCTGACCAAGTGCCGGGCGAGAACGGGGGGTTGCTCCAGGGTGAACGGAGGATGACGCGGCCCGCAATTCAGTGCCGCCTACACCGATCACCTCAGAAGTACCGTTAATTCCCTCCCCAAAGCTGCGTCACACAGTTACGCTGATGCGGCTTCGCCCCAGGGCGGAGCGGCTGCCGAGGTACCCGGGGAGGGGTACCGGGCGCAGCAGTTGGGGGTACGGGGAAGAATTTTGGGGGAGTTGGCTCCGCCGTGCGGAGAGATCAGCGCCTGGCCCAGTGCGGGCCCATTGCCTCGTCGTGCCCGGAATCCGTTTCACGAATGGTGAGGTATCGCAGTGCGCCGTACGACTTCTGCCCTTCTGACGCTGAGTGCCCTGCTGGCCGCCACCGCGGTCACCGCGCCCATGGCCGTCGCGGCCCCGCAGGCCGACCAGCTGGTCGGCGTCCCCAGTGGCTGGGAGGCCGTCGATGGTGACGTCCTGAACCAGGCCGCCGAGAAGAACAACTCCCGCGCGGCGGTCGCCGCCGAGCCCGAGCTGGTGGCCCTCCAGTCGGCCAAGAACAGTAAGTTCGTCGCCACCGAGAAGACGTACGCCGCGCCCAACACCGGTGTCCTGCGCGCCCGTTCGGCCGCGTACAACGGCTCGTGGGAGGGCTTCGCCTTCGAGTGGGACGAGGCCACCGAGACGTACTCGATCCGTTCCCTGGCCAACAACCTCTACGTCGCCGTCGAGAAGAACTTCACCGGCAACGCGAAGAACGAGCTGCGCGCCCGCTCCGCGAGCGTCGGCGGCTGGGAGCGGTTCATCGTCTACTACAACTCGGACCTGGACCGCTACGCCCTCCAGTCCACGCTGAACAACCAGTTCGTCGCGATGGAGAACGGCATCACCGGCACGCACCAGTACGCCCTGCGCGCCCGCTCGGCCGAGATCTCGGGCTCCTGGGAGGAGTTCAACCTCTTCACCCTGGAGGCCTGACCTCCGGACGGGCCGGCCGGCAGCACGGCCCTGAAGTGATCGGGAAGTGATCGGGAAGTGATCGGGGCCACCCCCGGACCGCTCATGGTCCGGGGGTGGCCCTGTTCCCGGTGGTGTCCCTATCGCTGAGGCGGTGCCGAGCCGTCCGTCCGTGCCTCCAGCGCGCGCACCACGGCCACCATGTCCTCGTGGCCGTGCCCCTGCGCCACCGTCTCGCCGAAGAGGGCGTGACAGACGTCGAGCAGCGGCGAGGCGAGCCCCGCCCTGCGGGCGGCCCGCGCGATCAGCTCGTTGTTCTTCAGTACGTCCGCCGCGCCCGCCTGCACGGTGAAGTCCCGGGCCAGCAGCTTGGGCGCCTTCATCCGCGAGACCGCGCTCGCCATCGGACCCGCGTCCAGTACGTCCCGCAGCAGCGCCTGGTCGAGCCCGTGCCGTTCGGCGAAGTGGAACGTCTCGACGAGCCCGGTGACCTGGGTGATCAGGAACAGGTTCACCGAGAGCTTCATCAGCAGCGCCCCCGGCACGGGTCCGCAGGCGAACGTCTCCCGGCACATCGGCGCCAGCAGCGGCCGTACTTCCGCCACCGCGTCCGTGTCGCCCGCCACCATCGCCACCAACTGCCCCTGCTCGGCGGGGACCCGGGACCCGGAGACCGGGGCCTCGACATACCGGCCGCCCGCCGCCCGGACGTCGTCCCGCAGGCCCGCCGAGTACTCCGGCGCGGTCGTGCCCATGTGGACGACCGTGTGCCCCGCGACCCGGGCCGCGAAGTCCGGAGTGCCGCGCCCGAGCACGGCGTCGATCGCGGCGTCGTGGGCCAGCATCAGGATCACGGTCCCGGCCCGCTCGAACACCTCGTCCGGGCTCGCGGCGACCTCGGCCCCCGCCTCACGCAGCGGCTCGCAGCGCTCGGGGGTGCGGTTCCACACCACGAGGGGTGTTCCGGCGCGGGCCAGGTTGAGGGCCATGGGCTGCCCCATGACGCCCAGACCCAGGAATCCCAGGGACACGATGCACCGCCGTTCCCGGCACACGGGCCGCCGTCGAACCGTGGCCACAGCTGACTATGACAGCGGTCATGGTAGTCGCGTCTATGACCACGGTCATAGGCTGGGGGTACGGGACCCCCGACGACCGGGATGCCGGGGGGCCGCGGACGGTGGTGGAGGTAGGCGGATGGCGGCGGACCGGGCGTCCACGCACGGCCCACGGGAGCGGATGGTCTTCAGCGCCGCCCAGCTGATCCGGCGCGACGGGGTCGCCGCCACCGGGATGCGCGAGGTCGCCGCACACGCCGGCGCACCGCGCGGCTCGCTCCAGCACTACTTCCCCGGCGGCAAGGAACAGCTGGTCAACGAGGCCGTCGGCTGGGCCGGCCGCTACGCGGGCAAGCGGGTCGCCCGGTTCCTCGCCGCGCTGCCGCAGCCGACGCCGGGCGCGCTGTTCGCCGAGATGGTCCGCCAGTGGACCCACGAGTACGAGACCACCGGCTTTGTGGCCGGCGGCTGCCCGGTCGCCGCCGCCACCGTGGACTGCGCCGCGTCGGCCCCGTCCACCCGGGAGGCCGCCGCCGCGGCGTTCGCCGTCTGGACCGGGCCGGTGGCCACCGCCCTCACCGACCTGGGCGTACCCGCCGAACGGGCCGAGCCGCTCGCCACACTGATGATCAGCGCCGTCGAGGGGGCGATCGTGATCGCCCGCGCGGAGCGGGACGTACGCGCCCTGACCACGGTCGCCCGCGAACTGGGCCCCCTGCTCGACGCGGCGGCGACGAACGCCCCTGACGGCGACTCGCCCTCCCCCTAGTCCCCTTCCGGCTCCCCCTCGAAGTCCTCCAGGAAGTAGCTGTCGTGCCGGACGCGGAACCGCTTCAGCTCCTCGCTCCCCCGTCGTGACACCTCGGCCACCTGCTCGAAGTACTCCTCGCGCGGGGCGCCCGGCGCGAAGAGCAGCAGCATGGAGGTGGGTTCGTCGGACACGTTCCTGAAGGCGTGCAGGCCGCCGACCGGGACGTAGAGGAAATCGCCCGCGCGGCCGGTGACCCACTTCTCCCCGTTGTAGAGGGACAGTTCGCCGGACAGCACGTAGAAGGACTCCGAGATCCCCTTGTGGAAGTGGGTCTCCGGGCCGGGGGACCGGGGCCCCAACTCCACCTTGTACAGCCCGAACTCGCCGCCGGTCTGCGCGTGCGTGGCGAGGTAGTGGGTCGAGCCGCCCGGCGAGGAGAGCTCCGGGGGTGTGGCGGCCGGGCGGAAGACCGCGTTCACCGTGCCCCTGTCTCCCTCGTAGCGGGGCTCGGGGTACTCCGCGTACTCGGTGTACTCCGGGTACGACATCACACACTCCTTCGTCGGGACTCCACCGGCCGGACCGGCCCGTACGAACATCGTCGTCCCGCCCCCGAGCAGCCGCATCGTGCTCGCGATCGATCCCGGCACCACCGCGTCCTAGGCCCCGGCGGCAAGCGGACCGGACCGCAGGACCTAGGACCCGGGACCCCGTCGCCGGGAGCCCGGCGCTCGCCGAAGTGCCGTCCGTGGAGCGGGCGGGCGTACGCTCGAAGCACCGAGGGCTCTTCGTGCGCCGGCTGACGCGTCGGTGCCGTTCTCGGCGAACGACGACGCGGGGCCGGACCCGTCCGGACCCGGGGCAGGGCTCGCCCCATGACCGCGAACGTGCCGGACCGCCCGGCGAGCGCCGACCCGCCTCGGCCACCGCACCGGTACGGCGCGCGCTCCGCAGACGCCGACCCGAGGCGGCACCGCCAGGGTCCCTCGCCCGAACGCGGCGAGTTCCTGCGCGCCCTCAACCGCCGCCAGATCGAGGACCGCACCCGCGAACTCGGCGAGCTGTACACCCGCACGTCCCCCGGGGAGCCGTGGGCCACGGAGACCGAGCGGGCCGTCGCGTTCCTCAGACGGCTCGCCGGGGACATGCGCAGGCCCGGCTTCGAGCTGGTCGTCGCCGAGACCGCGGGCCCCGGCGGCACCGCCGTGATCACGGGCTGCGCCTACGGGTTCCTCGTGACCGGCGAGGGGCCGTGGTGGCAGGGGCTCGACGAGTACCTCCCGGACGGCCTGCGCCGCCTCGCCGCCGCCGGCCGGCTCTTCGCGGTCGGCGACATCCTTGTCGAGCGCCGGGTGCGCACCCAGGACCAGGGCCGCGACTGGAACCTCGCCCGGCGGCTCCAGGGGCGGCTGCTCGCCGACCACGTCGACACGCTCGGTGTCACGCTCGTCGACCGCGGCGACACCGACGCCGTCGCCGCCCTGCTCGCCTGGGGCTGGCAGCGCGTCCCGGGCGAGGTCACCGGCCCGTCCGCCACCGACCACGGCCGCCTGCTGGTCCTGCGCTGACGGCCTCCGTCCGGAGGGGGACAAATCTCCCCCCGTCACCGGAGGATTTCCGCGAGGACGACTAGAGTTCTGCTCAGGGAACCAGCTCACCCTGTTGCGGGCCGCGTCGGCGGGCCGCGGGAAGGTACACATGCCCTCGGAAGACCGGTCGCAGGCAGCCGACCGGCTCGACGACGACCACCACCCCGCGTACACCATGGGGCGGGCGGCCGAAGTGATCGGCACCACCCCGGGGTTCCTGCGGGCCCTCGGCGAGGCCGGACTCATCGAGCCCATACGGTCCGAGGGCGGCCACCGCCGCTACACCCGCCACCAGCTGCGACTCGCCGCGCGGGCCCGCGGCATGGTCGACCAGGGCACCCCCATCGAGGCCGCCTGCCGGATCATCGGTCTGGAGGACCAGCTCGCGGACGCGCTGCGGGTCAACGAGGAGCTGCGCGGCGACGAGTGAAAACCTGATGGCGCCGGAATAGAAATTCGACCGATTACGAAATCGCATTACGCGAGACGTCTGACGGATTTCGGGACGCCACCCTACGTTTTCCTGATGCCGATTTGTTCCGTGCTAGGCTGAATCTCAGTTGCAGTCGTGGTTGCCATTCTTACCGGTTTTCCGGAGCAGGTGATCATCACAGCGATGAGGAGGCCCGCGAGGTGCGGGTTTCAGCACTGCTCTAACAGGAGAAAACACATGGCCACCGGCACTGTGAAGTGGTTCAACGCGGAAAAGGGCTTCGGCTTCATCGAGCAGGACGGCGGCGGCGCCGACGTCTTCGCCCACTACTCGAACATCGCCACCCAGGGCTTTCGTGAGCTCCAGGAGGGTCAGAAGGTGACGTTCGACGTCACGCAGGGCCAGAAGGGCCCGCAGGCGGAGAACATCGTTCCCGCCTAAGCCTGACCCCCCGGATTCGCGCACAAGCTCATACGCGATACGGCTTACAGGGGCCCGCACCTTGGGTGCGGGCCCCTGTTTCGTTTCCATCCGCGCGACCGCTCCCCCTCCACTCCCCGCTGTTCCATCCCCGCCCCGGATCCCCCCCGACCCTGGTGAGGCACCATGCGCTGTGTGATCGCTCGTTACCCCTTCGACCTGTCCAAGGGCGAAGTGGAAATGTCGATGGAGAAGGTCGAGCCCGAGGCCGCGACCGGCGCCTGTGTGGTGATCGGGGGCAAGACGTACCCCGTCAAGCAGGTCGGCATCGTGATCACCCGTCTCGACCCGCGTGACTTCACCGCGGCGGAGATGGTCCGCGCACTGGTCCGGCTCGGCTTCACCTGCCGCACCGCTCCCACCCCGCCCGCGCAGGTCTCCGACCTGTCGTACGGCACGGTGGACCGCTCGATCGGCTGACCCGACCGACACGGCCGACGCGGGCCGGCGACGCGGCCCCTGTCCCCCGGCCGCACTCCTCGCGCCGAGGCCAAGGAGCACACATGGCACTCGCCCCGCAGCCCCCGCTCCCCTCCCCGGACGCCGCACGTCTGCGGCTCGCGACCCCGGCACGGCTCGGCCGGCAGCCCCGGCGGATCGACGGCGCCTGGTGGCCCCGCTCGCACGACCTGGCGGCCGAACTCCCGCGTCTGCTGGTCGGGTTGCCGCAGGACTGGGGCCTGATCAGCAGCATCGTCGTGAACGGCGGTCAGTGGGCCGAGTCGCCCGCCGGCCTTGTCGTCGCCGGCCAGGTCGTCCGGCTGCGGCGCACCCACGCCCCCCAGGTCCCGGACACGGTCTGCCTGCTGGCCCCCGGCCAGGGGCGATGGGACCTGCTCGTGGTGCCCCCGGAGGCCTCGGAGGCGGAGGCCGACCGGCTGATGGCGGAGGCCGTCTGAGAGCGGCGCGCGGTCCGGGCGGCCCGTTCAGGCGGCCGGGATCCGGGCGTTGAGCTCCGTCAGCATGTTCCGCATCGCCATCCGGAAGATCTCCGCCTGGTGCTCGCCGACGAACGACAGGTGCCCGAACACCTCCAGGACGACCAGACCGTGCATATGGCCCCACGCGCTGAACAGCAGCGCGGCCGCGGGCGGCGGCAGGGCTCCCGGACCGTCCTGTCGCAGCAGTTCGAGGTGGGCGCGGAGCTCGGGTGACAGGGGCGGGGTGTCGGCGGCGGCGAGCTGCTCCCGGGTGAAGTGGCCGAACATCTCGTGCTGGAACACCATGCTCATCCGGACCATCGCGCGGGTGGTGAGTCCGTCGACCGGCGCCGCGTAGTTCCGCAGCGGTGTGCCGTAGAGAAGCTGGAACAGCTCGGGGTGGGCGATGGCCCAGCTGCGGTAGCCCTCCGTCGCGACCACCATGCGCGGCAGGTCGCCGGCCCCCAAGTGCGCGGTGTCGACCGCCTCCTGCACGGCGTCCGCCAGCGCGTCGTACGCCTTGGCGATGATCGCCGTGATCAGGGCGTCCCGGTTCGGGAAGTAGTGGTAGAGCGCCTGCACGGTCATACCGAGGTCGCGGGCGACGGCCCGCAGGGACAGGGCGTGCGGCCCCTGCTCGGTGATGTGGCGCTCGGCGGTGTCGAGGATCTCCCGGGTGGCGACGGCCCGGCGCCGCTCACGCAGGGAGAGCGGGGGCGCGCCGTCCACATCCGTAGTCATGCCGCGACCGTACGACGGCAAGTCCTCCGGCACACCCCGAAGTTGCGAGGTGTGAGGAAAATCTAACACTGCCAAATCTTCCGCCGCGTGGCTACGTTCGTCAGCGGCGACGACGAGTGCGGCGCTTTGTCGGTGTATTTCACCAACTCATGCAGGTACGTAAAGGAGATCGGTCGTGTTTGACCGCATAGCCGAACTGGCGATCCGCCGGGCCCGGCTGGTACTCGTCGTCGCGGTGGTGGCCGTGGCGCTGATGAGCGCCGTCGGCGCCGGCGCTTTCAGCAAGCTGAAGGGGGGCGGCTACGACGACCCGGCCTCCCAGTCCTCCCGGGCCGCTGTGGCCATCGAGGAGAAGTTCGGCGGGGAGACCAATCTGGTCCTGCTGGTCACGGCCGCCGAGGGGCGCGTCGACGGCCCGGCCGCCGAGCGTGACGGACGGGCGCTGGTCGCCGAGCTCAGGAAGGAGACACGGCTGGAGAACGTCGTCTCGTTCTGGGACGCCGGCACTCCCTCCCTGCGCTCCGGGGACGGCCGCGAGGCCCTGGTCCTCGCCCATGTGAAGGGCGACGACACCCAGCAGGAGAAGAACGCCAAGAGCCTCATCGACGCGTACTCCGGCACGTACGGGGGCGGGCTCGACGTCCGGGCGGGAGGGGCCGCCGCCGTCGGCAACGACATGTCGACGCAGGTGCCCAAGGACCTCCTCCTCGCCGAGGCCATCGCCGTCCCGCTGACCCTCGTCCTGCTCCTGTTCGTCTTCGGCAGTGTCGTCGCGGCGCTGCTGCCGCTGGCCATCGCGGTCATCGCCATCATGGGCACGTTCGCCGAGCTGTACCTCCTCGGCAGCGCCACCGACATCTCGGTGTCCTCGACCAACCTGACCACGGCCCTCGGTCTCGGACTGGGCATCGACTACGCCCTGTTGATGATCAGCCGGTTCCGGGAGCAGCTCGCGACGGGCGCGAGCGTCGACGACGCCGTACGGCACACCGTGCGCACCGCCGGCCGGACGGTCGCGTTCTCCGCGGCGACCGTGGCCGTGGCGCTCGCGGCGCTCCTGGTGTTCCCGCAGTACTTCCTGCGCTCGTTCGGTTACGCCGGGGTCGGCGTCGTCGCCATCGCGGCCGTCGGCACGCTGTTCGTGATGCCGGCGCTGTTCGTGGTGCTCGGCCACCGCGTCAACAAGGGCCGGCTGCCGTGGGCGAGGAACGCGCGCCCCGACGCCCGCGGACCCCTGTGGGGGCGGCTGGCCCGGACCGTCATGCGGCGCCCCGCGCTCACCGCGCTGCCCGTGCTCGCCGTACTGCTGCTGGCCGCGAGCCCGCTGCTCGGCATCACCCTCGGCAGCCCGGACGAGCGGGTCCTGCCCGAGGACGCGCAGAGCCGCCAGGTCTCCAGCGTGCTGCGGGACAAGTTCGCGGGCAACGACGACGACGCCGTCCATGTCGTCATCGACGAGGCCGTGGACACCTCCGCGCTGGACTCGTACGCGGCCGAACTCTCCGGGCTGGCCGGCGTCGTGCGCGTCGAGGCCGGCACCGGCACCTACACCGACGGCCGCTCCACGGCGCCCGGCAACGAGGCCCTCAGCCGCCCCGACGCCCAGCGGATCACCGTGGTCAGCGACCTCGTGCCGCGCTCCGGCGACGCGGAGAACCTGGTCGAGCGGGTCAGGGCGGTGACCGCGCCCGGGGACTCGGAGGCGCTGGTCGGCGGCGCCGACGCGGCGCTCGTCGACTCCAAGGGCTCCGTCGGCGACCGGATCCCGCTCGCCCTGGCCCTCGTCGCCCTGACCACGTTCGTCCTGCTCTTCCTCTTCACCGGCAGTGTCGTCCAGCCGCTGCGCGCGCTGGTGCTCAACATGATCAGCCTGGGCGCCACCCTCGGCGTGATGACCTGGATCTTCCAGGACGGCAACCTCGCCTCCCTCCTCGGTGTGACGCCGATGCCGATGGAGACGTCCATGACCGTGCTGATGTTCTGCATCGCCTTCGGCCTCTCCATGGACTACGAGGTCTTCGTCACCAGCCGGATCAAGGAGCTGCACGACCAGGGCCACAACACCGAGTCCGCGGTGGTCAACGGCCTCGGTCACACGGGCCGGATCGTCACCGCGGCCGCCTGTCTGCTCGCGGTGAGCTTCTTCGCCTTCGGCGCGGCGAAGATCAGCTTTATGCAGATGTTCGGCCTCGGCAGCGGTCTTGCGATCCTCATCGACGCGGTCGCCGTCCGCGGGGTGCTCGTCCCCGCCGCGATGCGGCTGCTCGGCCGCTCGGCCTGGTACGCGCCCGGATTCCTCCGCAGGTTCCACGCCCGGTACGGGCTCAGCGAGGGCGGCCCCGCACCCGAGCCGGCGCCCGTCCCGGCACAGCGGTCCACTGAGTCGCCGTATGTGAAGAACCCCTGATCCCGCCTGCGGCGGCGACGTACCGGGCCCGGAAGCAGACCGGGTCCGGTACGGCCGGCTGTGCCCCGGCCCGTCAGCCGCCCGCCGGACGTGTCGCCCGGGCGCGCAGATGCTCGATGCCGGTGTCGATCGCGGCCCTGAGGTGGGTGGAGTCGCCGGTGGACATCATGATGGCGACGCCGCCCTGGAGTCCGGCCAGCATGGCCGCCGCCGTGCGGTCGGTGTCGAGTTCGGGTACGACGAGGCCGTTCGCCTGGAGTGCGCGGATGCCCTGGGCCAGTTGCTCCTGCCACTGGCGCATGAGCCCCGTGACGATCGCCCGCGCGCCCGGCCGGGACCGCCCGACCTGGAGGAACAGCGAACCCATCGGGCAGTGGTCGCCCTGGCGTTCGTAGCGCTCCACCACGACGTCCCGCCACTGCTGCCAGGACTCCCACGAGTCCAGCCGGCCCAGGTGCGGCTGCTGGTCCGCCAGGACACGGTCCGCCTCGAACTGGGCCACCGCCAGCAGCAGTTCGTCCTTGCCGCCCGGGAAGTAGTGGAAGAGCTGGCTCTTGCTGGTGCGGGTGCGGGCGCGGATGTCGTCGAGCGTGGTGGCGCCGATGCCCTGCTCGCGCAGCACCCCGGCGGCGCCCTCGACGATCCGGGCGCGGGTGGCCCGGCCTTTGGGGGTGGGGGCGGTGGGGACAGTGGGGGAGCCGGGAGCGGTGGGGGAGGCGGCGGTGGTGGGGGAGGCGGGGGTGGTGGGCATGAGGACTCCTTTCGCCGTGCCACGCGGTCTCGTAGTGGACTCGTGGGTCCATTTTACCCGCACGGTTTGGACTTGCCGGTCCATTTTCTGCGACGCACCCTGGGCCGCACACCGCGAGACAAGGGAGAACGCGTCATGACGGAACGAGTGCACAGGCTGCGGGACAGGACGGCTCTGGTCACCGGGGCGACGAGCAACATCGGGCAGGCGATCGCCGAGGCGTTCGCGGCCGAGGGCGCCCACGTCGTGGTGTCCGGGCGCAACGAGGAACGCGGCGCGCGGGTCGTGGCGGGCATCCGCGCGGCCGGCGGCCGGGCCGACTTCGTGGCGGCGGACCTCGACGGCACCGCGGACGCGTCCCGGGACCTGGCCGAACGGGCCCGGGAGGTGCTGGGCGGACGTATCGACATCCTGGTGAACAACGCCGGCATCTACCCGGCGCCCAGCACCGTCGACACCGACGAGCAGATGTTCGACCAGGTGTACGGGGTGAACGTGAAGGCGCCGTACTTCCTCACCGCGGCCGTTGTGCCGGGTATGACGCGGTCCGGGGGCGGGGTGGTCATCAACCTCGGTTCCTGGATCGTCCGCCTCGGCGTGCCGCTCGGGTCGCTCTACAGCTCGACCAAGGGCGCCATGGAGACGCTCACGCGCGCCTGGGCGGCGGAGTTCGGGCCGCTGGGGGTGCGGGTGAACGCCATCTCGCCGGGCGTGATCCTGCCCGAGACGCCCGACGGCGCCGAGCCGCACGCGGGCCGGATCATGATGAAGGGCACCCCGGCGGGCGAGGTCGGTACGCCGGACGCGATCGCGCACGCGGCGGTGTGGCTGGCGAGCGGGGAGGCGGAGTTCGTGCACGGGACGGTGGTGGACGTGGACGGGGGGAGGACGGCGGTGGCGGTGATCGCGGGGTAGGGCGGGTCCGCCGGGGATCGCGCGGGAGAAATTCTTCCCGGCGATGTCGAGAACCCGTGCCCGGCTCCGTCCCCGGAGTGGAGGCGGCCACAATGGTCGTACGAAACGAGGAGAACCGCGATGGCCAAGTACCTTCTGCTCAAGCACTACCGGGGCGCCCCGGCGGCGGTCAACGACGTCCCCATGGACCAGTGGACGCCGGAGGAGATCACGGCGCACGTCCAGTACATGCAGGACTTCGCCGACCGGCTGGAGAAGAGCGGCGAGTTCGTCGACAGCCAGGCCATCGCGCCGGGCGGGACGTTCGTGCGGTACGACGGTGAGGGGCGCCCGCCGGTCACGGACGGTCCGTTCGCCGAGACGAAGGACGTCATCGCCGGCTGGATGGTGATCGACGTCGACAGTTACGAGCGCGCCCTGGAGCTGGCCGGAGAGTTGTCCGCGGCTCCGGGGGCGGGCGGGAAGCCGATCCACGAGTGGCTGGAGCTGCGGCCGTTCTTCGAGTCGGCGCCCACCATCCCGGACTGCCCCTTCCATGGATGAAGCGCTGCTCAGGAGCCTGACGCCGGGTGTCCTCGGGATCCTCGTCCGCCGCGGAGCCGACTTCGCGGCGGCCGAGGACGCCGTGCAGGACGCGCTGGTGGAGGCGGTCCGGGTGTGGCCGGACGATCCGCCGCGCGACCCGAAGGGCTGGCTGGTCACGGCGGCCTGGCGGAAGTTCCTCGACGCGACCAGGGCGGAGATGGCCCGGCGGCGGCGCGAGGACCGGGTGGACGAGGAACCGGCGCCGGGTCCGGCGGCCACCGTGGACGACACGCTCCAGCTGTACTTCCTGTGCGCGCATCCCTCGCTGAGCCCGTCCGCCGCGGTGGCGCTGACGCTGCGCGCGGTCGGCGGGCTGACCACACGCCAGATCGCGCAGGCGCACCTGGTCCCCGAGGCGACGATGGCGCAGCGCATCAGCCGGGCCAAGCGCACGGTGTCCAACGTACGTTTCGACCAGCCCGGTGACGTGGCGACCGTCCTGCGCGTCCTCTACCTGGTCTTCAACGAGGGCTACTCCGGTGACGTCGACCTCGCCGCCGAGGCGATCCGCCTCACCCGGCAGCTCGCGGCGGTCATCGACCACCCCGAGGTGGCCGGGCTGCTGGCCCTGATGCTGCTCCACCAGGCCAGGCGCGCGAGCCGTACCGCGCCGGACGGGAGCCTGATCCCGCTCGCCGAGCAGGACCGGGGCCGGTGGGACACGGTGGCGATCGCGGAGGGTGTGGAGATCCTCCAGGCGGCGCTGGCCCGGGACCGGCTGGGGGAGTTCCAGGCGCAGGCGGCCGTCGCGGCGCTGCACGCGGACGCGCGCACGGCCGAGGAGACGGACTGGGTACAGATCGTGGAGTGGTACGACGAACTGGTCCGGCTGACCGACAGTCCCGTCGTCCGCCTCAACCGTGCGGTGGCGGTGGGCGAGGCGGACGGCCCGCACGCCGGCCTGGCCGAACTCGCCACCCTGAACGACTCGTTGCCCCGCCACACCGCGGCGGCGGCCTACCTCCACGAACGCGCCGGCGCCCCGGTCACGGCGGCCCGCCTCTACACCGAGGCCGCGCAGAAGGCCCCCAACCTGCCCGAACGCAACTACCTGACGGCCCAGGCGGCCCGCCTCAACACAGCAACCCGAAACTGACCCCGCCGCACTGCCGACCGGGGAATTCCATTCCCTGATTGTCGCTGGCATGCCATACGCTGCGGTCTTGGTGGCGTCCGCACATCGTTCGCGGTGTGAAGGGGGGACGCGCGGCCTATTCACTTCCGCCCGGTTGGCCGGGCGACTTCTGTGGGGGTTCACATCACTGTGCGCAGGCGCAGCATCGCGACCGCGACGGCACTCGCGGTCGTTCTCAGTTCCGCGGCTCTGGTCACGGGCGTCGCGGGTCCGGCGGTCGCCGACTCGGCGAAGGTCCTTCCGGTGAAGTCGGTCGGCGACGTCGTCGTCGACGGTCTGCACCGGCGGGTCTACGTGTCCGACCCGACCGGCGGGAAGATCGTCGTCACCGACTACAACGGCGCCGTCAAGGCGACCCTGAGCGGGCTCGCCGGTGTCTCCGGCCTCGCCGTGTCGGCCGACTCCGGCCAGGTGTACGCGGCCGTGAAGAACAGCAGCAGGATCGTCGCCGTGGAGACGGCCACGTACACCGAGACCGCGAGTTACCCGCTGGGCGCGGCGCCCGGCGACCTGGAGGTGGTGGACGGCCGGATCTGGTTCACCCACGGCACCGACTTCGGCTCGCTCGACGTCTCCGGCGCCGCCCCCGTCGTGCAGCTCGCCCAGCGCGGCGACGTCGGCTTCGGCGGCGCGTACGGCATGTTCCTGGCCGCCGACCCGGCGGTCCCCGGCACGCTGGTGGCCGGCAACGGCGGCGACCTCGCCGTGTACGACCTCACGGCCGAGGGCGCCACGCTGCGGGTCAAGGGCTCCATGGACACCGCCGTACGGCAGCTGGACCTGACCCCCGACGGCGGCCAGGTCCTCACCTCGTGGGGCGACCCGGACACCGGCTACGCCATCGGCGCCTACTCGGCCGCCGACCTCACCGAGCAGACCGGCTACCCGATCGACGCCTACCCGAACGCGGTGCGGGTCGCGCCCGACGGCAGCGTCGCGGGCGGCAGCGACTCCTGGTACGACCCGGACGTCCACATCCACCACCCGGGCGACCCGGCGCCGGTACGGGAGTACGACTTCCCCAACACCGGCAACAGCAGCGGCGCCGACACCCTCGTCGACGGCGCGCTCGCCTGGGCGCCGGACTCGAGCCGCGTCTTCGCCGTGTCGGTGAACACGTACGGCACGTACACCCTGCGCGCGCTGACCGACCCGACGAAGGAGCTGCCCACCGTCAAGGTGTCGGCCCCCGCGAAGTCGGACCGCGCGAAGAAGCTCACCGTCACCGGCAAGCTGACGTCGAAGACGCGCCTGGCCGCGGGCACCTCCCTGAAGGTGACCCGCACGGACCTGGAGTCGCCGAACGGCAAGGCCCTGCCGGCCGTCAAGACGAAGGCCGACGGCTCGTTCAGCCTCACGGACACCCCGCCGTCCGGCGGCAAGGTCACGTACAAGGTCTCCTACGAGGGTGACGCCACGCACGCCCCGGCCGCCGGGTCGGACGCGGTGGAGGTCTCCCGCAAGGCGGTCTCGCTGAGCCTGAACAACAACGGCAAGGTGTACTCGTACGGCAAGGACGTCACCTTCACCGCGCAGCTCGGCTCGACGTACAAGAACCGCACCGTCGCCATCTACGCGGACCCGTTCGGCACCGACAAGCCGAAGAAGCTGCTGAAGTCGGCGAAGGTCAACTCCAGCGGCAAGCTGTCGGCGAAGGTCGACATGACCCGCGACACCACCGTCACGGCCGTCTTCGCGGGCGACTCCCGTACGGCACCGAAGACCGTGAAGTCGACCGGATACGCCCAGGTGAAGGTCTCCACGTCCGTCTCCAAGCACTACAAGACGGGCAAGATCGGCTCCACGAAGTACTACTACTTCCGCAAGAACACCGACCCGGTCTTCACCACCACGATGACCTACTACAAGGGCCGCGAGCAGCGCTTCCAGCTCCAGGTCTACTACCAGGGCTCCTGGTACGACTCCGGCTCCGAGTACTTCGCCCTCCCCACGAACGGCAAGTCGGCGGTCAGCCTGGAGGCCCCCGGCGAGTCCGGCATCCGCGCCCGCATGCGCTCGTCCTACCTCAACGGCTCCTCCGGCGACTCGGTCAACTCGACCACCCACGGCGCCTGGAAGTACTTCACCTTCACCAACTGATCCACCCAACCGCCAGACCACACCACGGCCGGGGGCAACTGCCTCCGGCCGTACGTGTGTCCCCGCCGCCGAGCGCGAGTGTCACAAACGGAGTCGGCGTCCTGTCCTCACTGTGGACAGTCTCTGTTGGGAGGACATGTATGAGTGCTGAGCATGGGCATCTGCCGCCGGGTGTCGAGGTGATCACGACCCTGCCGGACGCGGCGGCTCTCATCCCGGCCGGCGCCGAGGCCCGGACCATCCGGATTACCCTGCCGCCCGGCGACCCCGGCGCACCCCCGCACCGTCACCCCGGGCCGATCTTCGGATACGTGACGGAGGGCGAGATCCTCTTCGAACTGGAAGGCCGGGCGCCCCGCGTACTCAAGGCCGGCGACGCGCTCTTCGAGCCAGGCGGCGACGTCATCCACTACCAGGGCGCCAACAACCTCCCGGACACCCGCTCCCAACTGGTGGTCACGATGTTCGCTCCACCCGGCACCCCCGTCCTGACGGTGGTCCCCGCGGAGGAACTGGCCGCCCGCCGCCACCTGAGGGCCGCCGCCCCGGACTGACGAGCAGTGGGTCCTGCTAGCGGGTGGGGATGCTGATGGATCCGGTGTCCTTTCTTGCTGTGTTCCAGATTCCCGCTGCCACGGTTGCCGCGAAGTCCGTCGGGGGTGGGGTGTTGGGGAGCTGGGACGGGAGGGTGGTGCCCTTCTTGGGGCCCGGGCGGTCGGCGAAGAGGGCTACCGTGAGGGAGAGTTGGGGGTCGTAGGCGGTGGTCCAGACGGTTCGGCGGGTGGTGCCGCCGCCTGCGCCCGCCGTGGTGAAGCCGGGGGACGGGGTGGGCGTGGCCCCCGCCGAGCCCTTCGCCGCGCCTGCCGCCGCCGCCTGCTTCTCGTCCAGCAGCCGCCGTGTCCCGGGGTGGGCCTCGTAGACCGTGCGGCCCTCCTGGGTGATGCGGGTGACCGTGTACGGGGCGGCGTACTCGCCGTTCGCCGCCACCGTCGCGTAGGCCGACGCCAGGGTGAGGGGGGTCGGGGCCGGGGTCCTGAGGAGGTCGGCCAGCGGGTTGTCCGCCCGTATCGCCGCCATGAACGGGTCCAGGGCCGTGCCCGCCTCCACCGCGCCGCTCACCGCGTCGTTGAAGGGCTGGCGCGCGTAGTCCGAGCCGCCGTACAGGACCCGTACCGCCCCGTTGCCCGGGACCATGCCCACCACCGCCGTGTGCAGACGGACGCCGTCCTTGCCGCCCGGATGCTCCGCCACCCGCTGTGTCGCGGTGTCCTGGAGGGACAGGTCGAACGTCGTCGTCACGTCGTACCCGCCGCTCGCCAGCTCGTCCTCCGTGATGCCGAGCCGCTCCGCCGCCTCCTTCGCGGCCACGTCGATCAGATACTGCCGCTGCCCCTCCGTCTCACCCGGCGGGTAGAAACGGAACGCCGGGAACCGCGCCGCCGACCGCTCCTTCTCCGTGATGCTGCCGCCCGCCACCATCGCGTCCAGCACCCACTCCCAGCGGTCCTCCAGCTTCGCCGTCACCTTCGGGTCGGAGCCCGCCTTCTCGTAGTACGAGGGGATGTTGACGATCGAGGCCAGCGCCGCGCCCTGCGCGATCGTGAGGCTCCTGGCGTCCACGCCGAAGTAGTTGCGCGCGGCGGACTGGATACCGGCCGCGCCCCGGCCGAAGTACACCGTGTTGAGGTAGCCCTCCAGGATGTCGTCCTTCGTGCGGGTACGGTCCAGTTTGATCGCGATGAACGCCTCGCGCGCCTTGCGGGACAGCGAACGCTCCGGGCTGAGCAGGGCGTTCTTCACGTACTGCTGGGTGATGGTCGAACCGCCCTGCGGGTCGCCGCCCGTCACCGCCGCCAGCGCGGCCCGCGTGATGGCCCGCGGCGAGATACCGCTGTCCGTACGGAAGGAGCGGTTCTCCGCCGCGATCACCGCCTCCTGGACATGGAGCGGGACCGCGGACAGCGCGACGTCCTGCCGGTCGACCGGCCCGCGCCGGCCCAGATAGGCGCCCTTCGTGTCGAGGAACACCGTGCTCTGGGTGACCGTCTCGGGGTGCGGCTCCGGGACCGTCGTCAGGTGGTACGCCACCACGGCCACCGTGCACAGGGTCGCGACGAGGGTGACGAACGCGTACGCGAGGTGGCGCAGGCGGCGGCCCCGGGTGCGGCGCAGGCGGGTGCGGAGGGGGATACGACGACGAGGAGCCTCGGGGTTCTTGGCCGGCGGGCCGGTGGTGCCGGGGGCAGGAGCGGGGGGCGTTTCGGGCTTCGGGTCCGTCATATCCGCCACCACTCGCTCTCCGACCGCGCGGCGACCTCGCCCGACGCGTCGTACACCGTGACCACCCGCTCGTCCCCGCCCGTGGCGAACAGCGCCTGCATGTTCTCCTTCGGCAGGGGCGCGCTCGCGTACCAGACGCCCCAGCCCGGACTGCCCGCCAGGACCAGGACCTTCGCCGTGACCCTGCCGGCGCCGGTCCGCACCTCGACACGGCTCGGCTCGCCGCGCACGCCGGAGAAGAGGCCCGACAGGAAGAACCCGTCCTGAACGGTGTCCGCCCGTACGGACACCGCCGGCCGGGAGGACTTCGGGCCGGGCGGGTCACCGCCGCTCTCCGCGTACGAACCCGGCACCGACCAGTGCCCACCCTCGGCCGTCAGCCACACCCGTACCCCCGCCCCGGCCGTCACCCGCTCACCCGGCGCCACCACCCGGACCGGGCTCGTCGCCGGACGGGCGTGCTCCCCGGACACCGTCTCCGAAGCGGCACCCCCGAAGTGGTCCGCGGCGAGGAGCGCGGCCGGCGCGAGCAGCGCCGCGCACACCGCCCCGGTCACCGCGGCACGGCGGCGCCGCCGTGCCCGCCCCCGCGCCCGGAGCTCGGCCAACGGCGCATCCGACGGGCCCGGGACCGGATCCGCCGCGGCCCGGGCGTACGCCCGCCGGATCTCCTCGCCGTCGGCCTGCTTGCCGTAGGCCCGCACCGCGCCCACCGAGCACCCCAGCAACTGTGCGATCTCCCGGTCCGGCAGGCCCTCCCAGAGCCGCAGCACCCGTACGACCCGCCGGCGCGCGGCCCGCCGTCCCCGCCACCGTCCCCGGCCGGCGCCCGGCCTGCGCAGATACTCGCGCACCAGACACCGGCGCACATGGAAGTCCACGTCGTCGCGCGGAACCCACCGCCACCGCGCGTACATCCGCACCAGCGTTCTCCGCACCAACTCCTCCGCGGCGCCCGTGACTTCGGTGTCGGTGTCGGTGTCGGTGAGCAGCCGCGCGGTCACGAGCAGCCGGGACCAGTGCGTCCCCGCGTACGTCGCGAAGTCGTGGCCGGCGGGGAGTACGGCGTGCGTGGGGGGCACGTGGGGGGCCCTTCCGTTCGGGGACTCGGTCGGCCACGCGACGAAACACGTGGTCAGGTACGTGCGCGGGGACCGGACCGGAAATGACGGAGCCGGGAACCCCTGTGGAGCGTCTTCCTTGTGGGGTGCGATTGACTGGTGCGACGTACGGGACCTGTACGCACCGCACAGGCGACCGGGTTGCAGGGAAGGGGCACGGATTCCGGTGGGAGGCATGACCGAGGACGAGTTCGACGCCTTCTACGCGGCCGCGTTCCCCCGGCTGACCGGCCAGCTGTACGCCTTCACCGGCGACCACGGCGAGGCCCAGGACGTGGTGCAGGAGGCGTTCGTACGGGCCTGGGACCGGCGTGGGCAGTTCCTTGCGGACAACGCGCCCGAGGCGTGGATCCGCACGGTGGCCATGCGGCTCGCGGTCAGCCGCTGGCGGCGCGCGAAACGCTGGCTGGAGCTGGTACGGCGGACCCCGCCGCCCGATTCCGCACCGGGGCCGGGGCCCGAGCACACCGCGCTGGTGACGGCCCTGCGGGAACTGCCCGAGGCACAGCGGATGGCGATCGTCCTGCACCATTTGTGTGACCTGACCGTGCAGCAGGTAGCCTCCGAGACCGGTGCGCCCGTGGGTACGGTCAAGGCGCGGCTGGCCCGGGGACGGGCGGCGCTGGCGCATCTGCTCGCGGAAGACGAGGCCGACAAGCCGGTGGGGAGGGAGAGCGGCCGTGTCCGATGAACTCTCCGCCGCCCTGCGCGAGTTGGCCGCGACCGAGGCGACGAGAACGGCCGTGCCGCCGGCCGGTGGCGCCGGGGTCCGGGGCCGGGCGGTACGCCGCAGGCGCCGCCGCCGTACGGCGCTCACCCTCGGCGCGGGCACCGCGGGCCTCGCCCTGGTCGCCCTCACCCTTCACTTCGGCGCGTCCCCGGAACCCCCGGACCGGTACGCGACTCCGGCCGCCTCTCCAGCCGCTTCTCCGGCCGATTCTCCGGCCGATTCTCCGACCGATTCTCCGGCCGTGACAGCGCCGGTCTCCCCGGCGCCGCCGTCCGAGGCCACGTCGGTGGGTGTCTCCGGCACCCTCGACCTGTCGTCGCGCACGTTCGCGTTCGCCGGCCGGGTGCTGCCGCTCGTCGGGGAGTCGGGCATCGGTGCCGACGTGGGGGCCGCGGGTCCGATGACGGTGTCCACGAAGGAGATGAAGCGGGACCTGACCGTCGACGTACTCGGCAAGGGCCGCACCTCGGTGACCGTGCCGTACGCGGTCGAACTGCGCGACCGCGGCGGCCTGCCGCTCTACGTCGCGACCTTCGAGCCGGTCCAGGCCCTCAGCGACTACGCCGTCGTCGACGCGGGCCTGATCGTCCTCGGCGCCGAGGACGCCCGGTGGTTCTTCGACAGTGTGGGGCTCGGGGAGAACATCACGGTGACGACGTCGCGCTCCGTCAGGACCCCGGCGGGGTGAGTCGCCCCGGGCCGGTCCAGCCGAAGGGGACGGCGTCGGCGGCGGCCGTGTGCCAGTTGGTGACGACGGGCCGGTCGACGGTGATGGTGCCGACCTCCAGGGAGACCGGGTTCGGGTCCTCGTCGCCGACGCGAGCAGGTGATGCCCGACTTCGCCGCGGCCATGAGCAGGATGTATCCGCCGGCCTGGGACTCGGACCGGGTGCTCCAGGAGATGTCGTTGGCACCGCAGGTCTGCTCGACCGGCTGCCGCCCGTCGGTGTTGGTGTCGGCACCGGAACCGGCGGGCTCGTCACCGCCGCCACCGCCACCGCCGCCACTGCCTTCGTTCCAGGACAGCGCTGTTTCAGGGCGGTGGCATGATCACGGCGGCCCGTGCCCCGAGTGCGCCGCCTGAGCCTCAGGGCCCCTGTGGCTCAGGCGGCGCACTCCGGTACGTCCGGCGTGCTCCGGGTCCGTACCGCGGGCAGCCAGGCCGTGGTCCGTACGGTGTCCGCGTCCAGTGCCTGCTCCGGCTCGGGCAGCCGTACCCGGTACCAGCGGGACGAGCGGACGCCCGCCTCGTCGGTGATGGGGACGCCGCGCTCGGTCGCGCACTCGACGACGAGGACGTCGCCGTGCCACACCCGGGTGTCGACGACGTTGCCCAGGACGTACTCCTCGGCGGGGTCGATGGCCAGACCCATGCTGCACGTGGGATGCCGGTCGGAGCGGTCGCGGCAGGTGTCGTGGGCGTTGTAGACGGTCAGTTCGGCCGCCGCCGGGGTGTTGCCGCCGGAGCCGCCCGTCTGCCACCAGACGACGCCGCACGCGCCGAGCACCACGACCGCGGCACCGGCGGCCAGCGCCGGGACACGCTTTCCGAGCCGCCGGGGGTCGGCGGGGCGGCCCCCGGAAGGGTCGGCCGGGCTGCCGGTGGGGTGCTCGTCCCCGTGTCCGGTGACGCCCCGGACCCGCTCCAGCAGGCTCTCCGCCGTGTGTGCCGCCCGCTCGGCGTGCGCGGGCAGGAGGCAGTCGGCGGCCAGTGGGCGCCAGGACTCCGGTACGGCGACGTCCAGTTTGAGCGGCGCCCTGCCCTCCGCGTACTCCTGGACCGCCGACGCGCGGGCGGTGAAGGTCGCGCCCGGGAAGGGCGAGGTGCCCCCGGTGAACACCTGGTGGATGATCACGCCCAGGGCCCAGATGTCGGCGCTGGTCCGCACCTGCACACCGCGTTCGTCCAGCGGGGCCCGCCAGCGCTCGGGCGGCAGGTAGTCCGGCGAGCCGAAGGGCGGGATGTAGCCGTGGGTGCCGCGGGTCCCCTCCAGCTCGGCGGTGAGCCCGAAGTCGGACAGCCGTACCGAACCGTCCGCCATGATCAGTACGTTGTCCGGCTTCAGGTCGCCGTGCACCCAGCCGAGCCGGTGCAGATGGGCCAGCCCCTCGCAGATCTCGGTCAGCAGCCGTTCCGCGTCCGGCAGGGCCACGCCCTCAGCGTCGTCCAGCAGGTCCTGGAGGCTGCACTCGGCGCGCTCCATCACCAGCACCACGGCACCGTCCAGGCCGGGCACCTCGGAGTCGCCGAGCACCACGGAGTCCAGCAGCCGCATCAGCCGCGGATGGTGGGTCCGGGTCCCGAACTCGATCTCCCGCCGCGCGGTCTCCGCCAGCCGCTCGGCCTGACGGGGACCGAGCCCGGAGGTGGGCAGGAACTTGAGGGCGACGCGGCCCTCCGTACCCTGCGATTCCGCCGGGAGGTCCGCCGCACCCCGCGATTCCGCGGTGCCCCGTGTCTCCGGCGCCTCGCGGCCCTCGTAGACGCGTCCCCAGCCGCCGTCGGCGATCGGCTCGGTGACCTCCCAGCGGCCGACGCGGAAGCCGCGGGGGATACGGCGGCCGGCCTCACGGGTGCCGCGCCGAGGGGCCTCGCTCACCGGTGGCCCCCGTGCCGTGCCGGTTCCGTGGGTGTGGGCAGGGGGACGCCCGGGGTGCGCGGCGGCAGCAGGGTCAGATGCTCCTCGCGGACCAGGCCGAAGCGGAGCGCGACACCGACCACGGCCTCGCGCTTGCCGGTGCGGCGGGTGCCGTTGCCCGGGTCGCCGGTGTCCTGCGGTCCGCGGATGCGGAGCTTCTGGTCGGCGAGGTAGTCGAGGTGGGCGCTGACGGCCCGCGCGGTCAGCTGGGTGAGGGCCGGGTGGCTGCGGATGCGCTCCACGATCTGCGGGGTGGTCGGCACGGAGACGGCGGACTCGTCGCGCAGCCGCGGTTCGCACAGGGCGACGAGGACGAGGAAGTACGTGGCCGTCTCGTCGAGGGAGTACGCGTTGAGGGTGCGGGTGCCCCACGTACCGGCCGGGTCGTCGGCGTCGAGGTAGACGTGGTCGGGCGCGAACACCTGGAAGCTCACGCTGGAACCCCGGGTGGGCAGCACGACACGGGCGAACTCGAACGGGATCGGCGCCCCCGACCGGCGCGGCGGCACCCGCAGGTACTCCCCCGCCCCCTCGGGGTTCTCCACGAGATAGCTGTGGGTGGAGGAGTAGTTGGTGAGCTGCCAGTGGTCGTCTGTGACACGGATCTCGCCGGCGAGGCGGGAGACGGCCGGGTCGGGGAGCTGTAGTTCGACCGGATGTGCCTGGGTGCCACGGCCGAAACGTGCCGTCTCACCCGGTCCCAGGCGCAGGGTCGTCGGCGGTTCCGTGCGGTTTTCGGACGGCAAATGGATCAATATGCCGCTCATCGGCAGCTCTTCCTCCCCCGGGTTCGGCCGGTCGTAGCCGGACGAATGATAGTCCCGGGGGGTACCCCCGGGGGGAGGACGGAGAAGGGCCCCGTGGAGTCCGTTCTCCGCGAGGCCCTCGGTCGTTTCGTCCAGTGCCTGCTACGAAGTGCAGACGGAGACGCCGGGAAGTTGGTTCCCCGGTGAGCTGATGTAGATGTTGGTCATGTACCCGCCGTACTGGGGGAGGTAGGCCCACCAGGTGTTCTCGTACGGCGGGACGGTGACCTTCTGGCCCTCCTTCTGGCAGCTGACCAGGACCTCGACGCCGGCCGGCAGCGTGGTGATGCGGTCGTTCGCGGTGGTCGGCAGCGGGCGTACGTTCACGCCCGGACCCCAGGTGCCGAACCAGGTGCCCGCCGGGCGGACCGCGCCCGGCACGTTCAGGGACCGGGTGATCCGGTTGACGGCGGTGTAGGCGGTGCCGAACGGGGTGCCGTCGTTGTGCAGGGTGAACACGGCGACGATGGAGCGGTCGTTGGGGCCGACGGTGCCGGTGGTGTGCAGGGCCTCACGGTCGAGGTTGACGTCCTCGGCGGCGCGCTCGGCGGCCCGCGGGGCCTCCTGCTTCGCGGCGAGGTTCGGGATGGTCGGCGTGGGCTTGGGGGCGCAGTTGCTGGTGTCCCCGAACCCGGACCAGCCCTGCTTGACCGCGCGCGGCTTCTCGAAGGAGGCCGGGATGCCGAACTGCTGGTCGAAGCCGTCCGTCCCGCAGCGCGTCGACTGGCGCAGGTTGCCCATGATGTAGTCCCGCACCGGCGCGGTGGAGGTCTCCAGGATGTACCGGTAGATCCGGACCGTGTCGGCGGCCGACAGGCTCACATAGCCCCAGTAGCCCTCCATCCCGGACGGCGGCGGGTCGGTGGCGGTGAGACCTAGCAGCTTCACCATCCGCGTGACGATCGCCGTCTGCCCGCCGTCGATCCAGTACTTGGAGGCAACGTTGTCCTCGCTGCTGCGCAGCATGGAGTCGAGGCGGGCGCGGTCGGCCGCGGGCATGGTGCGGGGGTCGTGGCTCTGGAGGAAGTCGAGCGCGATGAGCAGCTTCACCACGGAGGCCGAGCGGAACTTCATGTTCTCGTTGAGGCGCTCGGTGAAGGTGCCGGTCGTCCGGTCGAAGACCGCGATACCGGCGGTCACGTTGGCGGGGACCTCGGCCTGGGTGACGGGGGCCGGGGCCGCGGGCGCGGCGGTGGCGGGCGGCGCGCCGGTGAGGCCCAGGACGGTCGTGGCCAGGGTGAGGACGGTGGCCGCGACGACACCGAGCCGCCGCGGTGGCGTGGCGCGGCGGCTCCGCGGCCGGTCGGCGGCGGCTCCGCCGTGCCGGTGGATGGTCGATCGGATCACAGTGGGTTCCCCTGTTCGGTCGGCCAGTGGTGGCGGGGGGACGCTACGGCGTTCACGGCCCCGCCGGTATCCGGAAGTTGACGGGGTACGGGCGTCCGGGCACTGTCTCGCGGGCGGGGCACGGGCATGCCTCGCCGACCGGGCCCCTTCCGCCGGCCCGCCCATACCCCGCGCCCCGCGGACCGTCATTCCGTGAACTTCCGGATGCCGGTCGCGGCCGTGCCCCGGATACGTTCCGAGCAGGAACAGCCCCCGCCGGCCGCTCACGGGCTGCCGCTCGCGCCGCCTGACCAACGGCGCGCGCGGCCCCGGCGGGGGCTGTGCCGGTCCGGCCCCGGGCCGGGAGCCCGTGTTGTGTCCCCGGCCGGATCAGCGCACCGGGAAGCCGAAGGCGTACCCCTGCTCGTCCAGCCACGGCAGGACCCGGCGCAGGGCCTCGACGGTCTGGGAACGGTCGCCGCCCGCGTCGTGGAAGAGAATCGTCGGCCCGTTGGGCAGCTCCCGCTGCACGGTCGCGACGATGGCGTCCGCGCCCGGCCCCTCGAAGTCCTTGGTGTCCACGTTCCAGCCCAGCGGCCGCATCCCGCGCGACGCGGCGAGCTGACGGCTGTACGGGGTGAAGGCCCCGCCGGGCGCACGGTAGTACTGCGGCCGTACGCCGCCGGACGCCTCGGTGATCATGCGTTCGGCGTCGAGGATCTGCTGCTTCTGGTAGGCCTCGGACTGCTTGTCCATGGTGGTGTCGTGGGCCACCGAGTGGTCGCACAGCCGGTGCCCCTCCGCGACGACCCGCTTCACGAGGTCCGGGTGCGCCTGCGCCTGCGTCCCCACCATGCAGAACGTGGCCTTCACCCCGTACTCCCGCAGAATGTCGAGCACCTGGGGGGTCCAGACGGGGTCGGGGCCGTCGTCGATGGTGATGTTGACGCCGCGCGGGCCCTTGTCGGAGGCGTGCACGATGGTCGCGTCGACCGCCTCCACGGCACCGCCGGGCTTCGCCGTGGCGGTCACCTTCGGCGGCGAGGCCGCCACGGCACCGGCCTGCGCGGCCCACACCGAGGCGCCGGTGGCGAGCACCGTCACCCCGAGGGCCGCGCCGATCAGCTTGCCGTACCAGTTCCGTCCGCCACCGTGCCGTGCCATGTCCGCCCCGCTTTCCCGCAGTTGCCCGCCCGTCCCCGATCGCGTCGCGACCATCTGGCAGGACGAGGGACCACGGCCACTGGATCCGTCCGTTACGGATCACGGACGATCCCGGGGGAGTTCACGGACAACCGAGCGCGGGCGGTGCGGCAGGCGGGGTCGGTCGGGTCCCGGTGTTGGCCGGGCCCCGTTGCTCATTCGGGTCCCGTTGCGCCTTCGGATCCCGTGGTCCGCTCGGGCCGGTTCGGGCTTCGGGAGAAGGCCGTGTCGCCGGCCGTCGCCACGATCGCGTCGTCGACGAGCAGCACCTGCGGCGGGGTGTCCTGCGCCTTGTTCCCGGCGTCGTCGAGCGCGGAGGTGCGCCACGCCTCGGCGCCGGTACGGCTGTCGAGCGCCAGCAGGCGTCCGAACCGGTTGGCGAAGTAGACCCGCCGGTACGTCGTCGACACCACGGGCGCGGACAGACTCTCCATGTCCGTCGCCTTCTGCCACAGCCGCTTGCCGGTGTCGGCGGAGACCGCGGTGACCGACCCGTTGGACCGGACGAAGTAGACAACACCGTCCACCAGCGTGGCCGTGCCGGTCAGCGGACGGGCCAGGGGCACGCGGGTGACCTTCCTGGTCTCCGGGTCCACGCGGAGCAGCGCGTTGTACGGCCGCTCGTACCCGGACTCGTAGACGTCCTTCGCCGTCTGCGGGGCCAGGAAGAGGGGTTGGCCGTCGGGGGCGCCGAGCAGTTCCGACTTCCGGGGCAGTTCGGCGACCGAGTCCAGGCTGTTGGGTCCGACCCGCATCAGGCCGATCGGTGACTGCCCCGTCTCACCGGGCGAGCACAGGGCGTACGGGTCACCCCCCAGCGCGGCCGGAGCGCAGAACTCGTCCAGCGAGGGTGCTTGCCACAGCTCCTTGCCAAAGGCGTCGTACGCGACGAACGACCCGGCGTCCGGGGACACGGTCAGCAGTCCGTCGTCGTACAGGACGGGTTCGGCGGCCTTGTCGATGTCGCGCTGCCAACGCCGTTCCCCGGTGTCGGCGTCCAGGGCCAGCACCCGTCGGACGTCGTCGTCCGGGTCCTCGAAGACGTAGACCAGCCCGTCCCGTACGCCGATGGGCCGCGTCCCCTGCGGGCGGGTGCCGCTCCGCCACAGGACGCGGCCGGAGGCGGGGTCGACACGGGCGACGGTGAAGCCGGTGCCACCGCAGAACAGGGCGCCGGCGTCCGTCACGCAGCCGAGTTCCTGGTAGTCCAGCGGGACGCCCTGCACCTCGTCGCGCAGGGCCGTGCGCCACGGCCGCCAGCCCTCGGGCAGGGACGCGGCACGGGCGCCGGTCGTGGAGTCGGCGGCGGTGGTGGTGTCGGAGGCGCCGGTGTCCTCGGTCGTCATAAAGCCGCCCACGCCGACGCTCAGCCCCGCGACGGCCAGCGCCGCGCCGATGCCGGCGAGCAGCATGCGGTTCCGACGGGCCCTGGGGATACGGGTGTTGGGGCCGCGGGTCGACGTGGTGGCGGAGGCGGAGGCGGAGGTGGTGGTCGTGGGGGTGGGGTCCGTGGCGGGGGAGGACGTGGGCCGGGGGCGTGGGGCGCCGGACGTCCCGGCACCTCTGCCCGTCCCGGCACCTCTGCCCGTCCCGGTTCCGCCGCCCTCGCCGGCCGCCTTCGAGGGTGCGACGGTGTCGGACTCCGGGAGTGCCAGGAGCAGGCGGTGCAGGTCCGCCAGTTCCGGCCGGGCGGCGGGGTCCTTGTCGAGGCAGGGTTCGACGACGCGCCGGAGCGGTCCGGGCACCCCGTCGAGGTCAGGGGACTCGTACATCACCTGATAGCCGGTCAGGTACGGGCTGCCGGCGTCGAACGGTCCCGTGCCGACGGCGGCGAACACCAGCAGCGATCCCAGCGAGAACACGTCCGAGGCGGGGGCGACGTCCCTGGGCGAGGCGAGCTGTTCCGGCGACATGAAGGGCGGGGTGCCGATCACCCGGCCGGTCACGGTGAGGCTCTGGTTGTCGGCGGCGCGCGAGATGCCGAAGTCGATGACGCGCGGCCCGTCCTCGGTCATCAGGACGTTGGCCGGTTTGAGGTCCCGGTGCACCAGGCCCACCCGGTGGATGTCGCGCAGCGCCTCGGTGAGGCCCAGGCCGAGCGAGCGCAGCTCCCGCCGGCTCAGCGGGCCGTTCTCCTTCACGACCTCGGCGAGGTTGAGTCCGGGAACGTAGAGCGTCGCCATCCATGGCCGCAGGGCGTCCGGGTCGGCGTCCACGACGGGCGCGGTGAAGGCGCCGCTGACTCGGCGGGCGGCGGTGATCTCCTGCCGGAAGCGGGTGCGGAACTCCTCTTCCTGCGCGTACGGCTCGTGCACGAGCTTGACCGCGACCTGCCGCCCGGAGTCGGAGACGCCGAGATAGACGACTCCCATACCGCCCGCCCCGAGCCGGCCGAGCAGGGTGTACCCGCCTATGGACTCCGGGTCCCCGGTGCTCAGGGGCGTCATCGCCGATCATCCTTCCCCGCGCCTGCCTACGTCACGGGGATCAGAGTAGGGCCTGTCCCTGTGGTGTCCGGGGGCAGGATGATGCCCGTGTGACGCGCGGCCGGGATGGAGTGTGACGTGAGTCACGGGAAGTGGGTGGGGGGTGCCGGACAGCTCACTGAGGTGACCACTCATATGCGTACCCGGGTCCGGGCCGGGGAATCGACCGCGTTCGCCGAGCTCTTCGACAGCTACTCGCGCGCGGTCTACAACCATGCCTACCGGCTGACGGCCGACTGGTCGGTGGCCGAGGACGTGATGGCGGCGACCTTCCTGGAGGCCTGGCGGCTGCGCGACAAGGTGGACCCCGAGGGCGGGTCGCTACGGCCCTGGCTGCTGGGGATCGCCACCAACACGGCGCGCAACCAGTACCGGAGCAACCGCCGTTACCGGGCCGCCGCCAACGCCGCCGCGGCGGCCGAGCTGTCGGTGGCCGACCACGCCGACGAGGTGGCCGGCCGGGTCGACGACCGGCGCCGGCTCGCGACCGCGCTCACGGCGCTCGCCAAGCTGCGCAGACCGGAGCGCGAGGTCATCACGCTCTGTCTCGGCGAGGGCCTGGACTACGAGGCCGCGGCGCGGGCGCTCGGGATCCCCGTCGGCACGGTGGCCTCCCGGCTCTCCCGGGCCCGAAGAAAACTGCGCACGCTGACCGCCGAGACGATGCCGGCTGCACCGGCGGGCAACGGGGCGGACTGGGTCGACGGGGCTGGCTGGGTCGGCAGAGCTGGCGGGGCTGGCGGGGTCGGCAGAGCTGGCGGGGCTGGCGGGGTCGGCAGAGCTGGCGGGGCTGGCGGGGTCGGCAGAGCTGGCGGGGCCAACAGGGCCAGCGGGGCCGACGGGGTCGGCAGAGCTGGCGGGGTCGGCGGGGCTGGCGGGGCCGACCGGTCTGGCGGGGTCGGCGGGGTCGACCGGACCGACCGGGCCGACCGGGCCCGCGGGGCCGACCGGACCGACCGGGGCGACGGGACCGGCAGGACCGGCAGGGTCAGGGCCGTCGTCGACGTTGCGAAGAAAGTTCGGGGGAATCGGGAAGTCGGTCCGGCGGCCAGACAGACAAGAGGCGATCACACACACGCGATCCGGCCCGCACAGGAGGGAAACCGATGAACGCGAACCCGTCCCCGCAGCGACAGGACGAGTGGGACGAGAGCACGGAGCTCTTCGCCCCTACGGCACGTGACCTGCCCGTGGGCCGCCACGAGTTCCACAGGGAGCGCCTCATGGCCCAGATCCACGACATGCAGCAGGAAGAGCGCACGGCGACCGCGGGCGCCGCGGGCCCCGCGAAGGTACGCCGGCTCCGGCTGCCGCGTCCGGCGATCGCACTGCCCGCCCTCGCGGCCGCCCTGGCCGGCGTGGTCGTCGCCGGGGTGGCGATGAGCGGCGGCGGCGGAGTCGAGGACGGCGGCATCGCCACCGGACCGGCCCTGACCACCAGGCTCGGCACCACGACCACCGACGGGATGCCCGAGCTGATCGACGAGATCTCGCTGGCGGCGGCCGACGTGAGCCACCCGGTCGTCAAGCCGGGCCAGTTCATCTACATCGAGTCCAAGACCGCCGAGACGTTTGTGAAGACCGTCGACGACAAGAGCTCCCTGGCCAGCCACCCGCTGCACAGCCGCAAGGTGTGGATGTCCCCGGACGGCACCGAGGGCTGGCTGACCGAGCCGGCGGTCAACGGCCCCGAGGGCGAGACGCTGAGCCTGCCGGACGAGCAGGGCAACCCGCGCGTCGCCGACCTGAACGGTCCGTCGTACGACTACCTCACCAAGCTCACCACCGACCCCGATGAGCTGCTCGCCAAGATCTACAAGGAGACGAAGGGGCAGGGCAACTCCCCGGACCAGCAGGCGTTCGCCACCATCGGCGACCTGCTCGGCGAGAGCTACCCGCCGGCGGAGCTCTACCCGGCGCTGTTCAAGGCCGCCGAGAAGATCCCCGGGGTGGTCGTGGTGAACGACGTCGAGGACGCGGTGGGGAGGCCCGGTGTGGCGGTGGCCCGGCTCGACGAGACCAGCGGTGCCCGCGAGGAGTGGATCTTCGACAAGAAGACCCATGTCTTCCTCGGCGAGCGCAGCGTCCAGGTCGAACAGCACGGCGGCGAGGGCGAGGACGAGCTGTTCAAGCCCGGCACGGTCCTCTTCACCAGCGCCATCGTGAAGCGGACGGTCGTCGACGAGATGAAGCAGACCCCGTCGCAGGCGGGCTGAGGCACTCCCGCCCCCGGGCAGGCCACCACGGCAGGCCATCACGGCAGGCCATCACGGCAGGCCACCACGGCCGGTCCCGCCCGGGGTTCCGCGGCGCCCGCCGTCAGCGTCCGTCGGCGACCCGCTCGGGCGGCGGCACCAGCCGGTGCACCGCCCGCAGCACGGGTGACCTCGGCGGCCGCCAGACATGCCGCTCGGTGAAGGGCCAGGCGTAGACGGGCGCTCCGTCCCGGACGCAGTCGAGCAGGCCCGGTGCGGGGAGCGCGCGGGCGGACCACTCGTAGAGCTGCTGCATTCTCGGCACGATCATCCCGAAGTCGACCAGCCGGCCGAAGCCGATCTCCGCCCGGAGACTCGACTGCACACTGTCGTGGAGCGGGTACTCGTCGGGGAGTACGCGGGACAGCTGGAGGAAGATCCCGGTCATGCCGAGCCGGGGGTCGCCGAGGAACGGGGCGAGCGGCCGGAGCCGGCCGAGGGCGAGGCGGGGCGCGGCGACGAGCGCGTGGGCGTAGAGCACGCGGCACAGCACCACGTTCATGAAGAAGCGCTCGGTCTCGTTCTCCGCCTCGGCGAGGTCGCGGTGGGCGAGGTAGGCGGCGACCACACTGCCGTTGTGCGCCCGGTACCAGGTGCGGGCGGTGGGCCGTTCGGCGAAGGCCAGCCAGTGCGCGGCGGTGTCGGAGGAGGCGGGTCCGGGCAGGCCGCCGCTGAGCCCGACCGACTCGCAGCCGTCACGCAGGATGCGCTCGTTGACGGCCCGCCACCAGGGGCTACCGGGCCGCTCCCCCCGTACCGGCCGCAGGACTCCCCGCCGTAGCTGCCACCCCATGAACGACATGGCCGCCCGCCGGAACGGCAGATGGCGCGGGGCCCTGCCGTACGGCCCGTGGTAGCACCGCTCCATCAGCGCCAGCCGCCCGCCCGGGTCGTCCCGCACGGCGGCGACCCGCTGCCCGGCCCAGTCCCCGGCACCGACCCCAGACGTCATGCTCACAGCATCCAGCATCGCGGACGGGGGGTGGCGGGGCCACTGCTGTTCAGTGCGGTGGTGGCAGCGGGTCGAGGGCGTTGGCGACGGTGCAGCCGCCCTCGCCGGGCATGCGCTGCATCCGGGACGGCACCCAGACCTCGGTGGTGCCCGGGCGCACGCGGGCAAGGAGGCAGTCCTGCGGGTCGTGGCCGTTGCCCCGCACGGACAGGAGAACGCCGACGCGTGCGCCGTCCGACTTCACCTCCGTACGGATGGCCGGACCGAGGTCGAGGGCGGCGACTGTCCGCCGTACCTCGGCCTCGTCCACCCGTCCGCCCCCGGGCACTTGGAGAAGTTCCGCGCGCAACTCGTCGTAGGGCAGCCGGGGCGGTTCGGGCGGCGGGGCGAAGGTCGGAGCGGGACCGTCCGGGCACTTGGCGGGGACGGGGTTCTCGTCCCACTCCGCCCTGGGCGACACCCGCAGCGAGAAACAGCGTTCTACGGTGATCATCTCGCCGCCGAAGCCTCCGTCGTGCGCCGACCCGGACGTACGGACGACGACGTCGATCCCGTCCCCCTGGTGTGTCGAGGTACCCGTCACCTGGCCGCGATACGCGCTGACCGCGCCGGGGGAGGCATGGCTGGGCAAGCATGCTGCGGGGCAGGCTACTTGCATCTCGCCGCCGAAGACATCGACGTGGAAACGTCGTGATAGTGGGTCTTGGGGCCGCCGGCCCGTGGTTTCGTCTCGAATCGGTTTGAGGTGGATGCGCGGTACGGAAGAGAGAGCGGGCGCCCCCGGTGTTTGTGACACCGGGCCGTCGGCCGCGCGCTCGTCCGAAAGGATCCGGCCGGTGCCGGACAGGACGGGTTGTGGAATCCATGACGGAAGAGGAGTCGCGCCACCGGCAGCGGGCGCGCTTCGAGGCGCTGGCGCACGTGGTGGCCGAACCCCTGCATCGGTATCTGCTGAGACGGACCGGCGCCGACGCGGTCGAGGACGTCCTGGCGGAGGCGATGCTGGTGCTGTGGCGCCGTATCGACGACGTGCCCGGCCTGGCGGCGGCACCGGCTTCCCCGCCCGACCCCGACGACGTGCTGCCGTGGTGCTACGGCGTCGCGCGGGGCTGCCTGGCGAACGCCCGCCGCGCGGACGGGCGCCGGCTGCGGCTGATGGAGCGGCTGATCCGGACGCAGGACCGGCAGCCGCCCGGCGGCGACGACCACAGCGACCTGCACGCCGCGCTCGCCGCCCTCGGTTCGCTGGACCGCGAGGTGGTACGGCTGTGGGCGTGGGAGGGGCTCACCCCCCGCCAGATCGCGGAGGCGACCGGCCTCTCGCCCAACGCGGTGAGCATCCGCCTGCACCGCGCGAAGAAGAGACTCGCCGAACAATTGGGTCGAAAGACCAACGAACCGTCCGGACACAAGAGGGATGAAGGAAGGAGCAGTCAGTGAACGACGACGAGTTGCTGGCCCGGCTGAAGTCCGCGGACCCCGCGCTGACCCCCCATGCTCCGCTGCCACCCATCGACCAACTTGTGGAGGACACCTTGACCACCAACACCGCTCAGCGGCCCGGCAGTTCGGTCCCCGGAGAGCTTCCGGCGAAGACCGGTGCTCGGCGGAGCCGCCGTCAGCTGCTCGGGCTCGCGGCGGCCGCCGGTCTGCTGCTGCTCGGCGGCGGCATCGCCGGAGGAGTCATGGCGAACAACGACAACGGGCAACCGGCCACGTCCGGCGCCCTCACCCTCACTGTCCACAGTGGTTCCGGCAACCAGAAGTGCGGGGCACCCAGCCCCGACACCCTGGGCGGATACCCGACCCTCTTCATCGGCACGGTCACCTCCGTCAAGGGCTCCACGGTCACCTTCCGCGTCGACCACTGGCTGAAGGGGGGCGGCGACGCGGAGACGGTCGTCCTCGACAGCGACGCGAACCGCCCGGAGGCCCTGACCTTCTCGGCGGGCGACCGCTACGTCGTGGCCGCCGAGGACGGTGTCGTCCCGGTGTGCGGCGCCAACTGGGCCTCGGACGAGACGGTCACCGACTTCCGCCAGGCTTTCGGCAAGTGAAGCAGAGGTAGAAGTAGCGGGGGCCGTCGTGCGTACGTCCCCGAGCCCACCACCGGCGGTGAGCTCGGGGACGTGGCGGCCTCAGTTGCCCTGGGCCCGTTCCAGGCGGCGTGCCTTGGTGCGGCGGGGTGGGGACGCCGGGTCGGCGACCGTGCCCGCCGTCTGGGTGCGGGGCGCCGTGGTCCGGCCGGGGTCCAGCCGGGCGGCGACCTTGGCCAGGGTGCGGTCGCCGGGACGTACGGCGATGTGGAAGTGGGACACCTTCACCGGCGTCAGGTCACCGCCCCACACGACCGTGCCCTCGCAGTCCGCGAGGATGTCCCGCACGATCGCCTCCTGATGCGGCCACAGCCCCTCGCTCCCCTTCAGCGGATACGCCGTGGGGTGAAGCGCGAGGGCCGTCCCGGAGAGATGGTTCGACTCGAAGTCGGCGCCGACCGTACGCCGGGTGAGGTGGCCGGTGGCGCCGCCGCCCTCGCCCGTGTCCAGCGCGGCGATCTCGTAGTGCCAGCGCCGCGCCACATGCAGCAGCACGGCACCGGCGTCACCACGCCGCAGGCCGAGCGAGGCCGCCGACCCCTCGACCCGGTGCACGGTGACGGAGGCGGGGTCGATCCGCCAGCCGTTGGCGGACACGTCGCCCGACCACTGCCCCGCCGACGGAGCCGCGGAGGCGGGTGTGTTCAGCGCGCCCGACGCCACGGCGAGTACGCCGGTGCCGGCGGCGGCACGCAGGAGACTGCGTCTGGAGATCATCGGCCTGCTCCCTTCACCCTTGGCCCACGGCGGAGACACCGGGGTCACTGCCGTCGCGCCAGATGTTGTGGTCCAGGCCCCAGCCCGGCTGGAACGCGTACTCGTGGATCTGGTTGAACGACCAGTTCTCCGGCAGCGGGAAGCCCAGGTTCCCGGAGAACCCCCACGACATCCCGGAGACGAACGACCACCGCGCCCCGGCGTCCTTCGACACCCGGATGCACACGTTGCGCGACCCGTAGACCCCGAACGTGTAGCGGCCGCCCAGCTCGGCGAGACCGGCCTTCACACCGTTGAAGTACGGCACCACATGGCTGGTGATCTCCTCGTCCGTGGCGTCGTAGTCGACCCCGAAGTAGATGCACGTACCGGCGCCGATCCCGTGCTCCACGGCCTTCTGGTGCGCCTTCTTCCCCTGGTCGTACCCCTTGGCCCGGGAGAAGTTGTCGAGCACCGTGCCGTTGTACTGGAAGATCGGGTAGAACCTCAGCCCGGCGTTCAGAATGGTCTGCGGCTCACCCGGCTTGAGCGCCTTGCCGAGGTAGAACGGGTCGTCCGGGGCGAGATGCTCGTCCAGATAGCGCCCGACGATGCGGTAGCCGTTGGCCTTGAGCAACTGCCCCCGCTGCGGGGTGATCTCCGTGATGCAGTCGCAGCCGGTGGCGTCCCGGGACGTGTCGCCCGACGACACGAGCAATTGCGCCCACGTCGTGTAGTCGTTGCGGCCCGTGACGGGGATCTGCGAGAACCTCTGGAAGGACTGGAGCCACCCCAGGTGCGTGCCGGTCTGGGCGTCGGTGCCGATGTCCGCCGCGAGGTAGTTCGCCTGTCCGTTCGCCGTGTACGTCGGTGAGTTGAAGTAGCACGCGGCACGGAAGAGATAACGCAGGTCGCCGGTGAGGTTCGCCGCTCCCCTGCTCTTGAGGGCGGCCTGCGTCCCCGGCCCGAAGTACCCGTTGATCGAGCCCATGGCGATCCCGATCTCGTACTGGATCGCCATCATGAGCCCCTGCTGGACGTCCCGGGAGTAGATCCCGTCGCAGGGCACCAGACTCATCGCGGGAATGCCGATCCCGGCGACATAACGGGAGTTCAGCCGCTGCTGGATCGCCCGGATGTTCGGGTCACCGCCGGGCACCAGCTGGAACTGGTCCATCCGCAGCAGCGACTTCAGCACGTGCGGCCACATGTTCAGCCGCTGCGCCACGTTCCCGTAGTCCAGGCCGATGTGGCCGTAGAGCTCCTGGAGGGAGGACTGGGAGTCCGCGCCCCACCCGACGAGGAACGGCGAAGCCCAGTAGCCCTTGCACCACAACGCCCCGTTGTAGAGGCGCAGAAGGTTCTGGTTCGGCTCGGAGTCCGGCATCAGCCGGCGGTTCTTCACCGCGTTGAACGTCCCCGGGCCGAAGGTCTGCACGGTGGGGGATATACCGAGTTCGTGCTGAAGGCCCTGGGTGAGGGCGAGCACGGTGTTCCAGCCGGTGTAGCCGGTCTCGGAACAGATCACGTACCCGGGCGCGGTGTCGTAGGTCTCGTTCACCCACTTCTGCGTCCGGTACACGTAGATGTCTGCGGGCGCCCGCCACGGCACGGACGGATCGATCGTCGATCCCGGCCGCGCGTACATGTGGAGGTTGCCGGGGCAGTCGGTGTCGTAGCCGAAGGAGTGCGGGAGGATCTTGTTGCCGGCCTTGCGGGTGACGTTGGTACGCAGGTGCTCGATCAGGCTTCTGATCGCGCGCAGCATGGCCTCGCTCGCGACGTCCTGCGAGCGGATCATGCCCACGATCGAGTAGAAGCCCTCGTTGCGCCCCACACCCTCGATGGGTGGCGAGGTGCCGCCGTTGCCCTCGCCGCGCTGCTCGCCGCGTCCCTCGTAGACCTGGCCGTGCGGGCAGACGAGGTAGTTGTAGGCGATGTCCCCCTCGAACTCGCCGCCGTTCTTGTGGTCCACGTAGACCTCGGCGACCGCCCTGCGGCAGGCCTCCTCGGTCCCGAGGTCGGCGGTGGTGCCGGCGCCGAGGTAGTGCAGGAACACACCCATGTGACCGGACCACTTCGGGTTCTGGCTGGGCGCGGGCGGAGCGGACGCGTGCTGTCTCAGGTCCGCGGGGGCGTACTGCCCCCAGGTGGCACGTGAGTTGATGGTGATGGCCACGGTTCCCCCCTCCGTCAGCAGGCGTAGTGCGGGTCGTGGATGTAGTCCGCGTCGTCCGTGAACCAGCGGTGGGCGCTGATCTGGTTGTCCGCCCAGCCGCCGTCGAGGAACTTCTCGTAGCCGAGGGACAGATCGGAGTAGTAGCTGCCCGCCTCGATGCAGAACGACGACTGGCTCGTGCTGAAGTTCACGTCACGGCGGAGCGCGACCTCGCTGAACAGGCCGGGGAACCCGTTGTTCCACAGGGACGTGGCGCGGTCGTTGAAGTTGCCGCAGTCGTCGCCCCACCACGTGTCGTCCCGGTCCCACCGGCACCAGGCGCCCTCGAAGTAGGGCAGGTCGTAGGCGTAGAGGTAGCCGTCGGCGCCGGCCGCGGCCAGCGTGCTGAGATCGGCGCCGGACCGGACCGGGGTCGGCGCGCCGGACTTGACGCCGGACTTGCCGCCGGGCTGGGCGCCGGGCGAGGCGTCGGCCGTCGCCGGTGTGGACGGTCTCGCGTCCGGGGCGGCCATGGCGGGAGCCGCTGTGGCGACCATCCCGACCACGGCCGCGGCCATCAGAACATTCCGCAGACCCTGCTGATACCGCTTCATCTCGTGTCTCTCTCCTGGGTGTTGGGCTGCCGCGACGGGTCTTCGTCGCGGACGATCCGTTGCGCCTTCGGCAGCGCGGCGAGCCGCATCCGACGGGCGTTGGTCACATCGGCGCGATAGCGCTCGCGTGCCTCGGCGAGCTGCCGCTCCCCGACGTCCACGGCGACCTTCGCGAGGCCCGAGCCGACGGCGCACTCCGCCTCGGCCACGGCGTACTCGATCTCCTTGGCCGCGGGCGCCGAGTCGCCCAGCGCGGCCCGCAGGGCCGACGGCGACTCATGACGCAGGCCCCGTCCGGCCACACAGTCCGCCCAGCGCCGCAGCGCCTTCGTGTACGTGGGATCGGCCTGCGCCCGGCTCATCGCCAGCGCGCTGACACCCCGGTCCACGGCGTCCGCGCCGAACCACACCCGGAAGTCGCCGTACAGCTCGCCGCGCGCCTCGCTGGTGCAGCCTCGGGTACTGCGCCCGGTCGTCGCGCCGCTCGGCAGTGTGACCTCGACGGTGTCCACACCGCCGCCCTGCCACACACGCAGCGCCTCGGCGCGCCGCTCGGGCGACAGGGCACGCAGGTAGTCCCCGACGGGGTCGTCCGCCCGCAGCCGGGTGGTCTCCTCGGGAGTACGGACCCGGGTGCCGTAGCCGTGCTCGCGGGCCCAGTCCACATCGCCGAGGACCAGCGCCATCGGCGGCGGCTCGGCCCCGCTCCGGGCCGGCTCGGGCGCCGCCGGCAGCCGGAACCCGGCCCGGGCGAGGCAGCGCCGCTCCAGGACGTCTTCGGCGCGGGCCAGCGTCAGGAGCTCGGCGGTGGTGGCCTCACGGGGGAGCGCGGGGTCCTGGGTGGTGGGGTCCTGGGCGGCGGAGTTCTGGTCGGCGGGGGGCGCGTCCGGCGCGGTGCGCGCGGTCGGGGCGGTGTGCGGGACCGGATCGGCGGGCCCGCAGGCGGTGAGCGTCCCCACTCCGAGCAACAGCAGTGACAGCACGGCGAATCCACGCATCTGGTCTCCCCCCACACCCGCAGGTCGTTGGTCGCCCTCAGGTTGTCCGGGGGCCCAACGCACCGCACGCCCTTTCGGCCTCAACCGAAAGGGCGGGGCTTATGGGGCGCTTGGGTATGAAAGAGGCGGAGGGGGTGGGGTGAGCTTGATGCCTTGGGGGCGTGCGGCGTTCGGGGGGCGGGGGCGGGGGCGTGCTGGGGGTGGGGGCGCGGCTGCGGAGTGCCGGGTGCGGGGGCGTCGTACGAACTGGCTTCGAACCGGCTCCGCTTCGTCAGCGCGAGGGGTCGTCGGGCGTACCGGGCGGGGGGTCGGAGGGAGTTGCTGCCTCCGGGAGCAGGTCAGGCGCGGCGGGGCGTTCGGCGTACGGGGCGGGGGCGACCGGGGCGACTGGGGTGGCCGGGGTGGCCGGGGAGACAGGGACAGCGGGGACGCCGGGGACCACGGGGACGACCGCGACGCCGGGCCGAGGGGCGGCGTACGCGGCGGGAACCCAGGGATACGCGGCGGGGTGGACCGGCGCGACCGCGGCCGGCGCGGGGACCGTCCGCGTCGGTGTGCGGCGACGCGCCAGCCAGAGCACGGCCACGGCGTACAGCGCGACGCCCGTCAGGTCGACGGCGACCAGCTGCCAGGGAGCGTCCGCGGCGGTCTCGTCGGTCGTGAGGCCGTCGACGACGGCGGCCGAGACGCCGAAAGCGAGGAGGTTGTTCACGGCGTGCAGCCCGATGGCCGCCTCAAGACCGCCGGTGCGTACGGTGAGCCAGCCCGCGACCATCGCGAACACCAGCAGGTCGGCGAAGCCCCACGGCGTACCCCACCCGTGCGCGGCGGCGAACAGCACGGCCTGGGGCACCAGCGCCCACCAGGGCGAGCGCAGCAAACCGCCGACCGCCTGCAACAGCCAGCCACGGAACACGTACTCCTCGGCCGCCGCCTGCAACGGCACCAGGACGACCAGCATCGCGAGAGCCGGTCCGAAGACCTCCCAGCCCGCCCACCGCGCCGGCGGCCCGTCGTCCACGGGCAGCAGGACCAGGACCACGGTGGTCACGGCGAGGACCAGAAGGGCCGCCAGTACGCACCACCCCAGCCAGCGCCACCGCAGTCCGCCCGTCACGGAAGAGACCGTGCCCGCCGGGCGCCGTCCGATCCACAGCACCGCGAGCAGGACGACGGGCAGCGCGGACGCGATCGCCAGCAGGTCCGCGGCCGTACCCGAGACCGGGCCGAACTCGACGGTCCCGTCGGGCGTCGTGGGGTAGCCCCGGACCACTCCCAGAACCTCGAAGACGCCGTAGACCACGACGGCCGCGAACACACAGCCCACCGCCAGGAAGCCGGTGCCCAGCACGGACCGCCACCATCGATGGCGGGTCGAGAAGCGGGCCATACGGTGGTAGGGGAGCTGCTCGGTCGGGAGCGCGGGCGCGGTGGACAGCGACATCGGGTCGGTCATGGGTGTCGGGTTGGCCATGGGCATCGGGTCGGTCATGGGCATCGGGTTGGCCATGGGTGTCGGGTTGCTCGTGGGCGTCGGGTTCGTCATGGGCACAACCCTCGCCGCGGGCCCGCGTCCCCAACATCGCCCGCGGGCACGAACGGTGTCTCTGTCGGAGGGTAGAGAGCCACCTCTCCCCTCCTCCCTGAGGCCGGTGTCACGCCGCGGCACCCCGCCCTACGCTCGTGCCGAGATGGAGACGATACGCAACTGGCTGCTCCCCGCACTGCTCGCGGCCGCCCAGCTCGCCGCGCTGTGGTCCGGCGCCGGCCTGGCGACCGAGGAGTCGCCCGGGACCGCCGTACTGCTCGCCGTCCTGGGCGCGGTGGCCGTCCAGACGGCGGCGCTGGGCCGCCGACGTCAGGCGCCTGTCCAGGCCCTGGCCGGCTCCCTCGGCACGCTCGCGGTGGGCCAACTCGTATGGCCCGACGGCAGCTTGTGGCTGGGCGCGCCGATCGCGCTGTACTCGGTGGCGGTACGCCGCCCCGCGCCCGTGGCCGTACGCGCGGTCGCCGCCGCCGTGGTCGTCGAGACGCTCCTGTCGCTCGTCCGGTCCGGGATACGGCCCTCCCTCGCCCTGGACTGCGCACTCGCCGCGCTGGTGTACGCCACCAGCGCGGGGCTCGGCGGGGCCCGACGGCACTGGCTCGAAGGCCGCTCGCTTGCCGCCCGGCGACTGGCCGGCGCGGAGGAGACCCGGCAGCGGGCGGGCGACGCCGAGCGGCGGCGGCTGGCCCGCGAACTGCACGACGTGAGCGCCCATCACCTCACCTCCGTCGTCATCACCGCCGACGCGGCGCGAAGACTCGGCGACAAACGGCCCGAACTGACCGCCGAGGCGCTGTCGTTCGCCGAGCGCACCGGCACCGAGACCCTGACGGCGCTGCAACGGCTTGTTGGTCTGCTGCGGGACACCGGTCGTCCGGATCCACGTCCGATGACCGGACGTATCGAGGAACTCGTCGCCGGATTCGGCCGGTTGGGCCGCCCCATCGACACCGTGCTCCCCGGCGACCTGGCCGGTCCCGCGGCCGAGGCGGTCCACGGGATCGTCCGCGAGGCGCTGACGAACGTGGTGCGGCACGCTCCGGGTTCGGCGGCGCGTGTCAGCGTCCTGCGGGGGGAGGGGGTCCTGGAACTCTGCGTCAGCAACGGTCCGCCGCGCGGCACGGCAGCGCACTCAGCACACGGCCTGGGCTCGGGACGCGGTGTCGCGGGGATGCGGGAGCGGGCCGCGGCCGTGGGCGGTGAACTGACGGCCGGCCCCGCGCCGGACGGCGGCTGGCAGGTATGGGCCACCCTCCCCGACGTCACCGGGCCGAGGGTTCCGCCCGGGGGCGCGGGCCGCCGCGACGTACTGCGCGGCCGACGACTCGCCGACCCGGCCCTGGTGTTCACGGCGACACTCCTCCCCCTGGTGTTCATCCTGATCACCGTGGAGGAATGGACAGGCGAGAGACTGCGCGCCGCGGCACCCGCCCTACTACTCGTCGCCGTCCTGCTGACCACTCACGCACTGCCGCTGCTGTGGCGCCGACGCGCCCCGTGGCCGGCGTTCGCGGCCGTGCTGGCCACGTCATGGCTGTGGCCGGCGGCGGTCGCCGGGGCCGTGCTGCCGTCGCGGATGTCGGCGTTCTTCACCGGAGGAGCGGTCGTGGAGCTGCTGGCGGTGTACGCGATGGCGGTCTACGGCCGCGGAGCCGCCCACACCTGGCCCGCGTGGTGCGCGGCGGCGCTCTCGCTCGCCGGGTCCGTGGTAGTGACGGCGGCGGCGGACGGCGATTTGCTGGGCGAGACCGCGAAGTTGCCCGCCGCCGCGATGCTGATGTCCGTTGCGCTGAGTGTGGTGCTCGCCGTGGTGTTCGCGGCCGTGTGGGGCGCGGGGCTCGCCGTACGACACCGACGTAGACGGATCCTGGCCCGCGACGACTTCGTACTGGCCGACACGCTGTGGCACGCGGAACGGGCCGCGGACGCCGAACGGCGCCTGCTGGCAGCCCGGTTGCGCGAGGCAGTCCTGCACCCCACCGCCGTACTCGTCGAACAGGCCCGGCGAGGACGGCTGGAGGACGTGGCCACCGGCGCCCGCGCGGCCCTCACCGCCATGCGTGAACTGCTCCACGGCCTGAGCAGCCCGGACCTCGCTCCGGCGCCCACCGCGGCGGACCTCGACACGCTGTGCCGGACGGCACGCGCGGCCGGTCGGGACGTGACACTGCGGGGCCTGCCGGAGGCCGCGCGGGATCTGCCGCCGTCCGTGACCGTGTCGGCGTACCGGATCGTCGAGGCGGCGCTCGGCGCGGGCGACCGGGGGCCGGCGCGGGTCACCCTGCGCCGGCGGCGGGACACCCTGCGCGTCACGGTGACGGGCGTACCCCTGGCCGCGACCGGTCCCGTCGCCGAACGCCTGAAGGTGCAGGTGGGGACGGGAGCCGGACGTATCACACTCGAACAGACCGGTACCGTACGGGCATCGCTGTCCACCCGGCCGGGTCCGCCGGTGCCCGTCCAGGAGGTGTCGCCATCGCCGTCCGCGTGATGGTCGTCGACGACCAGGCGGTGGTCCGTGCCGGATTCGCCGCCATCGTGGACGCCGAACCCGACCTGACGGTCGTCGCCGAGGCCGCCGACGGCGCGTCGGCGGTGTCGCTCGCCGAGGCCGCCGCACCCGACCTCGTCCTGATGGACATCCGCATGCCCGGCATGGACGGCCTCACCGCGACCCGTCTCATCACCGCGCAGCGGCCGCGCCCGCGCGTCCTCGTCCTGACCACCTTCGATCTCGACGCCTACGTCTACGAGGCCCTGCGCGCCGGAGCCTCCGGCTTCCTCCTCAAGGACGCCCTCCCCGAGGACCTGCTGTCCGCGATCCGCGTCGTCGCCACGGGAGAGGCCATCCTGGCCCCGACCGTGACCCGCCGCCTCATCAGCACCTTCGCCCAGCACACCCCACAACCCCTGCCCCCGACGGGCCCGTTGTCCGCCCTCACCCCACGCGAACACGAGGTCCTGCTCCACATCGCCTCGGGCCTGACCAACGCCGAGATCGCCGCGACCCTCGGAGTAACCACCGGCACGGTAAAAACCCACGTGAACGCCCTGCTCACCAAACTGGGCCTACGCGACCGAGTACAAGCGACGATCCTCGCTTACGAAAGCGGATTGATCAGACCGGGAGGCACACCGTGACCCCGAGGCCGCACGCACTGCCTACACGTCGGCGCGCCGCCACCTACCGCTTCAGTGCCCTGTAACGCTTCATCAGCGCGGTGATCCGGGCGGGATCCGCCTGCCCGTTGAGCTCGGCCACGAGATCGTCGGGACACAACTCGTAGTGATCCCCCCACCACCGACGCCCACGGTTGTCCCAGACCCGGTAACCCCCCGGCACACCGCGGGCCACATAACGCCTCTTACTCACGGTCCCCCTGTCCCCACAACGTTTCGTCCTGCTTCCACCAGCAAGCTCGGCGTCGCACCCGGAATCCTGCGGACTCCTGCGGTCAACTGCGGCTGCCGCGAGGCGAGTAGGGGATCACCCTTGCAGGTCCCATTCGTCGAGGCGGATCCTCACCTGGCGGTTGCGGTCGGCGTGCCAGATCACCTCGCCGGTGACGGTGGCGCCTATGGCCGGCAGCTCCATGTGGTGAGGCATGGCGGAGATCTCGGCTAGACCGACGGCATTCGGCGCACCATCGATTAGAAGGAAGACGCCGAACGGCTGCCGACCGATCACGCGTCCGCTGATGTGAGATCCAAGGGGCAATGAGGAGACGGTTGTCGGCCAGCTGCGTTCTACGACATCCGGGGCCGGCGATTGGGAGGGGTCTGGCCAACTGAACTCGGGCATTGGTCAATCATGGCCAGGGCGTCGGGCGTTGTCGACGCAGATACGTGCGGTGCCGTTCGCGTGGGTCCAATCGACCCGACCGCCCAATACCTCCCGGAGCGGCGGGAGTTGAGTATGGTCAGGACCTGACCGCGAACACCATGCCGATGTCGCCGGCCCGCTGCACGGAGTCCTGCTCGGCGCTGACGGTGAACCCGTGTGTGCGGAGCACCTCGCAGACCGTGTCGCGGTTCCGCTGCCAGCCCTCCACCTCGACGACGGCCTGGCGGACGATGGGCCAGTGCCGTTCCTCGATGCCTCTGAGTACGTCGAGTTCGGCGCCCTCCACGTCGACCTTGAGCAGGTCGATACGGTCGATGCCCTGCTCGTCGAGCACCGACGACAGGGGCCTGACCTTCACCCGATGTGTCTCAAGCTCCCGCAGCACCCGCAGCTTGCGGCCGATGAGGAGGGTGAGGACGGACGCGGGTACGCGGCGCAGGACCGGTCCCAGACCACCCTGGCGGATCATCTCGACCACGCTGGCGGTGACCCGGCGCCGCTCGTCCTCGATGTTCCCCTGGTCCCGCGAGGAGGACGAGAAGATCGTGGCGGCCGGAACGTAACTGAAGTCGAGCTCCTCCTCACGGGACGCCAGACCGTAGGGCAGCGCGGTCAGACGTCCGTCGAAGAACTCACGGGCATTGCGTTCGAGTGTCGCGTGGAGCGGCGGCATCGGCTCGAAGGCGTAGATCCGCACGTCCCCGTCCAGCCGCTCATACACGGCGGCCGAGAACACCCCGATGTTGGCCCCCACGTCGAGCACCGTCGCACCCGGCGTGCACTCGATCCCGTGAGTGAAGTAGCCGTCCACCTCCTCGCGGAGGAAGGACGCCTCCCAGCGATTGATGCTGTGCAGCTCGATCGCGTTCATGGCCATGACAAGATGATGTATCAGGGCCGCACCCAACAAACCAGCCCGCGCTCTTCATTTCAGCCGCGTCCCGGCGTGCGAAGGTCGGACCGGAACGGCGTCAGGACACAACTCGCGTACGCGGGCCCCGCCGGCGGCACCGCGGAGGCAGCGAGCGCTATTCCGGCGACCGCGGCAACGGAGCCACGCGCAAAGGCACGACGAGCCACCTGTTTCCCCTCCCCCACGGAGGGCCCCACCCCCCCCGAAATCCCCAAACAAGCGTGCGAATAATTAGCATCGGGCTGGGCCGGACGACGCGGCGGACAGCCTCACGGAAGACCCTGACGGACCGACGCTGCGCACGGCGGCCGAGCCACTCCGCATCGGACTGGACAACACAAGACCTCGGCGGATGCTGAGACCCGAGGGGCGGCAGCAGGACCTGTGGCCTCTGTGAACGCTCCGCCGTCCGAGCCGCGATCCGGAACGCGTTGTCCGTGGCCGCTCGTGGCAGCGCTCCGCTCGCTCGTGGTCGCCCTTGTCGCCGGGATCCTGAAGACCAGTACCGGAGGCAGAAGGATCTTTCCCGACCGCAACCTTGTCGCCCGCCGGCGAGTCTTGATCGTGCAAGTGACCCCAGCTTTCCACTCCCGTGGAGGACCCAAGTGGGCAGACGTGCCCTCATCCATGGCGGTTTGGCCGTCACCACCTCGCTGACCCTGGCCATGAGCCTCGGCCCGCTGACAACCGAGGTCCACGCGGCCCGCGCCACCGAGGTGGTCATCCCGGCGCAGACATCCCTGCTGCCGCGGACCGCCCTGTTCAACGCCGGACCTTCAGGGTTCCTGCGCTACGAGCCCGGCCGTGGCCATGTGTGGACCACCTACACGGGCGACGACACGGTGGTGGACGCCTCGGCCGACGAGGTCTGGGGCATGCCGGAGTTCGGCGCCGGCTCGGACGTGGTCGCCCGCTACGACGACGGCGCGCGCACCGTGACGCTGCGGGACATGGGGGCCGGGGGCGCGGTCACCTCGATCGCGCTCCCCCAGGGCCACAGCTACCAGGGAACGCTCGGGCGGACCGTCGTCACGACCGCCTGGACGGCCGACCGGCTGACCTGGCACCTGCTCGACCTCCAGGACGACGGCACCGTGGGCGACCGCGCGGTGTCGGGCGTCCCGGCCGATGTCTCCTCGGTGAGCACCGGCAACTCGCCCGTGGCCGACGCACACGGCACGGTGGTGCAGTACTGGACGGGCAGCACGACCCACAGCGGCTGGATAGACGCCGACAAGGGCACGTTCGTCGAGCTGCCGTACAACCCGACCCTCACCACGACCGGGCGGGTGGTCCTCACCCCCACCCACCTGGTGTCCTGGGACGGGACCAACACCGTCTCCGTGTACTCCCGTGCCGACCTGACCAAAGCCGTCCGTACCGTGCCGCTGGAGAACGACAACGCGACCCACCTGCTGGGCATGGTCGGCGACCAACTCCTGGTCTCCCGCCACGACTCCTCACTGGGCGCCAAGGACGGCAGCCTGCCCGTGTGGCGGGTCGACGCGCTCGCCCCCGACGGCTCGACGGCCAAGACCGTGCTGGCCCGGTCGGAGAGCCTCGCCCTCGCCGTCCCCACCCCCGACGGCGGGCTCCTCGTGCCCGGCGGCGGCACCGACACCGCCGACTTCGGGGTGAACCTGGTCCGCGCGGGCACCGACGGCACCCCCGTCGCCGAGAAGGTCGCCGCCTCCGTGCTGGACCCGGTGGCCGACCCGACAACTCAACTCACCCTGGACAACGGCCGGTTGACGGTGGTGGAACAGGACCGCGAGACCGGCCGTACCTCCATGTACAGGCGGACGATCGGCAGTACCGGTGATGCCCTCACGGCCGGCCCCCGCACCTCCCAGGGCCTCGTCACCGCCTCCGCACCCAACCTCGTGGGCACCGGGGACGGCCGTACGGTCGTCTGGAACCCGTACCTCTCGGGCGACGACCGCGTCCCCCGGGTCGTCCAGCCGACGGGCACCCTGCCCGGCACGGCGATCGACCCCGGGCACAGCTATGTGCGGGTGTGGGACGCCAAGGGTCGGCACGTCGCGATGGCCACCGAGTACACGGCGGCGACCGGTTCGCAGACGAAGGTGGTCGACCTCGACACCGGCTCCACGGTGCTCACCTCGGCGACGCACGGCAAGGCGCTGTGGGGCACCACCCTGTGGGTGGCGGACGGCAACGACAGTGCCGCACCGGTCGACGTCCGCACCGGCAAGCGCGGCGAATCGGTGTGGTTCGGCCGGAATTGCCTGCTGGAGGACCTCCAGGCCGTGGGGCGCCTGCTGCTGTGGTCGTGCGTCGGCTCGGGCGAGAGCCAGGGCGTCTACGACACCGTCACCCAGACCAAGACCACCCTCACGCAGGGCGCTTGGGACACCGCCAAGCTCGGCGACGGCTTCGTCGTCACCAGCACCGGCGGCGAGCTGAAGGTGACCGACGTCCGCGGCGCCACGCCCGTGACGCACTCGGTGGCCACCCTCTCGGGCGGGAACCCCTGGGACGTCGACCCGTACACCGGCCTGATCGCATATGTCGACGCGAAGGCGAACACCCACCTGGTGCCCAGCGGCGTCCCTGTCTCGGCGCTCACCCAGCTCGACGCCTCCGTCGCGGCTTCGGCCGACATCAAGAGCGCGGCCTGGAACCCGCGTTGGTGGCTGTCGAAGCAGGTCGCGTCCTGGACGCTCACCCTCAAGAACAAGGCGACGGGTACGACCGTCCGCACCCTCTCCGGCGGTACGGCACAAGGCGCGCTCCAGACCTCCTGGAACGGCAAGGACACGGTCGGCAAGCTCGTCGCCAACGGCGCCTACACCTGGACGCTCACCGCCACCCCGGCCGACGGCCAAGGCGCGGCCCTCACCAGGACCGGCACGCTCAAGGTCACCGGCGCGACCCCGGTCCGACGGGACTTCGCCACGGCGGACGGCTTCGGCGAGGTGCTCACCCTCAACGGCTCGGGCGGACTGACGTACCAGTACGGCACTGGCACCGGGACCCTGACCGCCAAGAAGACGGGCTCCGGCTGGCCGACGAGCGCCAGGTTCGTGCCGTACGGCGACCTCAACGGCGACCGGTGCAACGACGTCCTCGTGCGCTACAGCAGCGGCGCGCTGCGCGCCTACCGGCCCGCGTGCGGGGCGGCGGTGACCCCCTCGACGGCGTACACCACGCTTGGCACCAGCGGCTGGACGCAGTACGACGTGCTGACCTCTCCCGGGGACGTCAGCGGTGACGGCCGCGCGGACCTGGTCGTCCGGCAGGCCTCCACCGGGGACGTCTACCTGTACAAGGCGACAAGCGCGGGCAAGCTGTCGGCGCGGACGAAGATCGCCTCCAAGTGGACGGGCTACAAGAAGATCGTGGGTACCGGCGACCTCAACGGCGACGGCCACGGCGACCTGCTGGCGCAGGACAAGTCGAACGAGCTGTGGCGCTACGACGGCACCGCGACGGGCAAGTTCAAGAGCCGGGTGAAGGTGTTCAACGACTGGGGGGCCTCGTACAACGTCATCGTCGGCGCGGGTGACATCACCGGCGACGGCCGGGCCGACCTCGTCGCCCGTGACACCTCCGGCGCCCTCTACCGCCACAACGGAAACGGCAAGGGCTCCTTCGGGAGCCGCACGAGACTCGCCACCGGATGGCAGAACTTCAAGGGCGTGTTCTGACCCACGTCACACGCCCCCTTTCCCCTGAGCACGGGAAAGGGGGCACACACCCGTGAGGGGTTCCCGCCGTGCACACCGGTCCGCGCGAACCCGCGATCACGACGCGAGCGCGCGTGCAGCCCGCAGGATGTCGCCAGGGGCCGTCCCGCATTGCGCCCATGTGATGCCGACGCCCGCATGCATGTGAACGGTTTCGTCGCCCAACGGCATCGGCAGATGGATCCGGGACTGCATCAATGCCGCCGCGCTCTGCGCGTCGGCGGGCCCGAGTTCGGGGGCGAGGACCACGAACTCGTCTCCGCCGTACCGGGCGACCGTGTCGCCGTCACGTACGGCCTCGGTGAGCCGCCGGGCGACTTCGACGAGGACACTGTCCCCCCTGTCGCGCCCGAAATGGGTGTTGAGGGCCTTGAAGTCGCGAAGAGACAAGAAGATCACTGCCAGGCCGCGGCTGTTGCCGCTTCTCGGTGCCCAGAGATGGGGGTGGTGGGTCGAGGCATGGTGGGCGGGAGCGAGGTAGGTGTTGTTGGTACCCGACGCGGCGACTTCGGACGCATGCCGCCTGAGTTCGCAGAGCTGCGCTTCGATACGTGCGTGCAGCTCGGCGGAGTTCGGCAGACCGGTGAGGGCGTCGTACGAGGCACGGTGGGCGAGCGCGATCTCACGGCGCTTGCGCTTCTCGATGTCCTCGACGTGAGTGAGCAGAAAGCGGGGTCCGTCGACGGCGTCAGCGACCACACTGTTGCGCATCGAGACCCACAGATAGGTTCCGTCGCGGCGCCCGAGGCGCAGTTCCGCGTGCCCGCCTTCGGCACCGGTGTTGAGCAGGGTGCCCATGTCTTCGGGGTGGACGAGGTCGGAGAAGGCGTAGCGGCGCATGGTGCCGGCCGGGCGGCCCAGCATGCGGCACAGCGCGTCGTTCGTGCGGAGGATACGGCCGTGACTGTCGCCGCCCATCTCCGAGATGGCCATACCGGAGGGGGCGTACTCGAAGGCTTGCCGGAAGCTCTCCTCGCTGGCACGCAAGGTCTGTTGCTCCCGCTCCAGCCGGACCAGCGCGCGCTGCATGTTCGAACGTAGCCGTGCGTTGCTGATCGCGATGGCGGCCTGGAAGGCGTACTCCTCCAAATTCCGGCGCTCGTCCGGCCTGGGGCGACGGCGGGTGAGGGGCCAGTCCACTGAGATGACCCCGAGCAGCTCATTGTGGGACGCCCCCGAGGCACTCCGTTTGTACATGGGTGCGAAGAGCCGGTCGGAGGGGTGCCACTCGTCCTCGAAGCGGGGGGCGGGGCCGTCCGTGTGGAACTGCGGTACGTCGTCATCGTCGAGGACCTGGCCCTCGGTGTGGGGGATGAACCGCAGATCGCCCCAGACCTCCCCCATGTTCAGGCGGCGCTCCCACGAGTCCCGGGAGCCGACGCGGCCGGTGATGAGTGCCTCGGCCTCCGCGCCGCCCGCGAGGGCGGCGACGACGAGGTCGCCGTCCGGCCGAACGAGGTTGACGCACGCCAATTGGTAGCCGAGACCGGTCACGACTCCGTCGACAACCGTTTGCAGGGTGTCCGCGAGGCTGCCGGCGAGATGTAGGTCCTGGACCGCGGCCTGGAGATTTTGACTCTTGTCTATGGCGAGCGCGCTGCGGATGGCGAACTCGGCGGCGACCGATAGATCGGCCTCCTGAAAGGCTTGCCCGGAGGAGTGGCGTCGAAGAACCGCTGTGCCGATGATCCGCCTGCGGCCATGCAGAGGGACGAGGAGGATGTGGTGCCCGTCGGCGGCGTACCCCTGACCGAGGAGTTCCGGCAGCGCGGCGCTACCCACCGGCGAGTCGCTGGTGATCGGCAGTGCCCCGTTCAGTACTTCGAAGAGCGCGCTGCCGGCGCGTACCTCGCACAACGCTGCGCCTCCACCGGCGTGAAGCGGGTGGACCTGTTGCAGCCGCAGCACGAGTGGACCCACGAGTTCTTCGTCGCCCACCGGGATCGGGTCTCGCAGATGGACCACGACCGCATCGGCGATGGCGGGGACGAGGCCCCTGCACAGCCGCGTCACGATGTCCGCCGGATCCGATCCCCCAGTGATCCGGCCGACCGCGTCGGAAATGTCGCCTTGGCGGTCGGTGACCGGAGGCCGTGGGGACTCCAGCGCGGGCAAGGTTGCTTCCTGGCTGGTCGGAGGGTTGTTCGGGGTTGTGCCGGACAACCCGAGGGCTTGTTCTCCCAGGTTCTGCCGAGCGCGTCCGGGCTCTGATGTCTCGGCTTCCGCCGCAGAAGCCGAGGATGACCAGTAGCCCAGGTCGTCGGCGGCCTGCTGAACGGCCTCGTGACCTTTGTCGAGTACGTCGCGCGCCCTCTCCAGCGCACGGTCGACATCGTTGAGTTCGGCATCGTCGGGGCTGAGCGCGCGCAGATCGGGCTCGGTGAGCAGCGGCCCCGGCTCCCGCGCACCGGAGTGCCCACTCTCTCCCGTACGGAGTCGCAACTCGGCCAGCTCGGACTCAAGTTCGTGGATTCGCCGTGCCGCATGGTCGGCGACCTGCTGGGCGATCCCCCGCTCCCGCTCCGCACGAACCAGCTGTTCACGCAGTTCCGTCTCCTGTAGTTGCGCTCGAGACAGGAGTTCCACCACTCCCTGACCACCGGGGAGTTCGGCGGTCACCGACTCCAGTGAGTCGAGCCGACGCTTCAGTTCTGCGACTTTCGCCTGCGCCTGACCAAGCATGATGAACAGGAATGTGGCAATCGACAGGGCCTGTTGCCGCCCGTGCTCTCCGGCCTCGTAAGCCTGCCGGGCACGCTGCATCTCCTGGAGGACCTCGATAGTGCGGTCCTTGGCCTCCAGCAACTCTCGGGCGGGCACCAGGTCACGTGCCTCCGTGATCGCTGTGGGGTTCGTGTCTGCCCGGTCCCACAGTGTTCTGGCCTCGTCGAGGCGTTGCCGGGACGCATCGGCCTGTTCGTGGGGGAAACACACGTCGGCCACGGCCTCGACAAGATCCCACTCCAGCGACTCTCCGGACAGCTGGTCACGCAACCGACGTAACTCGGGCACCGATCCGGTGACGAAGTGCTCGCGGGTGAGCCGTGCGTGCAACTCGCCTACGGACACCCTCGATTCGTCGAGCCACGACCGCACCGCCGCGACCAGCTGGTTGATCTCGACGCACGAGCCACGGGCTGGTCCCCACGGCCGCCCCGCCCGCTTCCTCTCGCCCGCCACGCCGCCCCCACGGTTTGTTCGCCGGACAACCCTTTGTTGTCACCGGAGAAACATCCAACCGTCCCACCTGCGGCCCCGCTCGGGGATCGTCATAACTCGTCATCGAGACCACACGACCCAGGCGGTGCACTCATGCAACACACCTTCCCGGCGTTTATGCTCCTCGCGCTGGCGGTGGCCGTCCTCTTCTCGGTTGTCGTTGCGGCGATCGCCTTCGCCCTCGCCCGCTGGGAGGGGGCCAAGGTACCGACGGCCTTCTCTCGCTGCGGCATCGCGTTCGCGGCGAGCCTCACGCTGTGCCTGGCCGTCTTCGCGGCGCTGAACCGGACGTAGCGGAGGGAGGAGGCATCGCACGTTCACCCTCCGCGAGCAACCTCGGGGTGGGCGAACGGCTTCCGTGGCTGGATCCGGCTTCGCCACCGTCCCCCCCGACGCACATGGCCGAGGCCTGCTGCTGATCGGTGGGCAACACCGACTCGGGTGCCGGCCGATTCCACGGGACGCTCGCCTCGTTCACCGTCGCCGACGCCTGGTCGCCCTGAGATCACCACGCCATTGATCCAAACGATCAGTGTTTCGGCGCATACGGCGAAAGACGCGGGCTATGACCTGGGCCTTCTCCGCGGAGTGGTCGACGGGAGTCGAACCCGCACTCTCAGCTTGGGACGCGGCAGCCAAGGGGGCGGTCGGCGCTCGTGCCGCTGGATTCCCGCTGCCTACCGGGTAGGTTGTGAGCCTCGTTGCAATTGCAGATGTCGCATGAGGCCCCTGGCTCCGGTGCTCGGCAACGGTAACCAAGTCGTATGGCGCGGCGCCTCGTGGAAGTCACCGAACGCGGTGTCGGTCACCGGGAACACGAGCATTGAGTCGGCAGAGTGGGACGTTGATGCGGTGCAACGCACCGGGCGAGGGGCCGTGTTGGAGAGGCTGACGGCAGCCGGGGAGGCACCTTCCCTGCTCGGGACGGCTCGACAAGATGCGCCTGACGGTCGCACGCTTCTTCCGTCGGGCCACGTCGGGCCACGCCGGATCAACAGAGATATCCCTGAGCCGGGGTCAGGTGTACTGATCGGCGGCATGGCGAGAGACCGTGAGCGTCCGTCGCCCACCCCCTACGTCGGCCAGCGCTCCAGCGCCATGTCCGCGATGTCCTGGAGTTCGTCCCGGCCGAGGCCGCCGGCGGCCTGGACGGCGATGCCGAAGATCACCGTCATGACATACCGGGCGAGCTGTCGAGGGTCGGCGTCGCCCGGAAGATCGCCCTCGTCGACGGCCCGCCGGAAGCGCTCCTCCAGGCGTAGACCCGAATCGTTCCGCCACTCGGCCAGCATGTCGTGCGCGGGCCGGCTCGCATCACTCGACGCCAGTGCGCCCTGCACGGTCAGGCAGCCCGCCGGCCCTTCGGGGCGCGTGGTGGTCCGGACCGCTCCGCGGAGCATCGCCTCGGCCACACCGCGCGCGGTCGGCTCCTCCAGCGCGCGTGTGCCGTAGACGGCGGGTCCCTCGGTGTAGCGCTCCAGGGCTCTGCGGAACAGCTCCTGTTTGTTGCCGAAGGCCGCGTACAGGCTCGGCTTCGTGATGCCCATGGCCTTGGTGAGGTCGGTGAGGCTGACCCCGTCGTATCCCCGTTCCCAGAACACCTGCATGGCGCGCTCGAGCGCCTCGTCGATGTCGAACTCTCGAGGCCGCCCCATGACGGCGCTCCGCGGACCAGCCATAGGTGCAGCGTACTCCCGGCTCCCCGGCTCCCCTGCTCCCCGTGTAGTGATCCGCACGACTTCTGTACCGATCGGAATAGAACTCTCGTGGTCCCGGTTCCAGCCCATGACGGCAGTCACCACAACGAGTTCGTGGGAGGGCGTCGTCGTAGTCCGGTAACCGTCCAGTCATCGTCCGAGTACACGCCCCGCGCGTTCGGGGCGGCAGAGGGGTCAGCATGTCCGAGAAGGAAGTACGTGAGGTCTTCGAGCGCTACATCGAGGCGCTCAACGCCCATGAGTTCGACCGGATGACCCAGTTCATCCATGACGAACTCACCGAGAACGGCCGGCCGGTCACACGCGACGACGTCATCGCGGAGCTGAAGGGGCACGGCGACGCGGTGCCGGACTTCACCTGGCGGGTACGGGACGTGGCCATCGACGGCGACCGTGTCGCGGCCCGTCTGTTCAACAGGGGCACCCCCGCGAAGGAGTGGTTCGGCGTCGCTCCGACCGGCGAGACGATCGAGTACGCCGAGTACTCCTTCCACAAGGTGCGTGACGGCCGCTTCTACGAGATGAACTACCTGATCGACGCAGAGGCCGTACGGCGACAACTCGGCGTCTGACGTCCGGAGGCACCCTCGCCCGCGGCTGAAGCGACCGCACGTCCGAGAGCCCGGCCACCGGCCGGGCTCTCGTGATGTGTCGGCCGTGTCGCGACTCGGCCGTCTCATGTGCCCCGGAGGGATACCGCCCACAGGCGGAAGCCGCCGGTGTCGGTGCGCGATCAGGCGCGGCGGCGCGAGCGCCGGTTGCCCGTGAACACGCGGTACAGCAGAAGCAGAATGAGGGAGCCCACAATCGCGGCGATCCAGGTGGAGAGGTCGAAGAACCCGTCGATGGAGTCCACGCCGAAGATCACCTTGCCGAGCCAGCCGCCGAGGAGACCACCGGCGATGCCGATGAGCATGGTGACGATGATGCCGCCCGGGTCCTTGCCCGGCATCAGGATCTTGGCGATGGCACCGGCCAGCAACCCGATGACGATCCACGCGATGATGCCCATGATGAGTCTCCGCTTCCTTGAAAGAAGGCTGTGTCAGCTCAACGTGTGCACCGATTGGGTCCGAACAAACGTCCCTTTCGGTAGGTGCGCGGTTGAACTACAGCGCGTCCCTCGGCACCGACTCGTTCCACGTACGTGACGCGACGCGCCGCCCGCCCTCGTAGGCGTCCGGCGTGGCGTTGACGTGGAACTCCTCGGCGTCGCGGGTCGACTTCGTGCTCGTACGGACCCGCGCGTCCCAGTCCCTGCGCCGGAAGCACATGGTCCATGCCCATGCCGCCTCACCGGTGGGCGACGCGAAGTCGTCGGCGACCGAGGTGTACCGGCGCTACTCCATACGCCGGTGGTCCTCATCGCTCCAGGCGCGGGTGTCACGGGGCGGGATGTAGGGCTCCTCACCGCTCGGCAGTCCGCCGGCGACGGCACGCTGGCGAGCCAGTTCCGCGTCGAACTCCAGGCCGAGCAGGATCGCGATGTTGCTGATCCACAGCCATATCAGGAAGACGATCACGCCGGCGAGCGTGCCGTAGGTCTTGTTGTACGAGGCGAAGTGGGCCGCGTAGAACGCGAAGCCCGCCGAGGCGATCAGCCAGAGCAGCAGGGCCAGCACGCTGCCCGGCGTGACCCAGCGAAAGCCGCGGCCCTTCACGTTGGGCGCCGCCCAGTACAGGATCGCGATCATCGCCATGACCAGGACGACGAGCGCCGGCCACTTCGCGATGGACCACACCGTGAGTGTGGCGTCCCCGATACCGAGCGCCGAACCGGCCGCGCGCGCGAGGCCGCCCGTGAACACGGTGATCAGTGCGCTGACCACCGCCAGGACCAGCAGCACCACGGTGACCCCGATCCGGATCGGCAGCACCTTCCAGATGGGGCGTCCCTCGGGCATGTCGTACACCACGTTGGCGCTGCGGATGAAGGCCGCGATGTAGCCCGAGGCCGACCACAGCGCCAGCCCGATGCCGACCACGGCCATGATCGAGCCGAGACCGCTGGACGACTGGAGCTGCTGTACCCCGTCGCCGATGATGTCCCGGGCCGAACTCGGCGCCAGTCCTTCGACGTTGTCCAGCACACGCTGGGTCGCCGACTGGCCGGCGATGCCGAGCAGCGAGACCAGGACCAGCAGCGCCGGAAAGAGTGCCAGCACCCCGTAGTACGTCAGAGCGGCGGCCCGGTCGGCGAGCTCATCGGCCTGGAACTCCTTGGCCGTGCCCTTGAGGACGGCCCACCAGGACCGTTTCGGCAGTTCGCTGGGCCTGTCCGGCGCATTGCGCTCCACCTGCTGACCGGGTCCGGGTGTCTGTGGCATTCCACCTGGGTATCCCGGCTCGGCCCGGTCATGCGTCGACGGTGGGTCGGGCGGTGTGGCCGGCGCATCGGTGCGTGGGTCGTTTGCGGGGCCCGCTCATGGGCGCCTCGACCGGTGGGGCCCGCTCATGGGCGCCTCGACCGGTGGGGCTCGTGCATCGGTGTCTCGGTGGTGGTGGGGCTCGTGCATCGGTGTCTCGGTGGTGGTGGGGCTCGTGCATCGGTGTCTCGGTGGTGGTGGGGCCCGCGCATCGGTGTCTCGGTGGTCGCGGGGCCGCGCATCGATGTCTCGGCCGGTTGCGGGGCCGCCCGCTCATCGCTGCCCCGGCCGGTGTGGCCCCGCTCATCCGTTCGGTGGCTGTCGGCTCGCACACCACGGGGAGCGCGCGTCAGATGGGACCCGTGTGTGCCGGGGGCCGGGTGAGAGGTGCCGGATGCCGGGTACGCGCACAGTCACCGGAAGGGGCGCAGCCGAAAGCGGGCGCACGTGCCCGGAAGGAGAAGGTCATGCCGCGAGGTTCGAGCGCGAAGCGCGAGCGTCAGTACGAGCACATCAAGGAGGGGGCCGAGAAGCGGGGAGCCTCCAAGGGGCGGGCGAAGGAGATCGCCGCGCGGACCGTCAACAAGGAGCGTGCCCGGTCGGGCGAGTCGGCGACGGCCAGCAGGACCTCCACCCGGGACAAGAAGTCCGCGTCGCAGCGAGGTGGTGAGCGCTCGCACAGCGGGGCGCAGGGGCCGACGAAGGACCAGCTGTACGCGGAGGCCAAAAAGCGCGGCATCGACGGCCGCTCCTCGATGAACAAGCAGCAGCTCGCCAGGGCTCTCGGACGCTGACACACCGGCCGACCGCCGCGAAAGCGGACACCCACCCCTGTGCATGGCGAGCGCGATCCCGAGCCCTGGCATGGCGACCACGAGGAGAAGAGCGGCATGGTGCGGATCGGATACACGATGATGACCGAGCAGACCGGACCGCGAGAACTCGTCAGCCATGTGGTCGGCGCCGAACGCGCCGGCTTCGACTTCTCCGTCACGTCCGACCACTACTTCCCCTGGCTGGAGTCCCAGGGCCACGCCTCCTACGCGTGGAGTGTGCTCGGAGCGGCGGCGCAGGCCACCGAACGCATCCCGCTCATGACGTACGTGACCTGCCCCACGGCCCGCTACCACCCGGCCGTCGTCGCCCAGAAGGCCGCCACCCTTCAACTCCTCTCCCAGGGGCGGTTCCGCCTGGGACTCGGCTCCGGGGAGAACCTCAACGAGCATGTCGTGGGCGGCGGTTGGCCCGCCGCGCACGTGCGGCTGGAGAAGCTGGAAGAGGCCGTGGAGATCATCCGCTCCCTCTTCACGGGGGAGAACGTCAACCACCACGGCGCCCACTTCGACGTGGAGAACGCCCGGTTGTGGGATCTGCCCGACACACCCCCGCCGATCGGAATCGCCGTCTCGGGCGACCGCTCGTGCGAACTCGCCGGCCGGCTGGCCGACTTGGTGATCGCCACCGAACCCAGGCCGGAGCTGATCTCCTCCTTCGACCGCCATGGCGGCACCGGCAAACCCAAGGTCGGCCAACTGCCGATCTGCTACGACAGTGACCGTGACGCGGCGATCGCCCGTGCCCACGACCAGTTCCGCTGGTTCGGCTCCGGCTGGCCGGTCAACTCCGAACTCCCCGGTCCCGCCGCGTTCGAGGCCGCCACTCGGTTCGTACGCCCCGAAGACGTCGCCGAGTCCATCCCCTGCGGCGACGACGTGCAGGCGGTCGTCGAGGCCGTACGTCCATATGTCGAAGCGGGGTTCACCGAGGTCGCCCTCGTCCAGATCGGCGGCGACCACCAAGAGCCGTACCTGGAATGGGCCCAGCAGAAGCTGCTCCCCGCCCTCCGCGAACTGTGAGGCAGTGAGGAGAGCACGCAATGGCCAGCAAGCGTGACGCGACACGCGCAGCGATCTTCGACGTCGACGGAACACTCGTGGACACCAACCACCTGCACGTCGTGACCTGGTGGGAGGCGTTCCGGCAGGCGGGCCGGCACGTTCCCATGCGGGAGATCCACCGGGCCGTGGGCCTCAGCGGCGGTGACCTGCTGGATCACCTGCTCGGCGACGACGGCCGCAGCCCCGAGGAGGACGAGCAGCTCACCGCGGCCCACCACGCCCTGTACGCCACCTACTTCGAGCGGCTGCCGGCGCTGGACGCGGCGGGCGACCTGCTGCGCGCCCTTGCCGGCCGGGGCTGGCAGATCGTCCTGGCGACCTCGGCGAGTGGCGCGGAACTCGCCGCGCTGCGCCGTGCGATCGACGCGGACGACGTCATCCTCGGGGCGACCAGTGCGGACGACGTCGCCGACGGCAAACCCGCCCCCGACCCCGTCCGGCAGGCCAGGGAACTCGCCGCCGTACCGAGCGAACAGGCCGTGTTCATCGGCGACACCGTCTGGGACATGAAGGCGGCTGTACGGGACGGAGTGACGCCCGTGGCCGTGCTCTCCGGCGGAATCCCCGCCGCGGACCTGAAAACGGCCGGTGCCCAGGCCGTGTACAGGGACCCCGCAGACATCCTCGAACACCTGCACACCAGCCTCTTGGCGGACCGCGAGCCCTGAGTAGAGACCGCCGCCTCGGCGGACGCTGGTCCTCCACGACCGCAGGCACCGCGCTGATATCAAGCCGAAAGCCCACACATTCTTGGGCTAAAGGCCAAAAGCGCCGCCCTCGATGAGAATGAACATTCCCAGGGCGACCAGAACGAGCGGCAGCAGGACGTGCCCCCACCGGCTGAGCACCTTGGCGATGACCGGACGGGTGGCGAAGTACCGGCCCGCGAAGCACCACACGGCCACCAGGACGAGGAACACAACGGCGTACACGCTCATCCCGCCCAGGCCTGCGGTGACGAACACCGGCACGTATACGCCGATGTTGTCACCCCCGTTGGCGAAGGTGACCGCGGCGACCTCCAGCACTGCTGGACCCCCCTCGGCCCTCTCTCCCTCCGACTCGCCGCGATGCCGCCAAGCCTGCCAGGCGGCCTTCAGCCCGAGCGCGAGGGGCAGCAGGCCCAGATAAGGAACAACCGAATCCGGGAGAAAGCTCGCACCGAACGCCGCAGCAACCGCGACAGCGAGGATGCCGGCGAAGCCGAGATACTGCCCCGCGACGATCCGACGGGCAGAGCCCCGACGCCCCGCGCCCCGGGCAAAGAACAACGACAGAATCAAAATGTCGTCGACATTGGTAACAGCAAACAGCCCAACCGCCTGCCCCACCACACTCAAACCCACAACCGGCCGCCCCCCTCCTCACCTGCCCCGCGACCCTACCCGTCCCGCACCCCGACCGACTGCGACCACTCCATCCTCGACTTAGGACACACTGAGGGCCCGCCACCGCCCCTCTCGAATCCGACTAGCCAACAAAGAACCCCCAGGTCATCGACCTGGGGTTCGTGTTGGATCAGCCGGCGATGAAGCGCGCCTTCATCGCCGGCGGCGCCTTTGCAGTCTTCAGTCTTCAGTCTTCGTGCGGAGGCTCCAGCTCCTGGATTCGTTCACCGATGTCGTCGGCCCAAGATCGTGCCCACCGCCGCAGCTCGGTGATCGCGGGCTCGTCGAGCCCGTAGGCGACAAATTCCGTGTCGTCAATCCAGTCGGCCCCGACCAACCGTGCCTGAAGCTCGCAGAGGTCGAAGGAGTCGCGGGCGTGGCGCCGTCCAAGCTCTTCCAACTCGATGTGGCTCCAGCGGTCGGCCGCAGCCTGTACGTCGACCAGATCTCTGGCCAGACCGCGGTCGGCCAGTGCGCGAACCTTGGTGCCGACGACATCTTCGAGGGACAGCACCAACCCATGCTTGGTGCGCACAGGGGGCCGCCAAAGTGTCTCCTTGAGGATGTCGACCTCGCACTCCTCACGGCTGGCGGGATCGGTGACGATGAGCCTCGCCGCTAGCGGATCTGTCTCGAGAGCTCTCACGTGCCATCCACGCTCTTCCAGGCCGGTGCGCACGGCAGTGGCAATGTCTTCCATGGACTCCGGGTTCTCGGTTGCGACATCGAGATCCTGACTGAGCCGGTTCACCAACCCATGTGCTTGGACCGCATAGCCGCCGGTAAGCGCCAGGGGGTAGCCACCACCGACATCGAGGAGATCCGCAAGCAGGCGACGGTGCAGATCCGTGAGGTTCACGCAGCGGCCTGGGCTTCGTGAGCCAGCTCGTCGAAGGAGCTCTCCCACACCTCTCGGACATCACGGCTGACCAGTGTGCGCAGTGTGGGCCATAGGCTGACGAGAAGGTCGCGATTGAGGAACCGGACCAGATCGTCTTGCAGTCCCTCGGCCAGGACGATCCGGTAGTAGCTCATCCGCAGCCGAGGCTGAGCGAGATCGAACGTGGTCAGCCCCGACCAGGCCAGATGCAGCGGCAAGGTCACTGTGCCGTGCTGAGGGCCGACGAGCTCGGAGAGCGCGGCAGGCGCACGCCGAGCGAACTTGGCACGTCGAAGATCAGAGAGACCGGGCTGTGTTGCCATACGTCGATTATCCAGGAAGAGCGTGTGGTGGGGCTCCTTCATCCGCTGACTGGCCCATGTACTTCTCAGGTATCCCACCGCGGCGTCGAGTGCCGGGCTGATCGTGCGGAGGGCGACGGAGATCCATCGGTCTGCCTGGCTGGCGGTGTGTGCGTCGAAGGAGGCGTGCAGCGTGGGGTGTTGGTCTTCGGTTGGGTTCTGAGTCCAGCACTCGCACCAGTAGCCGCGGTGGAGTCTCTTCATCGGGCGGCTCCGGGCGGGTAGATCATTAGGACGTAGCGGGTGGTCTCGTCGTACAGCGTGAGTTGGTAGGCCGTGCCCGTGGTGAGGTAGGTCAGAGCGCGTTCGTGTTCTGCCTCGTCTGTCAGCCAGTGGCGTCCCGGCTGGGCGTATGCGGGGTCGAGCTGGTCTGTGAGGTGGCTTGTGCGTTCGCGTAGCCAGCGCAGGGCGAGACGTGGGCTGGCCGCGCTGTGGGACCCCAGCGAATAGGTGCTCGTCTGGTCCAAGAGGTAGGCAGCTCCCGAGCAGAGGTAGGCGCCGCTTTGAGCTGCGGCGGCTAAGTGGGGCACGGGCGACGGCGTCAGCACGGGTGGCCTCCTGGGCGGACGTCCCTGTAGAGCTCCGCCGTGACGGTGTGGCCGGTGTCGCTGTCGTGGACCACGACCCGGTGCGCGATCGCACTGACCATGCCCAATCCGCGTCCGTGTTCCGCCTCCTGGTCCCGGTGCTCGACCTTCGGGGCGGTGCCCGTTCCGCCGTCGTCCGTGACCGACAGTGCGATGACCTGCGGGGAGACGGCGAGCGCCAAGTGGAAGCTGCCCGGCGTGAGGCCGCTGGCCGTGTGGAGGATCGCGTTCGCACTCAACTCGCTCACGATCAGTTCGGCGTCTTCGGCCATCGGGGATCCGTGCAGGATTTCCCGCGTCCAGCGGCGGGCCCGGCTGACCTCTTCCGGAAAACCTGGGCAAGTGAGGCCCCAGACCCGAGCAGTACTCATATACTCGTGCATACAAGTTCCTTTGTGCTGGTAGGCCGCCATGTGCAGCGGGTTCGGGCTAGACGAGTTTCACGCCGTCATGGGCGCGGATGGCCGGCGGAAAGGCCGCGTTCAACGCGTCCAGGACGCGGATCGCGTACGCCTCGTCGGCGAGTTCGGAGACTTCTTCGCGGGTGGCCCAGCGCAGAGCGCGGGTCTCGTCCCCGGTGGTCGGTGCGCCGTCGGCCGCTTCGCAGCGGAAGACCAGGGAGACGATCAGGCCCGTCATGTTCTTGTAGACGCCGGTGAGGGTCGCGGGAAGTGCGATCTTGATGCCGGTCTCTTCGAGGACTTCGCGCTGGAGGGCCTCGGGGAGGGTTTCCTCCCGCTCGACCACGCCACCCGGGGGTTCCCACTTGCCGTTGTCGCGGCGCCTGATCAGGAGGGCGCGGCCGTGGTCGTCGACGATGACTCCGGCGACGCTCACGGAGTGCGGACGGTCCATGCTCACGTTCCTCGGCCCTCTCGGATGGCTAGGCTCTCCACCGTAGCAACGACACTCACCCACTCGTCTAGATATCTAAAGGAGTACTCGACGTGAGCACTCTCCGTTCCGGCCTCCTTGGCGATCTCGACCCCATGAGTGATCGTGCGGTCTTCCGGCAGATCGCCGACCAGCTGCGCGAGGCCATCGACCGTGGGCGATTCAAGGAGGGCGAGAAGCTGCCCTCGGAAGCGGAACTCGTCGAGCACTACGGGGTTTCCCGGATGACGGTCCGCAACTCCTTCTCCGTCCTCCAGGGCGAGGGCCTGGTCGCCGCCGAGCACGGCAAGGGTGTCTTCGTACGGCCACGACCACCTGTCCGGCGGCTCGCGTCGGACCGGTTCGCCCGACGCCATCGCGAGCAGGGGAAGTCCGCGTTCATCGTCGAGGCCGACGCCGCCGGCAGTCACCCGCAGGTCGACAGCCTGGAAGTCAAGGAGGAGAAGGCCAGCCAGGACATCTCCACCCGGCTCGGCTCCGTACGGCGCGTGCTCGCCCGCCGGCGCCGGTACCTGCTCGATGGGCGGCCGGTGGAGTTCGCCACTTCCTTCCTCCCGCTCGACATCGCCCGTGGCACGCAGATCGCCGAACCCAACCCCGGCCCCGGCGGCGTCTACGCCCGACTCGAAGAACTCGGCCACCACCTCGACCACTTCGAGGAAGAGATCCGCGCCCGGATGCCCACGCCGACCGAGGTGAAGACGCTCCGACTCGCGTCCGGCGTGCCCGTTATCCACCTCATCCGTACCGCGTACGACAGCGAAGGGCGGGCCGTGGAGGTCTGCGACACGGTCATGGCGGCGGATGCCTACGTCCTGTCGTACCAGCTCCCGGCCACGTGAAGGTCTGATCGGCTGTGCCGCTCGCTCCTCAACACACCGGCCCGACCTGGACAACAAAGAACCCCCGGGTCATCGACCAGGGGGTTTCACATGGAGCGGGTGACGAGAATCGAACTCGCACTCTCAGCTTGGGAAGCTGATGTTCTACCACTAAACTACACCCGCGCGAGACACCGACCGGCGTCGGGTCCGAACGCTCGCTCACTCTACCTCATGCCAGGCCCCCGGTGCCCAAGCCGGGGGCCTGCGTGCATGCGCTTGGGGCAGGTTGTCCCGGGTGGGTTCGTCGGAGTGTGGGGTGGGTTCGGGTCCGACGCTGGGCGGTGTCTCCGGGGCCCGAGTCGTGGGATCCGTTCCGTCTCCCGGGAGTGTGCTCCGGGTTTGCTTGAGGGGGTCTCGGGGCGCGGCCCCTCGCCGCTGACGCGGCTGCGAACGGCGTGAGTTGGGGCGTACCGTGGAGGTCTTGGGGAGGGGCTTCCGGGGTCGGAGTGCCGCCTGGAGTGGCGTCCCATTCATCCCGTAATGTGTGGCTTCTTCGTCCGGCGAGCAGCAGTCGGGCGTGGCTCTGGGGAAGGGACTCTTGGACTTGATGGAGCGCACTCTCGTCCGTTGTGCCGACGGGCACGTGTTCAGCACCGCTTCGTTCCCGATGCAGCAGGCCGAGCGGCTCGGTCCCGGGCGGCTTGTGCGATGTCCGCGGTGTGCGCGGCTGCGCAGCGTCGTGCCGGTCACGCTGGAGAAGAAGCGGTAGTGCAGGTGGCGCGCGGAGTCGTCCGGTTGTGGTGGCTCCGCGCGTCTTGCGTATCCTCGGGGCGTGCTTCTCTCTGACAAGGACCTCCGGGCCGAGATCGACGCCGGGCGGGTACGGATCGATCCCTACGACGAATCCATGGTGCAGCCGTCCAGCGTCGACGTACGTCTTGATCGGTACTTCCGGGTGTTCGAGAACCACCGGTACCCCCATATCGATCCGTCCGTCGAGCAGGCGGATCTGACGCGGCTCGTCGAGCCCGAGGGGGACGAGCCGTTCATCCTGCATCCCGGGGAGTTCGTGCTCGCCAGTACCTACGAGGTTGTTTCGCTCCCTGACGATCTCGCCTCTCGGCTCGAAGGGAAGAGTTCTCTTGGGCGGCTCGGGCTCGTGACCCACTCCACCGCCGGGTTCATCGACCCGGGGTTCAGCGGTCACGTCACCCTTGAGCTGTCCAACCTCGCCACCCTCCCCATCAAGCTCTGGCCCGGTATGAAGATCGGGCAGTTGTGTATGTTCCGGCTGTCCTCGCCGGCCGAGTTCCCGTACGGCAGTGAGCGGTACGGGTCGCGTTACCAGGGGCAGCGCGGGCCCACCGCCTCGCGGTCCTTCCTCAACTTCCATCGGACGCAGGTGTGAGGGGGACGGCGGTATGAGTGACGCACGGGAGAACCTCACCTACGAGCGGTTCGGCGACGCCGTCCGTGAGCTGGCGCAGCAGATCGTCGACGACGGGTACGAGCCCGACATAGTGCTCTCCATCGCCCGCGGCGGCGTCTTCGTTGCCGGCGGCCTCGCCTACGCCCTCGACTGCAAGAACATCCACCTCGTGAACGTCGAGTTCTACACCGGGGTCGGGACGACCCTCGAGATGCCCGTCATGCTCGCCCCCGTCCCCAACGTCGTCGACTTCTCCGACAAGAAGGTGCTGATCGCCGACGACGTCGCCGACACCGGCCGCACGCTCAAGCTCGTGCGCGACTTCTGTCTCGACGCCGTCGCCGAGGTGCGGTCCGCCGTCGTCTACGAGAAGTCGCAGTCGCTCGTGAAGTGCGAGTACGTGTGGAAGCGCACGGACGACTGGATCAACTTCCCCTGGTCCGTGCTGCCCGTCGTGCGGAGGTCGGGGGAGCCGGTCACGCCTTCCAGGGAAGCCATCTGACCCCTCCGGTCGGACCGAGGTACGCGCAAAGTCCTGGCACCAAAGTCCTGACGGCAAAGTCCTGACGGCAAAGTCCTGGCAGGGCGTCACACCTCGCCGCTAGTGTCGCGATCATTCGCCTGGACAACGGGGAGTGTGATCACGATGGCGAACGGTTCCATACGCGGTAAGGGGTGTCTGATCGCGCTCGGCCTGGCGCTCTGCTGGATGCTCGTCGGCGCGGGAATCCCGATGGGACTGACCGTCGCCGGCATGGGCGTCTACGACAAGGTCACGGCGGACCGGCCCATCAAGTGCGGCGACGACGTGATGCCCGACGACGACACCTACCACTGCCTCGGGCCCTATTCCCCCAGCACCTACGAGGGGCTGGTCGAGGAGCGGCGCGAAGAGGTGGCGCGGGCGCCGTACTTCATCTTCTTCGGATCCCTGGCCGCGGTCCTCGGGGTCGTGGCCTGGTTCGTCATCAGACGGTACGTCCGCGCTCCGATGCGTTACTGAGAGGTTCCCGGGCGCGCTACGACAAGGCGCGCAAAAGGGCCCCGGCGTACCCGCCGGGACCCTCCGCTCACGCAGCCGCAGCCGCAGCCGCAGCCGCACTCGCTACAGCGTGCCCAGCTTCACGATCGACAACAGCGCGATCAGCTGGATCGCCGACGCGCCCAGCGCCTTCGGCCACGGCAGGTCGTGGGAGCGGCTGACCATCAGGGTGAGCAGGGCGCCCGCCGCGACCCAGGTGGCCCAGCCGAGGCCCTGGACGAAGGTGGCGTCGCCGCCCGCGAACATGGCGAAGACCAGACGCGGGGCGTCCGTGATGGACGTGATCAGCATCGACAGGCCGACCGTCGGCTGCCAGGCGCCGTCGCCGCCCAGCTGACGGGCCAGGGTGTGGGTGACCACACCCAGGATGAAGAAGCTGAGCACCATCGCGACGGCCGTCGTCAGGACGATCGGTACGGCGTTCTCCAGCGTCGCGTTGATCGCGTCCTCGCGGGCGCCGTCGAAGCCGAAGACCGCGAGCAGGCCGTACAGGAAGGTGACGACGAGGGCCGGGCCCCACATCGTGTAGTCGCGCATCTGGAGGAAGGTCTGCCGGGGCGACAGCACGATGCCCTTCAGCAGGTCCTTCCAGTGCAGACGCGGGCCCACCGGGCCGGGCGCGGCGGAACCGGCGTGGTACGTCTCGCCCTGGTTGTAGCCGCCGGCCTCGTCGATCGAGAACGCCTGGGTGTGGCCCGGGTTGTTGGCCGCGTACGGGTCCGGGCCCGCCGGGTGGTGCCCGCCGTCGCCGAAGTACTCGGGCTCCCCGTGGTCGCCGCCGTAGCTGCCGTAACCGCCCTGCGGCTGGGGCCGCTGCGGGTACGGCGGCTGAGCCGCGGAGGGGTAGCCGTACGACGGCGGTCCCTGGGGCGCGCCATAGGACGGCGGCGCCTGGGGCGCGCCGTATGACGGCGGTCCCTGGGGCGCCTGCTGCCCGTACGGAGGGGTCTGCGGTCGCGCTTGCGGGGCGCGGTTCTCACGGCCGCCGCGTCCGATCCTGAATCCAGCCACGTAATCGAACGTACCGGGTCTCGATGAGTGACGTGCCGGACCGCGGCATCCGGGAGGCGCTTTGCTGCCGAGCTGTGACATCCCCTAAGGGCGTCGACGGGGGTGTTTCCCCTGGTCCCCTAGGGGGTTGCCGCCTCTCACCCGGAGTTGCCGAGGCCCAGGAACTCCGCCGTCGAGAACGTCACCACCGGCTCCGCCCCGACCAGCTTCCCCGCCGTCCCCGGGTACACCGCCACGCTGTCCCGTGTCTCGCCGCGGTACGTCCGCACCACCAGGTCGGCGCGCCCGTCGCCGTCGAAGTCGCCGACGGCGAGCACCCGTGTGGTGCCGGGGGCGGCCGGGGTGACGGTCGCGGCCGGTTCCGGGTCCAGTCCGGTGGTACGGCCACGGTAGAGCCGTATCGCACGGCTGTTCTCCGCGCCACCGGCCTCGTCCGCCTCCGCACCGTCCCCGTCGCCGGTCTCCTCGCCGGCTCCCGTGCCGCCGGCGCCGACCACCAGGTCCGCCCGCCCGTCCCCGTCGAAGTCGGCCGCGTCCAGCAGGGTGCCGGGGGCGGGGAGGGTGGCGCGGGTGGGGTCGGGCAGGTCGTAGCGCAGGGCGATGCCGTCCGCCGAGCCGATCGCCGCGTCCAGGGGCTTGCCTTGGCCGAAGGGGGCGAGCGCGATGTCGCTGCCGGGCGGCAGTTCGACCGCGGTGCCGTCGGGTCCGTCCGCTCCGCCGAGCACGAGATACGCCGTGCCCTCGCCGTCGGCGGTACGGATCACCAGGTCGTCGTTGCCGTCGCGGTCGACGTCGGCCGCGGGGCCCGAGGGGACGTTGCCGGGGGCCGGGATCGGGGCGCCGGCCGCGCGCGGGGCGCCCTTGCGGCTGAACGGGCCCCGCAGATAGCTGAGTTGCTCGTCGGAGGCGTGCACGACGAGGTCCTGCTTCTCGTCGCCGTCGAAGTCGCCGCACACCGGTTGGTCCGGCCAGTCCTTGCCGGCGCGGGCGGCGGCCGGCACCACCAGCTTCACCGCCTTGCCGGTGAGGCCCCCGGAGGAGCCGAAGAGGATCTGCAACGGCACCGGCGGCTGCCCTTGACCGTCGTAGGGCGGATCCGTGGAGACCACGAGGTCGGTGAAGCCGTCCCCGTCGAGGTCGCAGCTCGCCTCCGCGTCGAAGGCGTTCGGTGCCTGGCCCTTGGTGCGGGCCGCCTGGCGGCCGGGGCTGATCAACTGCCGTGCGCCCGGGGCGAGTCCGTCGGGGCCGCCGTAGACGATCCCGATGCCCGCGTCGTCCGCGTGCTCCTGGTCCTTGACGAGGTCGTCGAGTACGAGGTCCCGGCGGCCGTCGCCGTTGAAGTCGTCCGGGGTGTCGCTGCCGTCGCCGCGCGGGACGGGGAGACCGGGCGCGGCGTCGGCGGCCCGGTTGACGGGCGGGCGGTCGGCCGGGGCGGGGTCGGCGGACGGGCCGCAGGCGGCGAGGGGCAGCAGGGTGAGAGCCGCCACCACACAGATCGCGCTTCTGCGCACGCGCACCCCTCACCTCACGGCGACTCGCCGGCCACACCGTCAACGACCCCGTAATGATGCGCACGTTCGAGGCGGACGTGAAGGGCCGGGTCCGGCCATGGCGCGGACGGGCAGGAGACGGCGCCCGGGTTGCCCCGGTGGGTGCCGGGTTGGCCGGCGGTCGGATGTGGCCGGTCGCGGTCGCGCCGCCGCCATCTCCACAACCAGAGCGGACATGCGGGCCTCACCCGAGCACGCGGACGCCCGGGACACGCCTGCCCCCGGACACGCCGACCCCCCGGACACCCCGACGCCCCCGGACACGCCAACGCCCCGCGCACACCGGCGCGGGGCGTCGACCTTCACGCGGAATCGGCTACTTCACCGGCTCCGGCTCCGGCGCGTTCTCCTCCGCCGTCTCGCCCGCCGGGTCGACCGGCGTCCGTACGGAGTCCAGGAGCAGCTGGGCCACGTCGACGACGGTGATCGACTCCTTCGCCTTGCCCTCGTTCTTCTTGCCGTTGACCGAGTCGGTCAGCATGACGAGGCAGAACGGGCAGGCCGTGGAGACGATGTCGGGGTTGACCGAGAGGGCCTCGTCGACGCGCTCGTTGTTGATGCGCTTGCCGATCCGCTCCTCCATCCACATCCGCGCACCACCGGCGCCGCAGCAGAAGCCGCGTTCCTTGTGGCGGTGCATCTCCTCGTTGCGGACGCCGGGGACGGCGGCGATGATCTCGCGCGGCGGCGTGTAGATCTTGTTGTGCCGGCCCAGGTAGCAGGGGTCGTGGTACGTGATGATGCCCTCGACCGGGGTCACCGGGACCAGCTTGCCCTCGTCGACGAGGTGCTGGAGCAGCTGGGTGTGGTGGATGACCTCGTAGTCGCCGCCGAGCTGCGGGTACTCGTTGCCGAGGGTGTTGAGGCAGTGCGGGCAGGTGGCGACGATCTTCTTGGCCGACCTGGGCTTGCGGGACTCGTCGGTGACCTTGCCGTCGTCGTCGAGTTCCTCGCCGAAGGCCGTGTTGAGGGCCATGACGTTCTCCATGCCGAGTTCCTGGAACAGCGGCTCGTTGCCGAGCCGGCGTGCCGAGTCACCCGTGCACTTCTCGTCGCCGCCCATGATGGCGAACTTCACGCCCGCGATGTGCAGCAGCTCCGCGAAGGCCTTGGTGGTCTTCTTGGCGCGGTCCTCCAGGGCGCCGGCGCAGCCGACCCAGTACAGGTACTCGACCTCGGACAGGTCCTCGATGTCCTTGCCGACGACCGGGACCTCGAAGTCGACCTCCTTGAGCCACTCCAGGCGCTGCTTCTTGGCCAGGCCCCAGGGGTTGCCCTTCTTCTCCAGGTTCTTGAGCATCGTGCCCGCCTCGGACGGGAAGGCGCTCTCGATCATCACCTGGTAGCGGCGCATGTCGACGATGTGGTCGATGTGCTCGATGTCCACCGGGCACTGCTCGACACAGGCGCCGCAGGTGGTGCAGGACCACAGGACGTCCGGGTCGATGACGCCGTTCTCCTCGACCGTGCCGATGAGGGGGCGCTCGGCCTCCGCGAGAGCCGCCGCGGGGACGCCCGCGAGCTGCTCCTTCGACGCCTTCTCCTCGCCCTCCGCGGTCCTGCCGCCGCCGGCCAGCAGGTAGGGCGCCTTGGCGTGCGCGTGGTCGCGCAGGGACATGATGAGGAGCTTGGGGGAGAGCGGCTTGCCGGTGTTCCAGGCGGGGCACTGCGACTGGCAGCGGCCGCACTCGGTGCAGGTGGAGAAGTCGAGCAGGCCCTTCCAGGAGAACTGCTCGACCTGGCTGACGCCGAACACGTCGTCGTCGCCCGGGTCCTCGAAGTCGATCGGCTTGCCGCCGGAGGTCATCGGCAGCAGCGCGCCCAGTGAGGTGGCGCCGTCGGCGTTGCGCTTGAACCAGATGTTCGGGAACCCGAGGAAGCGGTGCCAGGCCACACCCATGTCGGTCTTCAGGGCGACCGTGATCATCCAGATGAAGGACGTGGCGATCTTCAGCCCGGCGAAGAAGTAGGTGAGGTTCTGGAGGGTGGAGAGGTCCATGCCCTCGAACCACGAGACCACCGGGTACGAGATGAAGAACGAGGCCTCGTAGCCGTCGACGTGGTGCTGGGCGCCCTCCAGCGCGTGCAGCGTGAAGATGCAGACGCCGACGATGAGGATGACCGTCTCGACGAAGTACGCCTGGCCGGTGTTGGAGCCCGCGAACCGTGACTTGCGCCCCGCCTTGCCCGGCCGGGACAGCTGGCGGATGGCGATCAGCGTCAGGATGCCGAGGACCGTCGTGGTGCCGATGAACTCGACGAAGACGTTGTACGGCGCCCAGTCGCCGATGACCGGCAGCACCCAGTCGGCGACGAAGAGCTGGCCGATGGCGTTGACGATGGTCAGCAGCAGTGTGTAGAAGCCGATCGCCACGAACCAGTGGGCGACGCCGACGATGCCCCAGCGGTTCATCCGGGTGTGGCCCAGGAACTCCTTGGCCAGGGTCACCGTGCGCAGGACCGGGTCGTTGGTGCGGGCTCCGGCCGGGAGGGGCTGGCCCAGCATCATGAAGCGGAAGATCTCCAGGACGGCCCGGCCGAACAGGGCGACGCCGACCACGATGAGGACCATCGACACGATGATCGCGGCGAGTTGCATCTCGGGGCTCCTCGGGCCTGCGAGGGGAGGCGGACCCACCGGAAAGGCTGGTGGGACCTACATTACTAAGCGGTAACTTATGCGGTCCGTCTGAGACTACCCCCATCCTGCCCCGCACTGTAGCCAGCCCCTCGGTGATCTGTGTCGCTGAGGCGTGCCTGACCTGTGTCGCCGGGGCGGGCCCGACGTGCGTCGCCGCGTGGCTCTTGGGCCGTGTCGTCGAGGTGCCGTCGGCGACGATGCGCGCGGCGCGCCGGGACTGTCACGGCATTCATCACAAATCGTGACATTCCGTTTAGCTTGGTGGCTGTGTTCTACGGGATCGCCGCGGCCGTCGCCGCACTCTTCCTCGCCGCCCTGTTCTCGGCGCTGCTCCGGGCCCTCGCGCTGCGGTTCGGACTCCTTGACCGGCGCCGGCGGACGCGGCCGGTGCCGGTGCTCGGCGGGGCGGCGGTGGTCGGGGCCACCGCCGTCGTCGCCGGCGCGGGCCAGTGGGCCGGCTTCGTACGGCTCGGCGGTGTCGCCGTACTGCTCGCGGCCGGCCTCGCGGTCGCCGGACTCGGCCTGGTGGCGGACGTCCGCCGGCTGCCCACCCGCTTCCTGCTGGGCGGCACGGCGATCGCCGCACTGTGTGCGGTGCCGCACGGGCGTCGCCGGCGGGGTCCTCGCCGCCGGCTGGATCACCGCCGTGACGCTGGCGTTCCGCTCGCTCGACCACGCCGACGCGCTCGCCGGGACGGTCGGTGTGGTGACCGCCTTCGGGGTCGGGATCTGTGCCGCGGCCGAGGTGATGGACGGGCTCGCGGTGCTGCTCAGTGTGCTGGCGGCGGCGCTGACCGGGTTCCTCATGCACAACTGGCCGCCCGCGCGGATCGGACTCGGGGCGACCGGGTCGCTGTTCGTCGGGTTCGTGCTCGCGGGCGCCGCGTTGCGCACGCGCGCGGGGCAGGAATGGGCGGACTCCGCGGCGGTGTTGTTCGCGCTGTCCGCCGTGGCCGTGACGGACGTCGTCCTCGTGGTGCTGGTCCGCCGGCTCGCGGGGCGGGCCCTGTTGTCCGGCGGGCCGGACCATCTCGCCCACCGGCTGCGGCGGTTCGGGCTCACCCCGCAGGGGGTGACCGTGGTGCTGGGGGCGTGCGCGTTCGGCGCGGTGCTCGTCGGGGTGCTGGTGCACACCGGGGCGGCGGGGGCGGGTGCCGCGCTCTGGGTCGGTGGCGGGTCCCTGGTGATCGTAGGGGCGCTCCTGGCGGCGGGTTCTCCGGGTTCGTCTCGTAGGCAACCAGTGGGCCGTGGGGCGCGTCTTCCCAGGCCACAGGGCGGTTGCGTGTAAGGAACGGATAAGAGTTGAGTCTGGTTGACTCAGCTCTGTTGACCCAGACGGGGCCGTCGTGCACACTTGAGTCCGTTCCACTCAAGTCAGCTGGAGGAATCAACCATGGCACGTGCGGTCGGCATCGACCTGGGCACGACTAACTCCGTCGTCAGCGTTCTTGAAGGCGGCGAGCCCACCGTCATCACCAACGCAGAGGGCGCCAGGACCACGCCGTCCGTCGTCGCCTTCGCCAAGAACGGCGAGGTGCTCGTCGGCGAGGTGGCCAAGCGGCAGGCCGTGACGAACGTCGACCGGACCATCCGGTCGGTCAAGCGTCACATGGGCACCGACTGGAAGATCGAGCTCGACGGGAAGCCCTTCAACCCGCAGCAGATCAGCGCCTTCGTGCTCCAGAAGCTGAAGCGCGACGCGGAGTCCTACCTCGGCGAGAAGGTCACGGACGCGGTCATCACCGTCCCGGCCTACTTCAACGACGCCGAGCGTCAGGCCACCAAGGAGGCCGGCGAGATCGCCGGTCTGAACGTCCTGCGGATCGTCAACGAGCCGACGGCCGCCGCCCTGGCGTACGGCCTCGACAAGGACGACCAGACCATCCTGGTCTTCGACCTCGGTGGCGGCACCTTCGACGTCTCGCTGCTGGAGATCGGCGACGGCGTCGTCGAGGTGAAGGCCACCAACGGTGACAACCACCTCGGTGGTGACGACTGGGACCAGCGCGTCGTCGACTACCTGGTGAAGCAGTTCTCCGCGGGCCACGGTGTGGACCTCGGCAAGGACAAGATGGCCCTCCAGCGTCTGCGCGAGGCCGCCGAGAAGGCCAAGATCGAGCTGTCCTCGTCCACCGAGACCTCGATCAACCTGCCCTACATCACGGCGTCCGCCGAGGGCCCGCTGCACCTGGACGAGAAGCTCACCCGGGCCCAGTTCCAGCAGCTGACGGCCGACCTGCTGGAGCGCTGCAAGACGCCGTTCCACAACGTCATCAAGGACGCCGGCATCAACCTCTCCGAGATCGACCACGTCGTTCTCGTCGGTGGTTCCACCCGGATGCCCGCCGTCGCCGAGCTCGTCCGCGAGCTGACCGGCGGCAAGGACGCCAACAAGGGCGTGAACCCGGACGAGGTCGTCGCCATCGGCGCCGCGCTCCAGGCCGGTGTCCTCAAGGGCGAGGTCAAGGACGTCCTGCTGCTCGACGTCACCCCGCTGTCCCTCGGTATCGAGACCAAGGGCGGCATCATGACCAAGCTGATCGAGCGCAACACCACGATCCCGACCAAGCGCTCCGAGATCTTCACCACGGCCGAGGACAACCAGCCGTCGGTGCAGATCCAGGTCTACCAGGGCGAGCGTGAGATCGCCGCGTACAACAAGAAGCTCGGGATGTTCGAGCTGACCGGTCTGCCGCCCGCCCCGCGCGGTGTCCCGCAGATCGAGGTCGCCTTCGACATCGACGCCAACGGCATCATGCACGTGACCGCGAAGGACCTCGGCACGGGCAAGGAGCAGAAGATGACCGTCACCGGCGGCTCCTCGCTGCCGAAGGACGAGGTCAACCGGATGCGCGAAGAGGCCGAGAAGTACGCGGAGGAGGACCACGCCCGCCGCGAGGCCGCCGAGTCCCGCAACCAGGGCGAGCAGCTCGTCTACCAGACGGAGAAGTTCCTCAAGGACAACGAGGACAAGGTCCCCGGCGAGATCAAGACCGAGGTCGAGGCCGCGGTCGGCGAGCTCAAGGAGACCCTCAAGGGCGAGGACAGCGCCGCGATCCGCACCGCGACGGAGAAGGTCGCCGCCGTCTCGCAGAAGCTCGGCCAGGCCATGTACGCCGACGCCCAGGCCACCCAGGCCGCGGGCGGTCCCGAGGACAGCGCCGCGCCCGGTGGTGCCAAGGCGGACGACGACGTCGTGGACGCCGAGATCGTGGACGACGAGCGCAAGGACGGTGCGGCGTGACCGAGGAGACCCCGGGCTTCGACGAGAAGCCCGACGTCCCCTCCGGCGCGACCCCTGACGACGCCGAGCCCCAGGCCGCCCCCGAAGAGCGGGCGGCCCCGGCCGGGGACGGGAACGAGACAGCGGGTCTGGTGGCCCAGCTGGACCAGGTGCGTACGGCGCTCGGTGAGCGCACGGCGGACCTCCAGCGCCTCCAGGCCGAGTACCAGAACTACCGCCGCCGGGTGGAGCGCGACCGGATCACGGTCAAGGAGATCGCCATCGCGAATCTGCTGACCGAGCTCCTGCCCGTGCTCGACGACATCGGGCGGGCCCGGGACCACGGCGAACTCGTGGGCGGCTTCAAGTCCGTCGCCGAGTCGCTGGAGACCGTGGCGGCCAAGATGGGCCTCCAGCAGTTCGGCAAGGACGGCGAGCCGTTCGACCCGACGATCCACGAGGCCCTGATGCACTCCTACGCGCCGGATGTCACCGAGACGACCTGCGTCGCGATCCTCCAGCCGGGGTATCGCTTCGGCGAACGCACCATCCGCCCCGCGCGGGTGGCGGTCGCCGAGCCGCAGCCGGGAGCGCAGCCGGCCAAGGCGGACGAGTCCGCCGACGCCGACGCGGCCGGGTCCGCGGGGACCGCCGGGCCCGCGGGGACCGCAGAGAACAAGGAGAGCGGTGGCCCGGACGAGGGCTGACGTTGCACGGACGAGAGAGGAGGGACGTCGGGGATGAGCACCAAGGACTTCATCGAGAAGGACTACTACAAGGTCCTCGGCGTCCCCAAGGACGCCACCGAGGCCGAGATCAAGAAGGCCTACCGCAAGCTCGCCCGCGAGTTCCACCCCGACGCCAACAAGGGCAACGCCAAGGCGGAGGAGCGGTTCAAGGAGATCTCCGAGGCGAACGACGTCCTCGGCGACCCCAAGAAGCGCAAGGAGTACGACGAGGCGCGGGCGCTGTTCGGCAACGGCGGGTTCCGCCCGGGGCCGGGCGGCGGCGGCAACTTCAACTTCGACCTGGGTGACCTCTTCGGAGGCGGCGCCCAGGGCGGCGGCGGAGCGGGTACCGCCGGCGGGGCCGGTGGCTTCGGCGGCGGCCTCGGTGACGTCTTCGGCGGGCTGTTCAACCGCGGCGGCGCCGGACCGGGTACGCGTACGCAGCCCCGGCGCGGCCAGGACATCGAGTCCGAGGTCACCCTCAGCTTCACGGAGGCGATCGAGGGCGCGACGGTCCCGCTGCGGATGTCCTCGCAGTCGCCCTGCAAGGCCTGCTCGGGCACCGGCGACGCCAACGGCACACCGCGCGTGTGCCCCACGTGCGTGGGCACCGGGCAGGTGGCACGCGGCTCGGGCGGCGGTTTCTCGCTGACCGACCCGTGCCCGGACTGCAAGGGCCGCGGCCTGATCGCGGAGAACCCGTGCGAGGTCTGCAAGGGCAGCGGACGGGCCAAGTCCTCGCGGACGATGCAGGTGCGCATCCCGGCGGGGGTCAACGACGGGCAGCGGATCCGGCTGCGCGGCAAGGGCGCCCCCGGCGAGCGCGGCGGCCCGGCGGGCGATCTGTACGTGGTGGTGCACGTCGACACGCACCCCGTGTTCGGCCGCAGGGACGACAACCTCACGGTGACCGTCCCCGTGACGTTCACGGAGGCGGCGCTCGGCGGCGAGGTCAGGGTCCCGACCCTGGGCGGACCGCCGGTCACCCTCAAACTGCCGCCGGGCACACCCAACGGCCGGACCATGCGGGCGCGCGGCAAGGGCGCGGTCCGCAAGGACGGCAGCCGCGGCGATCTGCTGGTCACCGTGGAAGTGAGTGTCCCGAAGGACCTTTCGGGGAAGGCTCGTGACGCGCTGGAGGCGTATCGCGAGGCTTCCGCGGGTGAGGATCCGCGGGCGGAGCTGTTCCAGGCCGCGAAGGGAGCTTGATCGGAATGGACGGTCGTCGACGCAACCCGTACGAACTGACCGAGGAGACCCCGGTCTACGTCATCTCGGTGGCGGCCCAGCTCTCCGGCCTGCACCCGCAGACGTTGCGCCAGTACGACCGGCTGGGCCTGGTCTCCCCGGACCGCACCGCCGGCCGGGGCCGCCGCTACTCGGCCCGCGACATCGAACTGCTCCGCCAGGTCCAGCAGTTGTCGCAGGACGAGGGCATCAACCTCGCCGGCATCAAGCGCATCATCGAGCTGGAGAACCAGGTCGCGGCGTTGCAGGCGAGAGCCGCCGAGTTGCAGGCCGCGCTCGACGGGGCCGCGGCGACGATGCGGCAGCGCGAGGCCGCGGTGCACGCGTCGTACCGCCGGGACCTCGTGCCGTACCAGGAGGTCCAGCAGACCAGCGCGCTGGTCGTGTGGCGTCCGAAGCGGCCGCAGTCGGACTGAACCCGGTTCGACTTCTTTGCGAACCGACACCGGTTCTTCGCGCACCGACACCGGCAGGGCCGGGGAGGCGATGTCCTCCCCGGCCCTTGCTCGTGTCACCGGAGCCGCCCGGCGCCTCGCCGGTCCCCATGAACTCCCGGAGAGTGGAGGGACGATGAAGGCCGTCCGTATAGGCTTCCGCTGCGTCTTCACGAGCTAAACGGAACGTGATGTTGCACTCTCGTTAAGTAGTATCGCTTGACGCCGACCGCGCCCGCCGCGTTGGCTTTTCAGTCACCTGGGTTGTGTTGTGTCACCCGCGTCCCGTCCGCAATGAAGTGAGACCCCGAAATGCGTCGTATCGCCATATCCGTGGCCACGTCCTCGCTGATCCTCTCGCTCGCCGGCTGCGGCGTCCTGGGGGCGACCGGGGACAGCGATGACGCCACCCCGACGAAGGGGAACGACATCACGGTCGGGCTGCTCCTGCCGGAGAAGGCCAACACCCGCTACGACAAGTTCGACCACCCCATCTTCGAGAAGAAGGTGGCCGCGCTCACCCGGAACCAGGGCACGGTCCAGTACGCCAACGCGGACGCCAGCGCCCCGACGCAGGAGACCCAGCTCCAGCAGATGATCGACGACAAGGTCGACGTCATCGTGCTGGACGCCGTGGACGCGCACGCCATCGCGGGCGGTGTGCAGAAGGCCAAGGACGCCGGAATCCCGGTCATCGCCTACGACCGGCTCGCCGAGGGCCCGATCGACGCGTACATCTCCTTCGACAACGAACTCGTCGGCGAGGTCCAGGGCCGTTCGCTGCTGGAGGCGATCGGCAGCGGCGCCGACAGCTCCGACAAGATCGTCATGATGAACGGCTCGCCGACCGACCCCAACGCCAAGCAGTTCAAGCAGGGCGCGCTGGAGGAGCTGGAGGGCCAGGTCACCGTCGCCCGGTCCTACGACACCAAGGACTGGAAGCCGGAGAACGCCGAGGCCAACATGGCCGAGGCGATCAAGGAGATCGGCGCGGACAACATCGCCGCCGTCTACTCCGCCAACGACGGTATGGCCGGCGGCATCATCAAGGCCCTGGAGGACGCGGGCGTCACCGACCTGCCGCCGATCACCGGCCAGGACGCCGAACTGCCCGCCGTACAGCGGATCATCTCCGGCGAGCAGTACATGAGCGTGTACAAGTCCTACCCGCAGGAGGCCGAGGCGGCCGCCGAGATGGCGGTGGCCCGCGTCCAGGGCAGGGACATCCAGTTCGACGCGCTGACCCGCGACCGGGTCGACAGCCCCACGGCCAAGGACATTCCGTCCCAGCTCGTCCCGGTGATCGCGCTGACGCAGGAGAACATCGAGGACACCGTGATCGCCGACGACATCTTCAAGGCGTCGGACATCTGCACGGCCAAGTACAAGGACGACTGCGCGGCGCTGGGCCTCAACTAGCCGCCGCCGTGCCCCCGTAGTCCTTGCGTGTGGGGCCGGCGCGCGCCGGCCCCGGCACTCCTTCCGTGCCCCGTACCACCGTCATCCTGCTGCACAGGAACGTACGGAGGAGGGGAAAAACCCCCGCAGAACGGCGGATTCCAGCGGCCCTTCACCGAGGAGCCGTGTTGCGGAGCAGGTCCCGGCCGCGCATAGTTGCGGAGCCGGGGGGTCTCGTCGGTGCCGGCATCCCGTGCCCGCCCGGGGCCCGTCGGCGGACCGGGCCGAGGCCCGTCGACGGACACGGAGAGGCTGGAACCGGGGGTGGAATGGGCCATGGCCGGGCACGGAAGGGAGCATCCCCACGGTGCCGACCGACTGTGCGAAGCCGGGGATCGGGTGTACTCCCGGGCCGTACGGCGCGGCCGGGTGCCGCGTCAGGACGCCGAGCCGGTTCCCTGCCTGCTCGAACTCGCCCTGCTCCACCCCGACCCGGACGACATGGACTGGCTGGTGCCCACGGCACCCCAGGAGGTCATGACCCGGCTGCTGCGCGGGGTCTACGACGAGGTCAGCACCAGCCAGCGCCGGGTGGGCGCGGCCGTGGCGGCCGTCGAGTGGTACTCCGGGCTTGGCGGTCCGGCGCCGGCCTCACCGCCCGGTGAGGGCACCGCGATCCGGGTCCTGGACGGCCCCTCCCGTATCCAGGCCGCCCTCGACGAGGCGACCGAGGCGTGCCGCACGGAGGTGCTGACGGTCCAGCCGGGCGGCATCCGGCGCGAGCACGAGCTCTCCGAGGGGCTGCACCGGGCGCTGGCGCTGCGCGGGCGCGGGGTGCGGATGCGGGACCTGTACAACCACGTGGCCCGGCACGGCCAGGGCCTGCTGAACTACCTGGAGCTGATGGGCGACGCCGTCGAGGCGCGCACGCTGGACGAGGTCATCGACCGGCTGATCCTCTTCGACCGCACGGTGGCGTTCATCCCGGCGAACGCCGACCGCACGGTGGCCCTGGAACTGCGCCACCCCGGCCTGGTCGAGTACCTCGTCACGGTCTTCGAGCGCCTGTGGCGCCTGGCGATCCCGCTCACCGCGCCGCTCCCGGACACCGGCATCGAGGGCATCTCGCACCGCGAGCAGTCCATCGCCGCGCTGCTCGCGGAGGGCCACCAGGACGCGGTCATCGCCGAACGGCTCGGCATCAGCGTGCGCACCTGCCGTGCCCACATCGCCCGGCTCTCCGAGACCCTGGGCGCCGCGAGCCGCACCCAACTGGGCGTCCGCATAGCCCAGGTGGGCCTGGACGGCCCGACCGCCGCCCCCGCCTCCCTCACCCTTCCCGGTCAAGAATCCCCGACCGGCCGATGAGATAGCCGAGCTGCGCCCGGCTCTCGCTGCCGAGGGTGGCGGCGAGCTTGGCGATGTGGACGCGGGCGGTACGGATGTTCATGCCGAGCCGGTCGGCTATGACGGCGTCGGTGTGGCCTTCGACGAGCAGCGCGGCTATGGCGTGCTGGCGGGCGGTGACGCCGTTCAGGGAGGGCTGCTGGACGGCCCGGGGGTGCATGGGGGTGGCGAGGCGCCACAGGCGGTCGAAGGCCGTCGCGAAGTACTCGACGATCGCGGGCACCCGGATCTCGAGGGCGAGGGTGCGCTCCTCGTTGGCCGGCACGTAGGCGACCCGGCGGTCGATCACGATGAGCCGCTCGGTCACCTCGTCGAGGGTGCGGGCCTCCACGTCGCCGTCGAGCTGCTCGTAGCGGGCGACGACCGCGGGGTGGTGCCGCAGGGTGTGCTGGTACAGCGTGCGGATACGGGCGCCGCGGTCCAGCAGGGCCTGGTCGCGGACCAGCGCCTCCAGTATCGGCTCGACGGGTTTGCCGATGTAGCTGGTGTGCGGCTGTACGCAGAGCAGCTCGCGGGAGGCGTCGGCCATCACCTCGTTGAGGACCTCGTTGATGCGCGGCATGCTGCTGAGGATCCTGAGCGAGGGGTCGTCCGGCGCCGCGGTGTACGGGCCGCGGGCGCGCAGCAGCGGTTCGAAGGCGCGTGCCAGCCGCTCCTCGCGCCGCCGTTCGTCCGCGATCCGCTGGGCGGACGCGCGTAGCAGCTGCTGGAGGGCCAGCGTCGGCGCCACCGGCTCCAGGCGGCTCAGGTCGTCGACGGCCGGGTACAGCAGGCCGAAGTCGACGAGACAGGGGGCGGCTGCCGCCTCGGCCTCGGTGACGGAGACGTGGCCCTCGGTCAGTGCGCGGCGGTACAGCGCCGTACCGGCGGCGCACAGGTCCTCGACGCCGTGCTCGGGGTGCTCGGGGTGCTCGCCGGGGTCACTCATGCGCTCCCTCCCGCTCCAGGACGCCCGATCGCGCGATGAGATAGCCGAGTTGGGCGCGGCTCTCGCTGCCGAGGGTGGCGGCGAGCTTGGCGATGTGGACGCGGGCGGTACGGATGTTCATGCCGAGCCGGTCGGCTATGACGGCGTCGGTGTGGCCCTCGACGAGAAGGCCCGCGATGGCGTGCTGGCGGGGCGTGACGCCGTTCAGGGAGGGCTGCTGGACGGCCCGGGGGTGCATGGGGGTGGCGAGGCGCCACAGGCGGTCGAAGGCCGTCGCGAGATGGGTCACGACGGCCGGCACCCGTACCTCCATGGCGACGCTGCCGTCCTCGCCGCCGCCGGGCACGAACGCGACGGTGCGGTCCACGACGATCAGCCGGTCCGGCAGTTCGTCGAGGGTGCGGGCCTCGGCGTCGCCCCGCAGCTCGTCGTAGCGGGCGAGGATCAGCGGGATCTGCCGCATCGTCGCCTGGTAGAGCGTGCGGATGCGGCCGCCGCGGTCGAGCAGCGCCTGGTCGCGTTCCATCGCGACGACCTGGGCGCGCTCACCGCGCGGGCCCGAGTAGTGGGTGTTGGGCTGCACACAGAGCACTTCGCGGCGGGCGTCCGACATGACGTCGGTGATGGCCCGGTTGATCGGCTCGGTGCCGCGCAGGACGGTGATCGCGGACGGCTCCGTGTACGCGCGTCCGGCGCCGTCGATCCCCACGAGCGGTTCGAACGCCTCGGCGAGCCGCTCCTGCATCCCGAACTCGGCGGCGGTCCGCTCCGCCGAGGCCCGCAGCAGGCGCGGCAGAGCCACGGTGGGCGCCACGGGTGCCAGGCGGCCCGGGTCGCCCTCAACGGGCCGCAGCAGGCCGTGTGCGGCGACGCAGGGGGTGTCCCCGGCCTCCTCCGCGGCCAGGCCTCCGTCGCGCAGCGCCCGCTCGTACAACTTCTCCCCGGCCTCGCACAGGCCGGCGGCGCACGGTGCCTCGCCGCCGCCGGCGGTCGGGTCCTGGTCGGTCCGGACGTTCATTCAGCGGTCCTGGTCCTTCTCCAGAAGCCCGGACTGGGCGATCAGGTAACCGAGCTGGGCGCGGCTGCCGCTGCCCAGGGCGGTGGCCAGCTTCGCGATGTGGGCACGGCAGGTGCGTACGTTCATCCCGAGCCGGCGCGCGATCGCCTCGTCGACGTGACCCTCGATGAGGAGTTTGGCGATGGAGTGCTGGATGTCGGTGATGCCGTCGGGGGCGGTCTCGTAGGGGGTCCCGGCGCGCAGCGGGACGGCGCGGTTCCACATGAACTCGAAGACCTTGACGAGGTAGTGGACCAGGCCGGGGTGGCGCAGCTCCAGGGCGACCTGCCGGTCCTCGCGGATGGGGATGAAGGCCACGCTCTCGTCGCAGATGATGAGGCGCTCGACGAGTTCGTCGATGGTGCGGTACTCGACCTTCCCGTTGGCGAACTGGTCCACGTAGGCGAGTCGTTCGGGGTTGTACCGTGCCGTGTGCTGGTAGAGGGTGCGGATTTTCACCCCGCGCTCGATCAGTGGCTTGTCGCGTTCCAGTGCCTCCAGGAGCCGGTTCTCGGCGCTACGGGCGCTGCCGCTCGGCTGGACGGTCAGCATCTCCGTCTGGCACTGGGCCGTGGCGAGGTCGAGAGCCGCATTGATGCGGTCCAGACCCTCCAGCACGGAGATGGAGTGGGCCGGGGCCGTGTCCTGGATGGCCAGGCCCATGAATGGCTCGAAGAGTTCGGACAGCACGATCGACTGCCGTCGCTGCTGGGTGATCTCGCGTTCGATGGGGTTGAGCCGCTGGGCCAGGGCGATCGCCGGGGGCACGGGACGCAGCCAGGAGGGATCGTCGGGATCGGGATGAAGTAGGGCAAACTCCATCAGGCAGGGAGCAGACTCAATATCCGCCCGCAGAATGCGACCTGTCCGCAGGGCGTTCGCATATAGGCGACTTCCGTCCTCACAAAGTTCGGTCACCGCATGGGGATGCGTCGCCTTAGTCCCATTTGATCCCAAATCTCCACCCCCCAGGGTCCTGAACGTGCAGGAACATGATGCACCGATTGTGTGGCCATGACGTGCCTGAATGAGCCATCGTCTTATCCGACGGGGGAAGAGGGGACCTTCAAGTGAGGACGAAGCCGACTATGCGTAAGAGAATGCTTCGCTCGGTGCTTGTTGCCGCCTTCTCCGCCGTCGTGGCCTTTGGCGCTCTGGCTGGCCTCTCCGGTGAGAAGAGCGACACGCGCAGTGCGGTGGGGGCCGAGGCTGTGAGCGTAGCCACAGTCGGCGACCAAGCAGCCAACTCTGCCGCAGACAGTAAGTGGGACTGATCGGCATGACCACTCCACCGGACGATCGCTCCTTCCGACGCGAAATGGCCACGGCCTACCGATCAGGATGGCACTTCATCGATCTGGTCACCGCTCTCCCCCACAGTGGTGACTCGTTGATGGTGACCGTCTTCGGGGAGCCGGTGGTCGTGACCCGGGACGAGGACGGGGACGTGCGGGCATTCAGGTGCCTGCGCCGGCCCCGCGGTGCACCGCAGCCCGTGCGGTGTGCCATCAGGTACGGAATGATCTTTGTCAATCTGGACCAGCGAGACCATCAACTGGCGCAGCCGGCGGCCCCCACCGCCCCGCGCCAGATCTCAGCCACCCCCCGCAGTGCCTGACGCGATTCCCCCGTCGTAACAGATCGCTCAGGTGCTTCCCCCCGCAGCGGCGTCACCGTGACCTGAACACGGTGACGCCGCTGCAGTTTTTGGGCAGAAAATCCGGGTATCTCCCGATCTCACAGTGGCCGAAAAGGCCGCCCCGCGTCCCTCATCGGCCCGTCATTGGACTGCCGTCCCGAGACGCGCCGCTTCCCCTCCCGTACCAGGTTCCGTGGCGACCGGCGCCGCCCTGCCCGGAACCCTCCCGGCCTCCCCTTGAGTGGAATAGACTCAACTTTATGTACGTTGGCCGAGTCAGCGCAGTGTGGGCGCTGAGTGGTACGACGACGTCGAGGAGGAGACTGCGAACGTGGACGCCGAGCTGACCAACCGGAGCCGGGACGCGATCAAGGCGGCCGGTAACCGTGCCGTGACCGAGGGCCACGCGGACCTCACCCCCGCGCATCTGCTGCTGGCTCTGCTCCAGGGGCAGGACAACGAGAACATCACCGACCTGCTGGCCGGCGTCGATGCCGATCAGGCGGCCGTGCGGGCCGGTGCCGAGAAGGCGGTCGGCACGCTGCCCAGCGTGACCGGGTCCACCGTCGCACCGCCGCAGCCGAACCGCGAGCTGCTCGCGGCGCTCGCCGACGCCCAGTCCCGCGCCCAGGAACTCGGGGACGAGTACCTCTCCACCGAGCACCTGCTGATCGGCATCGCCGCCAAGGGCGGCCAGGCCGGCGAGGTGCTCACCCAGCAGGGCGCCACCCCGAAGAAGCTGCTGGACGCCTTCCAGAAGGCGCGCGGCGGACGCCGGGTCACCAGCGCCGACCCCGAGGGGCAGTACAAGGCCCTGGAGAAGTTCGGCACCGACTTCACGGCCGCCGCCCGCGAGGGCAAGCTCGACCCGGTCATCGGGCGGGACCAGGAGATCCGCCGGGTCGTGCAGGTGCTGAGCCGGCGGACCAAGAACAACCCCGTGCTGATCGGCGAGCCCGGCGTCGGCAAGACCGCCGTCGTCGAGGGGCTCGCCCAGCGGATCGTCAAGGGGGACGTGCCCGAGTCGCTCAAGGACAAGCGGCTCGTCGCGCTCGACCTCGGCGCGATGGTGGCCGGCGCCAAGTACCGCGGTGAGTTCGAGGAGCGGCTGAAGACCGTACTCGCGGAGATCAAGGCGTCCGACGGCCGGATCATCACGTTCATCGACGAACTGCACACCGTCGTCGGCGCGGGCGCGGGCGGCGACTCCGCCATGGACGCCGGCAACATGCTCAAGCCGATGCTCGCCCGCGGTGAGCTGCGGATGGTCGGCGCGACGACCCTCGACGAGTACCGGGAGCGGATCGAGAAGGACCCGGCCCTTGAGCGCCGCTTCCAGCAGGTGCTGGTCGCCGAGCCGTCCGTCGAGGACTCCATCGCGATCCTGCGCGGCCTGAAGGGGCGCTACGAGGCCCACCACAAGGTCCAGATCGCCGACAGCGCGCTCGTCGCCGCCGCGACCCTCTCGGACCGTTACATCACGTCCCGCTTCCTTCCCGACAAGGCCATCGACCTGGTCGACGAGGCCGCCTCCCGGCTCCGGATGGAGATCGACTCGTCGCCCGTCGAGATCGACGAACTCCAGCGTTCCGTCGACCGGTTGAAGATGGAGGAGCTGGCGCTCAGCAAGGAGACCGACCAGGCCTCCAAGGAGCGGCTGGAGAAGCTGCGCCGCGACCTCGCCGACAAGGAGGAGGAGCTGCGCGGCCTCAACGCCCGCTGGGAGAAGGAGAAGCAGTCCCTGAACCGGGTCGGCGAGCTGAAGGAGAAGCTCGACGAACTGCGCGGCCAGGCCGAACGCGCCCAGCGCGACGGCGACTTCGACTCCGCCAGCAAGCTGCTGTACGGCGAGATCCCGGCCGTCGAGCGCGATCTGGAGGAGGCGTCCGAGGCCGAGGAGGAGGTCGCCAGGGACACCATGGTCAAGGAGGAGGTCGGCGCCGACGACATCGCCGACGTCGTCGCCTCCTGGACCGGCATCCCGGCCGGCCGGCTGCTGGAGGGCGAGACGCAGAAGCTGCTGCGGATGGAGGAGGAGCTGGGCAAGCGGCTGATCGGGCAGAGCGAGGCCGTACGCGCGGTCTCCGACGCCGTACGGCGCTCCCGCGCGGGTATCGCGGACCCGGACCGGCCCACCGGCTCGTTCCTCTTCCTGGGCCCCACCGGCGTCGGCAAGACCGAACTCGCCAAGGCGCTCGCGGACTTCCTCTTCGACGACGAGCGGGCCATGATCCGCATCGACATGTCGGAGTACGGCGAGAAGCACAGCGTCGCCCGGCTGGTCGGCGCCCCGCCCGGCTACGTGGGCTACGAGGAGGGCGGCCAGCTCACCGAGGCCGTGCGCAGACGTCCGTACAGCGTGGTGCTCCTCGACGAGGTGGAGAAGGCGCACCCGGAGGTCTTCGACATCCTGCTCCAGGTGCTGGACGACGGCCGGCTCACCGACGGACAGGGCCGCACGGTCGACTTCCGCAACACGATCCTGATCCTCACGTCCAACCTGGGCAGCCAGTATCTGGTCGAGCCGCTGACCAGCGAGGAGGAGAAGAAGCAGCAGGTCCTGGAGGTGGTCAGGACGTCGTTCAAGCCGGAGTTCCTCAACCGTCTCGACGACCTGGTCGTCTTCTCGGCGCTCAACAAGGACGAGCTGACCCGGATCGCCCACCTCCAGATCGGCCGGCTCGCCAAGCGCCTCGCCGAGCGCCGGCTCACCCTGGACGTCACCCCCGCGGCCCTCACCTGGCTCGCCGACGAGGGCAACGACCCGGCGTACGGCGCCCGCCCCCTGCGCCGCCTCGTCCAGACCGCCATCGGCGACCGCCTCGCCAAGGAGATCCTCGCGGGCGAGGTCAAGGACGGCGACACGGTCCGGGTGGACGCCTTCGGAGACGGCCTGATCGTGGGCCCGGCCACGGGGAAGACGCTCTGAGTGAGTGAGAAGAGACACGGGCGGGCCACCGCCCGTGTCGCGTCCCACTCCACCGGGCGCGAGCCCGGACCCCGCCGGGGTTGCCACGCCCCTCCCCGCATGGGAGAGGATGGCGGAATCCGTACGAAGGGAAATTCACGGTGACCATCGACCCGTCCTCGATTCCGAACTTCGGGGGCCAGCCGCAGGGGCAGCCCCAGGGCCCGACCGGCCCCGTAGTCCCGGATCAGGACCTCGTGAAGCAGCTCCTCGACCAGATGGAGCTGAAGTACGTCGTCGACGAGGAGGGAGACCTCGCGGCGCCGTGGGAGCAGTTCCGTACGTACTTCATGTTCCGTGGCGAGGGTGACCAGCAGGTCTTCTCGGTGCGGACGTTCTACGACCGCCCGCACCAGATCGACGAGAAGCCCCAGCTGCTGGAGTCGATCGACGACTGGAACCGGCGCACGCTGTGGCCCAAGGTGTACAGCCACACCCACGACGACGGCACCGTCCGCCTCATCGGCGAGGCGCAGATGCTGATCGGCCCCGGGGTCAACCTGGAGTTCTTCGTCTCGTCGACGGTCAGCTGGGTGCGCGCGGCGATCGAGTTCGACCGCTGGCTCGTCGAGCAGCTCGGTCTGGAGCAGGAAGTCAACGAGGCGGACAAGCCCGACGACGACGCCGAGTAGCCGAGGCGCCACTCAGCCCCGACGTACGAGAGCCCGGCCGGGGCGGACCAGTACGGTCCCCCGGCCGGGCTCTCGCACGTCACGCGCGCGTACGGCTAACCCGCGAGCCCCTTGAGTCGCTGTACCGCCTCCTCCAGCACGCCCGTGCGTTTGCAGAACGCGAAGCGGACGAAGGGGGCGCCGGCGTCGCGGTGGTCGTAGAAGACGGCGTTCGGGATGGCCACCACGCCCGCGCGCTCCGGCAGGGCGCGGCAGAAGGCGAAGCCGTCGCTCTCGCCGAGGGGGCGGATGTCCGTGGTGATGAAGTACGTGCCGGCCGGCCGGAACACCGTGAAGCCCGCGTCGCCCAGCCCCGCGGCCAGCAGATCCCGCTTGGCCAGCATGTCCGCGCGGAACCCGGTGAAGTAGGAGTCCGGGAGGGCCAGCGCCTCCGCGACCGCGTACTGGAACGGGCCCGCCGACACGTACGTCAGGAACTGCTTCGCCGTACGCACCGCCGTGACCAGCTCCGGCGCCGCCGTCACCCAGCCGACCTTCCAGCCGGTGAACGAGAACGTCTTGCCCGCCGAGCCGATGGTCACCGTCCGCCCCCGCATCCCGGGGAACGTGGCGAGCGGCAGATGTTCGGCGCCGTCGAACACCAGATGCTCGTAGACCTCGTCCGTCACCACCAGCAGGTCCCGCTCCACCGCCAGCTCGGCGACGGCCGCCAGCTCCTCGCGGGTGAGGACCGTGCCGGTCGGGTTGTGCGGGGTGTTGACGAGCAGCAGCCGGGTGCGGTCGGTGACCGCGTCCCGCAGCTCGTCGAGGTCCAGCCGGAAGCGGTTCCCCTCCGGCGTCTCGTGCGGCCGCAGCGTCACCGGCACCCGGCGCGCGCCCGCCATCGCGATACAGGCCGCGTAGGAGTCGTAGTACGGCTCAAGGGCGATCACCTCGTCGCCGGGCTCCAGCAGCGCCAGCATCGACGCCGCGATCGCCTCCGTGGCGCCCGCCGTCACCAGGACCTCGGTGTCGGGGTCGTACGACAGCCCGTAGCGGCGCTGCTGGTGCTCGGCGATCGCCGTGCGCAGCTCGGGGACGCCCGGACCGGGCGGGTACTGGTTTCCGCGGCCGTCCCGCAGCGCCCGTACGGCCGCCTCCCGGATCTCCTCGGGCCCGTCAGTGTCCGGGAAACCCTGGCCCAGGTTGATCGCGCCGGTCCGCACGGCGAGCGCGGACATCTCGGCGAAGATCGTGGTCCCGAACTCGGTGAGACGGCTGTTGAGGACGGTGCGCGCGGGTGACGTCATGCCGGTCATCCTGCGCCCAAGCTCTGGAGTTCCTCAACTCTGCTTTGGGCCGTGGAACGGCAGGGCATCCCCTGGTCACGCAGCGAGCGAGGTGCCCACGGGGGGCCGCTTCGGGGGAGCTGCGCGGAACCTAAGGAGGGTGACGTCATGGCCATGGCTCTCGGCATCACCGTACTGATCATTTTTGGCGGGGTGCTCCTGATGGCCCTCGTGGGGGCAAGCCGCCGGACGCGGCCCCACCGGTCCCACAGCAGCGACCACAACAACGGCAGCGGAAGCAGCGACAGCAGCAACAGCTGGTGGGGCGGCGGCGGTGACTCGTCCGGCGACTCCGGCGGCGGTCACTCCTGCGGTGGCGGTTCGTCGTCGTCCTCGTGCGGGGGCGGAGGCGGCGGTGGATGCGGTGGAGGCAGCTGACACGGGGCAGCTGAGCTTCTGAAGGGGGAACCGCATCCTTCGCCGAGCGCCCGCCGGGAACCACTTCCGGCGGGCGCTCGGGCATGTCCGGGGCGGGGGGCATCCGAACACGCGGACAGCAACCCGGCGTACGCCTCCGCGACACGGCGTGCGCCGTAGTTGAACAGTTGAGCTGTAGAGCCCTCTGAGGGATGGAAACCCCACGAAGTTGGGTAAAAACGCTGTGGGGCCACCGCAGTTCATGATTCCCTCTAAATCACCAACGCAGCCCCTCGGACGTCCTGCGGACACCTCTCCCGACTGGGCTGACCGGGCCGATCTCCCGGTGTCGACCGGGGTGCGCCGGACCCACACCGCCTTTCTTCACCGCCTTTCCACTGCTTTTCTTCACTGCCTTTCTTTGCGTGCTAGCGGAGCCGATCCATGCTCACGACCCTGAACACCTCCTACACCGACACGCGCGCGGCCGACCTCGCCTGGACATTGGGGCGCGAGCCGCTGCCCGCCCTTGCCACGCTCGATCTCGAACTGGACGGGGCGAAGCTCCAGTTGCGACTACTCGGCGCGTCCCACCAGGTCCTGCTGGAACAGCAGCGGGTCAGCTGTTCGGAGACGGTCGCGTGCATCCCGGGCAGCAGCACCCCGCTGCCCCTCGGCGTGGCCAAGCGGGTCGGCGACTGGGAGTACGAGTTCGCGGCCCGCGTGGAGGCCCTCTCCCCGGGCTCCTTCGCCGGCCGCGCCCAGGAACTGCTGGCCCTCGTCTCCGACCACCCCAACGGCCTGGCCGGCGTCTTCCCCGGCAGCCCGCACGCCTTCACGGCCCTCCTCGCCCAGCGCCACGAGGGCCAGGTGCACTGGCGCACGTGGCACGCCTATCCGCAGGACGGCCAGTTGGTGGCGACGAGGACGAGGGTCGGCACATCGACGACACGGGGCCGCAGATCCAGCCTGTCCGGCGTTTGAGGACGAGGCCGTTCAGGCCGAAGCGGGCGCCCGGGGGTGCAACTCCCGGCAACGGCAACTGAAACCACCGGCACGCCGGGAACGCCGAGTTCCACACGTGTGGGTGACAAAACGCACCGCACCGGTGACGTAACGTCGCAGTCGTGATCGACCCGCACGCCCCGGCACCGCCCGGAACCCCGCCGCCCTGGGGCCCTTCCGACGGTCCCGGCAGCACCGTGCGGCTGCCCGTCCGCCCCGGCACCGGCAGGTTCCTCGTCCTGGTCTGCGTCTTCGTCTGCGCCGCCTGCGGACTGGTCTACGAACTCGAACTCGTCGCCCTTGCCTCCTACTTGATCGGCGACTCGGTCACCCAGGCCTCCATCGTGCTGTCCGTCATGGTGTTCGCGATGGGCATCGGCTCCCTCGCGGCGAAGCGGCTGCGCAGGCTCGGCGCCGCCGGATTCGCCATGGTGGAGGTGATGCTGGCGCTCGTCGGTGGATGCAGCGCGATGGCGTTGTACGCGGTGTTCGCGTGGACCGGCGACTGGGGCGGGCTGTGGGCGCACGGTCCGCGCCTGCTGCTCGTCGCGTTCTCCCTGGCCACCGGGCTGCTCATCGGCGCCGAAGTGCCGCTGCTGATGGAGCTGATCCAGCGGATCCGCCGCCAGGACCCGGGCGGCGCGGTCGCCGACCTGTTCGCCGCGGACTACGTCGGCGCGCTCGTCGGCGGCCTCGCCTTCCCCTTCCTGCTGCTGCCGTTCCTGGGCCAGCTCACCGGCGCGCTGCTCACCGGCACGGTCAACGTCGTCGCCGGCGGGGCGCTCGTCCTCGGCCTGTTCGGCCGCGAACTGACCCGCCGCACCCGCTGGCTGCTGCTCGTCGCCAACCTCACCGCGCTCGGCCTGCTCGCCTCCGCCGCAGCCCTCGTCGACGACTTCGAACGCGCCGCGCGGCAGGCCGTGTACGGCAGGGACGTACGGGTCGCGGTGCAGACCGGTGTCCAGGAGGTCGTCCTCACCGGCGGCACGGACGGCAGACCGCTCTCCCTCTTCCTCGACGGCCGGCTGCGGGTCAGCGGCAGCGACGAACGGCGCTACCACGAGGCGCTGGTCCACCCGGCGATGACCGGCCCGCACGCGCGCGTGCTGATCCTCGGCGGCGGCGACGGCCTCGCCGCCCGCGAAGTGCTGCGCCACCCGGGCGTCGAGCGCGTCGACATCGTTGAACTCGACCCCGAGGTCGTCCGGCTCGCCCGCAACGACCCCGCGCTCTCCGCCCTCAACGGCCATGTCCACGGCGACCCCCGGGTCCATGTCGCCATCGCCGACGCCTTCGGCCGGCTGCGCGAGGTGCCGACGGGCTCGTACGACGTGGTGATCTCCGATCTGCCGGACCCGGGCATCACGGCCAGCACCAAGCTGTACTCGCAGGAGTTCTACGGTCTCGCCCGCGCCGCCCTCGCCCACGACGGCCGGCTCGTGGTGCACGCGGGGCCGGTGGCGTCCCGGGCGCGCGGGTTCTGGACGGTGGACACGACGATGCGGGCGGCGGGGCTGCGTACGTCCCCCTATCGGGTGGGTGGGCGTGCGGCCGGTTTCGCCGCCGGGCCCGACCGCACGCCGGGCTCCGCCCGGGCCCCGCGGGACTGGGGCTTCGTGCTGGCCGCGTCCGGCGCCCGGCCGCCGCTGCGGCTCGGTGACGGGCCGCCGCCGCGGACGCTCACCGACACGGGCCTCGCGGCGGGTGCGGTCGCCGCTGAGCGGAGCCGGATCGGGGGGCTGCCGGTGTCGACGCTGGTGCATCCCCGCTACTGAAGGGGGCCGGGAAGGGTTCGGAGCGGGTCCGGGGAGGGTCCGGGGAGGGTCCGGGGAGGGTCCGGGAAGGGTCCGGGCAGGGTCCGGGAAGGGTCCGGGAAGGGTCCGGGGAGGGTCCTGGAGGGGGGAAGGGCTGATCCTGTGCGAATCCCCTGACGTGCGGGTGCGTTCCCGCTGTGGCTGGGTAGGCTCGACAGACATGGAGTTCGAGGTGTTCGTTCCGGTTCCCGCCGAGCGGCTCAGGGAGGCGCTCGCCGACCCCGCGCGGGTGGCGCGTGCCGTGCCCGGTCTCCAGCAGGAGGCCGGTGCCGAACCGATCGCCGGACGTCTGAAAGTCCGGGTCGGCGGCACGAGCATCACGTACCGGGGCACGGTGCGGCTGACCGGCCGGGACGACGGGTCGTACGGCGTCGAGGCCGACGCCGCCGAGGCGCGCGGCGCCGGTTCGGCCAAGCTGGCGCTCACCCTCACGCTGCGGGACGCCGACGGCGGTACGACGCTGGTCCTCGACGGTACGGGGGCGGTGGACGGGCGGATCACGGAGCTTTCGGGGGACGCGGTGCGGGGGGCGTTCGGGCGGTTGCTGGTGCGGGTGGGGGAGCGGTTGGGGGAGGCCGAGGTCGCGCCTCCGTCGCCGGTGGCTGATCCGGGTCCGAGTCCGGCTTCGGCTCCGGACCCGGTTCCGGAGGAGGTGGCCGTTGTGGAGGCCAAGGATCCGACGGAGCCGCCTGCCGCGGAGGCTGCGCATGCTCGGCGGACGATGATCGGGCGTAGTGCGGAGGAGGTGGATCATGCGCCGCCTCGGGGGCGGTATGCGCCGGTGCCTGCGCCGCAGACGATCACTCCCAGTACGACGTTGCGGTGGGCCGCGCCTGCCGCTGCGCTGGCGCTGGCCTCGGCGATTGTGGTGACGCGGGCCCTCCGAAAGCGCCGCTGACCCCTCCGGGGCGGTCAGGTCGCCATCCGTCCGCGGGTCGGTGGGGGTTTGTCGCGCAGTTCCCCGCGCCCCTGGAAAGGTCGTTGTTCGGCTGCGGGCCGGTGGGGGTTTGTCGCGCAGTTCCCCGCGCCCCTGGAAAGGTCGTTGTTCGGCTGCGGGCTGGTGGGGGTTTGTTGCGCAGTTCCCCGCGCCCCTTACAAGCAGGGGCCGGGCGCGGTGGTGCCCCGTTGGCGCCGGGTTGGGCAACGTCCCCCACTCAGCCCTGTGATCACCCCGTAGGCTCGGTGGGGTGAGTAATGACCACATCATTCTGGCCGCGGGTGATGCCCGGGCGACCGTCGATGCCGGCAACGGCGGCCGGCTGGCGAGCGTCACGCTCGCCGGCACGGAACTCCTCCGCCAGGGCCCCCGCTACGGCTGCTTCCCGATGGTTCCCTGGTGCGGCCGCATCAGGGACGGCCGCTTCCGCGACGGCGCCACCGTCCACCAGATGCCGCTCAACTCCCCGCCCCACGCCATCCACGGCACCGCCCGCGACGGCGCCTGGCGCACCGCCCGCGTCACCGAGGACGAGGCGGTGATCACGTACGACCTCGTCGAGCCCTGGCCCCACCCCGGCCGGGTCACGCAGGTGTTCGCCCTCACGCCGGACTCGCTCACGCTCACGATGGCCGTCGAGACGTACGCGGACTCGTTCCCGGCGCAGATCGGCTGGCACCCGTGGTTCAACCGGAGCGTCGAGGGCGCCGACGCGGTCCTCGACTTCGCCGCCGCCTGGCAGGAGGAGCGCGGCGACGACCATCTGCCGACCGGCAACCGGCTCGACCCCAAGCCCGGCCCCTGGGACGACTGCTTCGGCATGCCCGACGGAGTCGACGTCACCGTCACCTGGCCGGAGCGGCTGGAGCTGAAGGTGACCAGCCCCGAGCAGTGGGTCGTCGTCTACGACGAGCAGGAGGCCGCCGTATGCGTCGAACCGCAGACCGGTCCGCCCAATGGTCTGAACACCGCCCCGCGCCTGGTCACCCCGCTGGAGCCGCTGGAGGCCACCACGACCTGGCGGTGGCGGCGGCTCTAAGCTGGGCGGCATGACGACGGACGTGCGCGGCGAGCTGCTGCAACAGATCAAGGACAAGGCCGTGGTGCACGGCAGGGTGACCCTCTCCTCGGGTCTTGAGGCCGACTACTACGTGGACCTGCGCCGCGTCACCCTCGACGGGACCGCCGCCCCGCTGGTCGGCCAGGTGCTGCTCGACCTCACCGCCGAGCTGGACTTCGACGCCGTCGGCGGCCTCACCATGGGCGCCGACCCGGTGGGTACGGCGATGCTGCACGCCGCCGCCGCCCGGGGCCGCACGCTGGACTCCTTCGTCGTCCGCAAGGCCGCCAAGGCGCACGGTCTGCAACGGCGGGTGGAGGGGCCGGACATCGCGGGCCGGCGGGTGCTCGTCGTCGAGGACACCTCCACCACCGGCGGCTCGCCGCTCGAGGCCGTCGAGGCCGTGCGCGCGGCCGGCGCCGAGGTCGTGGCCGTCGCGACCATCGTCGACCGGGCCACCGGCGCCGCCGAGAAGATCCAGCAGGGTGCGGGTGTGCCGTACCTCTTCGCGTACTCCAAGGACGAGCTCGGTCTGGACTGAGGGCCGGGCGCGGACGGCACTCGGAGCATCGCGGTTCGTCTGGAAGGATGGGCCCGACGATGACGTCACAGCACCCCAAGGTCTAGGTCAGGGCCGTCAGCACGCAGCACGCCCACCCGCACATACAAGGAGCGGACAGATGCCCATCGCAACCCCCGAGGTCTACAACGAGATGCTCGACCGGGCGAAGGCAGGCAAGTTCGCCTACCCGGCCATCAACGTGACCTCGTCCCAGACCCTGCACGCTGCGCTGCGCGGCTTCGCGGAGGCCGAGAGCGACGGCATCATCCAGATCTCTACCGGCGGCGCCGAGTTCCTCGGCGGCCAGCACAACAAGGACATGGTCGTCGGTGCCGTGGCCCTGGCCGAGTTCGCGCACATCGTCGCCGCGAAGTACGACGTCACGGTCGCCCTGCACACCGACCACTGTCCCAAGGACAAGCTCGACGGGTACGTACGTCCGCTGATCGCGGTCTCCGAGGAGCGCGTCGCCCGCGGCGAGAACCCGCTGTTCCAGTCGCACATGTGGGACGGCTCCGCCGAGACCCTCGCCGACAACCTGGCCATCGGCCAGGAGCTGCTGGCCCGTGCCGTCGCCGCGAAGATCATCCTCGAGGTCGAGATCACCCCGACCGGCGGCGAGGAGGACGGTGTCTCGCACGAGATCAACGACTCGCTGTACACCACGGTCGACGACGCGATCCGTACGGCCGAGGCGCTCGGCCTGGGCGAGAAGGGCCGCTACCTGCTGGCCGCGTCCTTCGGCAACGTCCACGGTGTGTACAAGCCGGGCAACGTGGTGCTCCGCCCCGAGCTCCTCAAGGAGCTGAACGAGGGCGTCGCCGCCAAGTACGGTCGCGCCGCCGACGCCAAGGTCTTCGACTTCGTCTTCCACGGCGGCTCCGGCTCCTCCGAGGAGGAGATCCGGACCGCGCTGGAGAACGGCGTCGTCAAGATGAACATCGACACGGACACGCAGTACGCCTTCACGCGCCCCGTCGCCGACCACGTGCTGAAGAACTACGACGGTGTCCTGAAGGTCGACGGCGAGGTCGGCTCGAAGAAGACCTACGACCCGCGGACCTGGGGCAAGCTGGCCGAGGCCGGCATGGCCGCGCGGGTCCTCGAGGCCTGCGGCCACCTGCGTTCGGCGGGCAACAAGATCAAGTAAGTACGGTTTCAGCGAGCCCGGCGCCCACGCGCCGGGCTCGTTGTATACCTGGGGCATGCCTGACGTCCGCGTCGCCTCACCGCAGGGCAAGTGGATCCTGCTCACCACGGTCATGGGATCCAGCATGGCGATGCTGGACTCGACCGTCGTCAACGTCGCCCTGCCGCGTATCGGCGAGGACCTGGACACCGATCTCGCGGCGCTCCAGTGGACCGTCAACGCCTACATGCTCACGCTCGCCGGGCTGATCCTGCTCGGCGGCTCCCTCGGCGACCACTACGGCCGCCGGAAGGTCTTCGTCATCGGCGTGGTGTGGTTCGCGATCGCCTCGCTGCTGTGCGGACTCGCCCCGAGCGCGGAGGTGCTGATCGCCGCGCGTGCCCTCCAGGGCATCGGCGGCGCCCTGCTCACCCCGGGTTCGCTCGCGCTGATCCAGGCGTCCTTCCATCCCGACGACCGGGGCCGGGCGGTCGGCCTGTGGTCCGGGTTCGGCGGTATCGGCGCGGCCGTCGGTCCGTTCCTGGGCGGCTGGCTGGTGGACGGGCCCGGCTGGCGCTGGGTCTTCCTGCTGAACGTGCCGCTGGCCCTCGCGTGTGTGCCGATCGCGCTGAGGCATGTGCCCGAGTCGGCCGACGGCCGGTCCCACGGGCGCTTCGACGTCCTCGGCGCCTTCCTCGGCGCCCTGTCCCTCGCCCTCGTGACCTACGCCCTGATCGAGGCCCGCACCGGCACTCTCGCGGTCGTCGTCACGGCCGTCGCGGGGGTGGCCGCGGGCATCGCGTTCGTGCTGGTGGAGCGGCGGCGACCGGACCCGATGATGCCCCCCAAGATCTTCGCGTCCCGCCAGTTCACCGCCATCAACCTGGTCACGCTCTGCGTCTACGCCGCCTTCAGCGGGTTCTTCTTCCTTGCCGTCCTCCAGCTCCAGGTCGTGGCCGGCTACTCGGCCCTCGGCGCCGGTACGGCCCTGCTGCCGACGACGATCCTCATGCTGCTGTTCTCCGCCCGCTCCGGCGAACTCGGCGCCCGTATCGGCCCCCGGATCCCGCTCACCGTCGGCCCGCTGTTCTGTGCCGCCGGGCTGCTGCTGATGCTGCGGGTCGGCCCGGACGCCTCGTACCTGACCGACGTACTGCCCGCCCTGCTGGTCCTCGGCCTCGGCATGGTCACGCTCGTCGCGCCGCTCACCGCCACAGTGCTCGCCTCCGTGGACGCCGCGCGGGCGGGACTGGCGAGCGGTATCAACAACGCGGCCGCGCGTGCGGCGGGTCTCATCGCGGTCGCCGCGCTGCCGCTGGTCGTCGGTATGAGCGAGGACGCCTACCGCTCGCCGGACGCCCTCGACCAGGCCTTCGGCCGGGCCATGCTGGTCTGCGCCGGGATCCTGGTCGTCGGCTCGGTGGTGGCCTTCGCGACCGTACGGCGCCCTCCGCCGGACTGCCGCCGCCCGGAGTGCCTGACGCACGGCAGCGTGACGGCTCCGCCGCTGGAACCGGGGGCGAAGTCGTCGGGGCGGCTGGAGTAGTCGCAGGGCGAGATCAAGTAGTCCCACCCGTTCACCTGCATATTCGGGCGAGCCCGGCATTCCGTGCCGGGCTCGCTGTTTGCTGTGTTCATGGCAGACGTCCGGATGGCCTCCCCACAGGGCAAGTGGCTTCTGTGCACCACCGTTCTCGGCTCCGGCATGGCCATGCTGGACGCGACCGTCGTCAACGTCGCCCTGCCGCGTATCGGTGAGGATCTGAACACCGGTCTCGCGGCGCTCCAGTGGACCGTCACCGCGTACATGCTCACGCTCGCCGGGCTGATGCTGCTCGGCGGCTGCCTCGGGGACCGCTACGGGCGCCGCAAGGTGTTCGTGGCGGGGGTGGTGTGGTTCGCGCTGGCCTCGCTGCTGTGCGGGCTCGCTCCGACCGCGGAGATCCTGATCGCCGCGCGGGCCCTCCAGGGCATCGGCGGCGCGCTGCTCACGCCGGGCTCGCTGGCGTTGATCCAGGCCTCGTTCCATCCCGACGACCGAGGGCGGGCGGTCGGGCTGTGGGCGGGGTTCGGGGGGATCGGCGCGGCCGTCGGGCCGTTCCTGGGCGGCTGGCTGGTGGACGGGCCCGGCTGGCGCTGGGTGTTCCTGCTGAACGCCCCGCTGGCGCTGCTGTGTGTGCCGGTGGCGCTGCGGCACGTGCCGGAGTCGGACCGGCGGGAGGGGCGGGGCGGGGGTGTCGAGCCGCAGGGCGGGGGTGCCGAGCCGCACGGGCGTTTCGACGTGCTCGGGGCCGTGCTGGGCGCGCTGGCGCTGACGCTGGTGACGTTCGCGCTGATCGAGGCGCGCGCCGGGACGTACGCGGTGGTCGGCGCCGCGGGCGCGGGGGTCGCTGCCGGGGTCGCGTTTGTGCTGGTGGAGCGGCGGCGGCCGGATCCGATGATGCCGCTGGACATCTTCGCGTCGCGCCGGTTCACCGCCGCCAACCTGGTCACGGTGTTCGTGGACGCGGCGCTCGCGGGCTTCTTCTTCCTGACCGTGCTGCACTTGCAGGTCGTGGCCGGGTACTCCGCGCTCGGCGCCGGTACGGCCCTGCTGCCGACCACGCTCATGATGCTGCTGTTCTCCGCCCGCTCGGGCGAGATCGCCGGCCGTATCGGCCCCCGGATCCCGCTGACCGTCGGGCCCCTGCTGTGCGCGGCGGGCATGCTGCTGATCGTGCGGGTCGGGCCGGGCGCGTCGTACGTGACGGACGTACTGCCCGCGCTGCTGTTGCTGGGGCTGGGCATGGTCACGCTGGTCGCGCCGCTGACCGCGACCGTGCTGGCGTCGGTGGACACCGCGCGGGCCGGGCTGGCCAGCGGTGTCAACAACGCGGCGGCCCGCGCGGCCGGGCTGATCGCGGTCGCCGCGTTACCGCTGCTGTCCGGGATGGGCGGGGACGCGTACCGGTCCCCGGCCGCCTTCGACAGCGCGTTCTCGCGGGCGATGGCGGTGTGCGCCGGGTCGCTGGTCACGGGCGCGGCCATCGCGTTCGCGACGCTACGAGAGCGTCCGCCGGTCCAGGCCCAGCCGGATTTGGCGCCGGGCGGAGTGCCGACGTCGAGGGAGCGGCCGGGGAAGGGGCCGGGGGAGCGGACGGGAAAGGGCCCGGGGGAGCGGACGGGAAAGGGATTGGGGGAGCGGTCGGGGAAGGGGCCGGGGGCGGATTTGAGGAAGGGTGGCTCGGGGCGGGACCTGGGGAAGGCCCCGGGAGCGGAGCCCTCGCGGCCGTCGCGGGACTCACGGAAGTGGTCGGGGAACACGTAGGGCGGGGCGCGGCGGGGGCGGAGGGTTTCGGCGGCGCGGCGGGCGCGGGTCCGCGTGGAGAGGGCATGGCGGGGGCGGAAAGCTTCGGTGGCGTGGCGTGGCGGGTGCGGGTGCGGGTGCGGGTCCGGGTCCGGGGTCGAGGGGATGCGGCGCGGCGGGGCGGAGGGTCTCGATGGGGTGGCGCCGCGGGCGCGGGCCGGGGGTGGTGGCGGCGCGGCGGGTGCGGATCCGGGTGGAGGGGGCGCGGGTCCGCGTAGAGGCGGCGTGGCGGGTGCGGGTCCGGGGTGGCGGGGGTCGTTCGGACCGCGGTCGGATGTACGAGACTGGACCCCATGACGATTCACGAGAACCTCCTCGGGGGACCGCCCCCGACCCACCTCCCCGACGACCCCGAGCCGCGTGAGCTGCTCGCCGGCGGCTCCCCGGCCGCCGAGGTCGCCGCGAAGTACCCGAAGTCCTCGCTGGCCTGGGCCGTCCTGGCCGACGACGCCTTCGAGCGGGGCAGCGCCGTGGAGTCGTACGCCTACGCCCGTACCGGCTACCACCGCGGTCTCGACGCCCTGCGCCGCAACGGCTGGAAGGGCCACGGCCCGGTCCCGTGGGAGCACGAGCCGAACCGCGGCTTCCTGCGCGCCCTGCACGCCCTCGCGCGTGCCGCGCAGGCGATCGGCGAGCAGGACGAGTACGAGCGCTGCTCGCAGTTCCTGAAGGACTCCTCGCCCGCGGCGGCCCAGACCCTGGGCTGAGCTGCGGTTTCCTGTGACGTGGGCCCGTCCGTGATCCGGGCGGGCCTTGCGATGTCCCCGGAGGTTGCGGAGGATGCGGGTGGGGACCGGGGCCCCCGTGCCGGCATCGGCAGGGGCGGACCGCTACCCGGAGTACATATTCAGGAGACAGCGATGTCCCCAGAGGCTCACGAGCCCGTGGCCCCGCATCTCGACTTCCAGGGCACCACTCCGTACGAGGACTACGTCAAGGCGGATGTGCTCACCCACCTCCAGCACACCCTCTCCGACGATCCCGGAGAGATGGTCTTCCTGGTCACGACCCAGGTCATGGAGCTGTGGTTCACCGTGATCGTCCACGAGTGGGAGACCGCCGCGCGCGCCCTGCGCGAGGACGACGTCCCGACGGCCGTCGACGCGCTGAAGCGTTCCGTACGGGAGCTGGAGGCGCTGAACGCCTCCTGGAAGCCGCTCGGCCAGCTCACCCCGCAGCAGTTCAACGCGTACCGCAGCGCCCTCGGCGACGGCTCCGGCTTCCAGTCGGCCATGTACCGCCGGATGGAGTTCCTGCTCGGCGACAAGTCGTCGTCCATGCTCGTCCCGCACCGCGGCGCGCCCCGCGTCCACGCCGAGCTGGAGAAGGCGCTGCACGAGCCCAGCCTCTACGACGAGGTGCTGCGGCTGCTCGCCCGCCGCGGCCACCCCGTCCCGGAGTCCGTCCTCACCCGTGACGTGTCCCAGCGCTACGAGCCCTCCGACGAGGTCGAGCGCGCCTGGACCGACGTCTACGCGGGCGACGCGACCGACGAGGTCGCCCGCCTCGGCGAGGCGCTGACCGACGTCGGCGAACTGGTGTGGCGCTGGCGCAACGACCATCTGGTCGCGACCCGCCGCGCGATGGGCTCCAAGACCGGCACCGGTGGCTCCGCCGGGGTGGCCTGGCTGGAGAAGCGGGCCCGGAAGAACGTGTTCCCCGAGCTGTGGACGGCCCGGTCCTATGTCTGAACTCGTGCGCAGGGCGGAGAAGCTGGACGCCGGTGACCCGCTCGCCGGCAAGCGCGCGCAGTTCGTCCTCGACGACGTCGTCTACCTCGACGGCAACTCCCTGGGCGCGCTCCCCGCGAACGTGCCCGCGCGCGTGGCGGACGTCGTCGCGCGGCAGTGGGGCGAACTGCGTATCCGGTCCTGGGACGAGAGCGGCTGGTGGACCGCGCCGGAACGGATCGGCGACCGGATCGCCCCGCTGGTCGGCGCGGCGGCCGGGCAGATCGTCGTCGGCGACTCGACGAGCGTGAACGTCTTCAAGGCGGTGGTCGCGGCGGTACGGATCGCCGGTGACGGCCGGGACGAGATCCTCGTCGACGCCACGACCTTTCCCACCGACGGGTACATGGCCGAGTCCGCGGCACGGATGACCGGCCGCACCCTGCGCCCGGTGGAACCGGCCGAGGTCCCGGACGCGCTGAGCGACCGTACGGCCGCGGTGCTGCTCAACCACGCCGACTACCGCACCGGCCGCCTCCACGACCTGCCCGCCCTCACCGCCGCGGTGCGCGCCGCGGGGGCCGTGTCGGTGTGGGACCTGTGCCACAGCGCGGGCGCGCTGCCGGTCGGGCTCGACGAGCACGAGGTCGACCTGGCGGTCGGCTGCACGTACAAGTACCTGAACGGCGGCCCGGGTTCACCGGCCTACCTGTACGTACGCCGGAGCCTCCAGGACGTCTTCGACTCACCGCTGCCCGGCTGGAACTCGCACGCCGAGCCCTTCGGCATGCGCCCCGCCTACGAGCCGGCCCCCGGTGCGGTACGTGGGCGCGTCGGCACCCCGGACATCCTCTCCCTGCTCGCCCTGGAGGCGGCGCTGGAGGTCTGGGAGGACGTCTCGATCCACGCGGTCCGCGCGAAGTCCCTCGCCCTGACGGACTTCTTCCTGGAGTGCGTGGACGCGTACGTCCCGGACGGCCGTGTCGCCTGTCTGACGCCTCTGGAGCACGGGGAGCGGGGCAGCCAGATCGCGCTGCGCTGCGACGACGCTTCCACGGTGATGCGCCGGCTGATCGCCCACGGAGTCGTGGGCGACTTCCGCCCACCCAACACCCTCCGCTTCGGCTTCACCCCGCTGTACGTCGGCTTCACGGACGTGGAACGGGCAGCACGCCTCCTGGGAGAGCTACTGCTCACGTAGCTGCGGGCAATCGTGCCGCAGGGCGGCACGGGTGGGCGCAGCGGCACCCCGCCGGCGCCGGGCTGCGCCAACGCCCCCAGGCGCAGCCCCACGCCGGCCCCGGACCGGCCAACGGTCACTCACTCCCGTACACCCCCGCCACAGCCGCCGCATACGCCGCCCGAGCAGCCCGCTCCCCATCCGCGGCGACGGGCGCAACCCCGGTGGTCAGCAACGCGTAGTACAGCGGAGCGGAGACCGCGCGCACCACCGCCCCCGCATCCGTCCCCACCCCCAACTCCCCGCGCTCCACGGCCTGTTCCACACACGGCACCCACTCCCCCACCCGCACCGCGTAGAACCGCCGCAACGCCTCCCCCGTACGCGCGTCGCACACCGCCGCGGCGATCACGGCCCGGAACAACGCTCCCTGCCGCGCATCGGCCAACGTCCGCTGTACCAACGCCGCGTTCGCCCGCAGATCCCCCAGCAGACTCCCCGTCTCCTCCCGCGGCGACGACTGCTCGGCCATGTCGTCGAGCAGATCGGCCACCAGCCCGGTGACGGACCCCCACCGCCGGTACACGGTCGTCTTCCCGACCTCCGCCCGCCGCGCGACATCGGCGAGGTCGAGCCGGTCGAACCCGTGCTCGGCGAGCACGTCCCCGGCGGCCCGCAGCACCGCGGCCCGCACCCGCGCGGTACGCCCTCCGGGACGAACGGTGCCGGGTTCGGCGGACATAAGGGCTCCCTGGGCGGACGTAAACGATGTAAACGACTGACTCGGACAGCGTAACGAAACAGCAGAACCGTTTACCCCTCACCGAGCGTCACCTGCGCGTGTCGCCGCACGTCACCCGCCTGATACCGTCCCGGCCAACGGCCGAACACCCACCTGGTCCTGGTCCGCCAAGTCTTTTTCGTCGCTGAGAGGTTGGAGCATGCCGGACGACGTCGCCGCAGCCCGCGCCGCCGAAGAGGAGGAGTCCGCCTTCTCCCATCCGCCGGTCGACCCCGACGCCACCGCCGCGTACGGCGACCACCCCGACCAGGTGATCGACTTCTACGCCCCGCGTATCACCGCGCCCGCCGACGCCGCGGGTCTCGCGGTGGCGGCGCCGCTCGTCGTCGTCCTGCACGGGGGCGCGTGGCGGGCCCCGTACGACCGGCGGCACGTCACACCCTTCGCCGACTTCCTGGCCCGGCGGGGCTTCGCCGTGGCCAACGTGGAGTACCGGCGCGGCGCCGAGGGGCCGGACTCCGCGGGGGTGGCGGGGCGCTGGCCGGACACGTTCGACGACGTCGCCGCCGCGCTGGACGCGCTGCCCGCACTCGTACGGGAGGCCCTGCCGCAGGCCGATCCGCGCCGCATCGTGGTCACCGGGCACTCGGCCGGCGGCCAACTGGCCCTGTGGGCTGCGGCCCGCCATCTGCTGCCCGCGGACGCGCCCTGGCGCACCGAACGCCCCCCGCAGCTGCGGGGAGTTGTCGCGCTCGCGCCGATAGCGGACTTCGCGGTGGCGGAGAAGCTGGACGTGTGCGGGGGCGCTGCCGCCCAACTGCTGGGAGGGGAAGGGGAGTTCGCCGCGCGGATGCCGTACGCGGATCCCGCGCTGCTCCTTCCGACCGGTATCGCGACGACGCTCGTCCAGGGGCGGCTGGACCTCGATGTGCCGCAGGCGGTCGCCGAGTCGTACGCGGACGCGGCGGCGAAGGCGGGCGAGGTCGTCGGCCTGACACTGCTGGAGGACGTCGGCCACTTCGCGCTGATCGACCCGCTGGCGGACGCGTGCGCGGTGGTGGCGGAGGAGATCGCTCAGTTGGCGTGGTAGCCCGGTCATGGCTCAAGTGCCGTGCGGCGGACGCGTCATACCCGTAATACCTGAGAGCTACGGCAGGGAAGAGCTCCCTGGCGGGACGCGGACCACGCCCCTCGATTCATAACTTTCCTACCAGACAAGCCCGATGACCGGGCGGACTGGGAGGGACGGGGCGATGGAGCTGACGGGGGGCCGTGGGAGCGGGGGCCGGGGGAGCGGGCGTCGGGACCGACGCTGGCGTGATGGCGGGCGCGAGGACCGGCGTGGGGCGGGTCGCAGGCGTCGCACACTGCTCGCCGCGCTGATCACGACCTGTCTGGTGGTGCCGCTGTCCGCCGCGGCCCGCCCCACCGTCCCCGCGCCGGACCCGGCCCGCCTCGGCCGTGTCACGGCGACGACCCTCGACGCGGCGTACGCGGCGAACCGGGCCAACGCCGCCGAGGCGTCCCGGATGGCCGCCGACCACGGCGACAGCGGCCGTGCGGATGTGGAGCGGGCGATGGCCGACGACCCGTCGCGGCAGCTGCTCGCCTTCGACGGACGCGGTGCCGGCCGGGCGACGGAGGTCTTCGGCGACCTGGCCCGCGCGGACCGGATCGGCGTACTGATACCGGGCTCCGACACCGGACTCGACACCTACGGCCGTTTCCGCGCCGCCGCCGAGGCCCTGCACCGGCAACTCGCCCACGAGGCCCCGGGCACGCCCACGGCGGTCGTCGCCTGGCTCGGTTACGAGACACCGGGCACCGTCAGCACCACGGTCATGACGACGGACCGGGCCGACGAAGCCGCCCCGGAACTAAGGGAGTTCATCGGCCGCCTGCGTGTCGTCACCGGCGAGGACGCGCAGGTCGCGCTGGTGTGCCACTCCTACGGCTCGGTGGTCTGCGCCCGCGCCGCGTCCGGACTGGACGTCGAGGACCTGGTCGTCGTCGGCAGCCCCGGTACGGGTGTGGACTCGGCGGCGGACCTGGACACCCCGGCGCGGATCTGGGCGGGCAGGGGCGCCGGCGACTGGGTGGCGGACGTGCCGCATCTGCGGGCCGACCTGTTCGGCACCACGGTCGGGTTCGGCACCGACCCGATGTCCCCGGCGTACGGCGCCCGCCGCTTCGCGGCCGGATCCGGCGGACACAGCGACTACTTCACCCCGGGCTCGGTCGCGCTGGCCAACCTCGCCCGGATCGTGCTCGGCGAGACGTCGGAGGTGGGCCGTGACTGAGACGGTACGATGGTTCGGGGGCGCCCGATGGAGGGGCCTGCGGAGACAGGCCCGCCGGATCGACGCCGCGACCCCCGCCGGACGGGACCGCGCGGTCGACGCGCTGCGGGCCTTCGCGATCCTCGGGGTGGTCCTCGGCCACTGGCTGGTGACGGCGCTGGTCGCCGACGGCGGCACCCTGCGTGCCGCGAGCCCGCTGGACCCCATGCCGTGGCTGGCCCCGGTCTCCTGGATGTTCCAGACGCTCGCCGTGTTCTTCCTGGTGGGCGGTCATGTGGCCACGAAGAGCCTGGAGTCGGCCCGCGCGAAGGGCATGGGATACGGGAAGTGGCTGGGCGCGCGGCTGTCCCGGCTGTTCGCCCCGGTGGCCGCGGTGCTGGTGCTGTGGGCGGTCGCGGCGGGCGGACTGCTGCTGACGGGCGCCGAGTTCACGACCGTGCACACGCTGGTCAAGCTGGCCCTGTCGCCGCTGTGGTTCCTCGTCGTCTTCGCGGCGCTGACGGCGGCGACCCCGCTCCTGACGCGCGTCACCCCGCTGTGGCCGCTGGCGGTCGTCCTGTACGTCGACCTGTTCCGCTTCGGGCTCGGTGGCCCCGACGCGCTGGGCTGGGTGAATCTGGCGGCCGGCTGGCTGGTGCCGTACACGCTGGGCGCGGCCTGGACCCGGGGTGAGCTGGAGGGGCCCCGCGCGGGCTGGGTGCTGCTGGCCGGCGGGGTGTCGGCGACGGCGGGGCTGGTGGTGTTTGCGGGATATCCGGCGTCGATGGTCGGGGTGCCGGGCGCCGGGGTGTCCAATCTGAACCCGCCCACGCTGGCGGCGGTCACCTTCGGTGTGGCCCAGTGCGGAGCGGCGCTGCTGCTGCGCGGCCCGCTGCGCCGGGGGATGCGCCGGCCGGTGCTGTGGGCGGGGGTGGCGGTCGCCAACCTCTCGGCGATGACGATATTCCTGTGGCACCAGACGGCGATGATGGCGACCACGGCCACGGGGCTCCTTGTGGGCCGCCTCCCCGGACTGCACACCCGGCCGGACAATCTCACCTGGGTCGCGGCCCGACTGGCCTGGCTCCCGGTGTTCGCCGTGGTCCTGGCCCTGTGCTGGATGGCGTTTCGCTCCCGGGAGCAGGGCGGCACGGGACGCCGTTCGAGGGTGATCCGGTCGCACTCCGGCGCCGCGAAGCTCCCCACCGGTGGCCCTAGGGTGGACGCGTGAAGAGCGGGGGGAGCGGCGGGGTGAGCACCGCGCCGAAGGTGGTGGGCCGGGCCCGGCGCGGGCTGCGGGTGCTGCGTGACGACCTGTGGACCGTACGGGCGGACCCGCTGCCTCCTTCCGTCTGGCTGCGCTGGCTGCCGCACGGGGTCGTGTACCTCGCCGCCCTCGGAGTGCTGCTCGGTGACCTGCCTCAGCTCCAGGACAACGGCGGGCTGGCCTTCGGGCTGGCGTTCCCGGTGGCCGTGGGCCACGCCGGCGCGATGGTGCTGGCGCTGTGGCGGCCGATCCCGGCGTGGTGGCTGTCGATGACGGCCACCCTGCTGGCCGCGATCGCGGTACGGCACGAGTTGGTGTCCGGCGGCGCCGAGAACTTCACCTGGCCGTGGACCGCCGCCGGCCTCGTCGCGCATCTCTTCGTCCTGCTGCTGCTGGCGCTGCGGGTCCGTACCCGTGTCGCCGCGGAGGCCCTGGCGTTCACCGCGCTGTTCACGTACGCCGTCGAGGGGCTGTGGGGTGCGCCCGACTTCCAGCCGACCGGTGTGCTGCTGGTGGTCCTCTCGGGCGTGGTGGTCGTCCTGGGCATCGCGATACGCGGACGGCGCGAGGCGCGCACCAAGCTGGAGGAGCAGACCTCGCTCACGGCGGAGGAGCGGGCGCGGCGCACCCTGCTGGAGGAGCGCAGCCGGATCGCGCGCGAACTCCACGACGTGGTCGCCCACCACATGTCCGTGATCTCCATCCAGGCCCAGGTCGCCCCGCACCTCGTGCAGGACCCGTCGGACGAGCTGAAGGAGAACCTCGCGGGCATCCGGCAGAACGCCCTGGAGGCGCTGACGGAACTCCGCCGGGTGCTGGGCGTCCTGCGTGCCGAGCACCCCGACCCGCACCCGGACGAGCCGCTCACCGCGTCCGACTCCGCCGCCGAGGCCCACTCCCCGCAGCCCACCCTGGACCGGCTGGACGCGCTGGTGGAGAACACTCGCGCGGCGGGCCTGACCGTGGTCACCCAGAACAGCGGCACCAGACGCCCGCTGCCACCCGGGCTGGAGCTGTCGGCGTACCGGATCGTGCAGGAGGCCCTGAGCAACGTGCTGCGCCACGCGCCCGGCGCGAGGACCTGGATCCATCTCACCCACCTGCCCACCGGGCTCCGTGTGGAGGTCCTGAACTCCCCGCCGACCCGCCCGGCCGCACCCTCGCAGGGCGCCGGCCACGGCCTGCTGGGTATGCGCGAACGCGTCGCGATGCTGGGCGGCAGCCTGACGGCCTACTCCCTCCCGGGCGGCGGATACCAGGTCACGGCCTATCTGCCGACGGACGGCACGCCCGTGGGTCCGGACGACCCGAATCTTTCCTACTACCCCGACGACCCCGAGGACGGCGCGAGATGAAGAGCAGCGAGGGACGTGTGATCCGCGTACTGATCGCCGACGACCAGCAGATGGTCCGGCAGGGTTTCACCGTGCTGCTCAACACCCAGTCCGACATCGAGGTGGTCGGCCAGGCGGTGGACGGTCTGGAGGCGGTGGCGAAGGTGACCGAACTCGCCCCGGACGTGGTGCTGATGGACATCCGTATGCCGGAGCTGGGCGGTATCGAGGCGACCCGCAGGGTGACCGCGATGACATCAGGGACCAGGGTCCTGGTCCTGACGACCTTCGACCTGGACGAGTACGTCTACGAGGCGCTGCGGGCGGGCGCCTCCGGCTTCCTCCTGAAGGACGCCTCGGCGGACCAGCTGGCAGAGGCGGTACGGGTGGTGGCGGCCGGAGACGCCCTGCTCGCGCCCGGTGTCACCCGGCGGCTGATCGCCCAGTTCTCCCGTATGGACGGCGCGCCGCCCGCGCCGCTGAAGGAGCGGGTCGCCGATCTGACGGAACGCGAGACGGAGGTCCTCTCCCTGATCGCCAGAGGCCTGTCGAACGCGGAGATCGCGGAGCGCCTGGTCGTGGCGGAGCAGACGGTGAAGACCCATGTGGGCCGGATCCTGGTGAAACTGGGCCTGCGCGACCGTACCCAGGCGGCCGTGTTCGCGTACGAGTCGGGTCTGGTGCGGCCGGCGGGGTATCAGTAGGGGGACGCGGGTGTCCGCCCGGCTCCGTCCGGCTCCACCCCGTAGTACCTGAGACGGACCCCGTATGACCCCTCTCACTGGTGACGACGGCGACCCGGGGTCGGGCCTACCGTTCTGAGCGTGACCGAGACGACTCAGATGCCATCGAGCCCGCATCCACAGGACGGGGAGTTCGGGGTGTACAAGCGCAGTCCGGAGTACCGGCTGGCCGCGGATGCCCTGCGAGGGCTGCGGCAGGATCTGATCAACGACGCCTTCGCGTACCGGCCGCTGCCCAGGATGAAGCTGGGCGGGCCGTTCACCCGCCGCCTGCGCGGGCGGATGCGGGAGTACGCGGCGTACACCCCGCACACGGCGGTGGCCCTGATGGGGCTGATGGCGTTCGTGGTCGGCTGGAACAGCGGGGGGTACGGTCTGACGGCCCTGGTGACCGGCGTCCTGTGCCTGGTCCCGGTGCTGGCCACGCTGGTGCGGCCGGTCGGCGCCTTCTGGCTGTCGATGGCCGCCACCCCGGTCTTCGCGGTGTTCGCCCGCGGCACCTCCGGCGAGTGGCCGTGGCTGCCCGGCCCCTTCGTCACCCACATCTTCGTGCTGGCCCTGGTGGCGATCCGCACCCGGCCGCGCACGGCGGCCTGGATGTGGCTGGTGACCGCCGTGTACGGCTCCGTGGTGGCGACCTTCTTCGGCTGGTACGACGGCTCCAGCAACACCGGGCCCATGCTGGTGCTGTCCGCCCTGATGCTGCTCGTCATCGCCGTCCGGCACATCCGGCGCGAGGCCGAGCAGGAGGTCACGGCACAGCTGACGGTGACCGAGCACGAGCGGTCCAAGCGCACCCTGCTGGAGGAGCGGACCACGATCGCCCGCGAGCTGCACGATGTCGTCGCGCACCACATGTCGGTGGTCGCCATCCAGGCCGAGGCCGCTCCCTACCGGGTGGAGAACCCGCCGCCGGAGCTGGAGCGCGCGTTCGTCACCATCCGGGAGAACGCGGTGGCGGCGCTGACCGAGCTGCGCCGCGTCCTCGGTGTGGTCCGCGCCGAGGACTACGAGGCCCCGGACGCCCCGCAGCCCACCCTGGCCGAACTGGACGGGCTGCTCGCCAACGTCCGGGACGCCGGGCTGAGCGTCGACAAGACGGTGACCGGAGCGGTGCGGGAGCTGCCGCAGGGTGTGGAGCTGTCGGCGTACCGGATCGTCCAGGAGGCGCTGAGCAACACGCTGCGGCACGCGCCGGGCGCGAGCGCGCGGGTGGAGGTGGGGTATGTGCTGGGCGGGCTGGGACTGCGGATAGTCAACGATGCGCCGCCCAACCCCTCCCTGATCAAGCCCTCGCCCGGCGCCGGGCACGGGGTGACCGGGATGCGCGAGCGGGTCTCGATGCTGAGCGGTGAGATGACGGCGGGCGCGACCGACGACGGAGGTTACGAGGTGGCGGTGTTCCTGCCGGTCGCCCGGGTCGGCGACGGTGAGTCATGAACATCCGGGTACTGATCGCGGACGACCAGATGATGGTCCGCGAGGGCTTCTCCGTCCTGCTGAACGCGATGCCGGAGATCGAGGTCGTCGGCGAGGCCGTCAACGGCCGCGAGGCGGTGGAGCGGGTCCGTGAGCTCTCCCCGGACGTGGTCCTGATGGACATCCGGATGCCCGAGCTGAACGGCATCGAGGCGACCCGTGAGATCGTCGCGGCGGACAGCGGCGCGAAGGTGCTGGTCCTGACGACCTTCGACCTCGACGAGTACGTGTACCAGGCGCTGCGCGCGGGAGCCTCGGGCTTTCTGCTCAAGGACGCCTCCGCGCGCCAGCTCGCCGACGGGGTGCGGGTGGTCGCCGCGGGGGAGGCGCTGCTGGCGCCGTCGGTCACCCGCCGGCTGATCACGGAGTTCTCCAAGCTGTCCGACGCCCCGAGGCTGATGCCGTCGGCGCAGGCGGCGTACGGCGATCTGACCGACCGGGAGACGGAGGTGCTGGTGCTGATCGCCCAGGGGTTGTCCAACTCCGAGATCGCGGAGCGTCTGGTCGTCGCCGAGTCGACGATCAAGACCCACGTCAGCCGGATCCTGGTGAAACTGGGGCTGCGGGACCGCACCCAGGCGGCCGTGTTCGCCTACGAGGCCCGGCTGGTCACCCCGGGCTGAGAGCGGCCACCCCGCCCGCCCCCGCCGCGGGCCGCGCACGACCCCCCTGGTCACGGCGGGCTCCCCCGGGCTAGCGTCCGTCCATGGCAGTGCGTGAGATTTCGCAGGTGTTCGACCCGTGGGACCCGGCGTTCGTCGGTGACCCGTATCCGGCGTACGCGGAGCTGCGGGCGCGGGGACGGGTGATCTGGTACGAGCCGAGCGACCAGTGGCTGGTGCCGCGGCACGCGGACGTCTCGGCGCTGCTGCGGGACCGGCGGCTGGGGCGGACGTATCAGCACCGGTTCTCGCACGAGGACTTCGGGCGGACGGCGCCGCCGGCGGAGCAGGAGCCGTTCCACACGCTGAACGACCACGGGATGCTCGATCTGGAGCCGCCGGACCACACCCGGATCCGACGGCTGGTGTCGAAGGCGTTCACCCCGCGGACGGTGGAGCGGCTGAAGCCGTATGTGGAGCGGCTGGCCGGTGAGCTGGTGGGCGGGCTCGTCGCGCGCGGCGGCGGTGATCTGCTCGCCGAGGTGGCCGAGCCGCTGCCCGTCGCCGTGATCGCCGAGATGCTGGGGATCCCCGAGTCGGACCGGGCGCCGCTGCGGCCCTGGTCGGCGGATATCTGCGGGATGTACGAGCTGAGTCCGTCGCCGGAGACGGCGCGCAGGGCGGTGCGGGCGTCCGTCGAGTTCTCCGAGTATCTGCGGGAGCTGATCGCGGCGCGGCGCAGGGAGCCGGGCGAGGATCTGATCTCCGGGCTGATCGCGGCCCACGACGAGGGCGACCGGCTCACCGAGCAGGAGATGATCTCGACGGCCGTGCTGCTGCTCAACGCGGGGCACGAGGCGACGGTGAACGCCACGGTGAACGGCTGGTGGGCTCTGTTCCGCAACCCCGGCCAGCTCGCCGCCCTGCGCGCCGACCACTCCCTCGTCCCGTCCGCCGTGGAGGAGCTGATGCGCTACGACACCCCGCTCCAGCTCTTCGAGCGCTGGGTGCTGGACGACATCGAGATCGACGGCCAGGTGGTGCCCCGCGGCTCCGAACTCGCCCTGCTCTTCGGTTCCGCCAACCACGACCCGGCCGTCTTCGCCGACCCCGGGCGCCTGGACCTGGCCCGCGCCGAGAACCCGCACATCTCCTTCAGCGCGGGCATCCACTACTGCATCGGCGCCCCACTGGCCCGTATCGAACTCGCCGCCTCCATGACCGCCCTGCTGGACCAGGCCCCCACCCTCCGGCCGGCCGCGGAACCACGGCGCAAGCCGAACTTCGTCATCCGCGGCCTGGACGGGCTGAGCGTGGAGGTGGGCTGACCACCCGGAGAGATCACTCGGAGGTGCGCGGTGCGCGCCGCCACCGTCTCCCCAGACCATGAACCACCGCCCATGCGCCCAGCCCCGCGGCCGTCCCGGCGATCAGCGCGAGCGGGAGTTCCACAAAGAGCACGGTGAGGTCCGGGCCCTGTTCGAAGCGGTTGATCCGGCCCTGGGCGCGCTGTGTCCACACGGCGAGCCCGGCGCCCGCGCCCCCGAGCATGGTCAGACATCCGACGGCGGCCTGCGCACGTTGTCCCATGTCGGGAGCAGACGCGCGCGGACCGCCGCCGGGTTCCCCCGCCGTACCGCGGATCTCAGCTGCTGACCACGTCCCGGCGCCGCAGCCCCGTCAGTCCGGCGGCCGTGAGCACGGCGGCGAGGGCCAGCAGGACCAGGACCGGCGGCCAGCTCATGTCGCCGCCCGGCAGCTTGGGCAGATGACCGAAGGGGGAGAGGTCCTGGAGCACCTGGGGCGCGTCCAGTGCCGGACCGACCCAGCCGATGAGGAGGACCGCGCCCGCGACGCCCCAGGCCGCCGGGGCCACTCCCGGCGAGACCCCGTACAGGAGCACCGCCAGTGCGCCGATCACCCAGATCGCCGGGAGCTGGACGAGACAGGCGGCGAGGATGGGGCCGAGGTCCTGGCCGTAGCCGGCGGCGAAGCCCAGGGCCGCGATCACCATGATCAGGGCCGAGCCGGCGAAGGCGACCGTCAGATGCCCGGCCGCCCAGCGGAACCGGCCGACCGCGTTGGCCAGGACGGGTTCGGCGCGCCCGGAGGTCTCCTCGCCGTGCAGCCGCAGGACCGACGCGACGACGTACAGGGCGGCGATCAGCCCGAGCATGCCGACCATCGACGCGAGGAACGCGTCCGTGATGCCGCTCTGGCCGCCCATCCGCTCGAAGATCTCGCGGGCGTTCCTGTTGTCGCCGATGAGGTCGGCGGCGCCGTCGGTGAGCCCGCCGTAGACGACTCCGGCGAGGAAGAAGCCGATGCTCCAGCCGAGGACCGTGCCGCGCTGGAGCCGCCAGGCGAGGGCGCCCGCGGTGGCGAGTGCGCCCACCGGCGGTCCCGGCCGGGTCGGCAGGAAGCTCATGCCGACGTCCCGGCGGCCGGTCAGCTCGTACGCCACCACCGCCTGGACAACCACGGCGGCGGCGAGCAGGAGCAGGACCCACCAGCGTTCGCCGGCGAAGGGGCGCAGGTTCTCCAGCCAGCCGAGCGGGGAGAGCCAGGTCAGGACGGAGGAGCCGTCGGTACTGGCCGAGTCGCCCGCGGCGCGCAGCACAAAGGCGGCGCCGAGGACGGCGGCGGTCAGACCGCGGGCCAGCCGGGCGCTCTCCGTCAGCTGCGCGACGATCGCGGCCATCGTGGCGAAGACCATGCCGACCCCGGCGATCCCGAAGCCGAGTGCCAGTGCGCCGCCGGTGCCCTGGCCCGCGAGACCGGCCGTGATCAGCAGTGCGAGCACCCCGTTGGCGACGGCGGCGGCCAGCAGCGCCGCCGTCAGGGAGGCGCGGCGGCCCACCATCCCGGACGCCACCAGTTCCTGACGGCCGCTCTCCTCCTCGTCGCGGGTGTGCCGTACGACGATGAGCAGGCTCATCACCGCGGCGAGCGCGGCCGCGTAGACGCCGACGCGCCATGCGGTCAGCGCGCCGAGGGAGTCGTCGAAGACCGGGCCGATCAGCGCGCGCAGGGACGCGTTGGTGTCCATCTGCCGGATCAGGTCGGCGCGTTCGGCGGCGGTGCCGTAGAGGCTCTTGACGGAGTTCGGCATGGACAGGACCATCAGCGCGTTCACCGCGACCCAGCCGGGGATCATCACCCGGTCCCGGCGCAGGGCGAAGCGCAGCAGGGTGGTGGTGCCGGCGAGCTGCTGTCCGCTCGCGGGCCGTACCGCGTACGCGGTCATCGGGCCGACACCCCGTCGAGGTCCGCGCTGTCTTCCTGGTAGTGCCGCAGGAACAGCTCCTCCAGCGTGGGCGGCGTCGACGTCAGGGACCGCACGCCGGTGTCGCTGAGGGTGCGCAGTACGGCGTCGAGCTTGTCGGAGTCGACCTGGAGGCGCACACGGCTGCCCTGGACGTCGAGGTGGTGCACGCCCGGGAGGGTGGCCAGTCCGCCTGGCGGGCCTGCGAGTTCGGCGGTGACGCTGGTGCGGGTCAGGTGCCGCAGTTCGGCCAGCGAACCGGTCTCGACGGTCTGTCCCCTGCGGATGATGCTGACCCGGTCGCAGAGCTCCTCGACCTCGCTGAGGATGTGCGACGAGAGCAGGATGGTCCGGCCGCGCTCGCGCTCCTCCTCCACACACCGCTGGAAGACCTCCTCCATGAGGGGGTCGAGTCCGGAGGTCGGCTCGTCCAGGATCAGCAGGTCGACGTCGGAGGCGAACGCGGCGACGAGGGCGACCTTCTGCCGGTTGCCCTTCGAGTAGGTGCGGCCCTTCTTCGTGGGGTCCAGTTCGAAGCGGTCGATCAGATCGGCCCGCCGGGTGGTGTCGAGGCCGCCGCGCAGTCTGCCGTAGAGGTCGATGACCTCGCCGCCGGAGAGGTTGCGCCACAGGGTGACGTCCCCGGGGACGTACGCGATCCGGCGGTGCACCTCGACCGCGTCGGCCCAGGGGTCGCGGCCGAGCACCTGCGCGGCGCCCGAGTCGGCGCGCAGCAGGCCCAGCAGGACCCGGATGGTCGTGGACTTGCCGGCCCCGTTCGGGCCGAGGAAGCCGTGGACCTCACCGGTCTCGACCTCCAGGTCGAGGCCGTCGAGCGCGTGCGTCCTGCCGAACGACTTGTGCAGTCCGGCGACGCTGATTGCCTTCGTCATGTTGTCGAAGCTACGGTAACTTCACAAATTTGTGAAGTTAAGGAAGCGTATAAATCGCACGTAGACTTGACTGCGGGGGCGGGAACAGGGCGGATGCTGGGCGGAACCGGAGGAGATGATCCAGTGATGGCGGAAGCGGGCGCGGCGGGGCGGGACCCCGAGACGTTGTCGAAGTTCGTCGAAGGCTTCGCGGCTCAGCTCGTCGAGGCGGGCATGCAGCGGATGCCGGCCCGGGTGTTCGCCGCGCTGCTCGCCTCCGACGCCGGCGCGATGAGCTCGGCCGAGCTCGGTGAACAGCTCCAGGTCAGCCCGGCCGCGGTCTCCGGCGCGGTCCGCTATCTCGCGCAGGTGCACATGGTGTCGCGGGAGCGGGAGCCCGGGTCGCGGCGGGAGCGGTACCGGGTGCACAGCGACCAGTGGTACGAGGCGCTGACCAACCGGGACGCCGTCCTCAAGCGCTGGCAGAGCACCCTGCGCGACGGGGTCGACAGCCTCGGGGAGGATTCGCCCGGCGGCCGCCGGATCGCCGAGACCCTCGCCTTCTTCGAGTACCTGGACGGGGCGATCGGCGCGGTGATGCTCGAATGGCGCGAGCACCGGGACCGGACGTTCGGCGCACCCTGAGGGACGCTGCGCAACCCGGCGCGACGGGGTGCCGCCGCGCCCACCCTCCCCCATCGCCCCGGGCGGCACGCATGCCCGCGGCTACGGCGAGCGGTCGGCACGATTGGCCCGCGGCTGCGCGGGCTTTTGTTTTCAGGGGCGCGGGGAACTGCGCGATCGGCCACGGCGGAGCCGCGGCCGCACGACGACCGGTTGTCCCCAGGGGCGCGGGGAACTGCGCGACCAGCCCCCACCGGCCCGCGCCCGGACAGCCGCCCAAGCTACGCAGGACCCGGCAGGGTCAAGCCCAGGGCCCCGTCCCAGACGGTCCACGTCCGGCTGCGGACCGGCCCCCACACCTCCGCATCCGCCCCGTACCGAAAATCCGCCCCCGACACGGTCACCCGCCGCCCCCGCGCCGTGAGCGGCGCGGCCTCCGCCCCCACCGACAACGGCCGCACGTCCACGTCCGCCGTCCCCGCGCCACCGGGCGTGACCGAGACCGCCGCGACCGGCTGGTCCAGGTCGACCAGCGTCTTCCCGTCCACCTCGACCCGCAGCCGCGCCGGTGCACCGGGACCCGGCGCCGGAGCCCGGGCCGGCACCAGCGTGCGGACCAGGGAGTGACAGGTCCGCAGCCACGCGGTGCGCCCGGCGGCGGAGTCCGCACCGAAGTCGTCCGGGCCCGCACCCGGCAGCGCCGGGATCCGCAGCGCCCCCAGCACCACCCCGTCGCTGTCGTCGACCAGCAGATCCAGCCGGCGTTCCGCGCCGAGCAGCACCGCCCGCGCCGCGGCCACCGCCCCCGTCGGCACACCCAGCGCCGCCGCGAGCGACAGCCCACTGCCCACCGGAACCAGCGACAGCGCACACGCGGCCAGCTCCCGCCGCCGGTGCAGCAGCGACACGGCCCGTACGAGCGCCCGGTCGTCGCCGATCACCACCGGCCGCCGCGAGCCGCGCCGCGCCAGCGCGCGGGCGAACTCCTCGGGCCCGTCCGGCAGGCACACCTTCGTCGCCGCACCCGCGCTGAGCACGTCTTTCGCGATCCGTACGGACTCCCCGTCGGTGCGCCGGGCGGCCGGATCGATGACGACCAGCAGCTGATCGGAAGTCGCGAAAGTCGCCACCTCGGCCATGCCTCGCTTCCTCGGGTAGCATCTTTGTGCAAGAGCCCCTTGCGCTATTGCGCCAGGGGCTTCGTCTATTCCGGGGCATCCGGTCCGACGGTTCGCGGCCCAAGCAGGTCGTGGCCGGTTGTGGTGCACGTGGCGGAAACGCCCACCGCGTGCGCCCCTGACCTTGGACATGCCCCGCCCGGAAGGGGTGTACGCGCGTGCCCGCACTTGTGCTGCTCGGTGCTCAGTGGGGTGACGAAGGCAAGGGAAAGGCGACGGACCTGCTCGGCGGATCCGTCGACTACGTGGTCCGTTACCAGGGTGGTAACAACGCCGGCCACACGGTGGTCGTGGGCGACCAGAAGTACGCCCTCCACCTGCTCCCTTCCGGAATTCTCTCCCCCGGCTGCACGCCGGTCATCGGCAACGGCGTCGTCATCGACCCGTCGGTCCTGTTCTCCGAGCTGAACGGGCTGAACGAGCGTGGCGTCGACACGTCCAAGCTCCTGATCAGCGGCAACGCCCACATCATCACGCCGTACCACGTGACGGTGGACAAGGTGACGGAACGCTTCCTCGGAAAGCGGAAGATCGGCACCACCGGGCGCGGCATCGGACCGACGTACGCCGACAAGATCAACCGGGTCGGCATCCGGGTCCAGGACCTGTACGACGAGTCGATCCTGACCCAGAAGGTCGAGGCGGCGCTCGACGTCAAGAACCAGATGCTCACCAAGCTCTACAACCGGCGCGCGATCGCCGTCGACCAGGTCGTCGAGGAGCTGCTGGGTTACGCCGGGAAGCTGCGGCCGTACGTCTCCGACACCGTTCTGGTGCTGAACCAGGCGCTGGAGGAGGACAAGGTCGTCCTCTTCGAGGGCGGCCAGGGCACGCTCCTGGACATCGACCACGGCACGTACCCCTTCGTGACGTCCAGCAACCCGACCGCGGGCGGCGCCTGCACCGGCGCCGGCGTCGGCCCCACGAAGATCAGCCGTGTGATCGGCATCCTCAAGGCGTACACGACCCGGGTCGGCGCGGGCCCGTTCCCGACGGAGCTGTTCGACGCGGACGGCGAGGCGCTGCGCCGGATCGGCGGCGAGCGGGGTGTGACGACCGGCCGTGACCGCCGCTGCGGCTGGTTCGACGCGGTCATCGCGCGGTACGCGACCCGGGTCAACGGCCTGACCGACTTCTTCCTGACGAAGCTCGACGTGCTCACCGGCTGGGAGCAGATCCCGGTCTGTGTGGCGTACGAGATCGACGGCCGCCGGGTCGAGGAACTGCCGTACTCCCAGACCGACTTCCACCACGCGAAGCCGGTCTACGAGATGCTGCCGGGCTGGACCGAGGACATCAGCGCGGCCAAGACGTTCGCCGATCTCCCGAAGAACGCCCAGGCGTACGTCAAGGCGCTGGAGGAGATGTCCGGCGCCCCGATCTCCGCGATCGGCGTCGGCCCGGGCCGGGACGAGACGATCGAGATCAACTCGTTCCTCTGACCGCTCATGCTGCTCATGGCCGCTCGTGGCTGCTTGTGACCGCTCGGGCCGTGGCCTCGTCACGGGCGGCCGAGGGGACGCTCCGTCATCCGACGGGGCGTCCCCTTCTTCTTTCCGTCGCCCTCTCACTCCGTGCGCAGGGCCCGTGCCGTGTCCGTCCGGGCCGCCCAGCCCGCCGGGAGGAGCGCGCCGCCGATCGCCACGGTCAGTCCGCCGAGTCCGAGGACCGTCAGGAGCAGCGGTCCGTAGACGGCGACGAACGCCTCGGGCAGGTGCATCCCGACCGTGGCGCCCATCATCGGGGTGACGTAGTGGTGCAGGGCCACGCCGAGCGGTACCCCCGCGGCCGCCGCGAGGAGTCCGGTGCCGGTGACCGAGGTGAGCACCATGCCGACGGTCTGCCGGGGTGTCATCCCGAGCGCCTTGAAGACGCCCAGGTCGTGGATGCGGTCGCGGGTGTCGAGGACGACGGTGTTGAGGACACCCAGGCCGGCCACCGCGACCAGCATCAGGGTGAGCATCCCGATCAGCGCGTCCATGGCCCGCACCACGCTGGAGGAGTTGTCGCCGCTGGTGTGCACCAGGGCGCCGAGGGGCTCCAGGGTGGGGTTCAGTGAGCCGAGGTAGGACGCGGTGTCGCCGGACGGCTCGACGTGGAACCTGGCCGGGTCGTCGTCCAGGCCGAGCGCGCCCAGCGTCGAAGTGGCGGTGAGCAGGGGCATCGCGTCGCCCTCGGTGAAGAAGGCCTCGCCGACGATCCGTACGGAGGTGCGGCGGCCCTCGGCCGTCAGCGTCACCGAGTCGCCGATCCCGATCCCGGCCGCGTCCAGGAACCGGTCCGTGACCACCGCCTCGCCGGGCCCCTTCAGCCAGCGTCCGGAGACGAGTTCGGGGGCGGCCCAGGTGGCGTCCCCCCAGTACGCCACGACGTCCGTGCGGCCGGTGATGCCGGACGCGGTCACCTCGGCCTGGGTGGTGCCGTAGAAGCGGCGGGTGTCCGGGTGGGCGCGCAGGGCCGCGGTCACCTTGCCGGGGTCGGCCCGCGGGCCCGGGGTCCGGCCGGGCGCGGCGACCGCGTTGGCGCCGGGCGGCGCCTGTCCGCCGCCGGTCTCGACCACGACCGGGGCGCCCGCGTCGAGCATCCGGTTCGTCTCCACGGCGCCGAGCGTCAGCGCGAGCCCGGCCGCGAAGGTCACCGTCACCGCCGCGAGCGCGACCGCCGCCGCGGTGGTGGCCGAGCGTGCGGGGCGGGTGAAGGGGTGGGCCAGGCCCAGGCCGACCGGGTGGGGCACCGGCAGCCGTCCTGTCACCCGGCGGGCGAGACGTCCGCGGCCGGTGCCCGGGGTGCGGCCGACGGCGATCGCCTCGACGGTCCGCAGCCGGCCGGCGCGCAGCGCGGGCACCAGCGCCGCGAGGCCCACCAGCGCGAGCGCCACGGTGACCGCGGCCACGTCGACCCACCACGGGACGGAGGCGGGCGCGGAGGAGTAGACGGTCTCGACGTCGGCGAGGACCGGAACGGCCAGCAGGTTGCCGAACCCCAGCCCGAGCGCACAGCCGACCGCGGCGGGCAGCAGGGCCCCGCCGACATACGTCCGCACCACCTGGGCGGGTGTGCAGCCGACCGACTTCAGGATGCCGATACGCCGGGTGTGGGCGCCGACCGCGCCGCTGACCACGATCCCGATGATCAGCACCGACATGGCGAGGGCCAGCACCCCGAAGGCGGCCACGAAGGGCACGAACGCGAGGGCGTTCGCGGCCTGTTGCTGCTTGACCGCGAGGTGGGAGAGCGTGCCGGTGAGCGCGCCCCCGGGCACGGCGGCGCCGATCGCGGCACGGGCGTCGGCGACCTCGCCGGAGGTGTCCGCCTGCCGCAGCCGGTAGAGCATCTCGTAGGAGACGTCACCGGTCAGGGAGTCGGCCTGGGCCGGGGTCACCCACGCGTCGGCGGTGCCGGTCACCGACCGCGCCCGGCCCACGACGGTCAGGACCGGTTCGCCCGGCACGTCCGGGAGTTGGAGCCGGGTGCCGGGTGCGATCGCCGGGAGGTCGCCGTCGCCCAGCACGATCTCGCCGGGCGCGGTGGCCCATCGGCCCTCCAGGAGCCGCAGCCGGTCGACCGGCCCCTCGGGGTCCGCGCGTCCGGCGACCGTCATGGTGGGCAGGGTGACCCCGGCGGGAAGCGCCGCGGACGAGGTGTCCGTACGAGGACGCACCTCGGCCGTCCGGAAGGGGCCCGCCGCGGCGCTCACCCCGGACACCCGGGCGGTCCCGGCGAGTTCCCCCGCCGTCACCCTCGACCCGTCGAACCGTGCGGTCAGATGGGCGCCGCGCTGCTCCGACATGGCGTGCTCGAAAGGCGCCCGCGAGGCCGCGAGCACCCCGGCGGCGACGACGGACGCGGTGACGGCGACCAGGGTGGTCAGCACGATCACCACCGTCTGAAGCCGGTTGCGCCCCTTCACCGGGCCACCGCCGCGGTCGCGGTGTCCCGCACGATCCGTCCGTCGACCAGCTCGATCGTGCGGGACGCGCACGCCTCGGCGAGCCGCAGGTCGTGGGTGACGAGCAGGATCGTCTGCCCGTCCGCGTTGAGCCCGGTCAGCAACTCCCGTACGTCGTCCCCGGACGCGGTGTCCAGGGCGCCGGTCGGCTCGTCGGCCAGCAGCAGCGCAGGCCGGTTCATCAGGGCGCGGGCCACCGCGACGCGCTGGCGCTCCCCGCCGGACAGGGTTCCGGGGTAGGCGGCGGTGTGCCGGTCGATGCCCAGGTGGGCGAGGAGTTCGGCCGCGCGGCGGCGGGCCTCGGCGCGCGGCACACCGGCGAGCCGGGCGGGCAGCAGCACGTTGTCCGTGACCGTGAGGTCGTCCAGCAGATTGAAGAACTGGAAGACCATCCCGATCCTCGCCCGCCGGTACTTCGCCGAGCCGGCCTCGCCCAGCCGGTCCACCCGCAGCCCGTCGACGGTGACGCTGCCGGCGCTCGGCCGGTCCAGGCCCGCGATCAGGTTGAGCAGCGTGGACTTGCCGCTGCCGGACGGCCCGAGCACGGCCACCGACTCCCCGGGCCACACGGTCAGGTTCACGTCGGCGAGGGCGGGCGGCCCCTCGCCGTACGTCCGGCTCGTCCCACGGATGTCGATGACGGGCTGTGGCACGGGGGCTCCTCGGTCGCTGTCGGACGGTTCGCCGTGACGCTAGGAGCGGGGCGGGGTCCGGGGCGTCGCCCGCGCTGCCGAGCGGGACTGCCGTACCGGACGGACCCGGTGGGCGCGTCATACCCGGGATGTACACGGTGGATGTACGGCCCCTCCCCGGCCGGAGGGATGTGGCGGGTGCCGGGCGCTTGCCAGACTGGGGCCATGAGGAGCGAGCGGTGGCCGACGAGTGTGGCGGAACTGCTGCGTGCCGGTCCGCTGCCGCGCCCCTCGCGGTGGATGTGGACGGCGGACACCGTGCTGGCGCTGGTGCTGGCCACCGGCACGGTGAGCGCGCTGGCCGGGCAGGACGAGGCGGTGAAGGTGGGGTATCCCGGGGTCGCGGAGCTGTTCCCGCCGCCTCCGCCCCCGCCGATGCCGCCGGTGCTCGGGGCGGGCCCCGATCCGGGGCTGCTGGTGCTGGCCGCCGTCACCGCGCTGCCGCTGATCGTGCGGCGGCGGTGTCCGCTGGCCGCGTTCTGGGCGGTGCTGGTGCTGAGCCTGGTGCTGGGGGTGCGCGCGGGCCAGAGCGGGGCCACCCTGTACACGTTCCTGTCCTGTGTGGTCGCCGCCTACAGCGCGGCCGTGCACAGCCCGCACCGGCTGTACGCGCTCGGCAGTGTGCTGGGCGGGGCGGTGCTGATGGCGATCGGGCACGAGCAGTACTTCCCGCAGTTCACCCCCGGCTTCGTTCCCTTCCTGGTGCTGGTCGGCGTGGGGCTCGGGGCGAACGCCCTGCACATCTGGCAGCAGCGCGTGCGTGACCTCCAGGAACGCCAGGTGGTGGCGACCCGTCTCGCCGTCGAGCAGGAACGGGCCCGTATCGCACGCGAGTTGCACGATGTCGTCACCCACAATGTGAGCGTGATGGTGATCCAGGCGGGCGCGGCCCGCAAGGTGATGGACGCCGCGCCCGACCGGGCCCGCGAGGCGCTTCTCGCGGTGGAGGCGGGCGGACGTACGGCGATGGCCGAACTGCGCCACGCGATGGGCCTGTTGACGATGGACGACGGAGGGGCCGGCGCGCACCCGGACGCGGACGCTGCCGCCGACGCGGACCTGGCTCCGCAGCCCGGCCTCGCGCAGCTGACCGCCCTCACCGACCGGGTCCGCGCCACCGGCGTCCCCGTGGAGGTGACGGTCACCGGAACCCCGGGACCGCTCGCCGCCGGCGCCGACCTGGCCGCGTACCGCGTGGTGCAGGAGGCCCTGACCAACGTCGTTCGGCACGCCGGGGGCGCGCGGGTGCGGGTGGCGGTCGAGCACACCGGGGAAGCGGTCCGCGTCGAGGTCACCGACTCCGGCGGTACGGCGGTGACCCCGGCCGGCGGCGGACGCGGCCTGATCGGCCTCCGCGAACGCCTCACGATCTACGGCGGCACCCTGGAGACGGGACCACGACCCACCGGCGGCTTCCGCATCCGGGCGATCATCCCGACGGAGGGGCCCGTGACTTCGGCGAAGGCGCCCGCGATGCCGGCGGGGGCGCCCGCGATGTCGGCGGGGGCACCCGTGACGTCGGCAGAGGGGCCCGTGATGTCGGCGGGGACACCGCCGGTTCCCACGAAAGTGCCCCTGGCCCCACCGGCGGCCCCCGCGATCCCGGCGGCGGCGGCCACCCCCTTGCCCCCGGCGGGCGCGTCGTGAGCGGGCCTCCGCGGGTTGTGATCGCCGATGACCAGGCGCTCGTCCGGACCGGGTTCTCGTTGATCCTCGGTGCCGACGGGATCGATGTCGTGGCGGAGGCGTCCGACGGGGAGGAGGCGCTGGAGGCGGTCCGGGTCACGCGGCCGGATCTGGTCCTGATGGACGTGCGGATGCCGGGCCTCGACGGGCTGGAGGCCACCCGGCGGCTGCTGTCCGGGACCGTGGTGCCCGACCCGCCCAAGGTGCTGATCCTGACGACGTACGACCTGGACCGGTACGTCTACGCGGCGATCACCGCCGGCGCCAGCGGCTTCCTGCTGAAGGACGTAACGCCCGAACACCTGGTCGCCGCCGTCCGGCTGGCCCGCTCCGGCGACGGGCTGCTCGCGCCGGCCATCACCCGGCGCCTCGTCGAGCGGTTCGTCTCCCAGGACACCCGGACCGCCGCACTCCACCGCGACCTGTCCGTGCTCACCCCGCGCGAGGCGGAGGTGCTCCAGGCGCTGGGCACGGGACTGAGCAACGCCGAACTCGCCGCCCGGTTCACACTGAGCGAGGCCACGGTGAAGACACACGTCGCCCGGATCCTCGGCAAACTCCGGCTGCGCGACCGCGCCCAGGCCGTGGTCGTGGCCTACGAGACGGGGCTGATCACACCGGGGGCCGGATCCGGAGCCGGCGACCGGTGACCAGTGACCGATGACCGGTGAACAAGAAGTGCTGACAAAACGGGCATAGTCTGGCGGTGTACGGAATCCGTACCCCCCCGCGCGTCGACCGTGAAGAAGGTGAGTGCGATGCGCGTACTGCTCAAGGCGTCCATGGACACGGAGAAGGCCAACGAGGCCATCCGCAGCGGCACCCTGGGGAAGTTGATCCAGGAGGCGATGGAACAGATCAAGCCCGAGGCGGCGTACTTCACGACCGAGAACGGGCAGCGCACCGCCTTCCTGTTCTTCGACATGCAGGACAGCTCGCAGATGCCGGTGATCAGCGAGCCGTTCTTCCTGAACCTCGACGCCAAGATCTCCTACACGCCGGTCATGAACATGGACGACGTGACGAAGGGACTCTCCCAGCTGGGGCGTTGAGGCGTTGAACCCCGGCGTACGGGCCCTCAGCTGAAGACGATCATCGACCCCTGGGCCAGGCTCCGGGTGGAGGCCGCGTGCAGCCCCAGCCAGACATGCCGTTCACGGGAGAACGGGCTGGGGTCGTAGGGAGCGGGGACCGCGGGCTCCTCCAGCTCCGTGGGGGCGGCGGGCGCCCGCGGGGCGGCGGGCGGGTTCGCGGGGTCGATGCCGATCGCCGCGGCCACGAACTCCAGCTCCCGCAGCAGCGCCTGCGCCGAGCCCAGCGGGCCGCCGCCGGCGAGCAGTTCGTCGTTGGCGAGCGGATGCGGGAAGTCGACGGGGACGTAGGCGCCCGCGTGGTCGTAGTGCCAGACCAGGTGGGACTGCTGGGCGGTCGTCGCGAACATCTCCAGCAGCTGCTCGTAGTCGCCGCCGAGTTCGTCGACCGGGGTCACCGGCAGTCCGCAGACCTGGAGCAGATAGGCCCGGCGCAGGAAGTGCAGTGCGTCGTAGTCGAATCCGGCGACCGGGGCGACGTCACCGGACAGGCCCGGCATGTACTGGTACACCGGCACGGGCGGCAGCCCGGCCTCGGCGAGCACCTTGTTGTATTGCGCGAGTTCCTCGGCGAAAGGGTTTTCGGGCGTGTGGCACAACACGTCGACGAGAGGTACCAGCCACAGGTCACAGGCCAAAAGAGGGCTCCTCCACGGATGGCGCGCACGGCACGGTGGTCAAGGAAGGGTAGTCGGTGCGGGACGGACACGGGTCCCCCCGTGCGCACGTCCGGTCTGGATCCCATACCCAGTACACGGCACCGGGACCCGGTGGACCGGCACGCGGAACCGTCAATCCACCGAGAGGCGTTCGATCAGCGCCAGCGAATGCGCGTTGTACGCGGTCACGACGGCCCTGGCCGTCTCCGTGTCCCGCACGTTCAGCGCGTCCACCAGCTCGGTGTGCCCCGCCCACAGCAGGCCCCGAAGATCGGTGAGCCGGCGCAGCCGCTGTACCGCGCACACCCAGGACTGGAGCCGCAGCCGGTGCAGGAAGTCCGAAAGGTACGCGTTGCCGAACAGCACCCCCAGCTCGCGCCAGAACCGCAGGTCGTAGCCGATCAGTACGTTGAGATCGCCGGCGGTCGCCGCCCGGCGGGCCTCCTCGCCCCGGCGCCGCACCCCCGCGAGGGCCTGCGCGATCTGCGGATCGGCGGGGTCCTGGAAGCCCTTGTGTCCCTCGCCGAGCGCCAGGAACATCCCGTCGGTCACCAGGGCGCGCGCCTCGACTATGCCGCGGAAGTCGTCGACGGAGTACTCGCGGACCCGGAAGCCGCGGTGCTGGTCGGCCTCCAGCAGTCCCTGCGCGGAGAGATCGACCAGGGCCTCGCGGACCGGCGTCGCGGAGACGCCGTACTGCTCGCCGATCTCCTTCACGGTGAACGCCTCTCCCGGCGGCAGCCGCCCCGCCAGCACCTCGTCGCGAAGCGCGTCGGCGATCTGCTGCCGCAGGGTGCTGCGGGTCACGGCGCCGTTGCCGCTGGTGCCGGGCATGGTCGGGGCGTCCTCTCCGTGGGCGCGTGAGGGGCGTACTCGTACATGTCTACGAGCACGCCACCTTACGCGTTCGAACCCCCGGCGGACCCGTCGGTCACCCCGTGTACGCGTCGGCCACCGACAGCGCCGCGTCGAGGGCCGCGAGGCCCTCCTTGAGCTCGGCCTCGGTGACGTTGCAGGGCGGCACGACGTGGGTGCGGTTCATGTTCACGAAGGGCCAGATGCCGGCCGCCTTCGCCGCCGCGCCGAACGCGGCCATCGGGGCGTTCGCCTCGCCGGACGCGTTGTACGGCACCAGCGGTTCGCGGGTCTCCTTGTTCTTCACGAGGTCGAGCGCCCAGAACATACCGAGGCCGCGGACCTCGCCGACGCTCGGGTGGCGCTCCGCCAGCTCGCGCAGCGCCGGTCCGACGACGCTCTCGCCGAGCCGGGCCGCGTTCTCCACGACACCCTCCTCGGCCATCACGTTGATCGTCGCGACGGCCGCGGCGCAGGCCAGCGGGTGCCCCGAGTACGTGAGCCCGCCCGGGTAGGGCCGCTTGGCGAAGGTCTCGGCGATCGCCCCGGAGATGGCGACCCCGCCGAGCGGCACGTACCCGGAGTTCACGCCCTTCGCGAAGGTCAGCAGATCCGGTACGACCCCGAAGTGGTCGGCCGCGAACCACTCACCGGTCCGCCCGAACCCGGCCATCACCTCGTCGAGCACCAGGACGATCCCGTACTGGTCGCACAGTGCGCGCACCCCGGCGAGATAGCCGGCCGGCGGCACCATGATCCCGGCGGTGCCGGGGATCGTCTCCAGCACGATCGCGGCGATCGTCGAGGGCCCCTCGAAGGCGATCGTCGTCTCCAGGTGTTCGAGCGCGCGGGCACACTCCTGCTCCTCGGTCTCCGCGTAGAAGCGCGAGCGGTAGAGGAACGGCGTCCAGAAGCGCACGACCCCGGCCGAGCCGCTGTCGTTGGCCCAGCGGCGCGGGTCACCGGTGACGTTGATCGCCTGCTGGGTGCCGCCGTGGTACGAGCGGTACGCCGAGAGCACCTTGGGGCGGCCCGTGTGCAGCCGGGCCATCCGCAGCGCGTGCTCGATCGCGTCGGCGCCGCCGTTGGTGAAGAAGATCCGGTCCAGGTCGCCCGGGGTGCGCTCGGCGATCAGCCGGGCCGCCTCGGAGCGGGCCTCGACGGCGAAGGCGGGCGCGAACGTGGTCAGGGAAGCGGCCTGCTCCTGGATCGCGGCGACGACCTTCGGGTGCTGGTAGCCGATGTTGGTGTAGACGAGCCCGCTGGTGAGGTCCAGGTAGCGGTTGCCGTCGTAGTCCCAGAAGTACGACCCCTCGGCGCCGGCCACGGCGAGCGGGTCGATGAGTTCCTGCGCGGACCAGGAGTGGAAGACGTGCGCACGGTCCGCAGCCTTCACGGCGGCGCCGGCCTGCGGGTCGGGCTGGATGGCGTGAGGGGTCATGCGGGCGAGCGTAGGTGTCCGCGATACGGACGCGATATCGGCGTCCTGTCTGCGGTCCGGGGGTTTCCGCGACAGGTTGTCCACGGGACGCGTACGAGGGCCGGGGGCCGGACGAGATATTGACAGGATGCTGTCGAGATGACAGTCTTCTGTCATAAGGAAGCGGACGTGAACCCGAGGAGAAGTCATGAGCACCAGCCCCAAGCCCGTGCACCTGGCCGTCTACGACACCCTCGCCGACTGGGAGACCGGCCACGCCACGGCCCAGCTCGCCCGCGCCGGATACGGCATCCGCACGGTCGGCGCCGGCACCGCCGAGGTCACCAGCGTCGGCGGACTGCACATCCGGCCCGACACGGCCCTGGACGACGTACGGCCCGAGGACGCGTCCCTGCTGATCCTGCCCGGCGCCGACTTCTGGGACGCGGGGGACGACCTCGCCCCGTTCGCCCGCAAGGCGCGCGAGTTCCTGGACGCCGGGGTGCCGGTGGCCGCGATCTGCGGGGCCACGCTCGGACTGGCCCGCGAGGGACTGCTCGACGACCGCGACCACACCAGCGCGGTCTCCTTCTACCTGCTGCCCTCCGGCTACGCGGGCGGCGCCCGCTATGTCGACACCGACGCGGTCACCGACGGCAACCTGGTCACCGCCGGCCCCACCGAACCGGTCGCCTTCGCCCGCGAGATCCTCGCGCTGCTCGGGGTCTACGACGACGAGGTGGTCGACGCCTGGTACCGCCTCTTCCACGACTCCGACACCGAGGCGTACGGCGTGCTCGCCAAGGCCGGTGTCGCGTGAGCCGTGAGCGGCAGGACCTGCTGAGCCGGAGCGCGCTCGGGGTGTTCCGGCTCAACGGCCAGTTCCTCGCCGTCGCCGAGGAACTGGCCCGGCCCGCCGGACTGACCGCCGCCTGGTGGCAGGTGCTCGGCGCGGTCCTGCGCGAACCGCTGCCGGTCGCCGGGATCGCCCGCGCGATGGGCATCACCCGGCAGAGTGTGCAGCGCATCGCCGATCTGCTGGTGGAGCGCGGGCTCGCCGAGTACCGGCCCAACCCGGCCCACCGCCGCGCCAAGCTGCTCGCGCCGACGGACGAGGGGTTCGCGGCCGTGCGCCGTATCGACCCGGGGCACGCCGCGTACGCGGACCGGCTGGCCGAGGCCTTCGGAGCGGGCGGCACGGAACAACTGGCCGAGGCGGTACGGCTGCTGGAGCGGCTGTCGGCGGTACTGGACGAACTGGGGCCGCCCGCCGCCCAGTCGGGCACCGGGTCCGCCGTCGGGTCCGCCGTCGGGTCGGTCACCGAGAGGTCCGGCGTCGTTACGGAACCGTAGACGAACCGTATGAATCGGGCTGCTCAGCCGTCCGCGCCCGGCACTATCCTCGGTCCATCGCACGGCAGCGCACGCATGTGCTGAAGTGCACACAGGCGCTGGGGAGCGCGGGGGCGCACGGTGGAGGGGGCGGCGCGACCGATGGAGAATCTTGGACCCGGGGATCCTCAGCGGATCGGGGTGTACCGGCTGCTGGCGCGGCTCGGCGCCGGCGGCATGGGCCAGGTGTACCTGGCCCGTTCGGACCGGGGACGCACGGTCGCCGTGAAGCTGGTGCGGGAGGAGCTGGCCGCGCGGGAGGAGTTCCGGGCCCGCTTCCGCCAGGAGGTGCAGGCGGCCCAGCGGGTCGGCGGGTACTGGACGGCACCCGTCCTCGACGCCGACACCGAGGCCGACGTGCCCTGGGTGGCCACCGGTTACGTCGCCGGGCCGAGCCTCCAGCAGGTCGTCGGGCGGGACCACGGGGCGCTGCCCGAGCGGTCGGTGCGGATCCTCGCGGCCGGGCTGGCGCACGCGCTGAAGGACATCCACGCCGCCGGCATCGTGCACCGGGACCTCAAGCCCTCCAACGTGCTGGTCACCATCGACGGCCCGCGGGTCATCGACTTCGGTATCGCGCGGGCCCTGGAGACCGTCACCGAGGGCGGTCTGACCAGCACCGGAGCGCTCGTCGGCTCGCCCGGCTTCATGGCGCCCGAGCAGGTGCGCGGCGACCGGATCACCCCGGCCTGCGACATCTTCTGCCTCGGTTCGATCCTCGCCTTCGCCGCCACCGGCCATCTCCCCTTCGGTGGCGCCGACAGCGGTGTGCACGCCCTGATGTTCCGCATCGCCCAGGAGGAACCGGACCTGGACGACCTGCCCGAGGGTATCGCCGACCTCGTCCGCGACTGTCTGAAGAAGGAGCCGGGGGCGCGTCCCACGCTGGACCGGATCCTGGAGCGCACCGGCGCCGAGGACACCGTCTCCGGCGGGCGCTCCCACGACCCGTGGCTGCCGGGTTCGCTGGTCGCCCAACTCGGCCGCCACGCCGTGCAGTTGCTCGACACGGAGGACCCCGAGGGGCCCGGCGCGTCTGCCGGACCGCCGCCCGAGGCGCCTCCGGAGCACGCGCCGGCCGCCGCCGACGGTCCCCCTCCGGCGGGCCCGCCCCAGCCGGGAGCCCCGGGCGCCGGCGGGCAGAACCACCTGCCGACGATGGTGGCGGGAGTGGGTGCGGGCACGGTGGGCCCGCCCACGAACACCCCGCCGCACCCGGCGTACGGCGGCCCGGGGACGACCCCGGCGGCCCAGGGACATCCGCAGCAACTGGGCCCGGGCCAGGGAGGCCAGGGCGGACACGGCGGCCAGGGAGGCCAGGGCGGCGGTCACGGTCCCGGCGTGCAGGGGCACCCCCAGCAGCCGTATCCGCCGCAGGCCTACCCACCCCAGTCGTATCCGCCGCAGGCCCCCGGCCCGGGAGGGCAGCCGCCGGGCTACGGCCATCCGCAGCCGGGAGGGCAGCCGCCCGGCTACGGCTATCCGCAGCAGCCGGCGCCCTGGAACTCCCCGGGCGCCCCCGGATCCCCGTACCACCCCTACGGCTCCACGCCGCCCTACGGTCCGCCCGTCGTGCCGCTGCACGGTGGTGGGCCCGACGAGCCGCGGCGCCGCAGTAGCCGGGGCAGCGCGGCGCTCGTCGCGGTGGCGCTGGTCGTCGCGCTCGGCGCGGGCGGGTCGGTGTACGCGCTGATGAGCGGCGGTGACGACGACACACAGAGTGATGACAGGCCCGGTCCGACGCCGACCGTCGTCACGAGCGACGGGCCGACCGAGCCGCAGCCGTCGACACCGCCGCCCTCGACGCCGGGGGCGTCCACCCCGGCGGGCGGGGCGATCCCGACCGGGTACCTGGGCACGTGGACGACGACCATCGACAACGCGGACGGGGCCAACACCCGCCAACTCACCATCCAGCAGGGCGAGGTGGGTGACACCGTGCTGTCGCTGGTCGCCGACGGCCCCTCGGGCAGCGGCACCTACCACTGTGTCTTCGAGGCGGACCTGACCGGGGAACCGGGCGCGAGCGGTCCGCTGCGGATCGGGCCCTCCACGGTGACCACCGGCCGGCCGATGTCGTCGTGCAGCCCCGGCGAGGCCACCGAGATCACCCTGCTGCCGGACGGCCGGCTGCGCCGCGTGAACACCGCCTCCGGCGAGGAGCTGACGTACAGCAAACAGTGACGGGGGCGCGGGGAACCCGGTGAAGTGCCGTTCGGCGTAGGTGAGTTGAACGTACAGCGAACTTCTCCACGGCGGACCGGCGGGCCGTTCGGACAGACGTACGGTGTCCGGACGATTCGGCTCGGGAGTGGCGGGGGCACCACGTGGCGTGGCTGAGTGCGGAGAACGTCGTGGCCGTGGCGACGGCGGTGAGGGACGTCGGCGCCGCGTATGGCCGAAACCCCCGCCTGCGCGGCGGGTTTCGGCCGGGGAGCGACCCTTGCCCGGTGGTGACGTGCGCACGACCATGGGGTGCATGGGTCCCACGAGAAGGACACTTCTGACGGCGACCGCGACGGCTGCGGTGGGCGCGACCACCACGGCGAGCGCGTGCGCCGCGACCGAGACGCCCTCGACCGAGGCGCCCGCGACCGGTGCCCCTCCGGTCGGCGCGCCCTCGACCGGGGCGACCCCGTCCGCCGAGGCCGCCGGCGGCCCGCCGGCCACCCGGCAGGCGCCGACGCGTGAACTGCGCACCCTGCTCCGGGAGATCGACCCCGACCGCGTCGAGGCGACGGTCCGCAAACTCGTCTCCTTCGGCACCCGCCACACCCTGTCCGACCAGGACGACCCGGAGCGCGGCATCGGTGCCGCCCGCGACTGGCTGCTCGCGGAACTGCGCTCGTACGCGGCCCGGTCCGGCGGCCGGATGACGGCCGACCTCCAGTCGTACATCCAGGGCCCGGCCTCGCGCATCCCCACGGCGACCCGTATCACCAACGTCGTCGCGACCCTGCGCGGCTCGGTCACCCCGGAGCGGGTGTACGTCGTCTCCGGGCACTACGACTCCCGGGTCTCGGACGTCATGGACGCCACCTCGGACTCGCCGGGCGCGGACGACGACGCGTCGGGTGTCGCGGTGGTCCTGGAGCTGGCCCGGGTGATGGCCAAGCGCCGCCCCGCCTCGACCATCGTGTTCGCGGCGGTCGCGGGGGAGGAGCAGGGGCTGTACGGGGCCGCGCACATGGCGGAGCGGTTCAAGGCGGACGGCGCGGACGTGCTCGGGATGTTCACGAACGACATCGTGGGCAGTCCGACCGCGGACGACGGTACGCGCGAACCGCACGTCGTCCGGCTCTTCGCGGAGGGTGTGCCGTCCTCGGAGACCGCGGAGGAGGCGGCGCTGCGGCGGTCGGTCGGCGGCGAGAACGACTCCGCGACGCGTCAGCTGGCCCGGTTCGTGCGGGACGTGGCGGAGAACGACGCCACGGGGATGAGGGTCCGGGTCGTGTACCGCCGGGACCGGTATCGGCGGGGCGGGGACCACATCCCGTTCCTGGAGCGGGGGTTTCCGGCCGCCCGCTTCACCGAGCCCGCCGAGGACTACGCGCATCAGCACCAGGACGTGCGGGTGGAGTCCGGGGAGCGGTACGGGGATCTGCCGGAGTTCTGCGACTGGGCCTACATCGCGCGGGTGGCGCGGGTGAACGCGGCGACGTTGTGGACTCTCGCGCAGGCGCCGGGGGCGCCGCGGGATGCTCGGATCGTCACCGCGAACCTCACGAACTCGACGGAGTTGACGTGGGCGCGGGGTCCTGAGCCGGACCTTGTGGGGTATGAGGTGGTGTGGCGTGAGACCACGTCGCCCGACTGGACCCACGTGATCCCCGTCGGGGACGTGACGTCCCACGAGGTGGACTTGTCCAAGGACAACGTGTTCTTCGGCGTCCGCGCCCAGAACCGGGCGGGCCTGAGAAGCCCGGTGACCTTCCCGTCCCCCTCAACGTAATCCGTCCACCGGCCGGTGGGGGCTTGTCGCGCAGTTCCCCGCGCCCCCAAAAGCCTCTTCGCGCAGCCGCGGGCAATCGTGCCGCAGGAGCGATGGGGGAGGGTGGGCGCGGCGGCACCCCGTCGCGCCGGGCTGCGCAACGCCCCCCCGCGTCAGCGGGTCTCCGGGGGGCGTTGGCGGGGCATGTTCGGGCGGGTGGGGCCGTTGGGGGGTAGCGGGAGGCGGGTGGAGGCGGCGCCGGACTCGCGGCCCGCTCCGACCCCCGCCCCCTGAACCCCCAGCGGTGTCCCCCCGGAGCGGAACTCCACCATCCAGTCCGCCGTCTCCGCCCGCACCAACTCCGTCACATCCTCCGAGAACCTCCGCAACACCCCAAGACACCGCTCCGCCGCCTCCCCGGCGGTCCCCTCCGTGGGCCCCAGCACCTCCCGCACACTCTCCGACGCCCAGTCGAACTGAAGCACCTGCAACCGCCGCTGCACCGCCTGCGCCGTCGCCACGTCCCGCATCCACCCGGACGTCACCCCGAAGAACCGGTCCACGGCCACACACGCGACAGCGACCAGCACCGCCAGATACCCCCAGGGCGCGGACCCGCCCAGCACCCCGGTGAGATCCAGCAGCGGCAGCGCCGCCCCCACCACCGCACCCCCGGCCGTCCCGGCCCGCAGCACCCGCGCGCCCCGCCGCTTCCACTTCCGGTCGGCGAGGTACCAGGACACGGTCCGCAGCGCCCCGTACTCCACCCACCGGTAGAGCTCCTCCAGCCGCTCGGCGGGTTCTCCCCAGTCCCCGGGCGGGAACGCCCGCCCGGTCAGATCGCCCGGCCGCAGCCCGGCCGCCCCCTCGCCGCCCCGCCCGTCCTGCGGCGGCCCCTCGGGCTGCATCTCCGGCTGACCCACCCGGCACTCCCTACCTTGGAACTCCTGATGCTGATGCGCCGGATCCTTCCTACCGCCCAATGGGTGGCGAAGAGGACGGTTTCATTGCTTTTCCGCCCGGAAAGGGGCCTTGATCAGGTATAGGACTTGCGATCGACTCACTCGAAAGAGTGCCGGGGCGACGGCAGCGCCGACCACGTAGGCTCGTGCCGAACGGGAAAACCGAGCGGGAAAACCCGTACCGACAAGGAGAGCCGATCGTGATCCCCGGTGGTGGCCAGCCCAATATGCAGCAGCTGCTGCAACAGGCGCAGAAGATGCAGCAGGACCTGGCGAAGGCCCAGGAGGAGCTCGCGCAGACCGAGGTCGACGGCCAGGCCGGCGGCGGTCTGGTGACGGCGACGGTGACCGGCGCCGGTGAACTGCGCGCGCTGAAGATCGATCCGAAGGCCGTGGACCCGGACGACACCGAGACCCTCGCCGACCTCGTCGTGGCGGCGGTGCACGCGGCCAACGAGAACGCCCAGACGCTTCAGCAGCAGAAGCTCGGCCCCCTGACCCAGGGCCTCGGCGGCGGTATCCCCGGCCTGCCTTTCTAAAGCGGCCGAGGGCCCTCTACCGTACGTACTGAAGGCATCCGAGGAAGGACGGGCAGTCCGTGTACGAAGGCGTGGTCCAGGACCTCATCGACGAACTGGGGCGGCTCCCCGGCGTCGGTCCCAAGAGCGCGCAGCGGATCGCCTTCCACATCCTCCAGGCGGAGCCGACCGACGTACGTCGGCTCGCGCACGCCCTGCTGGAGGTCAAGGCGAAGGTCCGCTTCTGCGCGACCTGCGGCAACGTGGCGCAGGAGGAGCTGTGCGGCATCTGCCGCGACGTCCGCCGGGACCTCTCGGTGATCTGCGTGGTGGAGGAGCCGAAGGACGTGGTCGCGATCGAGCGGACCCGTGAGTTCCGCGGCCGCTACCACGTACTGGGCGGCGCGATCAGCCCGATCGAGGGCGTCGGCCCGGACGATCTGCGGATAAGGGAACTCCTCGCACGGCTGGCCGACGGCACGGTCACGGAGCTGATCCTCGCCACGGACCCGAACCTGGAGGGCGAGGCCACGGCGACGTACCTCGCCCGCATGATCAAGCCCATGGGCCTCAAGGTCACCCGCCTGGCCAGCGGCCTCCCTGTGGGCGGCGACCTGGAATACGCGGACGAGGTCACACTCGGCCGCGCCTTCGAGGGGAGACGACTCCTAGATGTCTGACGCCACGCTGCACTACACGACGCAGGACCCCGACGACTTCGCGGTGCAGATCGCGGACCAGATCGAGAGCTTCCTGGTCGCGGTCGCCGAGGTGGCGAAGGGCGACGAGCCGGGCTCGGCCGTCCCCTTCCTGCTCCTGGAGGTCTCCCAGCTGATGCTGGCCGGCGGCCGGCTCGGCGCACACGAGGACATCCTCCCCGACGAGCGCTACGAGCCCGACCTGGGCCCGGAGCAGGACGTCGACGAGCTGCGCGAGAAGCTCGCCCGGCTGCTCGAACCGGTCGACGTCTACTCGGAGGTCTTCGACCCCTACGAGCCGCGCACCGCGCCGGTGCCGGCCCGGATCTCCGACGACCTCGCCGACGTCATCGCCGACCTGCGCCACGGCATGGCCCACTACCGCGCGGGCCGGGTCACGGAGGCGCTGTGGTGGTGGCAGTTCTCGTACTTCTCCAACTGGGGCTCCACCGCGTCCGCGACCCTGCGCGCCCTGCACTCGGTCCTCGCCCACATCCGCCTCGACCAGCCCCTCGAGGAGCTGGACGGCCTCGACACCGACCAGGCCCTCGGCGACGACACCCTGGAGATCGAGGCCGGCAAGGTGATGGTCGAGGAGATCGCGGAACCCCTGGGCCTGCGCTCGGCGAAGTAGCGGCCGACCCGGCACGGGGCCGGGCGGCCGGCTCAACCGTCCGGGGCGTCGTCCCGCCACTCCAGACCGGGTACCCGGGGCAGCGCGGCGCGCACGGCGTCCGCCACCGGCCGGAGATCGATGCCGAGGCGGGTGAGCCGTGCCACGAGTTCGTCGTCCGGCAGTCCGGCGAGCCGGGAGACGTGCAGGAAGCCGGCGACCGGGCGCCGGAAGGCGTGCGGCAGGGACAGGGGCGCGGAGTGCTCCTCGCGGAGCTCCAGGCAGAGCCGGCGGTCGGTCCGGTCCCACTGTCCGGGCAGGTGGTCCGGCATCCGGAAGCCGAACGCGGCCAGCTCCTCCACCAGTTCGTCGGGGTCGAGCTCCAACTCCGCGGACACGGACAGCAGGTGGTACGGCGGCACGGTCCGGTCCCAGTCGAGCCAGAGCGGACCGCTCTCGCTGTTGTCGGACCTCGTGAAGGCGAGCCCGGCGTCGAAGTGGTCGGGCAGCACCGTGTCCGACGGCACCGGCGCCCACAGGCCGAACCCGGCCAGAAGGTCGAGCACCTCCCGCGGAGTGATCCGGAGCCGGTCCGCCACGGTGATCACATGGCGGGCCGTCACCCGGTCACCCGGCGCGTACGCGGACTCCTCCGGCCGGTCCAGGTCCTCGACGACCAGGACGACGTTGTCCGTCCCGGCGACCTCGGGGAGCGGGGCGTCCGGGGGGACCAGGCCGTAGGAGCGCAGCCTGGACGCGACCGCCGCCGGTGACAGTCCGGTGAGGTCGGACACCTGGGCCACGTGCAGCAGGGTCACCTCCGCACCGGCCGGGATCCAGGGGCCGGCCTCTTCGCCGTCCCTCCGGAGAATCACCAGGTCGTCGTGGTCGGCCGACGGCGGCAGGGCAGCCGGTACGGCGAAGCCCAGTTCCGTGATCCGCCGTGCGACGTCCTGGAGGGGCAGGCCCCGCTGCACGGCGGTGTCGGCGAGCGCACCGGGCGGCACGGTCCCGTCGTCCATCTCGGCCAGGTCCGCGACGTGCCAGCCCCACGTCCGGCCCTGCGCCAGCAGCCCGGGCACGATGTCCTCGTGACCCGCTCCGAGCCGTACGTCGAGACGGTGGCGCCGGAGCCTGCGGGCGACCTCCGGCACGGGCAGCCCCAACTCCTCGGCGGCGGCGAGGATCCAGCCCGTCTGCACCGGCTCGGCGGGCCGGAGCCAGGGGAACTCGCCGTCGCGCCGCCGGCTCAGCAGGACCAGCGTGGTCCTGTCCTGCGGGTCGGGGCGGAAGGGTTCGCCGACGACCTCGAAGCCGAACGTCCGCATGCGGGACGCGGCTTCCGTGGCGTCGACGCCGAGCACCTGGTGGGCCTGGAGCAGATGGCCCGGCGGGACGGGTTCGTCGACGGGGAGCCAGGTCAGGGTGAAGTCGTCCCGGTTGAGCGCCCGCAGGTCGTCGCTGAGCAGGGCCAGATTGACCGAGTCGACCAGGGGTTCGGCGCCGGACGGCTCCGGGGCGGTGAGCCGGAGCCGCCGCAGGCGCGCCACCACGTCCGAGTACGACCTGCCGCACACGGTGGCGACGAACAGCGCGTGGCCCGGGGTGCCGAGCTCACGGACGTCGTCCTCGTCCCTCGGCCAGAGCCGGTTGTCCCACGCCTGGAAGTAGGAGCTGCGGGCGAGGACGTCCGAGGGGCGGGCCGCGAGTACGTCCCCTACCCGGTCCAGTTCCGGCACGAGCGCGGTCAGCGCGGCCAGTTCGGCGTTGGGGCGGTGTCCCAGCAGGCGCCACAGCCGGGTGACGTCGTCGGGATCGTCGTACACCTTGCCCGCGGGGGTCTCGCCCAGTGACGCCCCGGTCTCCGTGATCCCCGACCGTGCCCGGTGGACGATGTGCACGTCCTGCGGGAAGAACCCGGCCCGGTCGAGCGGGGCGGGCCGGCCGTGCAGTTCCAGCACACAGCCGTGCCGGCCGGCCGCGTCGGTCACGAGGTCGGCGAGCCGGGGGCTGACGCCCGCCACGTCGGCCAGCCACTCACTGGTGAGCCACGGTTCCTCCCGCTCGTCCCGGACGGCCCGCCGCCCGACCAGAGCCGGCAGTGCCGCCCCGATGAGCTGCTCGACCTGTTCGCAGACGTCCGCGTCGAGGATCTCCGTACGGTCCGTGGACAGACGCCTGGGCAGACTCCTGCCGCTGAGGTTGACCACCACACCGCGCAGCTGCCGCCGGTTGGCCGGGTCGCTCAGCACGCCCTGCCGGACCCGCGGCTCGACATGGATGCCGTCGACCAGGATGCCGCCGCCGTGCTCGCACCAGACGACCTGTCCGTCGGTTCCGCCGGGCCCGTTCGGCCAGGCGATCAGGGAGCCGTGGGCGTCGAAGCCGTCGGGCCGCAGCCGCGGCGCCTCCCGGGGGCGCAGCTCGCCCGCCTCCCATCGGGCCTCCTGCGATCCGTGCCGGGCCACGGTGGTGAACTCGGCGATGCCGAGGAGCCTGCCGAGTTCGCGGACGCAGGACGGCGCCTTGTCCCCGGCCCGCAGGTAGAGCCGGACACGGGTGCCCGGTCCGCGCTGCGAGACGTCGGAGGCGCGGACCCGGAAGTAGTGTCCGGGGCCGGTGAGGACAACGGTCAGTTCGCCGCGCGAGTCCATCCGCCGGGTCGTGACGTGGATCTCGTCGGCGAGCATGAAGTAGCTGAGGACCCCGATGCCGAACCGGCTGGTGGGGTGCATGGTGATGCCGTGCCGGCGCCACTCCTGCTGTTCCTCCCGGAAGTCGGGGAGGTCGGTGAACCTGACGCCGGCCTGTGAGAAGGCCTGGGCCAGGACGGTCTCGTCCATGCCGATGCCGTTGTCCCGGCATTCGAGGTAGTGCCGGCCGTCCTCGACGCCCTGGGTGAACTCGATCAGCCCCCGGTAGCTGCTGTGCGGGTCTCCGGCCCTCGTCCGTGCCGCACGGTAGCGGCAGGCGTCCAGGGCGTTCTGGTACAGCTCGCGGATGGCGAGGGAGCGGTCACGGTAGAGGTTCTCGCCCATGAGCAGCTCCTGCACCCTGGCCTCGTCGAGCCGGAAGCGGATGACCCCGTTGACCGGTCCGGGCGTTCCGTTGCCGTCGGACGAGCGCAGCTCGCTCGCCCCGGCGTACGCGGGCAGCGCGTCGAGGCCGGGCACGGCTGCGTGCCGTACGTGGCGCAGCAGCGTCTCCATCCGCTGTGCGTGCTCGGTGAGGGCGTCGACGAGGGCGGGGTGGTCGCAGACGGCCTTCAGCCGCAGTGCGTCGCGCTGGTCGCTCCAGGAGCTCTGCTCCTCCTCCACCGCACCGAGCACCTGGGCGGGTGAGAGGGCGTAGGGGATGCCCGCGTGCTCGACGACCACCGCGGGCAGGTCGGTCACCTCGATCGCCATGCGGTGGGCGATGGCGAACAGGGAGCCGAGCAGGCGTTCCCGCACCTTGGGAAAGTGCAGGCCGCGGAGGTTGAGCTGGAACGCCTCCGCGCGCAGATGCCCGTCGCGGGTGGTGTCGAAGAGCTCCCCCGGGGGCACGCCCACGCACGAGACCAGGCGGGTGACCAGCTCGGGGTGGAGCACCCGCCGGATGTCGACGTCGTCCCGGCACGCGACCGCCAGCAGCCGGTCGAGGGTGCCAGGCTGCCGGTTCGTCCACTGGTGGAACAGCCACCATCCGACTTCCCGTTCGCAGTCCGGGTGGCCGTGCAGCGGCCCGCGTCTGGCCTGGCGGACGAGCCTGTGGTGTCCGCGCAGCAGCATGTCGTACTGCTGTCTCACCGGGGAGGCGTCGGCCGCCTCGGCCAGCCGGGCCGGCTCCACCTCGGCGGCCAGGCCGGCGGCCTTGCCGGTCCGGTGCGCCTGGTACAGGAAGGGCAGCAGGGTGAGCAGCGCCGCCTCGGCGCCCTCCAGGCCGGGACCGGACTCGGACCAGAGGATCCTGATCAGCTGGTTGGTGCGGTAGGCGATCCGCAGTGCCAGGTTCCGGTCGTGCCAGGGATCCTCGGCGATCCGGCCGTGCGCCGTCCCGTAGGACTCGGCCAGCCGCGCCACGACGTCGCGGGCCTGTGCCTTCAGGGACTCCGCCGTGTCCTGGTCGGCGGGTTTCACCAGGCTCCAGGCGAGGGAGCCGGTCACCGCGTCCAGCCAGTCCCGGCGGGCGGCGGGGGGCCGCCGCCCGGCGGCGATCAGGTCCTTCAGGCCGGGCCAGTACCGGGCCATGACGTGCGTGGGCATCATCCGTCCGTTGCGCACCCCGCGGGCGCCCGCCGCGGTGACCATGCCGACGACCTCACCCGTGTCGACCAGGGTGACGGCGGCGCCGCTGAACCCCGGGGCCAGCGGTTGGCCGTCCGGCTGCCAGGCCTCCAGCTGCATCCATTCGCCGCTGATCAGCTGGGGTGCGGTGACGCGATACTCGGCGAGCGTGCCCTCGGGGAACCCGGCCGGGAACCCGTACACCACGAGCTTGTGCGGGCGGGTGCCGTCCGCGGTGTCGAGCAGGGCCGGCACGGCCGGGGCGACGGGCGCGGGCCGCTCCAGTTCCAGTACGGCGAGGTCGCCCAGGTCGGTGGGGCCGCCGGCCCAGCCGCCGTGGACAACGACCCGGGCGGGCACGGCGGGGGTGCCGGGGCGTTCGGTGAAGGTGACGGCGATCGTGCCCTCGGCGGCCTGCTGGACGACGTGTGCGCAGGTGAGCACGGTGTCCGGGGTGATCAGGAAGCCCGCGCCGGCCACTCCGCCGCCGACCTCGATCCGGGCGTGCCACTCGGCGCTCTTCGGGAGACGACCGGTCATGACGCGGTGCTGGACCCCTGGCCGTCGGGGGACCAGACGAGTTTGACGACGAGATGGCCCTCCGCCGTGCCCTTGGCGATGATCGCGCCCGCCTCCGCGGTCAGCTTCACCCCGAACTCCAGCTCCACGGAGTCCGGCCGCAGGGTGCCGTCGCGGAAGACCCGCAGCGCCGACTGGGCCGCGGCCCGCACGCCTTCCAGCGAACTCTCGAAGGTGCGCGCCGCCTGGACCGTGCCGTCGGCGCGGCGGGCGACCAGCCGGGACCCGGACGGTTCCTCCTCCGCCGCCTGCACGGAGACGACCGCGCCGTCGTCGGTCGTGAACTCCACCAAGCCGTCCATGGCGCCCCCTGGTCCCGCCGAGATCTGAGCCGCCCCCATTGTGGCGGACGGTACCGGGGCGGGGTACGGGGTTCCGGGCACTGTCTGTGATGCGGGGCACTTTCCGAGTGGGGGCTGTGGGGGGCGGGCATGTGCCTGGGCGGACGGGCGGCCGGAACCGCGGACCCGGTATCTCAGGATGCGATACCTCGAAGGTCGTTTTCGGGCGCTCGTTAAACTGAGCCGACACAACGGACTGAGCGAGGAGCGCACGTGGGCCTTGTCGTGCAGAAGTACGGAGGCTCCTCCGTAGCCGATGCCGAGGGCATCAAGCGCGTCGCCAAGCGAATCGTGGAAACCAGAAAGAACGGCCACCAGGTGGTCGTTGTGGTTTCCGCGATGGGCGACACGACGGACGAGCTGATCGATCTCGCCGAGCAGGTTTCGCCGATGCCTGCCGGGCGCGAGCTCGACATGCTGCTGACCGCGGGAGAGCGGATCTCCATGGCACTGCTGGCCATGGCGATCAAGAACCTGGGCCACAAGGCCCAGTCGTTCACGGGCAGCCAGGCGGGTGTCATCACCGACTCGGTCCACAACAAAGCCCGGATCATCGACGTCACGCCGGGGCGCATCCGCACCGCGCTGGACGAGGGCAACATCGCGATCGTCGCCGGATTCCAGGGTGTCTCGCAGGACAAGAAGGACATCACCACGCTCGGGCGCGGTGGCTCGGACACCACGGCGGTGGCGCTCGCCGCCGCCCTCGAAGCCGAGGTCTGCGAGATCTACACGGACGTCGACGGGGTGTTCACCGCCGACCCGCGGGTCGTGAAGAAGGCGAAGAAGATCGACTGGATCTCCTTCGAGGACATGCTGGAGCTGGCCGCGTCCGGCTCCAAGGTGCTGCTCCACCGCTGTGTGGAGTACGCCCGCCGCTACGACATCCCGATCCACGTGCGGTCCAGCTTCAGCGGACTCCAGGGCACCTGGGTCAGCAGCGCGCCGATCGAGCAAGGGGAAAAGCAGGTGGAGCAGGCCATCATCTCCGGTGTCGCACACGACACCTCCGAGGCCAAGGTCACGGTCGTCGGTGTGCCGGACAAGCCGGGAGAGGCCGCCGCCATCTTCCGTACGATCTCCAACTCCGAGATCAACATCGACATGATCGTGCAGAACGTGTCCGCGGCCTCCACGGGTCTGACGGACATCTCCTTCACGCTGCCGAAGAGCGAGGGCCGCAAGGCGATCGACGCCCTGGAGAAGGCGAAGAACCTGATCGGCTTCGACTCCCTGCGCTACGACGACCAGATCGGCAAGATCTCCCTGGTCGGCGCCGGTATGAAGACCAACCCCGGGGTCACCGCGGACTTCTTCACCGCGCTCTCCGACGCCAACGTGAACATCGAGCTGATCTCGACCTCCGAGATCCGCATCTCGGTGGTCACCCGTGCCGAGGACGTGACGGAGGCGGTCCGCGCGGTGCACAGCGCGTTCGGACTGGACTCCGACAGCGACGAGGCCGTGGTCTATGGAGGCACGGGCCGATGACCGTACGACCGACGCTCGCGGTCGTGGGGGCGACCGGGGCCGTCGGCACGGTCCTGCTCCAGATCCTGTCCCAGCACGCGGACATCTGGGGTGAGATCCGACTGATCGCCTCGCCGCGCTCGGCCGGCCGCAAGCTGGCCGTGCGCGGCGAGGAGGTCGAGGTCGTGGCGCTGACCGAGGAGGCCTTCGACGGCGTCGACATCGCGCTGTTCGACGTGCCCGACGAGGTGTCCGCGCACTGGGCGCCGGTCGCCGCCGCCAAGGGCGTGGTGGTCGTGGACAACTCCGGCGCGTTCCGGATGGACCCCGACGTGCCGCTGGTCGTGCCCGAGGTCAACGCGCACGCGGCCCGGATGCGCCCGCGCGGCATCATCGCCAACCCCAACTGCACGACCCTCTCGATGATCGTGGCGCTCGGCGCCCTGCACGCCGAGTACGGCCTGCGTGAGCTGGTCGTCTCCTCGTACCAGGCGGTCAGCGGGGCCGGCCGGGCCGGGGTGGAGACCCTGCGCCGGCAGCTGTCGCTCGTCGCCGGTACGGAACTGGGCACCAAGCCCGGTGATCTGCGCCGGGCCGTCGGCGACCACACCGGCCCGTTCCCCGAGCCGGTCGCGCTGAACGTCGTACCGTGGGCCGGGTCGCTGCGTGAGGACGGCTGGTCGTCGGAGGAGATGAAGGTGCGGGACGAGTCCCGCAAGATCCTCGGGCTGCCGAAGCTGCCCGTCGCCGTGACCTGTGTCCGGGTGCCGGTGGTCACCACCCACTCGCTGACCGTGCACGCCGGCTTCCAGCGGGAGGTCACGGTGGACGGCGCCAGGGAGATCCTCGCCACCACACCCGGTGTGGTGCTGGTCGACAACCCGGCCGCCGGGGAGTTCCCGACCCCCGCCGACGCGGTCGGCACCGACCCGACCTGGGTGGGGCGGGTACGCCGGGCGCTGGACGATCCGACGGCCCTGGAGCTCTTCGTGTGCGGGGACAACCTGCGCAAGGGGGCGGCCCTGAACACCGCGCAGATCGCCGAGCTGGTCGCCGCCGAGACGACGGGGCGCCGCACCGACGCATAAATGCCCTGGCCATGACAGGAACGGTTTGTAGGATCCGTACTCGGTGTGTGAGGCGGTCGATGGTCTCGACCACTTGAACCGGGACCCCTCGCCGTTCGAAGATTTCCTCCCCGCCCTCCGCAACCGCGCGGAGGGCGGGGAGCGTCTTTGCGGTCGCCCTTCCGGGGTGGGAGACGCGTGGAAGCGCGGCGTGGGGACGCCGGGCTGCGGGCGTGGGGACGCCCGTTCCAATTTGGGACATAGGGGAAGAGCGGGACGCATGAGGCCAAGTGAGGCATCGTCAGCCGTGCGGTCGGACACGAGATCGGTGTCGGCCACACAGCACGGCGCAAAAGAGACGCCCGGCACGTACAACCCTCACAGGGGGAAACGTGTCCAACTGGCGTGGCAGAGGTACTCGACTTCACAGCGGCAGCGCGCGGCTCCGCCCTGCGCCCGCCCGTTCCGCGGCGCCGGCCCAGAGCGGCCGGCGCGACCGGTGGCATGCCGGTGATCGCGCCCATGCCCGCAGCGCACCCGACCCCGATCCCCGGCCAGCGCGACGGTGCGGAGGACGTCGCGGCGGCGGGGACCACCGTCGACCACCTCACCGAGACGTACCGCACGCACTACCGCTCCCTGCTGGGCCTCGCCGCCCTGCTCCTCGACGACACCGCCTCCTGCGAGGACGTCGTCCAGGAGGCCTTCATCCGCGTCCACTCCGCGCGTAAGCGCGTCCGCGACCCCGAGAAGACACTCGCCTACCTCCGCCAGACCGTCGTCAACCTCTCCCGCTCCGCGCTGCGCCGCCGCATTCTCGGCCTCAAGCTGCTGTCGAAGCCGATGCCGGACATGGCGAGCGCCGAGGAGGGCGCGTACGACCAGCTGGAGCGGGACTCCCTGATCAAGGCCATGAAGGGCCTTCAGCGACGGCAGCGCGAGGTGCTGGTGCTGCGCTACTTCGCCGACATGACCGAGGCTCAGGTCGCCGAGTCGCTCGGGATATCCCTGGGTTCGGTGAAGGCGTACGGCTCTCGTGGCATCGCGGCCCTGCGGCTGGCGATGGAGGCACCCGCATGAGCGAGGACAACGAACGGCGCCACCTGCACGTCCCCGGGGAACCGGGGGACGGCCCCGAGCACGAGCCGAAGCAACCGCACGCTGGGAACGGAACCGTGAACGACCGCCTCGACGACCAGGGCCCGGACGGGCTCGACTCGGACGAGCAGACACTGCGCAACCTGCTGCACCACGCCGTGCAGGACATCGAGCCGCGCCAGGGGACGCTGGACCATCTGCGCCGGGCGGTGCCCGCGCGCCGCGCCCGCAAGCGGCAGGCCGCCGTCGGCATGGCCGCCGCGGCCCTGTTCATCGGCACCGCCGTCCCGGCCCTGGTGCACGTGTCCAACTCCACCGGCTCCGACGACAACACCACGATCGCCGGCCACGGCCAGGAGGCCCAGGGCGGCTCCAGCGAGGGCAAGGGGCCCGACGGCGGCTCCAGCACCTCCGGCGGCTCCACGGGCAGCACCGAGAACCACGGCAAGGGCGGCGGCGAGGGCGAGGACAAGGGCCCCGACGCGAGCCCCGGCGCCGACCCCGGCCTGCCGGCCAACCCCACCGCCTCCGCGCCCGCCTCCGCACCCGCGTGCACCGCCGTGCAGCTCGGCGCGGGCACCGGCACCGTCGACGTCCCCGACACCGCGGGCACGGTCTACGGCACCTTCCGGATCAGCAACATCTCCGCGGACAGCTGCACCGTCACCGGCGCCGGCACCGTGACCCCGATCCCGGTGGGCGCCGCCGACTCGACCAAGATCGCCGTGACCCAGCACAGTTCGGGCGACGTGGCCGCCGCGCTGCCCGACCCGTCCCTCGAAGCCGCCCGGCTGGTGCTGCTGCCGGGGGCGGCGTACGAGGTGAGGTTCGCCTGGGTGCCGTCCGAGACCTGCCCGATCGAGGGCGGCAACGGCGGCAACGGCGAACCGTCCACCGACCCGTCGCCCACCGAGGACCCGGGCGCGACCACGGGCTCCTCCACCGGCGGCGACACCGGCACGAGCACCCAGATGCTCAGGGGTGACGGCACGGCCGACGGAAGCGTGCAGGTGTCGTACACACCGGAGGCCGGATCGGCCCCGGTCATGGCCGAGGTGCAGGACGCGTGCGCCGGGACGGTGTACCGGACCGGGGTGCTGGCGGGGCAGTAGGACTCCGGGGGCGGGCGGGTACTCGCCCGCAGCCGGACCGGGCCGGCAGGTACTCGCCGCAGCCGGACCGGGCGGTCAGCGGCCCGGCGGCCCGGCGGCCGCGTCCGCCGTCTCCTTCCGCGCCGGCAGGTCGTCCGGTACGAGGCCCATGCGGGCGTCCCGTACGAACTCCACCTCACGGCGCAGCAGCCGGAACCACATGAAGACCACAAAGCCCGCGAAGACGAACCACTCGCCGGTGTAGCCGAGGTTCTGGAACGCCTTGAGATCCAGGCCGGTGTCCGGCGCGGCCGCCGCGGGCACGGCACGCATCCCCGAGTCGCCCTTGTTGAGCGTGACCCACGCGTCGTAGACGTCGTACGGCACCAGGTTCACCAGGGAGGCCGCGCTGATCGCCGCCGTCTGGCCCGACGGCAGCCCGCTCGTGGCCATCACCCCGTTGCTGCCCGGCGTCTCGGAGGCCTGGAGCGCGCCCGTGACGGTGACCTCGCCGGACGGCGCGGCCGGGACCTTCGCCGGGTCGGCGGTGCCGGGCAGCCAGCCGCGTACGACCGGCAGGGCCCGGCCGGCGTCGGTGCGCAGCATGGTCAGGACGTAGAAGCCCTGCTCGCCGTCGAGTTCACGGTCCGGGACCAGCAGCTGTTCGCCGTAGCGGCCCCGCGCGGTGGTCTGGTCGCCCGAGGTCGCCTTGTCCACCGGCAGCAGCTCGGCCAGCGGGCGCGCGACCGAGTGTTCGTCGGCCTCGGCCTGCGCACCGGCGTCGCGGTGGCTCGCCATCCGGTCCTCGAACCGGCTCAGCTGCCAGGACCCCATGAACACGCAGAAGGGGATGGCGAGCAGCACGAAGACGTTGATCCCCCACCATCGTGGCGTCAGCAGAAACCGGTACACGCCTCCCAAGGTACGGGGCGTTCCTGAGGGCCCCGGGACGGGGGTCCTGTGGACGAACAGGCAAAGTTGTCCACAGGCTGGGGGCCGACGGGAGCGCGATGTCCCCCGGGGCGGGCAGTATGGGGCCATGACTCAGAGCAACGGGTCCGTCTCGCCGGATCAGCAGCAGCACAGCGCGTCCACACCGTCCATGCCGGACTGGGAGAAGCGCTTCCGGGCGCCCCGGGTGTCCCTGCCCGACTGGGCCGAGGACGCACCGCATCGCTCCCTGTTCGTGTCCAACGCGACAGGGACGTACGAGCTGTATGCATGGGACCGGTCGACCGGCGCGCAACGCCAGGTCACCGACCGGCCGAACGGCACGACGGACGGCGTGCTCTCCCCGGACGGCGCCTGGATCTGGTGGTTCGACGACAAGGACGGCGACGAGTTCGGCGTCTGGCGCCGCCAGCCCTTCGAGGGCGGTCCGGACGAGCCGGCCACCCCCGGCCTCGACCCGTCCTACCCGGCGGGCCTCGCACTCGGCCGCGACGGCCGTACGGCGGTGGTGGGCCGCTCCACCGACGAGGCGGGCACCACCATCCATCTGGCCCGGCACGGCGAGGACCCGGTGGTCATCTACACCCACCGCGAGTCGGCCGGCGTCGGCGACCTCTCGCACGACGGTTCGCTGATCGCCGTCGAGCACACCGAGCACGGCGACGCGATGCACTCCGCGCTGCGGGTGGTGAACCCGGACGGCAGCAAGGTCGCCGAGCTCGACGACACCCTGGGCGGCACGGTCGAACTGGGCCTGGAGGTGCTGGGCTTCGCCCCGGTCGACGGCGACCCGCGGCTGCTCATCGGACACCAGCGCCGGGGCCGCTGGGAGCCGCTGGTGTGGGACGTGGTCTCCGGCGCGGAGACGGACCTGGCGCTCGACCTGCCGGGCGATGTCAGCGCCGAGTGGTATCCGGACGGCTCGGGTCTGCTGATCGCCCACAGCTTCGAGGCCCGCAGCGAGCTGTTCCGCTACGACCTGGCCACCCGTGAGCTGGAGAGCGTCACCACCCCGCCGGGCACGGTCTCGGGCGCGACGGCCCGCCCCGACGGCACGGTGGAGTACCTGTGGTCGTCGGCCGCCGAGCCGTCCGCCGTGCGGTCCACGGCCGGCGGTGTCGTCCTCGACCCGCCGGGGATGAAGTCGCCGGGTTCGGTCCCGGTGGAGGACGTGTGGGTCGAGGGACCCGGCGGCCGGATCCACGCCCTCGTCCAGAAGCCGGCCGGCGCGACCGGCCCGCTGCCCACGGTCTTCGACATCCACGGCGGCCCGACCTGGCACGACAGCGACGCCTTCGCCGCGGGCCCGGCGGCCTGGGTCGACCACGGGTACGCGGTGATCCGGGTCAACTACCGCGGTTCCACGGGGTACGGCCGTGCCTGGACCGACGCCCTCAAGCACCGGGTCGGTCTGATCGAGCTGGAGGACATCGCGGCGGTACGGGAGTGGGCGGTCACCTCCGGTCTCGCCGACCCCGCCCGGCTGATCCTCACCGGCGGCTCCTGGGGCGGCTACCTGACCCTGCTCGGCGTCGGTGTCCAGCCGCAGGACTGGACGATCGGCATCGCCGCGGTGCCGGTCGCCGACTACGTCACGGCGTACCACGACGAGATGGAGGCGCTGAAGGCGATGGACCGCACGCTTCTGGGCGGCACCCCGGAGGAGGTTCCCGAGCGCTTCGAGGCGTCGTCGCCGCTGACGTATGTCGAGGAGGTCAAGGCGCCGGTCTACATCTCGGCCGGGGTCAACGACCCGCGGTGCCCGATCCGCCAGATCGACAACTATGTGAAGCGTCTTGAGGCCAGGGGGGCCACGCACGAGGTGTACCGCTACGACGCGGGGCACGGGTCGCTGGTCGTGGACGAGCGCATCAAGCAGATCCGCCTGGAACTCGACTTCGCCAAGCGCCACCTGGACACAATCCCGGCGGCCCACTGAGGCCCCACCGTCGCCGGGGGCGGGGCGCCCGACCCCCGGCGACGGGTGCGCCTCCGGCGACGGGTGCGCCTCCGGCGGGGGGTTGCGCAGCCCGGCGCGACGGGGTGCCGCCACGCCCACCCGTGCCGCCCCAGCGGCACGACTGCCCGCGGCTACGTGGGCTTTTAGGGGCGCGGGGAACTGCGCGAGCGCCCCCCACCGGGCCCGCGGCCGACCGACGACCTTTCAGGGGCGCGGGGAACTGCGCGAACGCCCCCACGGGCCCGCGGCCGACAGACGACCGGCGTTACCCCGATGTGCGTGGGCGCCGGCGCCCGAGGAGCTCCGCCAACCCCCGGCGCGTAGCCGCCAGCACCACCCGATCCCCCGCCTTCAACACATACGTGTCCGGCAGATCCCAGATCAGCCCAGACGGCACCGCACCCCCCTCCCCCACGGAAGTGTCCAGCGCCAACACCCGCCAGGCCCCCGCCCGAAACGCCTCCGCGACGGTCCGCCCCTCCAGCCGAGGCTGCCCCGCCACCTCCAGCGCCGCGAACAGCAGCACCCGCCGCTCGACGGGAATCGCCCCCAGGATCTGCCGCCCGAACATCGCCCCGGCGAACGCGGGCGCCGCCAGATGCGAAACACTCCGGCTGCGCGTGAGCGCGTGCGGATGCGCGGCCCGCAGGGTCCGGTACACGGCGGTCGCGAAGTCGTCGTCGTAGAGCCGCAGCACGACCCGGAGTTCGGAGCGCAGGGAGCGGGCGTAGAGGACGGCCTCCAGGTTGGTGGGGTCCGCGCTGGTCAGGGCGAGCAGCGCGGACGCCCGATGGATCTTGGCGGCCTCCAGGACGCCTTCCTGGGTGACGTCACCGAGCACCACCGGCACCCGCAGCCGCCGCGCCGTCGGCATACCGCGGGCGTCGGGGTCGGCCTCGACGCAGACGACGGGGATGTCCAGCTCGCGCAGCCGCGTCAGCACCCGGGTGCCGATCTTCCCTAGGCCGAGCAGGACGACATGCCCGCTCAGCCCGCGGGGCGGCTTGCGCAGGGCGGACGCGCTGCGGAACGTACCGAGCCCTTCGAGCACGGCGGCCAGCAGCACCGGCAGGAGCAGCAACCCGACCAGGCCGGAGAGCAGTTGGAGGACCTGTTCGCTGGTGGGCCGGTTCAGCGCGGGCTCGTTGATGGCGAACAGGTTGAGGAGGGTGACGTAGGTGGCGTGCAGGGGGTGGTCGTCGGCCACCACCATCAGCGCGACGGCCAGCCCGATCACACAGGCCACGAGCCCGGCGAGGGACCAGCGCAGCCGGCGCGAGAACAGCGACGCGAAGGGCACACCGGCCCGCCCCGGCCGCAGGGAGGGCCCGGAGTACGACACCTGCTCCAGCACGATCGTCGCGCGCCCGGTCGCCGCCCGTACCGCCGCGGCGTCCGGCAGCAGCTGGGGCCCCTGATCACCGCTGCCCTCCGAACCGTCCGCGCCCGCCGGGTCGTTGCTGGTCGCGGAGAGCAGCGCGAGGGTGGCCAGACCGGGGACGGCGACCTGTCCGGGTGCGGGCGGCTGCCGTTCCACGGCCCGCAGGATCAGCCCGTCGGTCTGGACGACCTTGCTGGTGCCGGTGAGCGCGGTCGCGGCCAGCGCGGGCGCGGCCGTGTCGGCGTCGGAGAGCACCACCGTCGAGGCGTCGCCCGGCCTGCCGTCGGCGCCGGAGGCCAACGCGGCGGCCTGGTCGAGGAGTTCCTCGATGTGCTGGCCGAGGCGGCGGTTGTACAGGCGCAGGACGAGCCGGAGGCGCGGGTTGAGACGGCGGGCGGTGAGCGCGGCACGGACGTTGGTCTCGTCGTCGTCGTAGACGAGGGCGAGCGCGGTCGCCCGGTCCACACCGGCCTCGATGAAGGCGGCCTCGTTCGGCTCGGAAGCCTGGACGACACGGTCGCCGGAGGGGTCGGGGGGTGGCGCGCCGGGCGCGTTCTGGGCGCTGCGGCCGACCGCCGCGCCCATCCGGTCGAGCAGCGCCGCGGACGCGGCACGCGCCCGCCCCACCACCGGCTGCCGTACCCGGCGTCCGGTCGCCGGCACCACGAGGGTGACCTGTTCCCCGTACACCCCGCGCAGCTCGGCCGCGAGTCGCTGCGCCAGCCCGTCGTCACCGCACACCACCATGTGCGGGACCGTGTCACCTGCCGATCCCTGCCCCGGAACGCTCGTCACGAGGGGCAAGCCTGCCCCACCGGGACAGGTGTGGACCAGCGGTGGTCGCGGAACGGCTGAACGCCGACGCCGTTGTGGCCGTACTGGAGCAGAGGGATCGCGCCCCTCGCCGCACCGGAGGTACCCCACCCGTGGCCGTCACGACCCACGAACGCCCGCCGTCACCGGGCGCGCCCAAGGAAGAGGACCGCCCCGGCGAGGGCGGGCGGCGGCTCGACTCGCCGTTGATGCTGGTGCTGTTGATGCTGGTGGCGGTCCTGGCACAGGGCCCGATCCGGGGCGCGCTGGCCACGCCCGTGATGCAGAGCTGGATGACGGTGTTCGTCGCCGTGGTCGTACAGGCGCTGCCCTTCCTGGTGTTCGGGGTGCTGCTGTCGGCGGCGCTCGCGGTGTTCGTGCCGGCGTCGTTCTTCGCGCGGGCGCTGCCGGGACGTCCGGCGCTCGCCGTGCCGGTCGCGGGGCTCGCGGGCGCGGTCCTGCCCGGCTGCGAGTGTGCCTCCGTACCGGTCGCGGGGGCGCTGGTCCGGCGCGGGGTGACACCGGCGGCGGCGCTGGCGTTCCTGCTGTCGGCGCCGGCCATCAACCCCATCGTGCTGACCGCCACGGCCATCGCCTTCCCCGGCGAACCCGCGATGGTCGTGGCCCGGTTCGCGGCCGGACTGCTGGTGGCGTGCGCGACGGGCTGGCTGTGGCACCGGCTCGGCCGCACCGACTGGCTGCGGCTGCCCGAGCGGGCGTCGTACGAGGGACAGGGCAAGGGCGCGGCGTTCTGGGGGTCGGTGCGGCACGACGTGGTGCACGCGGGCGGCTTCCTGGTGGTGGGCGCGATGGCCGCCGCGACCCTGAAGGCCGTGGTGCCGGAGAGCTGGCTGAGCGCGGCCGCCGGAAACCCGGTGGTGTCCGTCCTCGCCCTCGCCGCGCTCGCCGTACTGCTGTCGATCTGCTCGGAGGCGGACGCGTTCGTGGCCGCGTCGCTGACCCAGTTCTCGCTGACGGCCCGGCTGACGTTCCTGGTGGTGGGGCCGGTGATCGATCTGAAGCTGTTCGCGATGCAGACGGCGACGTTCGGCCGCGGGTTCGCGCTGCGCTTCGCGCCGTTGAGCCTGGCGATGGCGATCCTGGTGTCGGTCCTGGTCGGGGCGGTGCTGCTGTGAACCCCTCGTCGCGGGCCGCGTTCGTGCCGAACGGAAGGGTGTCGCCGTGAACCGGTCGGCGCAGGCAGCCGTGTTGTTCCTGCTGGGCGCGGCGGTGGTGCACGCCGGGGCCACGGACCTCGCGCTGCGGTATGTGAAGCCGGGGCTGCGGCCGCTGGTGGTGGCGTGCGGGGTGGTGCTGATCGCGGCGGCGGTGGCGACGGTCTGGTACGAGCGCCGGGCGCGCAGGGAGCCAGGCACCGAGGCCCACGCACACCACGAACCCCGGGTCTCCTGGCTGCTGGTCCTCCCCCTCCTCGCCCTCATCCTGATCGCGCCGCCCGCCCTCGGCTCGTACAGCGCGATGCGTGCCGGTACGTCGGTGCAGGAGCCGTTGGCCTATCCGCCGCTGCCCGCCGGGGAACCGGCCCGGATCGCCGTCGCCGACTACGCGGGCCGCGCCGCCTACGACCACGGCCGCACCCTGCGCGACCGCACCTTCCGGCTCACCGGCTTCCTCGCGCTCGACGGCGCCGGGCACCCGTATCTCGTACGGATGACCCTCAACTGCTGTGCCGCCGACGCGCTCCCGGTGAAGATCGGGCTGACCGGCGAACTGCCGCCGGTGCTGCGCCCGGACGCGTGGCTGGAGATCACCGGCACCTACTCACCCCGGATGGAGAAGGACCCGGTCAACGCCGGGCGGATCCCGTTCCTGAAGGTGACGCATGCGCGGCCGGTCGAGGTGCCGGAGGATCCGTACGACGAGACCTACAACGGCTGACCGGCCCTGCTTCTCACGGTGTCAGGGGCGGCGCGCGGCCCACACCGTGCGTTCGGTGCGGACGGTCAGATCCGTGCGGCGCAGGACGCTGTGCGGCCCGTCCGTGTCGAGCAGCCGGTCGAGCGCGGCGAGGTCCGCGGGCGCCAGTGTCCCCACGAGGCCACCGCGCATCCGGGTCAGACTGCTGAGCGCGTAACGGCCGACGGTGTCACCGGGGGTCGGGCCCAGATCGACGACGAGGGTGCGCTCCTCCTCGACGGTGAACCCGGCGGCGGTCAGCTTGGGTCCCCAGTCGGCGCCCCGGTGCGGCAGCTGCTCGGCGTGGTGGCGGTCGAGTGCCGTGTGGCAGCGCTCTTCGAGCCCGGGGGCGTCGGCCGGGGCGTCCTCGGGCAGGAACCGCGGGAAGCCGGCCAGTTCCACGACCGCGAACAGCCCGCCGGGCGCGAGCGTCCCGTGGACCTGGCGCAGGGTGCGGTCGGGGTCGGCCATGTGGTGCATGGAGGCGGACGCCCAGACCAGTTGTGGCGCGCCGAGCTCCGGCCAGGCCACGTCGAGATCGGCCTCGACGGTACGCACCCGCCCGGCGACCCCGGCCGCCTCCGCCTTGGCCCGCAGCCGGTCCAGATGTACGGGGGAGGCGTCCACGGCGGTCACCTCGGCGCCGGGGAAGCGCCGCAGGAGGGCGAGTGTGCCGGCGCCGGTGCCGGAGCCGAGGTCCACGATGTGCCGGGGGTCGGCGGCGACGGGCAGCCACGCGGTGAGGGAGGCGATGTGCTCGGCGAGCACCTCCGCGTCGAGGTCGAGAATCTCGGTCTGGTCGTGGGAGTGGGGTTCGCGGGGGGTGTGGGGCTGGTGGAGTGCGTGCGGGGCATGCGATGTGTGGGGGGCGTGGGGTGCCGAGTGCTGCGTCATACGGCCACGTTAGGAGCGCCGGGGCCGGGCGGCCCGGTCGCTTTCCGGAAGCGCAAGACGGTCGGTGCTTCTCCTGCCGGACGCGCAAACCGAGGGGGTCACGAGCCGTCCCCGCCCCCGCCGTCCCCGCCGTCCTCGCCGCGCTGATGCCCCCGACGGGCATCCCGGTCGAAGATGCCCAGGAGCTCGCACGGCCCGCCCTCGGCGCCGATCGCGTGGGGCAGCATCGTCGGGAACTCGGCGCTCTGGTTGGTCTCGACGCGGAACCGCCGGTTGCCGAGGAGCAGCACGGCCGTACCGGAGAGGACCACGAGCCACTCGCGCCCCGGGTGGGCGCGCATCCGTGACGGGTTGTCCGGCGGCGGGTCCGTCATGCGCTGCCGTACGACCGTCATGCCCGGCTCGGCACGGACGGTCCAGCGCATCCGCTGGTGCACGGAGTCGATCGTCGGACTGGAGATGACGTCGTCCGTGCCCGTCTCGACGAGCTGGTCGAGTGTGGTGTCCATGGCACGGGCGAGGGTGACGAGCTGGTCGAGGGCGAGCCGCCGCTGACCGTTCTCGATCCGGCTGAGGGTGGACGGGCTGAGCCGGGCGCGGGTGGCCAGCTCGTCGAGCGACCAGCCCTGCGCGACGCGCAGCGCGCGGATCCGTTTGCGCACGAGGCTGTCGAGATCTCCATCGTCTTGCGTCATGAGCAAAACGCTATGCCATGCCCGCAAGCCCTGCCTAGCGTGGGCGCCCCACCACCCCACCACCCCACCACGTCAGGGGCGCGGGGAACTGCGCGAACACCCCCACGGACCCGCACCCACCCACTCACGACCAGCTCCCTCCCACCCCACCTGGAAAGGTCACCGCCTTGAACACCAACGTCGACGATCCCCGCCGCCGACGCGCGATCCTGCTCACCGTCTGCATCGCGCTGATGGCCGTCATCGCCTCCGTCTCCGGCCTCAACGTCGCCCAGCCCGACATGGCCGTCGCCTTCGACGCGTCCCAGTCCACCCTCCTGTGGATCATCAACAGCTACACCCTGAGCCTGGCCGCGCTGCTCCTGCCGCTGGGCGCGGTCGGCGACCGCTGGGGCCGCAGACCCGTACTCCTCACGGGCCTGGTCCTCTTCGGCGTCGCGAGCGCGGCCGCCGGACTCGCCCCCACCGCCGAGGTCATGCTCGCCGCACGCGTCCTCGCCGGCGTCGGCGCGGCCATGATCATGCCGGTCACCCTCGCCGTCATCACCTCGACCTTCCCGGCGGAGGAACGCGGCCGCGCGATCGGGGTGTGGACGGGCGTCGCGGGCGGCGGCGGCATCCTCGGCATGTTCCTGTCGGCCGCCCTCGTCGACGTGGCGAACTGGCGCTGGCTCTTCCTGCTGCCGGTCGCGCTCGTGGCCGTCGCCCTCGTCATGACCCTGCGGTCCGTGCCCGACTCGCGCGAGCCGTCCCGGCACGGGTTCGACACGGTCGGCGCGCTGACCTCGGTCGTCGCCGTGGTCGGCCTCATCTTCGTACTCCAGGAAGGACCCGAGCGGGGCTGGACCGCGCCCGTCACCCTGCTGAGCCTGCTGGCCGGCGTCGTCGCGGCCACCGCCTTCGTGGTGTGGGAGCTGCGCCGACCCGCGCCGCTCCTCGACGTCCGCCTCTTCCGCGAGCGCGGTCTGGCGAGCGGATCCGTCGCACTCCTCGCCGTGTTCGGCGTCCAGGCCGGGATCTTCGTGGTCCTCTTCCCGTTCCTCCAGGCCGTGCTCGGCTGGTCCGGGCTGCTGTCCACACTGGCGCTGATGCCGATGGCCGTACTGATGATGATGACCTCCGGCCTCGCGCCCCGGCTGGCCGAACGCGTCGGCAGCCGCTCCACGATGGCCCTCGGCGTCCTCCTCGGCGGTACGGGCCTGGCCCTCATGGCCACCCTGGTCTCCGTCGGCGGCGGCTACCTCTCCGTCCTGCCCGGCATGCTCGCCATGGGTGTCGGCATGGGCCTGACGATGACCCCGGCGACGGAGGCGATCACCGGCGCCCTGCCGCGCGAACGGCAAGGTGTCGCGTCCGCGCTCAACGACGTGACCAGGGAGTTCGGCACCGCGCTCGGCGTGGCCCTGCTCGGGGCGCTGCTGTCCGCGGGCTACCGCGGGGCCATCGGTTCCCGGCTCGACGCCGTGCCCGAGCGAACCGCCGACACGGCCCGCGAGGGCGTCGCCAACGCCGTCGAAGCCGCCGGCACGGCCGGTCCGCACGCCGACGCGCTGCTCCGCGCGGCCCGCGAGTCGTTCGTCGACGGCTGGCAGCAGGCGATGTGGGCGGGGGTCGCGGTGATGGGGCTGCTGTTCGTGTACATCGCGGTACGAGGTCCGGGGCGGCCGATCGACACAACGGGCGGGGCCGCCACCTCCGTCACTTCCACCACCTCCGTGGAAACGGGGACCGCGCGTGCGGCCGAGGACGCGGCTTCCCGCTGAGGCGTCTCACGCCTCCCGCGTCTCCTCCCCCCGCCCCGCCGGGATCCCGCCCGCGGTGATCCCACCCGCCAGGATCCCGCCCTCCAGGGTCCGCACCACATGGGCGGTCACCCCGTGCCGCGGCAGTGTGCCCTGCTGGGCCGCCTCAGCGCCCGCGTAGACCAGTGCCCACAGCGCCTGCATGATCCAGGCGGCGCTGACGCCGGTGTCGAAGACGCCTTCCCGCTGGCCGCGTTCGATGAGGTCGACGACAAGCCGTTCGGTCTCGTCCTCGCCCTCGGTGGCGGCGCTGATCTCCTCGAAGAGCTGGAGGTCCCCGACGGCGAAGAGCAGCCGGTCGCCCGTGTCGACCAGGGCCGTCGTGAGCCGGCGCATCGCGTCCAGCGGCGGCCCCTGCTCGACGGCGGCGTCCCGCACCGCCTGGTCGATCATCTCCAGGGAGTCCCTGGCCGCGGTCAGGACGAGCTGGTCGCGGTCCGGGAAGTAGCGGTGGAGCGTGCTGCGGCCCACGTCGGCGGCCTTGGCGATCTCGGCGAGGGTCGCCCGGCGGTCACGGGCCAGGACGGAGGCCGCGGCGTCGATGATCGCCCGGCGCGTCCGACCGCGGGTCCCGGACTCCGCGACGGGGGGAACAGGCCCCGACGTCATGCTCATGTTCCAAACATAGCAGTGGACAGTTCGCAATGGACCACGCATACTCGAAAGTGAGACATGAATGTCCCATAAATAAGAGTCGCTATCCCATAGAGGATCCCCCGTGCCGAACCTGCGTCTGCTCTGGTCCTTCGTCCGCCCCCACCGCCGTACGCTCGCGCTCGGTCTTGTCCTTGGTCTCTTCGTCACCGCGACCACCCTCGCGACCCCGCTCGTCACCAAGTGGGTGCTCGACGGTCTCGCCGACTCGCGCTCGATCACCCCGGCGGTCGTCGCGCTGTCCGCGCTGCTCGTGGCCGGTGCGGGGGTGCAGGCGCTCCAGTGGATCCTGCTCGGGCGGATGGGCGAGCGGGTGGTGCGCGACGCCCGTACGTCGATGGTCCGGCGGCTGCTGCGGCTGAAACTCGGTGAGCTCGGCGGGCGCTCCAGCGGCGAGCTCGTCACCCGGGTCACCTCCGACACCGTGCTGATGCGCGAGGCCGCCGCATCCAGCCTGACCCAGCTGGTCAACGGCACGATCGCGCTGTTCGGCGCGCTCACGCTGATGGCACTGCTCGACTGGGTGCTGTTCGCCGTCACCGTCGCCAGCCTGGCCGCCGTCGCCGTGCTCGTCGCCGTACTGATGCCGCGGCTCGCCAGGGCGCAGGGCGCGGCGCAGGAGTCGGTGGGCCGGCTGGGGGCGGCGCTGGACGGGGCGCTGCGGGCGATCCGTACGGTCAAGTCCGCGCGGGCCGAGGAGCGCGAGTCGGTGCGGATCGAGGCCGAGGCGGACGCCTCCGCGCGGCACAGCATCCGGGCCGTACGGATCGAGGCCGTGGTCTGGTCGGCCACGATGGCCGGGGTCCAGCTGGCGATCCTGCTGATCCTCGCGATCGGCGCGATCCGCGTGGACTCGGGCGCGCTGGAGGTCTCCACCCTGATCGCCTTCCTGCTGTACGCCTTCCAGTTGATCGACCCGGCGACCGAACTCGCCCGGGAGTTCTCCCAGTTGCAGTCCGGCGTCACCGCGGCCGCGCGGATCGCGGAACTCCAGAAGCTGGAGCTGGAGGACGGCCACACCCGCCCCGCCGTCCCGCACCCGGCACCCCCGGCCACCGCCACCCCGCACGTCCTGACCTTCGACGAGGTCACCGCCCGCTACCTCCCCGACGGACCGCCGATCCTCGACGCCGTCTCCTTCGACGTCCCGCGCCACGGCCACACCGCGATCGTCGGCCCCTCGGGCGCGGGCAAGACCACCGTCTTCTCCCTCATGCTGGAGTTCCTGCGCCCCGAGAGCGGCCGGCTGCGCCTCGACGGCGTCCCGCTGGAGGAGTGGCCGGCGTACGAGTCCCGCCGCCGTATCGCCTACGTCGAGCAGGACACCCCCCTCCTGCCGGGCACCCTCGCCGACAACCTGCGCTATCTGCGTCCCGCCGCGACCGACGCCGAGCTGTGGGCCGCGCTCGACGCGGTCGGTCTGACCCGTCGCGCCGAGGCGCTGCCCGACCGCCTCGACACGGTCCTCGCCGGTGCCACCGTCTCCGGCGGCGAGCGGCAACGCGTCGCCCTCGCCCGGGCGTTCGTCGCCGACCCGGAGATCCTGCTGCTCGACGAGGCCACCGCCCAGCTCGACGGGCTGACCGAGGCCGCCGTCCAGGCCTTCGTCCGGGAACGGGCCGCGCGGGCCGCCGTGGTGACCATCGCCCACCGGCTCTCCACGGTGGTGGAGGCGGACCGGATCATCGTCCTGGAGCGGGGGCACGTCCGCGCGACCGGCACCCACACCGAACTCCTCGCGGCCGACGCGCTGTACGGCGACATGGTGCGCGCGCTGCGGCTGTCGACAGCGCCGGCCGGGCAGGAGAGGCCCTGGAAATCTGACGGTCCGTCAGCTAAGTTCGACGGTAATCCGCAGACCGCTTCAGAGCGGGCCGCTTCAAAGGGGTGAGCGCAGTGGAGAACAGCCCTCGGAACGCCGCGAGTCCACAACCGCCCGGCACTCCCCGCTGGGTCGCCATGTTCTACGAACCCACCGCGGCGGAGTGGCGGGTGGGCGCGGAGTCCCCGTACCGCGCCCCGGTCGCGTACGCGATCGGCGAGATGGCGCAGACGCTGCGTGCCCGCGGCGACGAACTGGCCGTCTCCCTGTGGGGGCCGGAGGACGGTCGGTGGCGGCGGCACGACGCACCGACCGCGGCGGACGCCGGTACGGGCACCGGCGTTGGCGTGTCGCCCTCTTCCGAGGGTCCCAGAGCGCCGGCCAAACTCGCCGAGCGGATGACCGACCGCCGTCAGCAGGTGCTCCTCGCCGGGCTCAGCAAGGCGGGGGTGTACGACCTCGCGGCGGACGACGACACGGCCGTACGGAACATCGTGGACCGGCTCGACGAGACGACCGTACGCAGACTCGCCCACTGGCTGGCGATCGCGGGCGGCAGGTAACCGCGCCCGCGCGGGCGAGACCTTCGCCGGGCCGGGTGCGAAGAGCCGGGTTCAATGGGCCGGGTGCGAAGAGCCGGGTTCAATGGGCCGGGTTCGAAGGGCCGGGTTCGAAGGGCCGTGTGCTGGGCAGGCACGTCGTGTTGGTTCCGGCCCGCGTGAGGGGAGCGCACGTGAAGATCTCTGTGGACCCCAGCCAGTGCTACGGCTCCGGCGACTGTGTCTACCGCGCCCCGGACGTCTTCACCGTCGCCGACGGATTCGGCTCCGTCATCCCGGGCCGGGAGGACGCCGGTGACGCGCCCGAGGTGCGGGAGGCGGTCGAGGGCTGCCCTTCGCAGGCGATCACGCTCGGCGAGCGGTGAGATGACGGATCCCTTCACGGCAGATCCCTTTGCGGCGGATCCCTATACGGCGGATCCCTTTGCGGCGGATCCCTTCACGGAGGCGCTGGTCACCCTGGGGCGCCGCTATGTCCGGGACGCCCCGGGCTCGTTCGGCAAGGGGTTCCTCGCGGGCCGCTGGCTCAACGCCCACCTCCGGGACCACCCCCGGCGCCGGATCGTGGACCTCGCCTCCGGCGACCGGTTCGCCGTCGACACCCGGGATCTGATCCAGCGGTACCTGTATCTCTTCGGTACGTGGGAACCGCACATGACGAACTGGCTGCGCGGCCGGCTCGGTCCCGGCGACTGCTTCGTCGACGTCGGCGCCAACATCGGTGTCTTCAGCGTGCTCGCGTCCCGGCTCGTCGGCGAGAAGGGCCGGGTCGTCGCCGTCGAGGCCTCGCCCGACTTCCATCAACGGCTGCTCCGCCAGGCCGCCCTCAACGGCTGCCACAACATCCGGGCCCTCAACGCCGCAGTCTCCGACACCCGGGGGCCCCTGACCTTCACCCTCGCCAGCTCCCGCAACATGGGCGCCAACAGCATCGTCCCCTACGACGGCCCCGCGGAGGCCGTGTTCGAGGTCGAGGCCGTACCCCTGCCGGAGCTGCTCGACGACACGGAGATCGCGAGCGCCCGGGTCATCAAGATCGACGTGGAGGGCGCGGAGGGCGCCGTGGTGCGCGGACTCGCGCCGCTGCTGGGCGAGTTGCGGCCGGACGCCGAGATCACCGTCGAGGTGACCCCCGACCGGATGGCCCGGCTCGGCGACTCCGTTGGCGAACTGCTCGACACGATGACCGCGGCCGGCTTCCACACCTACCGTCTGCCCAACGACTACGCCCCCGCGAGCTATCCGCCCGCGCTGGTCGGCGCTCCCCGGCTACCGGTGCGTCTGCGGTGTCCGGTGACGGGGGAGAGCGATCTGGTGTTCTCGCGGGTGAACGCGGAACTGCTCGCCTAGCGCTCCGCGTCCGCCGGCGCTCCTTGTGTGCCGGCCGTCTGTGTCCGTCAGCCCTCTTCGCCCGTCAGCCCTCTGTGCTCCGTCGGCCCTCTTTGCTCGTCAGCTCTCTGTGTCCGTCAGCCCTCTTCGCCCGTCAGCTCTCTGTGTTCCGTCAGCCCTCTGTGCCCGTCCACTGCCAGTCGAGCACCGCCAACGCCCGTGCCCGCGCCTCCGCCACCGTCATCCGCGCCTCCCGCTCGGCCGGGTCGACGTGCGAGGCCTGTCCGGTCACCTGCCCCTCCCACTTGCGGTAGAGGAGCCCCACCTCCGCGGAGAACCACCCCCGGCTCACCGCGTTGAGCGCGAGGAGCAGTCCGGTGTCCTCGGACGCGGGCAGCGCCATCCACCCGCCGAGCGCGAGCAGCAGCTCCCGGCGCACACAGAGGGTCGCCGGATGGACCTGGGCTCGGAAGCCGTTCGCCTTCCAGAAGTCGAGCACCGCGCCCCGCTCGACCGGCCCCTGCTCCGGATCCCCGGCAAACCCCACCGTCGAACCGTCCGGCAGCAGATCCAGCGCCCGCGAAGTCGCCCACCCCAGCGAACGGTCCGCCTCCAGCGCGGTCACATCACGCGCCAGCGCACCCGGCGCCAGCCGGTCGTCCGCGTCCAGGACCTTCACGTACTCCCCGTCGGCATACGCCAGCGCGATCGTCCGGGCCACACCGGGCCCGCCCGGCCTGCCCTGGCGGAAGGAGACCCGTGTGTCCTCCGGGACGTACGGGCGCACCTCGTCCGTACGGCCGTCCTCCTGGATCAGCCAGTGCCACTCCCAGCCCGCCGGGAGCCGCTGCTCGCACAGGGACGCGTGGGCGTCGGGCAGAAATCGGGCCGAGGGGGCGTGCACGGCCGTGACGATGACAACGCGCCGACTCACGCGGCACTCACCGCCTTTCGAGGGAGTGGGGGAGCGTCCTGCGTTCGGGAACGACAACGCCCGATCGCTGGCGACGGGGGATGCACCAGCGATCGGGCTATGGCCAAGACTAACAAGGCCGTTGGCGCAGTGGGAGCCGACTGTTCAGGTGTGGCAAGTGTGTGTGACCGGGATCACGTCGGCGCCGCGGTTCGGTGACACTAGGTGGCGCATGGGGGCTCGTACGACAACCGGGGCAGATACTCGTTCCATTTCTCCCTGGTCAGTACGTTCCGCGTCGCCGAGCAGATACGGCGTTCGGCCTCGTCGACGTCCAGGTCCCAGAGCCGGACCGTGCCGGCGCCGCTGGACACCCCGAGCATCCGGCTGGTGGGGCTGAAGGAGAGGAAACTGCCGGTCTTCGCGTTGGGGCTCATGGACTGTCCGATGGGCTCGGCCGCCGACGGCCGGCTGACGTCCCACAGCCGTACCGTGTCGTCGTTCCCGCCGCTGGCCAGCGTCTTGCCGCCGCGGCTGAACGTCAGTGACACGATCGCCTCCGTGTGCCCGACCAGCGCCGAGCCCAGCGGGGCCGCGTCCCCGGGGTCGGTGGTGTTCCACAGGCGGACCGTGTTGTCGTCGCCACCACTCGCCAGGGTGCGGCCGTCCGGGCTGAACGCGACCGCGTTGACCGGGCCGAGGTGCCCCTTGAGCGGCTCGCCGAGCCGGGACGCCTTCGCCGGGTCGGACACGTCCCACAGCCGGATCGCCGTGTCCGCGCTGCCACTGGCCAGCGTGTCCCCGTCGGGGCTGAAGGCCAGGGCGTTGACGTAACCGGTGTGCCCGGTGAGCGGCGGCCCGATCGCGCGCGGGTGAGCCGGGTCGGCGACGTCCCAGAGACGGATGGTGCGGTCGTCGTAGGCGGTGGCCAGCGTGCGCCCGTCAGGGCTGTACGCCAGCGCGTCGGGGCCCGCGTAACGGGTGCGCAGCGCGACCGGCGGGCCGTACGGGACGGGGTTCGACGGGTCCGTGACGTCCCACAGCACCACCGCACTGCTGCCGGTCAGCACCGCGAGCGTGTCCCCGTCCGGGGAGAACACCACCGACCGCACATCCCCCTCGGCCGGCACGAACGGTCTGCTCAACCGCACCGGCTCCTTGGGCCGCCGCACGTCCCACAGCCGGATGCTCTGGTCGCGCGCCGCCGTCGCCAGCACCCGCCCGTCCGGCCGGAACGCGCCCACCCGGCCCACCATGTCCGACGTCGGCAACGACCACAGCCGCACCCGGCTGTCACCGGTCCCGGTCGCGAGCGTACGGCCGTCCGGGCTGAAGCCCAGTGCGTACATCTCCCCGCTGCTGCCCGCGAGCGGCTCCCCGACCTGCGACGGATACGCCGGATTGCTCACGTTCCACAGACTCGCCGTGCTGTCCGCGCTGCCGACCGCGAGCATCGTGCCGTCCGGACTGAACGCCACCGACCACACCGGACCCGTGTGCCCGACCAGCGGCGCCCCGATCGCGGACGCCTTCCGTACGTCCGACACGTCCCACAACTGCACGGTGTCGTCGGCGCTGCCACTGGCCAGCGTCCGCCCGTCCGGACTGAACGCCACCGAGTGCACCAGCGCCCGGTGCCCGGTCAGCGGCTCGCCGATGGGCCGCGGCCGGTTCCGGTCCGTCATGTCCCACAGCCGGACCGTGGTGTCGTCGCCGGTGGACGCCAGCGTCCTGCCGTCGGGGCTGAACGCCACCGACCGCACGGGCGCCGTGTGCCCGGTCAGGGTGGCCAGCGCCTTCGGCCGGGTGAGGTCGGTCATGTCCCACACCCGTACGACGTGGTCGTCGGTCGCGGCCGCCATGGTCCGCCCGTCCGGGGAGAACGCCAGCAGGTAGACCGTGCCGTCCTGCCCGGTCCAGGGCGCCCCGACCGGCTTCGGGTGCGCGGGATCCCGTACGTCCCACAGCCGCATCGTGCCGTCGTCGGAGGCGCTGGCGAGCGTGCGGCCGTCGGGGCTGAAGACGGCGGTGCTGACCCAGCTGGTGTGCCCGGTGAGGGGCTTGCCGAGCGGCTTGGGGTCGGTCGGGTCCGCCACGTCCCACAACCGGACCGTCCGGTCGTAGCTCGCCGTGGCCAGGAGCCGGCCGTCCGGACTGAAGGAGGTGAGGTAGACGGCGCCCGTGTGGCCGGTCAGCGGGGTGGCCAGGGGGGCGTTGACGATCGAGATCAGCCGGTTGTTGGTGTCCTCGTCGGTCGGGCGCAGCCGGTGGGCGACCAGGTCGATCTGCGCGGACAGCGAGGGGTCCGAGTCCTGCACCCGGTCCGCCTCCGCGAGGACCTGCGCGAACACCGCGTCGTCGCGCTGCTGCCAGGCCACCGCCGCCGCGCCGACCGCCACGATCACCAGCACCACCAGCGCCGCGACCGCGCCCCGGCTCAGCCACACCGTCCGCCGGCGCAGCCGGACCGAGGCGGCCAGGAACTCCACCGCGCTGCGCGTCATAAAGGTGTTGCCCGCCGACTTCGCCCAGGTGTGCGCCTGCTCCAGCCGCGAACCCCGGTACAGCAGCGCGCTGTCCCGGTCCGTCGTCTCCCAGGCCCGGCCGTCCTCCTCAAGGCGCTGGCGCAGCAGATTGCCGTTGCGGTCCTCGTCGATCCAGTCGCGCAGCCGGGGCCAGGCGTGCAGCAGCGCCTCGTGGGTGATCTCCACGGTCTCCGCGTCCAGCGTCACGAGCCGGGCGCGCACCAGCGCCTCCAGTGACTCCTCCGTCTTGCCCGGATCGGTCGACTCGTCCGCCAACTGCCGCCGCGTGCCCCGCCGACGGGTCGCCTGCGTGTCCTCGCCCAGCCTCACCAGCCGCATCAACAGCAACCGGGCCGCCGTACGCGCCGCCGGATCAAGACCCGACCAGGCCCGCTCGGCGGTCGCCGCCACCGCGCCCTGGATACCGCCCGCGGCCCGGTACCCCGACAGCGTCAGCCGGCCGCCCTTGCGCCGCTGCCAGGTGGCCAGCAGCGCGTGCGAGAGCAGTGGCAGCACACCGGCGTCGTGCGCGCCGCGCGGCCCGTCGTCGCTCACCTCGCGCACGATCAGCTCCGCAAGGCCCGGCTCCAGCTCCAGCCCCACCGCCTTCGCCGGCCCGGTCACCGCCTCCCGCAACTCGGCCGTCGTCAACGGCCCGAGCACCATGTGCCGGTGCTGCAACGCGTCGGCCAGCTCGGGATACCCGAGACACTGCTCGTAGAAGTCGGCCCGTATCCCGAGAACGACGAGAACGGGGGTGGTCGTCCGGTCGAGGTCCGCACGGGATCCGCCGCGGGGGTCGGACCGGGGCGCGGGGCCGGGAGCAGGGCCGGGAGCGGCAGCGGGGCCGGATCGGGGACGGTGACCGGGCTTGGGCTCGGGACCGGGACCGGGACCGGAGCCGGCCTCGGAATCGCGTTCAAGCGCGGGCTCGGGCTCGGGCTCGGGCATGGAGGCCGCGGCGTGCAGCAGCTGGACGAACGTACGGCGCTCGGACTCGTCCGGGCAGAGGGTGAACGCCTCCTCGAACTGGTCGACGATCAGGACGGGCGGGGAGTCGGGAGCCTCACGCCGGGCCCAGGCGAGCACGGCGTCCCGCACGGCACGGTTGAACCGGGGCGATCCGGGCTCGGGCCGACCGGCCTCCGGGAGTACGTCCGCCAGCTCGGGGATGCGCTGCACCAGCTCGCCGAGTGGATCGTTCCCCGGCAGCAGCTGCACCACCCCGCGCGCCCGCCCCAGCACCCCGGTCTGAAGGGCCGGCACCAGCCCGGCGTTGAGAAGGGAGGACTTCCCGGCGCCCGAGGCCCCGACGAGCATCACCAGCCCGCCGGTCGGCTCGGCGGCCCGCAACTGCGTCACCAGCGCCTCGGTACTGCGCTCCCGCCCGAAGAACCACCCCGCGTCCTGCTCCCGGTAGGAAGCGAGCCCGCGATACGGGCACACCCCGCCCGGCACGGCAGCGGCAGCGGCGGCCTGCTCGGCAGACGCCCGCTCGTCCTTCTCCGCCCCGCCCGGCGCCCGCTCGGCGATCGGATCGGCCAGTGCCAGCTCCCACAGCCGCTGCCACTGCGCGAGATCGTAGAGACCGCTCGACACGGGAACGGGCCTGGATCGCCGCGCCTGGGGTATCAACACATGCAGCACGGCGGCGAGGGCGGCGAAGTGGGCCGGCACGTTCTTGGCGCGGCGCCAGTCACTGATCCGCTGCGCGGAGACCCGTACGGGCCGCCCGCGCTCGTCGACCCGCTGCAACCGCACCACCGCCTCGGCGACGCTCTTGAGCGGAGGGTTGCCGGCCTCCTTGTACAGCAGCGCGAGACGCTCGGCGAAGGCCGTACGCGCCCCTGACTCGGACTCCTTCGCCTCCACCCCTGCTCCTCCCGCGAACCTGTACGAACCCTGTGCCCGACCTGTATGTCCGGCTGTAGGCGGGGCATTACATCCGCCCTTACCCCCGGCATCACGTCCGGACCGGAAAACTCACCTTATACGGCTGACCTGCGGATAAGCCGAAGTCCGGACTCCGGAGCCTCCTAGGTACAAGCCACGACTGGCAGGATCACAACGCAACAACGCACCCACGGTGCGTAGCCAAGGCAGGTCACCAGCTCAGTGCTCGGAGAGGCATCTCATGTCGCCGCATGATCTGGGTCAACTTCCGCCAAACTTCCGAGCCGGCCGCGTCGGCCCGGCCGTGGCCGCCTGAGGCCCGCGAGGCCTTCCGGGCACCACCGGCCGACGACCTGACCAACCCCCTCGATCCGTCCCGCCCCTTCTGTCCGGGTTGGCGCGGATCGACCCCGAACGCGTCGTTCGGCACCGGTCTCCACGTGGGGAGGGACCGGTGCCGAACGACGTGGCCAGCCACGTGGTGCGGCACCCTTTCCCTCCGGCGGCGCTCGGCCCGCCGGAGATCCGGCTGACGGCGTCCCGACGGACGGCGTCCCGGCAGACGGCATCCCGGCTGACGGCGATCAAGCCCTGTCGGCTGCCCCGGCTGCCCCGGCTGTCCCGCTGTCCCGGCTGCCCCGCCCTCCCCGGTGGCGCCGGCGTCCCCCGCCCCATCCGGCTTGAGCCATTGAAGCCGGAACGCCCCCGTCAGCAGGCCGTATTGCATAGGGTTTCGGTCCGTGACGTCGTATGAGCACTGGTCCCTGCTGGCGGCATTCGGCTCTCTGGCGATGGGAGTCATCGCGTTCGGCGCCGTGGCGTGGCAGCTGATGATGCTGTCGCGCAGCACGGAACGCGATCACGACAGGCGCCGCAAACAGGCGACCATGGAGTACCTCACGGCCAACATGGACCGCCGCAAGGTCCTGTTCGACGACGGAATACCGTACGAGCGCGATCACGCGGCCATAGAGGCCCTGATAGGCCGCTCACTGTCGGGCGACGCGGCGGCGACGAAGCTCATCACGTCGTACCTGACGACGTACAACTTCCTTGGTGTGGGCGCCCAGTCGGACGCGTTCGACCGCCAGGTCATCGACGAGGCATGGGGTGGCCTCATCATCTCGGTCTGGAACAACTACCGCCCCTGGGCCGAGGCCCAACGCCTCCTCCACGGCGAACCCCGCCTGTGGACCAACCTCCAGTGGCTGGCGTCCCAGATGACACCTAGACGTACGGCGGTGCCACGCGCAGCCGACGGAAACGTACCCCCGCAGGCAGACCCGGCGACGAGATAGTCCCGCGAAGCCCCCTACTCCCCTACTTCTCTACTCCTCCCCGCCGACCCGCTCGGGCGGAGGAGTCCGGTCGCGGAACCCATGCTCGGCCCCACAGGTCCGCCGCTGGGCCAGCCACCCGCTGACCCGGGGCCCGCCGTACCCGGCGACGCCATCAACAACCGTACGAACATGCTGAAACCCATGCCGAAGGTAGTAAGCCTGAAGCCCTTCATTGCTGGTCCAGGCATCGAGCCGCAACCACCGCGCGCCCGCCGCGTACCCGCGATCCCCGGCCCAGTCGAGCAGCCGCCCCCCAAGATTCATCCCGGCATACGCCCGCGCGACGGTGAGCTTGCTGACGTAGAGGGAGGGCTCAAGAAGCTCCTCCGCGGTCCACAGCCCGGCCCCGGCCCCGACCTCGACGGACAGACCCACGGCCGCGGCCGCAACGTCCCCATCCTTGACAAGAAACACCCTCCCGCCCTCAATCTCCGCCACCAACTTCTCAGCGGGATACCCCCGCTGCCACTGATCCGACCCCCGCCCAGCCAGCCAGCCGGCAGCCTCAACCCGAAAGCCGAGCAGGACGGCCACATCGGGGACTTGAGCGGGGACGATACGCACGGGGACTCGTATTCGGTGGGGTGGTCATTGGCCGTCGGCCGCTGGTTGGGTCGGATGTGGCTCGTTGGCCGTTGACTGCTGGTCGTAGAGCAAGGATCCCAGGAGCGAGCAGGTGGGACGGATCGATTCGGACTACGACATGACGTACACCGTCGGACTGCTGCATCCCGGCAGCATGGGCGCCGCCTTCGGCAGGCAGATACGTTCTCGTGGCCACGTGGTGCTGTGGTGCCCCGACGGACGTAGCGACACAACCCGCCGCCGCGCCGAGCGGGCCGGCCTCGAACCCGATTCTCTGCGCGGGCTGGTCTCCCGCTCCGACGTGCTGCTTTCCCTGTGCCCTCCCGCCGCCGCCGAGGAGACCGCAGCCCGTGTGGCCGAGTTCGTGAGCACCGACACCCACGCGCTCTACATCGAGGCGAACGCAGTCTCGCCGACGCGTGTGCAGCGCATCGCGGATCAACTGACTCCGATGCATGTCATCGATGCCGCGGTAGTCGGATCACCTCCGGAAGGCGGCAAGTCCCCGACGCTGTACGTCTCCGGCGCGGCTGCGGGAACCGATGTCACCACCAAACTGTTCGCAGGCACAGATGTGACAATTCGCGTCCTGGGTGAGGACCTGGGCAAAGCCTCGGCCCTCAAGCTCGCGTACTCCAGCTACCAGAAGGTCTCCCGGGTGCTGGCAGCCGTGGCGTACGGGGCGGCGGACGCACACGGTGTCGCGAGTGAACTGCTGGAGATAGCGGCGAAGCGCAATCGCAGCTACCTCGTGGAGACCGACTACATCCCGAAGGCCGCGGCCCGCGCATGGCGTTGGGGCCCGGAACTCGAAGACGCGGCGACCTTGCTCGCCGAAGCGGGCCTCCCGGACTCGCTACTGCACGCCGCAGCCACGACACTCGCCCGCTGGAACGAGAACCGGGACGAGCCGATGAACATCGCTGACGCGCTGGAGGCACTACGCACGGAGTAGTCCGGTGCAGCCAGTTCGACGGATGCCCGCAGAGATGATGACGCCGCACGGTCACGCAGACGGCTGGACCCCACGAACAACCCGATCAATCACCTCCGCGACTTCACGCGGTGCCATCACATCCGTATCCAGGCGCAGCTCCCACTGAGCCCGAGGATGACCCGCGAGATCCGCACGGACGTCATCCCACGCGCGCAGCCGAGCGACCGTATCGACATCACCCCGCTGCCGTGAACGCCGTGCGGTGGTCTCTTTGGAACACCACAGCAGAACACGCACCCAGCGCGCCCGACAGAGCCCGGCCACCTGCCGCACACCGTCCACCTGCCCGAGGTGTACGACGAGAATCCTGCCGCCCTCCATAGCCCGATCGAGCCCGGCCCGATCAACGACATAGGTGTTGCCGTACCGGCCGTTCCGGTAAACGACATCACCCCGAGCCTCCAGCAAGGCCAACTGCTCCGGCGTGCGCATCCGGTAACCCTGAGTCTTCCCGTTCCCAATCTTCATCCGGGCGAACTGGACGTACCGACTGTCGAGTTCATTGAGCGCCGCAGTGATCGTGTCCTTACCCACGGCCGGTGGCCCATACAACAGAATGCCCCGCTTCATGCGAACACTGTCCCGTAGATCAGGCGCTCGTTCGGCAGTGACAGAGATCGGTCGCCGGGAATCCGGCCCGGCCCCCGACCATGTCGTTCCGTTGGAGCGGATCGCCCCCTTGATCGGCCAAAGCAGTCGGGCGAGCACCAGGGCCACCCACTGCTGGCAACTACGGGCCGCGTTCACCAGAGGCTGCCGAACCCATGGACATGCAACCCCGCCGAAGATCAAGAGAGGGAGGCTGCGGCGAATGATGAAAAGGGCAACATGGTGGCCCGACCAAAATCGGTCAGCCCTCTGTCTGACCCCCAGGACACGATAAAGGACCAACCGCGATCACGCGGTTGGCCCTCTGACCAGCGTCTGGGGGCGGGATTTGAACCCACGACGTCTTCGTCCCGAATAATGTGCGGAAAGATCGCTGACCAGGATCGTTGAACGTATGTGCAGGTCAGGTCCTCGGCGTGCGTTGGTCAGCATAGGTGCAGCGCGGCATGATTCTCTTGATCCACTCCCCGTTCACTCTCCGGGGCTTGGCTCTGAGGCGAGCACGAGGCGCCAGTCAAGCGTTTCTACCCGCAGGACTCTTAGCTTCGACGCATGGCGCTGTTCGCTGTATGGAGGGGTACGACCAAATCGTCATCGCCAAGCAAGGCGGATGGGCCCCCACCCTACGGTCCCCGTTGGCTACCTCGTAGTCGCCAACCAGCGGGAGGGCGAGGTCCTGTCGGCGTGCTGTAGTCCCTGCTGCCCGTCAGTCCTGCCCAGTTTGCTTGGCTCTTTCCCGCTTTTCGCGCTCTTTGTCGCGCCGTTTACTGCGGCCCTTCTTCGTGAATCCCTTGTTGCGGAAACCGAGACGCAGGCTCCGCCAGACGTTCCTGCGGCGCTGGCGCAGCCTTTGTCTCCGGCTCCGCCACTTGGCTCGCCGTGTCTCCCGGGCGCTTCCAGGGAGAGGCGTGCCGCCCACCCGGACCGGTAGGTTGAAGTTCTTGCGGCTCCACCGGGTCCCTGCTGCGTCGGTGTACTCGACCTTCACGTCAGGAGACTGCCAGCGCAATGCCGGGTCGTCCGGCGGGTCTTGCCAGTTGAAGACGAAGTGCACCGTTTCACCGGCGGGCAGCAGGTCCTTCTTCCGCGGGGTGGCCGTGGCGGGCACCAAGGCAATGGTCAGCCAGCCCACGTCCGGTCCGCCGTCTTCGTCGAGGTGCGCCTCCGCCTTGACGGTGACCCTGGTGACCGGGGTCAGCCCGAAGTTGCGGACTCGTACCCCGTCACGGTTGAGGTCTTCGATCCCGGTGTGCGCAGCCATTTCGCTTCGGGTGCCAGCCAGCACCTGGTCTTGGGCGGCCCGCTGCCGGGAGGCGATCCATAGAGCCGTGACAGTGGCAGCGATAGTCCCAGCGGCAGACAGTCATTGCGGGAAGGTGCCCCAGTCCCATTGCGACGTTGTCGCCGGGACGGTTCCGCCACACGACAGCCACTGAGCAGTCACCTCAGCAACATAGCCGAAGGTACTGCCTCGTGACTTCGACCTGCCCGGTCCACAAGAGCGTGGCTGCCGTCTAGGGCGCGCTACTGACTAGTCGGAGGGCTGGCCGGTCTTCCTCGGTGCCGAGCATTCGACGAACTTGGGGCACGCTCCAGGCCAGTTCACGTGCCAGTTCCGTGATTGTCAGGCCGTTGTCGCAGGCAAGGGCGAACGCCTGAGAAAGTAGAGCGGGTTGCTCGCTGGGGTAGCCAGCTAGGGAGTCCGGAGCGAAACCGGGTTGCCCCTGGAGGCCGTGCAGGCGCTGATAGGCGCGGCTTGCCGAAGAGTCCGACAGGAGGCCGAGTTCTCGGCAGCGGTACAGGAGGGAGTGCACCGACACTCCCCAGGTGTCGCGCAACTTCGACAGCTTGTGCAGGTCGGCTCGTGCGGGCAGCTCGGACAGGATCGACTCGCGGGGCGTTAGGAACTCCGCTGCAAAGCTGTCGGCTTCACGCTCTTGGGAGATGTCACCTGGGCTGGCGTCGCCGTGCAGGATGAGATGACCCAGCTCGTGGGCCGCGCTGAAGCGGTGCCGGTAGACGTCGTCGGTCCTGTTTGGGGTCAATACGATCAATGGTCGGGGAAGGCGCGAGGTAGAAAAGGCGTCGACGGATCGCAGGTCCTCGTCCCGCTGGGGGGTGATCACCACTATCCCGTGCGCTTCCAACCGTCGGATCAGGTGGGTGATCGGGCCGGCGCCCAACCCCCACGTGACTCGTAGGGCGCGGGCGGCGGAAGCTGGGTCGCTGGGCAGTTCGGTGCCCGAGAGGACCTCCCCGCCGGCGAAGCCGGGCAGGTCGACCGTAGGGAGCCGGACACGCTTTTCGAGTGCGTAGGTCAGCTCCCATGCCTGTTCGGTGAACGCAATGGCTTTGGCGCGTTGGTAGGACCTTGTGCTGCGCAGGCTGCGGAAATGTGCGGCCGAGAGATCCAGTCGTGCGTGGGGGCGCCCTGACAGGAAGTATGTCAACGGTACCTCCAAGATCTCCGCCAATCGCGGCAGGAGGTCAGGGCGAGGCCGGTTGGTGCCCATCTCGTACTGACTCACTGCGGCCGGGGTTACTCCAAGCTCGTCGGCCAGACTTCTCTTCGTCATCCCCAGGAGGTTCCGTGCCTGAGCCAGCCGGGCGGGATCGAATGCTTCATGCACTGCGGCCGGGGAGGGCTGTTCCAGCCCGGCGCGGCCTTTGCGAGCGCTGCGGCTGCCAGGCGCCGTAAACAGCGGGGGTTGGGTCTTGTCACTCATCGCCGTCTTCTGTTTCGGGGGTCGTCGGTTCATGCTCGGCGGACGGATCCTTGGCGATCCCGAAGCGTGGCGTGACATCCAGCGAAGGCACCTCGCCCCTGGCGAAGCCTTGTTCGGGTGTGTTGCCTGCGTCGTGCAGAGCCTGGCGAGAGCTGCCGGAGTCTTGCGCGGTGGCGATGCTCATGTCGAGCCGCTCGGGCTCCCACAACATGGTGCCGTCGTCTTCCAGCGAGTAAGGCGTACCCCACCAGGCGGCCAGAATCTCGTCGCTGTCGGCGTTGGCCACATACGCTACGTAGATCACCTTCAGCTTCTCTTTCTTGGCCGCTGCGGCGGCTTCGGCGACCGTTGGGTTTGCCTCCGCCTCGGTGGCGGCGGGAGTATCGAACAGGGTCGGAGCGGGGTCTACGCCGTTGTCACGGGACACCTTCTGAGGGATCTTCGTGCTCAGCTTCGCACAGGAGATCGGCTCCTTCAGCGACGTGGCGTGCCGGAACGGGATCAGTACGCGCCCGTTGACCACCGCCAGGCTGTACGACGCCCCCTTGGGCTTGTGGGGTTCGTAACCAGGTAGCGAAGCCAAGTCGAATTGCGAGACGACTTGGTGGTAGCGCGTGGCCCACATGCTGCCGTAGGGGCGCTTGTCCTCGGCCCCTGCTGCCTCGGCTGTCACCTGAACCAAGCGAGCCGCCTTTTGGCCACGCGCCAGGCCGGTGACCACATGCCGCATCACCTCCGCGGTGTGCTCACCAAATTGCTCGACACCCCACCGCGACGGCGTAACCTCACCAGCCATGATCCCCTCCCAGGAGACTAGGCACTTACTGAACAAGCGGCAAAGTACCACGGGGGCTTAATTTCCACTCAGGAAATGCCCATGATGATGGGCGGTTTCGACATGAGCCCCGCGCCGTCGCACCCCTCTCCGGTTCATCTTCTTCCGCGGACTCAGGACGCGGGCCGGTATGTGGCGGCCGGGCCGATCGCGCCGGGCCCGAACCTCTCCCGGATTCGGTCTGCGGTGGACTCCGCTACCAGGCGCGCCTGTCGGGCGGCGTCGAGGTTGAGTTGTTCGGCGACTTGGTCGGCGTCGACCAGGTCCTCGCCGCGCAGTGCGAGCCCGGTCAGCCGGCCGCGCTGGAGGCCTGCGGCGCCCATCACCTGGTAGGCGAGCAGGCGCAGATCGTCCTCGTGCCCGGACGGCTCCACCAGGCGGCGGGTCTTCTCCCACGTCGTTCCCCCGGCGAACCAGAGGGTCAACGTGAGGGCGCGGGCGGCCTGCTCGCGGCGGCGTAGCTCGGCACCGAGCTGCACGACCAGACCGAGCAGGGCCGACCGCACGGGAGCTCCGTCCAACACGTCGTGGGGGAAGCGATGCCGGACGGTGGCAGAGGCGGGCTGACGGCGTGGGGTGACGGTGCGGGGGTCGATGCCGCGGGCCCGGTCGACGGCCATACGGCCGGCCTTCCCTCCGAGGATCCGCTGGACCGTCGCGGGCGGGAGCGCGGCGAGCATGCCGACGTGGCGACTCAGGGGAGTTCGAGCGCTGCCCACCCAAGGACGACTCCTACCGGACCATCGACACGCCCAAGTGGCTCTCTGGCTTGGTCGCAAGCCACATCGCCAGGACCGAGTCGGCACCGTGCCCATGCCACGAGCACGACTACGTGTTCCGTGGTCACGGCCCCGCCAACGGCGCTGCCCGGCAAGTCGGCGCCAAGCTGATCGACGTCGCCCGCCGTGCGGAAGTCTCCGCCGCAACGGTGTCGAATGTGCTCAACCGGCCGGATACGGTCGCGGAGCAGACGCGGATCAGAGTGGCGACAGCCATTGCAGAACTTGGCTACGTCCGTGCGGGCCAGACGGCAGAGACCGCAGCCCACTGGCGTCGAACTGGTTTCGCGACCTGGCTGTTCCGCCCGGCCGCAACAGGGTGGTACCCGAAGAAGGCTCCGCAGGAAGCGCGTCCCGTACCCGTGATGGCTCACCCTTGGCCGGCGGTGCCTGCGCGAGGCCGGATTGCGTCAGGGCGCGCCGATGCTTGCTGGCTGCCGATCGCGCGGGGTCTCACTCCGCACGGGCTCAGGCACTCCCACAAGACAGTCATGGAGGAACTCGGGACCCCACCCAAGCTGATGGACCAGCGTATGGGGCACGAGGACGGCTCGGTGCAAGCCCGCTACTCGCACATCACCGCGAGGATGCGGAACCGGCCTATGGACGAACTGACCGAGCAGTGGGAGGAAGCGTTGGCGGCACGGTCTGCCATGCATCCGCGGTCACCGGTGCGCGCGCTTGATGCTCTGCTGAGCGCACCCACTCCGGAATTGGCGTGATCTGACCGCAGTTGGCGTCTTACAGGTCCATCGGGACGTATCAGGTGACTTGCTGGACGCGCACGTTGAGCTGGAACTGGAGGAACCCGTTCTGCTTGAGCTAGCTATGCGACGCCGCATTTAGGGGCCCGTCCCCCTGCGGTCCGGGCGCCTAACCGTGGCGCGGCGCCCGGGCCTTCCTCCTCCGGCCGGTCACGCGGGCGGGGTCACGCGCTCCTTGTAGAGCTGGAAGCCGTACTCGACCATCTGCACGGTGCGCGTCGTGACCCAGACCATGATCTTGGAGTCGGTGGAGAGACGGGTAAGGGCGACGTTGCCCACCTGGCCGACTATCTCCTTCTCCAGGAAGCCCATGCTGTGGACGTCCCCGTGCGCGAGCGCGCTGCATGCGCTCCAGACAGCTTCTGCCTGGGCCTTCCCCATGCCGGCGAGGTGTTCGCCAGCGGTTTGGACCATCTTCGTGTAGCCGAAGGCCAGCTCCTTCTTCACGTCGCTCTGCGGGATCCCGGCGCCGACGGCTAGGTCCCGGATCTGCTTCGCGCGCTCGGCCGTGGGGCGCGGCGGGGTCGTGCCGAGGAGCTCGTGCATACGGTCCGAGTGCTTGTCGTTGTCCGCCTGGAGGGCCAGTCTGCGCTTGATGCGCGTCAGGCGCTTGCCCGGCGCGAGCAGCCAGACCGAGCGAGCACTGTTCTCGAACGCCCCCCGCAGCAGCGTCGCCTGGGCGTAGGGGTGCATCGTGACCGTGATGTGATCGCCCTGCTGGTCGCCGATAAGGCTGCGGCGGAGGGCATTCAGGTGATCGGACGCGACGGTGAGTGCCTGCCAGGCCAGATGCGACACCTGATACGGGTTGGTCTTGGCGTCGTCGCCCGCCAGGGCGCTGCCCACCTGCACATCCCAGGCTGACGAGTGCGTGGAGGTGAGCGCTTCGTAGGGTTTCGTCTTCTCCAGCTGCGTCAAGATGGCCTGGAGGTACTGCTGTTCGTCGGTGCTTGTTGTCACGGGATGAGCGTATTCAGGGAACTCGCCCGTATGCGACCGACTTTCGAGGGCGGGCAAGTGGGCGCCAGCGGGGGCAGCCCGGGCGTCCAGCCGTGGTGTGGTGCCCGGGCCGATAGGTGGGCGGGGTGACAGGGTCCGCCTCGACGGGCCGGAAGGCGGGGATGCCGCACCGCCGTCCTGGGCAACGGCCGAGCTGCTGACGGATGCGATCCAGGCCGCTGCGACCGCCGCGCGCGTCAATGGCCCAGAGATCGACGGTCGTAGCCACACCTTCGGGTTTGGCCGCCAACTCGACGTCCGCCCGATCCGCTCGGCCGACTTCGACGGCGGCCAAGAGCTGACCGATAGGGCCGTTGCGGCGTACATCGCCAAGTACGCCACCAAGGGTGCCGAGACAGCGACCGGCGGCCTGGATCGCCCGATCCGGTTCCTTGCCGAGCTGGCTCAGGCGCGCATCTCGGAACACGCCCGCCGAATGATCCGTACCGCGTGGGCTCTCGGAGCGCGCCGCGAGTTGGCGGACCTCCGTTTGCGCGCCTGGGCTCACATGCTCGGATTCCGCGGCCACTTCTCCACCAAGTCCCGCCGCTACTCGACCACTCTCGGCGCTCTCCGCGACGCCCGCGCCGACTGGCGCCGGACCCAAGTCGCCCAGCCCGTCCCGAACGACGGCGAAACGACGCTCGTCCTTGCCCACTGGGTGTTCGCCGGGACGGGTCTCAGCACCGCTGAGAGCTGGCTGGTCACATCCCTCGAACCCGCCCCCGGAACGGAAGGAGAACCCACCGCATGACCTCGGGCGCGCCCGAATTACTGACCGTTCCGGAGGTCATGACGCGACTCAGGCTCGGCCGCACCAAGGTCTACGACCTCATCCGTGCCGGGCGCCTGGTCTCCATCAAGGTCGATGGCTGCCGTCGCATCCCTGACACCGCTGTACGTGCCTTCATCCGAGGCCAGATGGGAGAGGCGGCCTGATGACCAAGCGTCGTAGCCGCGGTGACGGCGGTCTGCACTGGGACGAGAAGAGACAGCGATGGATCGCCACGGCGAACCTCGGCTTCGATCCGAGCGGCAAGCGGATCGTGAAGCGGGGGAGCGGCAAGACCAAGACGGAGGCGAAGAACAAGCTCAAAGAGGTGCTGCGGGACCACGAAGACGGCCTCGCTATCGCGCCCACCAACTACACAGTCAAGGACGCGGTCACGGACTGGCTTGCATACGGCCTTGCCGGCCTCGATCCCAGCACAGTCGAGACCACAACCCTCCTGAGCGAGAAGCACGTCATCCCGTCACTCGGCGCCCGTAAGCTCCGCGACCTCAGTGCGGAGGACGTAGACCGCTGGCTCGCCACCAAGGCGAAGACCCTCAGCACCCGCACACTCCAGGGCCTCCACTCCTGCCTGAACCGCGCGGTTAAGCGGGCCATGGCGCGGGACAAGGTGAAGCGGAACGTCGTCGAGCTGTGCTCGGTGCCGCAGGGCCAGGCCGGGCGGCCGTCCAAGGCGCTCACGTTCGTCCAGGCCGAGGCCGTACTCAAGGGGGCCGAAGGGACCACGATGTACGCGTACATGGTGGTCGCGCTCTTGACCGGTGCCCGCACTGAGGAACTCCGCGCCCTCACCTGGGACCACGTCTTCCTGAAGGGACGTCCGGACTTCGATCCGCCGCAGCCTCCGCACATCGCTGTCTGGCGGTCGGTTCGGCGGAGCGGGGACACCAAGACCCGGAAGTCCCGGCGCACCCTCGCTCTGCCGGCGCGCTGCGTGGACGCGCTCTGGCAACAGTTCGAGGATCAAGGGTGGGACCGGCTTGCCGCTGACGAGGAGTGGGAGGAACACGGACTCGTCTTCTCCTCGGCTGTCGGTAAGCCGCTCGATGCAGCCAACGTCCGCCGTGCCTTCCGCCAGGCGCTCAAAGACGTTGACGGTGTCGACGCTGCCGAGTGGACGCCCCGGGAGCTCCGGCACAGCTTCGTGTCGCTGCTCTCCGACCGGGGCGTCCCTTTGGAGGAGATCTCCCGGCTCGTGGGGCACTCGGGTACCGCCGTGACCGAGGAGGTCTACCGGAAGCAGATCCGGCCGGTCATCCAGACCGGCGCCGTCGTCATGGACGGCATCTTCGGAGCCGATCCGCGGAAGCCGTAGACGCTAAGTCACTCAGGAAGCGATAGTCACGCAGTTAGACACTCAGCAACGCCAGAGGGCCCTTACCGATTGGGTAAGGGCCCTCTGAACTGCTATTTGGCTGTCGGGGTGGCGGGATTTGAACCCACGACCTCTTCGTCCCGAACGAAGCGCGCTGCCAAGCTGCGCTACACCCCGATGTCCCCACGTGTCGTGGCGACGACGATTACTTTAGCCCACCGGTGGCTGGAGACGAAATCCGGTTTTCGCCCGGTGGCGGATGGGGTTCGGGCGGATGTGGTCGAGGGCGACCAGGAACACGGCGACGGCGTAGAAGGAGAGGCCCAGCAGGAGCGCGTTGGCGAGGACGCTGCGGTAGCCGTGCTGGTCGACGTCCAGGAAGGAGTAGAGGTAGCGGTCCGCCGCGCCGGGCAGCAGCAGCTCGCCTCTCGCCAGCGAAAACACCAGGTAGGCCATGGGATACAGGAGCCACGGCGCCGCCTGGCGCAGACGGAACGCACCCGGCGCCGTCAGGAACAGCCAGTCCACGACCGCGGCCGCGGGAACCACCGTATGCAGGAGATGGTTCGCCACCGCCGCCCAGCCCGCCGGCTGCGTTGGTTCCGTCATCGAGAACGGGCTCGAGTCGTTCGCCAGCAGCAGGTGGTACACCAGCGCCGCCGCCACGACGTACAGGAGCGCCGCACCCGACCACGCCCCCGGCATCGGGCGCCGTGCCGACCACGCGCGCCGGGCCGAGTCCAGCAACAGCAGCGCCAGCAGGATGCTCGCCTGGATCGTGAAGTAGCTCAGCACCCTGAGCGGACTGCCGAGGATCAGGTAGATGGCGACGCCCCCGCCCGCGGCCAGCGCCACCAGCACGCGGAACGTGGCGACCAGGGGGCGGCGTACGCGGGCCACGACGGCCGACGCGGGGACGGGCGAGGGCAGCAATGAGGGCATGCCCGGGACAGCGGGGAGGTCCGGGATGTCCCTGGGTATCGGGGCGGTCATGCCCTCACGCTAGGCAAAACCGGCATATCGGGCCATGTGGGGGAGGCTGTGTGGGTTACGGGACGCCGGGGTATGCCATCGCAGGGACCCGCCCCACGGGGACTCGCCCCCGCGGGGACCCGTCCTCACGGGGACCCGCCCCCACTGGAGACCCGCCCCCGCGAGGGATACGCCCCTCCGGCACACGTCCCGCCGCCCCGCCAGGACCCGCCCCGCCAGGACCCGCCCCGCCAGGACCCGCCCCGCCAGGACCCGCCCCCTTACCCCCGCCCCACCAACGTCAACAACGTAGCCTCCGGCGGGCACGCGAACCGTACTGGTGTGTAGCGGTTCGTCCCGCACCCCGCCGACACGTGCATGTACGACGTACGCCCCCCCGACGTATGCGTCGACAGGCCCTTCACCCGTTCCGTGTCCAGGTCGCAGTTGGTGACGAAGGCGCCGTAGAAGGGGAGGCAGAGCTGGCCGCCGTGGGTGTGGCCGGCCAGGATCAGCGGGTAGCCGTCGGCCGTGAACGCGTCCAGGCTGCGGACGTACGGCGCGTGCACCACGCCGATCGAGACGTCCGCCGAGCCCGACGGGCCGCCCGCCACCCGCTCGTACCGGTCCCGCTTGATGTGCGGGTCGTCCACGCCGGTCAGCTCGATCGACACACCCTCCGACTTCAGCGTGCCGCGCGCGTTCGTGAGGTTCAGCCAGCCCGCCTCGTCGAAACCGTCGCGCAGCTTCTCCCACGGGTTGTGGAGGGCTCCTACGGCGGGTGCGTTGCCGTTGAGACCGTGGCGGCCCTGCGCCTTCTCGAACAGATAGCGGGCCGGGTTGCGCAGCTTCGGTCCGTAGTAGTCGTTCGAGCCGAACACGTACGCGCCCGGCAGATCCATCAGCGGGCCCAGCGCGTCCAGTACCTCCGGGACGCCCTCCGGGTCGGACAGGTTGTCCCCCGTGTTGATCACGAAGTCCGGGCGCAGCCCCGCCAGCGAACGCAGCCAGCGCTGCTTTTTGCGCTGGCCGCTCACCATGTGGATGTCCGAGACGTGCAGCACGCGCAGGGGGCCCATCCCGGGCGGCAGTACGGGAACGGTGACCCGTCGGAGCCGGAACGAGCGGGCTTCGAAGCCCGCCGCGTAGATCAGTCCGGCGGCGCCGGCCGCCGTGATTCCCAGGGGTACTCCGTATCGCGCGCGCATACGACCATCGTGTCAGAACCACGCCCTGGACCCGCATTCCGCCCGGTCATCCGGCCAACCTCCGCCACGCGCCCGCTCCCTGTCCGCTCCCTGTCCGCCCCCTGCCCGGGACCTTCCCCACCCCCCGGGCACGCGCCTCACCCGGAGCCTGGACCACCCCGTACCCGCGCCCCCAGTCGGCCCCACCTCCACCCCACCCGCAAATCCCCGGCACCCCACCCCCCGTACCTGCGACAATCAATCCATGACCACGCTCAAGTCGAAGCTCCAGGACGACCTCAACGCCGCGATCAGGGAGCGCAACGAGCTCCGCTCCTCCACGCTCCGGCTGACCCTGACCGCGATCACCAAGGAGGAGGTCGCGGGCAAGGAGAAGCGCGAGCTCTCCGACGACGAGGTCCTCAAGGTGATCACCCGCGAGGCGAAGAAGCGCCGCGAGGCCGCCGACGCGTTCGCGCAGGGCGGTCGTCCCGAGCAGGCCGAGCGGGAGAAGGCGGAGGGCGAGCTGCTCGCCGGGTACCTGCCGAAGCAGATGTCCGACGAGGAGCTGACGCAGATCGTCGCCCAGGCCGTCGAGGAGGCCAGGGCCGCCGGCGCGGAGGGGCCGCGGGCCATGGGCGCGGTCATGAAGATCGTGAACCCGAAGGTGGCCGGCCAGGCGGAAGGCGGCCGCGTCGCCGCCACGGTCAAGAAGCTGCTCGCCGGCTGAGAAACGGCAACATCGGCCCAGGAGTTCGTACGAGGACGGGGGCGCCCCCAACCAAGGGGCGCCCCCGTCCTCGTACCGGAAATACCTGGGCCTCGGCCCAGTCCGTTCCTAGGCCCAGCCCATCCCTAGGCCCTGGCCCTAGACCTAGACCTAGACCTACGGCCAGTTCCCGCCGTTGTCCCCGTTGCCGCCGCCGTTCTCGTTCCCCTGGATCCAGCCCTCGGGGATCGAGAACGTGGGGTCGGGCTCGGCGCCGCCGTTCGTGCCGCCGTTGTCCTGGCCGCCGACCGTGACGCCGCCGTCGGTCAGGCCGCCGATGACGCCGCCGTTGTCACCGCCGCCGGCGTTGTTCCCGTCGTCGCCGTTGTCCCCGTCGCCGTTGCCGCCGCCGTCCTCGTCACCGCGGCCCCGGTCGCGCTCCTGGGGGTTGGGGATGTCGATGATGTTGAACGGGGGCGCGTCCTTGCCGGACAGCGCGCCGGTCATGGCGTCCCGCCAGATCGGGCCGGGGACCCGGCCACCGAAGACCAGGTCGTGGTAGACCCCGCCGATGGTGATGTTCCGCATCTGGACCTTCTGGCTGGCACTGCCGACCCAGACGGCACCGGACAGGTTCGGGGTGTAGCCCACGAACCACGCGTTCTTGCGCTCGTCCGTCGTACCCGTCTTGCCCGCGCTCTGCCGGTCGTTGAGACCGGCCTCCTGACCCGTACCGGAGTCGACCACACCGCGCAGCAGGGTGTTGACCGTGTCCGCGGTCTGCTCGGACATCGCGCGCGAGCACGTGGACTTCGGCACCTGGAGCGACTTCTGCTCCTCACCGAGCTTCTGCGTGATCGACTCTATGGCGATCGGCGTGCAGTACATCCCGCGGGACGCGAAGGCGGCGTAGGCGCTCGCCATGGTCAGCGGGGAGATGCCCTGCGAGCCGAGCGCGATGGCGGGGCCCTGCGGCAGCTTCTTGTTGTCGCCCTGCACCACGTGCAGCGCGTCGGTCATGTCCACCACGGGGCAGAGCCCGATGTCGGAGATCATCTGCACGAAGTAGGTGTTGACCGACTTCGCCATCGCCTCTTCGAGGCGGTACGGGCCGACCTCCGACTCGTTCTCGTTCTCGGCCCTGGTGCCGTCCTCGTTGATCCACTGCTTGCCGTCGCACGCCTGGATCGGGCTCGGGTACTCCATGTCGTACGGCGAGGAGTACTCCTGCGTGGGCGGCCTGCCCTCCTCCAGGGCGGCCGCGGCGACGAACGGCTTGAACGTCGAACCGGTCGGGAAGCCGAAGTTCGAGCCGCCCATGCTGTGGTCGACCGAGTAGTTGATCTCGGTCTCGTCCTTGCCGTAGCCGTACGGCTTGGACTGGCCCATGCCGAGGATCTTGCCGGTGCCGGGCTCGACCAGGGTGGTGGCCGCGGCGACCGAGTCGGACTGGTTGACGTGGTCCTCAAGCGACGCCTGCACCGACTCCTGCGCCTGCGGCTCCAGGGTCGTGCGGATCGTCAGGCCGCCCTGGTTCCAGACCTTGGCCCGGGCCTCCTTGGTCTTGCCGAAGACCGGGTCGTTCAGGAAGACGTTGCGGACGTAGTCGCAGAAGAAGCCGGCGCCGCTGACGGCCGTGATGCAGCCGTTCTTCGGCTCGCTCACCTTCAGGCCGAGCGGTGCCTTCATCGCCTTGTCGGCCTCGGCCTTCGAGACGTCACCGACCTCGGCCATGCGCTGGAGCACGGTGTTGCGGCGCTTGGTGGCCTCGGCCTCGTCGTTCACCGGGTCGTACCGGCTGGGCGACTGGACGATGCCGGCGAGCAGCGCCGACTCCTGGAGGTTCAGGTCCTTCGCCGGCTTGGAGAAGTAGCGCTGCGCGGCCGCCTCGACGCCGTAGGCCTGCTGGCCGAAGAACGTGATGTTCAGGTAGTTCTCGAGGATCTTCTTTTTGCCCAGCTCCTCCTCGACCTGGATCGCGTACTTCAGCTCCTTGATCTTCCGGCCGAGGGTCTGCTGGGTGGCCTGCGCGACCTTCGTCGGGTCGTCGCCGGCCTCCTCCACGAAGACGTTCTTCACGTACTGCTGGGTGAGCGTGGACGCGCCCTCGGCTACGCCGCCGCTCTGCGCGTTGGCGTTCACCGCGCGCAGCACGCCCTTGAGGTCCACCGCCCCGTGCTGGTAGAAGCGGGCGTCCTCGATCGCGACGATCGCCTTCTGCATGTACGGCGAGATGTCCTTGAGGCCGACCACCGTGCGGTCGCGCGAGTAGACCGTGGCGATCTGGCCGCCGTCGGCGTCGAGGATCGTGGTGCGCTGGCTCAGCGGCGGGGTCTTCAGGTTGGCCGGCAGCTCGTCGAAGCTGTCCACCGAACCCTTCGCGGCGAGACCCAGCGCGCCTACGGCGGGCAGCGCGATCCCGGCCATCACGGCACCTGCGAGCACACTGACACCGAGGAACTTGGCGGCCTGTTGCGTCGGCGACAGACCACCGCCCGAGCGGTTCTTTGGCATGGGGGCAGCCTACGTTCTCATTCACCGGACACGCGTATATGCCTTGGCCTAAGCTGCTCTCAACTGTCACAGCAGCAGGGCTACGTATCAATACGTCCGGCGACCCCGAATCGTTCCGGAAGTTCCCCAACTTTTTGTTGGGGGCGTGTCCGAATCCGCCTTGTGTGTCACATGGCGTCCGTTGTGACTCAACGCAAGTGTCCCGCTTTGCCGGGATGATCACGCATGTCGCAGCCTCACTCCCCCGGGTGATCTGCCGCTTACGCATAGTCCGTTCGGGCCATTCAAGATTGGGCCCGAAGGGGGTGTTGCGCTGTGCCCACCTTCCGTAACGTCCTCAACTGGCGGCGGTGAATATGCCGCTGCCGCCGTGGGGGAGCCTCGATTCGGGAGAGGACGGCGCCGGTATGGGCTGGGTAACCGACTGGAGTGCGCAGGCGGCCTGCCGCACTACCGATCCGGATGAACTGTTCGTTCAAGGAGCAGCGCAGAACAGGGCCAAGGCGGTGTGCACCGGATGTCCGGTACGCACGGAATGTCTGGCCGACGCGCTCGACAACCGCGTCGAGTTCGGCGTGTGGGGAGGAATGACGGAGCGGGAGCGCCGCGCGCTGTTGCGCAGGCGACCCACTGTCACCTCTTGGCGCCGGCTGCTGGAAACCGCGCGCACGGAATACGAGCGGGGGGCCGGCATCCTGCCCCTCGACGACGACGAGGTGTACGAGCACTACGCGGCGGTGAGCTGAGGCCGGTCCCCTTCGGGGGGCTTCGGCCTGCGACGGTCCCCTTCGGGGGGCTTCGGCCTGCGACGGTCCCCTACGGGGGGCCTCGGCTTCGGGGGCCTCGGCCCGCTCATCCTCCGTGACGCGCTCGCCTTGCCGTCACCCAGGCTCCGGCCGGTCCGCATGGGCCGCGAGCCGGTCACCGATGTCCCGCAGTCCCGCGAGATCGTGTACGTCGCCGGGCAGCGCGGCCACTTCGGCCACCGCCACCTCGGGGTGGCGCGCCGTGAAACGGTCACGTGTGCGCTGCTCGCGGGAGAGCAGACGCATACGTTCGGCATGCAGTCTCAGCAGGTTCGCGGTGAGTCGGTCGACCGCTCGGGCCTCGCTGTCGTCGGAGTCCGCTCGGCCCGGGTGACCGGAGTCCGAGTCGCTGGGGTCCGGTTCGGCTGCGGCGTGCGGGGTCGGTTCGGTCGCCGGGGTCGGTCCGGCGTCCGTGTCGGCTGTGTCGTGGGTGGCGTCCGGGGTGTTTGGGGTGTCCGCGTCGCGTACGGCCTGGTCGGCCTGGTCCGGTCCGGAGTCCGTGCGCACCGGGGGGTTCGAGTCCGCTGTGGCGGGGGAGCCTGCGTCGTCCCGGGCGGCGGGGGAGCCTTCTTCGGGAGCGGTGGCCTCGGAACCGATGGGCGCTGAACTGCCGTACGTGTCGGGAGAGTTACGAAGACCAGCTTTCCCGCCCCCCTGATCCACAATGCGGGGCTCCTCAAGATTTTCCGCGGCGGCGAGCGCCCGCTCGGCCGACAGCCGGTCGGCGCCGCTGCCGTGGACCCGGTTGAGGACCAGACCGGCGAGCGGCATGTCCTCCGCCGCTAGCCGCTCCACGAAGTACGCGGCCTCCCGCAGCGCGTCCCGCTCCGGCGCGGCCACCACCAGGAACGCCGTGCCGGGCGCCTGGAGCAGCTTGTACGTGGCGTCCGCGCGGGTACGGAAACCGCCGAACATCGAGTCCATCGCCGCCACGAAGGTCTGTACGTCCTTCAGCAGCTGACCCCCGAGCAGCTTGCCCAGCGCGCCGGTCATCATCGACATCCCGACGTTCAGGAACTTCATGCCCGCGCGGCCGCCGACCTTCGCCGGCGCCAGCAGCACCCGGATCAGCTTGCCGTCGAGGAACGAACCGAGCCGCTTGGGCGCGTCCAGGAAGTCCAGCGCCGAACGCGACGGAGGGGTGTCGACCACGATCAGGTCCCAGTCGTCCCGCGCGCGGAGCTGCCCCAGCTTCTCCATCGCCATGTACTCCTGCGTGCCGGCGAAGCCCGCGGAGAGCGACTGGTAGAAGGGGTTCGACAGGATCGCGGCGGCCCGGCCGGGGTCCGCGTGCGCCTCGACGATCTCGTCGAACGTGCGCTTCATGTCGAGCATCATCGCGTGCAGTTCGCCGTCGCCGTCCACGCCCTTGACCCGGCGCGGGGTGTTGTCGAGCGAGTCGATGCCCATCGACTGGGCGAGCCGGCGCGCCGGGTCGATGGTGAGCACCACCACCTTCCGGCCGCGCTCGGCGGCCCGCAGGCCCAGCGCCGCCGCCGTGGTCGTCTTGCCGACCCCGCCCGAACCGCAGCACACCACGATGCGGGTGGCCGGGTCGTCGAGCAGCGGGTCGACGTCCAGCACGTTCGCCGACGAGATCCGGCGGGTGCCGTCCTGGCCGTGGGCAGCCGGGTCCGAAGTCATGAGATCCCCTGCTTCCGCAGCTCGGAGGCCAGTGCGTACAGGCCCGCCAGGTCCAGGCCCTCGGCGAGCAGCGGCAGTTCGTGCAGTGGCAGGTCCAGATCGGTCAGCACCGCCCGCTGCTCGTGCTCCAGCGCGTACCGCTCGGCGTACTCCTCCGCCTGCCCCAGCAGGGGGTCCACAAGCCGCTCGGCGTTCTGCCCCCGCCGCGCGCCGCCCAGCCCCGCGGCCGACAGGGACTGCGCGAAGGCGGACCGGTCCGTCGCCCGTACGAGGTCGAGGTCGGTGTGGTCGAGCAGCTCGGGGCGGACCATGTTGACGATGACCCGGCCCACGGGCAGCCGCGCGGTGCGCAGTTCGGCGATGCCGTCGGCGGTCTCCTGGACCGGCATCTCCTCCAGCAGCGTCACCAGGTGCACGGCCGTCTCCGGCGACTTCAGCACCCGCATCACGGCCTGCGCCTGATTGTGTATCGGGCCGATCTTCGCGAGCCCGGCCACCTCGTCGTTGACGTTGAGGAAGCGGGTGATGCGGCCCGTGGGCGGGGCGTCCATGACGACGTAGTCGTACACGAACCGGCCGCTCTTGTCCTTGCGCCGGACCGCCTCGCAGGCCTTGCCGGTCAGGAGTACGTCCCTGAGGCCCGGGGCGACGGTGGTGGCGAAGTCGATCGCGCCGAGCTTCTTCAGGGCGCGGCCCGCACCGCCCAGTTTGTAGAACATCTGGAGGTAGTCCAGAAGGGCCAGTTCGGGATCGATGGCGAGGGCGAACACCTCGCCGCCGCCTCTCGCGACGGCGATCTTCCGCTCCTCGTAGGGCAACGCCTCCGTCTCGAAGAGTTGGGCGATGCCCTGCCTGCCCTCCACCTCGACGAGAAGCGTCCGCTTCCCCTCCGTGGCGAGGGCGAGCGCTAGTGCGGCGGCGACCGTCGTCTTTCCGGTCCCGCCCTTGCCGCTGACGACCTGGAGCCTGCTCACGTCTTCGAGCGTAACCAGTCCACGCCCGAACCAATCGGGAGGCTGTGGACAACCAGTGTCCGAACCTGTGGACAAACAGGGCCCGAGGCCTGTGGACAAACAGCCCCGGGACCGTGCCCGGGTGGGGCCCGAGGTCGGCCGTGGGACCCGCCTCCCGCAGCGGATACAGTCGCCCCATGACCAAGTGGGAATACGCAACCGTGCCGCTGCTCGTCCACGCCACGAAGCAGATTCTGGACACCTGGGGCGAGGACGGCTGGGAGCTCGTCCAGGTCGTGCCCGGGCCCAACCCCGAGCAGCTCGTCGCCTACCTGAAGCGGGCGAAGGCGTGAGCGCCGTCGAAGCCCGCCTTGCCGAACTGGGACTGACGCTGCCGCAGGTCGTGCCCCCGCTGGCCGCGTACCAGCCGGCCGTGCGGAGCGGGCCGTACGTCTACACCGCAGGCCAGCTGCCCATGGTGGACGGCAAGCTGCCGGTCACCGGCAAGGTCGGCGCCGAGGTCACCGCGGAGGAGGCCAAGGAGCTGGCCCGCACCTGCGCGCTGAACGCCCTGGCCGCCGTCAAGTCCGTCGCCGGCGACCTGGACCGCGTCGCGCGCGTGGTGAAGGTCGTCGGATACGTCGCCTCCGCGTCCGACTTCACCGGCCAGCCCGGCGTACTCAACGGCGCCAGCGAGCTGCTCGGCGAGGTCCTCGGCGAGAAGGGCGTGCACGCGCGCAGTGCCGTCGGGGTGGCCGTGCTGCCGCTGGACTCACCGGTCGAGGTCGAGATCCAGGTGGAGCTGACCGACGCCTGAGGGATGGCCGGCGCCTGTGCGTCCGCCGGTGCCCGAGCGTCGGCCGATCCCTGAGCGGCGTCGGTATCCGGGCAGCCGCCGGCATGAGGGCGTCCGCCGCTGTCGGGGCGTCCGCCGGTGCCCCGGAGGGTGATCGTCGTCTCTCGAACATCCGCTCCCCAGGGGATAGCCTCCGCCCATGGCTAACGGGCAGTGGTACCCACCGGAGTGGCCCGACCGTATCCGCGCCCTCGCGGACGGCACGCTCACCCCGGTCGCTCCCCGGTCGGCGGCCACGGTGATGCTCCTCAAGGACACCGCCGTCGGTCCCGCCGTCCACATGCTGCGCAGACGCGCCTCCATGGCCTTCGCCGGGGGCGCGTACGCGTATCCGGGCGGCGGCGTCGACCCGCGCGACGACGACCAGCAGATCCGCTGGGCGGGCCCCACGCGCGCGTGGTGGGCCGACCGGCTCGGCGTCGACGAGACCAGGGCCCAGGCGATCGTCTGCGCGGCCGTCCGGGAGACGTACGAGGAGGCGGGTGTGCTGCTCGCCGGGCCGGACCCGGAGTCCGTCGTCGGGGACACCACGGGCGACGACTGGGAGGCGGACCGGGCGGCGCTCGTCGCGCGTGAGGAGTCCTTCGCGGAGTTCCTGGACCGCCGCGGGCTGGTGCTGCGCTCCGATCTGCTGGGCGCCTGGACGCGCTGGATCACACCCGAGTTCGAGCCCCGGCGCTACGACACCTGGTTCTTCGTCGCGGCCCTGCCCGCGGGCCAGCGCACCCGCAACGCCTCCACCGAGGCCGACCGGACAGTGTGGATCGCGCCCGCGGAGGCCGCCGTCGGCTACGACAGGGGCGATCTGCTGATGATGCCGCCGACCATCGCGACCCTGCGCCAGCTGGCGCCGTACGGCACCGCCGCCGACGCGCTGGCCGCGGCGGCCGGCCGCGATCTGACGCCGGTACTGGCCGAGGCCCGGCTGGAGGACGGCGAGATCGTGCTCGCCTGGCCCGGACACGACGAGTTCACCAAGCACATCCCGACCGGTGGAGCCCCCGCATGACCGACGCAAGCGCCCTTCCCGGCCAGCCGCGCGGCGGGGTCCTCTCCGGACCGGCCACCGCGCGGGCCGTCAACGTCCTCGCGCCCAACCCCTCCGCGATGACCCTGGACGGCACCAACACCTGGATCGTCGCCGAGCCCGACTCGGACCTGGCGGTCGTGATCGACCCGGGCCCGCTGGACGACGTACACCTGCGGCATGTCGTCGACACCGCCGCACAGGCCGGCCGGCGGGTCGCGCTGACCCTCCTGACCCACGGCCACCCCGACCACTCCGAGGGCGCCGCCCGCTTCGCCGAGCTGACCGGCAGCCCCGTACGGGCCCTGGACCCGGCACTGCGGCTCGGCGACGAGGGACTGGGCGCCGGGGACGTGGTCACCGTCGGCGGCCTGGAGCTGCGGGTCGTGCCCACGCCCGGCCACACCGCGGACTCGCTCTGCTTCCACCTGCCGGCCGACCAGGCCGTCCTCACCGGCGACACGGTCCTGGGCCGCGGTACGACGGTCGTGGCGCACCCCGACGGCCGCCTGGGCGACTATCTGGACTCCCTTCGCCGTCTGAGGTCCCTCACGGTCGACGACGGCGTCCACACGGTCCTCCCGGGCCACGGCCCCGTCCTGGAGGACGCCCAGGGCGCCGTGGAGTACTACCTGGCCCACCGGGCCCACCGGCTCGCCCAGATCGAGACAGCGGTCGAGAACGGCCACCTGACGGCCCCCGAGGTAGTCGCCCACGTCTACGCCGACGTGGACCGCTCCCTGTGGCCGGCCGCGGAACTCTCGGTCCGCGCCCAACTGGAGTACCTCAAGGAACACGGGCTCATCTGACGAGGGGCGCCCTCTACGAGGGCGAGCATGCTCCCCGGTGGGCCGGCCCTCGTCACGGGCGCGAGACTGGCGCCCTCTACGCGGGCCTGGGCGCTTTCACGCCGTGCACGCGCGCGTACTCGCCCGCGAGCCACGGCCCGAGATCGTCGACGTACGCCCGCAGCACGGCAGCGTCCCCGACCGGGTCCAGCCCGCGGGCCGCCGCGGCGCACATCTCGTCCCCGCGCGCGGGGTAGTACCCGGCGAAGGCCCCGGCCATCTCGCGCAGATCGCTGGTCCAGCCGTTCCAGCGAGGCATGACCAGCGTGAAGCCGGTGCGGACGAGGTGCCGGGACATGTACCGGACGAGGCGCCGCAGGGCCGCCTCGGAGTCGCCGGCCGCGACGATCCGCTCGCGCCAGCGGGGGAGCAGCAGAGCGAGGTCGCCGTTCGTCTCGCGGGCCAGCAGCGTGTCGGGCCGGTATCTCGGGAGGTGCGCGGAGAGGTCCTCGCCCAGCAGGGGCGTGCACAGACAGGCGACGAACCAGCCGAGGTCGTACCGCTCCGGCTCGCTCAGCACCTGCGCACGGCCGGCCAGCAGCGAGGCCGCGCCGTCGATCTGCGGGAACTCCTCGTCGAGGGCCTCGTCCAGTGCCTGCCGATCGGCACGGTCGCTGTCCGTGGGCCCGTCCCGCAGCACGACCAGCAGATCCAGGTCGCTGCGGCCCACGCGTGCCGTGCCGCGCGGGATCGAGCCGTAGAGGTACGCGCCGTTCAGCCGTGCCCCGAACACCTCCGGGATGCGGTCCCGTGCCGCGGCGACCACCGGGCCGAAGGCGTGCGGTACGCGCGTGAGGGAGCCCTCTGGGGCGATGTGCCCCTCGGGGTCAAGGCCCCGGGTCAGCGGGAGCGCTTGGCGAGGCGTTCCACGTCCAGGAGGATCACCGCGCGGGCCTCCAGGCGGAGCCAGCCGCGCTGGGCGAAGTCGGCCAGGGCCTTGTTGACCGTCTCGCGGGACGCGCCGACCAGCTGGGCCAGCTCCTCCTGCGTGAGGTCGTGGACGACGTGGATGCCCTCCTCGGACTGCACGCCGAAGCGGCGGGAGAGGTCCAGCAGCGCGCGGGCGACGCGGCCCGGGACGTCCGAGAAGACCAGGTCGGACATGGCGTCGTTGGTCTTGCGCAGCCGGCGGGCCACCGCGCGCAGCAGGGCCGCGGCGACCTCGGGACGTGCGTTGAGCCAGGGCTGGAGGTCGCCGTGGCCGAGACCGAGCATCTTGACCTCGGTCAGCGCGGTGGCGGTCGCCGTGCGCGGGCCCGGGTCGAACAGCGACAGCTCGCCGATCAGCTCTCCGGGGCCGACGACGGCGAGCATGTTCTCGCGGCCGTCGGGGGAGGTGCGGTGGAGCTTCACCTTGCCCTCGGTGACCACGTACAGGCGGTCGCCGGGGTCGCCCTCGTGGAACAGGGAGTCGCCCCGCGCGAGGGTCACCTCGCTCATGGAGGCACGCAGCTCCGCGGCCTGCTCGTCGTCAAGAGCCGCGAAGAGCGGATTGCGCCGCAGAACGTCGTCCACGAGTTCTCTCCTTGTCGACCTGCTCAGGGGATCTTGCTCCCCCGTGTGCCAGGGGAGCTGGGTCCCCATTTTGCCGGACCTTCCAAACAGTGTGATCTGTCACAAGGATGCCGCACTGGTGTCCCGGGGTACGCGGCAGGGGTCCAATTGGGCGCCGATCTTCGAGGTCCGGGGCGGATGTCAGTGCCGGGTCGTAGGCTGGCCGGATGTCCAAATCGCCGGTGAGAGCGCAGGCCGAGGGGGCTGGACGGGTGGTAGCAGGGCGTGATTCCGCTGTGGGCGAACAGGGGTCCGACGGTGGAACGAAAGCAGCAAAAAGCGCGAAACGCGCTGGCGGGAAAGCGTCGGCGCCGGTGAAGCGGACGGCGGCGGAGCGAGTGACGGCGAAGGCGATGAAGACGGCGAAGACGGCGAAGGCGACGAAAGCCAAGAAGACGGCTTCTGGTGCATCGGCCAAGGCGGTGACCCCGGCCAAGGCGCCCGCCAAGAAGGCCGCGCCCGCGAAGAACGCCGCCCCCGCCAAGAAGGCCGCCCCCGCGAAGAAGGCCGCCCCCGCCAAAAAGGTCGAGTCCCATACCGCCCTCGTCCGGCGAGCCCGCCGTATCAATCGCGAGCTCGCCGACGTCTACCCGTACGCCCACCCGGAGTTGGACTTCGAGAATCCCTACCAGCTGATCCTCGCCACGGTCCTGTCCGCGCAGACCACGGACCTGCGGGTCAACCAGACGACCCCCGCCCTCTTCGCGAAGTACCCCACCCCCGAGGACCTCGCCGCGGCCAACCCCGAGGAGGTCGAGGAGATCCTGCGCCCGACCGGCTTCTTCCGGGCCAAGACCAGGTCGGTGATAGGGCTGTCGAAGGCCCTGGTGGAGGACTTCGGCGGTGAGGTCCCCGGCCGCCTGGAGGACCTCGTCAAGCTGCCCGGCGTAGGCCGCAAAACGGCGTTCGTGGTCCTGGGGAACGCGTTCGGGCGGCCCGGCATCACCGTCGACACGCACTTCCAGCGGCTGGTGCGGCGCTGGCAGTGGACCGACGCGACGGAGCCGGACAAGATCGAGGCGGCGGTCGGCGAGCTGTTCCCGAAGAGCGACTGGACGATGCTCTCGCACCACGTGATCTTCCACGGCCGCCGGATCTGCCACGCCCGCAAGCCCGCCTGCGGCGCCTGCCCCATCGCCCCCCTCTGCCCGGCGTACGGCGAGGGCGAGACGGACCCGGAGAAGGCGAAGAAGCTGCTGAAGTACGAGAAGGGCGGCTTCCCCGGCCAGCGGCTGAACCCGCCACAGTCCTACCTGGACGCGGGCGGCAGGCCGGCCCCACCCCTGGGGGCGACCGGATGACCGGACCGACCCGCGACGCCCCCGGCACGCACCCGGCGCCCGCGCACCCCACCACGCCCCGGCAGGAACGATCTCGGGGGCTCCGCGCGTTGAGCACGGCAGGACACGGGGGTGATGATGACGCGCGCGAGTGACACGCAGGGTGGGTCGATCGTGCTCAGCAGGGACGGCCTGCCCGGCTGGCTGGACCCGGTGGCGCACGCCATCGACACGGTCGAGCCGCCGCAGCTGAGCCGATTCCTGCCGCCGGAGGACGGCGCGGGCCGCCAGTCGGCCGTACTGATCCTGTTCGGCGAGGGCGCGCGCGGGCCCGAACTGCTGCTGATGGAGCGGGCGTCGTCCCTGCGCTCGCACGCCGGTCAGCCCTCCTTCCCGGGCGGCGCCCTGGACCCCGAGGACGGGGACCCGCAGGGTGACGGCCCGCTGCGCGCCGCGCTGCGCGAGGCCGAGGAGGAGACCGGCCTCGACCCGTCCGGCGTCCAGCTGTTCGGAGTGCTGCCCCGGCTCTACATCCCGGTGAGCAGCTTCGTGGTCACCCCGGTCGTCGGCTGGTGGCGCCGGCCCAGCCCGGTCGGCGTGGTGGATCCGAACGAGACGGCCAGGGTCTTCACCGTTCCCGTGGCGGATCTCACGGATCCCGCGAACCGCGCCTCCGCCGTCCACCCCAGCGGCCACACAGGCGCGGCATTTCTGGTCGAATCAGCCCTTGTCTGGGGTTTCACGGCCGGGATCATCGACCGGCTGCTGCACTTCGCGGGCTGGGAGCTGCCATGGGACCGCGACAAGCAGGTCCCGCTCGACTGGCGGTCGTGACAGGGTGGTCGCCGTGTTGTGTTCCGCCGGGGAAAGCTCTGTCCGCATGCCGTTGTGCGCCAGGTCACTTCCGGGGCGGAGCGCGTGTGAGCGGAGAATGACGAGGCGAGGCCTGAAACGGTGAATGTGCTGGACATCCTGTTGCTGGTCGCTGCCGTCTGGTTCGCGATCGTGGGCTATCGCCAGGGGTTCGTCGTCGGCATCCTCTCGGTGATCGGTTTCCTCGGGGGCGGTCTCGTCGCCGTCTACACCCTGCCGGTCATCTGGGACGCGCTCACCGACAACTCGGAGGTGAGCACCACCGCGGCCGTCGTCGCCGTGGTGGTGGTGATCGTCTGCGCCTCGATCGGACAGGCCCTGACCACCCACCTCGGCAACAAGCTCCGCCGGTACATCACCTGGTCCCCGGCCCGCGCCCTGGACGCGACGGGCGGCGCCCTCGTCAACGTCGTCGCGATGCTCCTGGTGGCCTGGCTGATCGGCTCCGCGCTCGCCGGCACCACCCTGCCCACCTTGGGCAAGGAGGTCCGTGGCTCCAAGGTCCTGCTCGGGGTCTCGCGCGCGCTGCCCAACCAGGCCGACACCTGGTTCGCCGACTTCTCCTCGGTCCTCGCGCAGAACGGCTTCCCGCAGGTCTTCAGCCCGTTCTCCAACGAGCCGATCACCGATGTCCGGCCGCCCGACCCGGCCCTCGCGAAGAGCGAGGTCGCCACCCGCGCCCAGCGCTCCATCGTCAAGGTGATGGGTACGGCGCAGAGTTGCGGCAAGGTCCTGGAGGGCACCGGCTTCGTCTTCTCCGACCGCCGTGTGATGACCAACGCGCATGTCGTCGGCGGCGTCGACGAACCCACCGTCCAGATAGGCGGCGAGGGCCGCCGCTACGACGCGACGGTGGTGCTCTACGACTGGCAGCGCGACATCGCCGTGCTCGACGTCCCCGATCTGGACGCGCCCGCACTGCGGTTCACGTCCACGGACGCCAGGAGCGGCGACAGCGCGATCGTGGCCGGCTTCCCGGAGAACGGCGCGTACGACGTCCGCGCGGCCCGCGTGCGCGGCCGGATCCCCGCCAACGGCCCGGACATCTACCACCGCGGCACCGTGCACCGCGACGTGTACTCGCTGTACGCGATCGTCCGTCAGGGCAACTCCGGCGGCCCGCTGCTCACCCCGGACGGCGAGGTCTACGGCGTGGTCTTCGCCAAGTCCCTCGACAACGCCGAGACCGGCTACGCCCTCACCGTGGACGAGATCCGCGAGGACATCACCAAGGGACGTTCCGCGAGCCAGCAGGTGGACAGCGACAGCTGTGCCCTGTGAAGAAAACCGTTGACGGTGCGTGCGTCAGCCTCGCGGGTGACGCAATCGTACGGAGACCCAGCGGGCCCGGCGGCGAAGGATGATGGGAATGCCCACGCGCGGGTCGGTGCCCTGTAGTTGCGGCGTACTCCGCTGGTGGGAACTCGGACCGCCGGTCGAGCGGCGGTCGCGTGCGGCGTCACTGTAGTCGTGCGTCCAGCCCATACCGGGACGTCTGCCCCTGCCCCAAGGTCGATAACCCCGCGGGAGCCCCCCAATCGGCCTATGCGCCGGGCAAGTGGCCGGTCGTAGTACAGGCGTTCAGATCCGGATACCGGGCGCAGTGGCGCGATTACCGAGCGGGTCCGCGGCGATTCGGCCGTACGGCCGATCGCCGACGGCGGTCACCGCCATGGCGAGTGCCCCGGCACGCGACCGAAACCGTCGTGGTTCACCGGTCCGGCTCGGGGTCCTTCAGCCAGTTCACCAGCTCCGTGGAGAAGGCCACCGGGTCCTCCTCGTGCGGAAAGTGCCCCAGCCCGTCGAACAGCCGCCAGCGGTACGGCGCTTCGACGTACTCCCCGGACCCGGCGGCGCTCCGCGTGCGCATCACGGGGTCGAGCGAGCCGTGCAGATGGAGCGTCGGCACCCGCACCGGCCGCTTCATCCGCCGGTTGAACTGGATGCCGTCGGGACGGGCCAGCGAGCGGACCATCCAGCGGTAGGGCTCGATCGAGCAGTGCGCCGTGGACGGGATGCGCATCGCGCGGCGGTACGTCTCCACCGCGTCGTCGTCGGGCAGCTTCGGCCCCGACCAGTCCCGGATCAGCCGGCCCACCAGCGCGCCGTCGTCGGCGAGGAGCTGCCGCTCGGGGATCCAGGGCCGCTGGAACCCCCAGATGTAGGAGCTCGCGGCCGACTGCCTGCGGTCGGAGACCATCGCCGAGCGCCAGCGCCGGGGATGCGGCATCGAGGCGACCGCGAGCCGGCGTACGAGCTTCGGGCGCATCACCGCCGCCGTCCACGACAGATAGCCGCCCAGGTCGTGGCCGACGAGCGCGGCGTCGGGCTCGCCGAGGGAGCGGATCACGCCGGTGATGTCGAGGGCGAGGTTGGCCGGGTCGTAGCCGCGCGGGGTGCGGTCGCTGCCGCCGACGCCGCGCAGGTCCATGGCGACGGCCCGGAAACCGGCGTCGGCGAGCGCGACCAGCTGGTGGCGCCAGGTCCACCAGAACTGCGGGAAGCCGTGCACGAGCATGACCAGCGGACCGTCGCCGAGCTCGGCGATGTGGAAGCGCGCGCCGTTGGCGGCGACGTCGCGGTGTGTCACCGCCTGCCCGCCGGGGAGGTCGATCCGTACGACCGAAGCGGGTTGCGCCGAAGGGGTGGCTGCCGGGTCCGTCATGACGACGAGCGTGCCACAGCCTCGATGGCTTCGGGCGCACGGTCCTGCGGCAGCGCGGGCCGCGGGTGCGGCTTCGCGTTCTGGAGGACGCCCGCGGTCTCCTTCACCGACGCGGCGACCTTCTGCGGGCCCTTGCTCTTCATGGCCTTCTTCGCGAAGAGCACACCGACCAGTGCGAGGACCAGCGCGATCAGTACGTTCGCCGCGAACGACAGCACAAAGCAGATCGCGAGGTTCCAGCCGCTCCAGGTCCGGATGCCGTACGCCAGCGCGAAGTTCAGCATCGGCAGGGAGAACAGGAGCACCACCGCGGCCACGGTGAACGCGCCGCCGCTCGTGACACCGCGCTTGACGTCCTGCTTGAGCTGCGCCTTGGCCAGCGCGATCTCGTCGTGCACCAGCGCCGACATCTCGGTGGTCGCCGAGGCGAACAGCTGGCCGATGCTGCGTTCTGCGCCGACCGGGCTGCCGTCGGGTGCGCTCATCGCGGTCTCCCTCTTTGTACGTACGGTTCCGTGCTGTGTGTGTCTACGTCCGGTCCCGCGGTTTTGTACCGTCTCGTCAGATCATGCCGGACCGGAGTTCTCCTCGCCTGCCCCGCCCGGCACTTCGGCAAGCTCGTGGCGCGCGGCGGCCTCCCGTTCGGCGGCGATCCGGCGGTGCTCGGCGGCCTTGCGCTCGTAGATCTCCGCCATCCGCAGGTGGTACGCCGGGTCGTGCTCCTCGTAGATGTCGGGGATGCCGTCGAGGTCGTCGTCGCGCTCCTCGTCCTCCCACATCCGGCGGTACTTGGCGTTCCGTATCTTCAGCAGGACGCTCGCCAGCAGGGCCGCGATCACCGAGCCGGTCAGGACGGCGGCCTTCACCTCTCCGGTCAGTGCGGTGTCGCCGCCGAAGGCGAGGTCGCCGATCAGCAGCGAGACGGTGAAGCCGATGCCGGCCAGCGAGGCGACCGCGAAGACGTCGGCCCACTCCAGGTCGTCGCTGAGCGAGGCCCGTGTGAACCGGGCGGTGAGCCAGGTGCCACCGAAGATTCCGACCGTCTTGCCGACCACGAGCCCGAGCACCACGCCCAGCGTCTCCGGTTGGGTGAACACCTCCCGCAGCGCCCCGCCGGACACCGGGACACCCGCGCTGAACAGGGCGAACAGCGGCACGGCGAGGCCCGCGGACAGCGGTCGTACGAGGTGTTCGATGTGCTCGCCGGGGGAGTGCGGCTCGTCGTCGCGCCGGGTGCAGCGCAGCATCAGGCCCATGGCGACGCCCGCGATGGTGGCGTGGATACCGCTGTTGTACATGAGCGCCCAGATCACGAGCGCGAGCGGAACGTAGACGTACCAGCCGCGGACACCCTTGCGCAGCAGCAGCCAGAAGACGACAAGGCCGATCACCGCGCCGGCGAGGGCGGCGAAGTTCAGCCGGTCGGTGAAGAAGACGGCGATGATCAGGATCGCGAACAGGTCGTCCACGACCGCGAGGGTCAGCAGGAAGGCGCGCAGGGCGCTCGGCAGGGACGTACCGATGACCGCGAGCACGGCCAGCGCGAAGGCGATGTCGGTGGCCGTGGGCACGGCCCAGCCGGCCGCCGAACCACCGCCGATGCCGACCGTGAGCGTGTAGACGAGGGCGGGTACGAGCATGCCGCACAGGGCCGCGACGACGGGCAGCGCGGCGGCCCTCGGATCGCGCAGGTCGCCGGCGACGAGTTCGCGCTTGAGCTCGATGCCGGCCACGAAGAAGAAGACGGCCAGCAGGCCGTCGGCGGCCCAGTGCGCCACGGACAGGTCCAGGCCGAGGGCCTCGGGACCGAGGTGGAAGTGGGCGACCGTCTCGTAACCGTGCTGGATCGCGGGGAGGTTGGCCCAGATCAGGGCGGTGACCGCGGCGATCAGGAGCAGGACACCGCCGACCGTCTCGGTGCGCAGCGCCTCCGCGACGAAGTTCCGTTCGGGGAGGGAGAGGCGTCCCAGGATCTTGCGGGAGCCTGCGCTCTTGTGCGGCGGGACGGGCGCGGACACGGTCGGACCTCCGGTCGGTGGGCAGGACTGAGCACTCGCCGACCAGACTTCCCGGCACACCTTTGTGATCACGTATGTTTTGTTTAGTTTACCTAAAAGGGGCGTCCGGCGCGCATCTCGCGCCGGACGCCCCTTTTTCACGGGCCCTGTGGCTCAGCTCTTACGGGTCCTGAGGCTCAGTCCTCGCTCGACGTCGCCGGGAGCTTGGCGGTGATGAGGTCCATGACCGTGGAGTCGGTGAGCGTGGTGACGTCGCCGAGCTCACGGTTCTCCGCGACGTCCCGCAGCAGCCGCCGCATGATCTTGCCGGAGCGGGTCTTGGGCAGCTCCGCCACCGGCAGGATCCGCTTGGGCTTGGCGATCGGGCCGAGGGCGGTACCGACGTGGTTGCGCAGGTCGTTGACCAGGTTCTCGTCGTCGGCGTTCGCCGTCCCGCGCAGGATCACGAAGGCGACGATGGCCTGTCCGGTCGTCTCGTCCGCCGCGCCGACGACGGCCGCCTCGGCGACCGAGGGGTGCGAGACGAGCGCCGACTCGACCTCGGTGGTGGAGATGTTGTGGCCGGACACCAGCATCACGTCGTCGACCCGGCCGAGCAGCCAGATGTCGCCGTCGTCGTCCTTCTTCGCCCCGTCACCGGCGAAGTACCTGCCCTCGAAACGCGACCAGTACGTGTCGAGGAACCGCTGGTCGTCGCCCCAGATGGTGCGCAGCATCGACGGCCACGGCTCGGTCAGGACGAGGTAACCGCCGCCGCCGTTCGGGACCTCGTTGGCCTCGTCGTCGACGACGGTCGCGGAGATGCCGGGCAGCGGGGTCTGCGCGGAGCCCGGCTTGGTCTCGGTGACGCCGGGCAGCGGCGAGATCATCATCGCGCCGGTCTCGGTCTGCCACCAGGTGTCGACGATGGGGGCCTTGTCGCCGCCGATGTGCTTGCGGTACCAGATCCACGCCTCGGGGTTGATCGGCTCGCCGACCGAGCCGAGGACCCGCAGGGAGGACAGGTCGAACTTCGCGGGGATGTCGTCGCCCCACTTCATGAACGTACGGATCGCCGTGGGCGCCGTGTAGAGGATCGTCACCCCGTACTTCTGCACGATCTCCCAGAAGCGGCCCTGGTGCGGCGTGTCGGGCGTGCCCTCGTACATGACCTGTGTGGCGCCGTTGGAGAGCGGCCCGTAGACGATGTAGGAGTGCCCGGTGACCCAGCCGACGTCGGCCGTGCACCAGTAGACGTCGGTCTCCGGCTTGAGGTCGAAGACGGCGTGGTGGGTGTACGAGGCCTGGGTGAGGTAGCCGCCGGAGGTGTGCAGGATGCCCTTGGGCTTACCCGTCGTACCGGACGTGTAGAGGATGAACAGCGGGTGCTCGGCCTCGAACGCCTCGGGGGTGTGCTCGGCCGACTGGCGGCCGACGATCTCGTGCCACCACACGTCCCGCTCGCCGTCCCAGGCCACGTCCTGGCCGGTGCGGCGCACCACGAGGACGTGCTCGACGTTGCCCGCCTTGGTGGCGGCCTCGTCGACGGCCGGCTTCAGCGCGGAGGGCTTGCCCCGGCGGTAGCCGCCGTCGGAGGTGATGACGACCTTCGCGTCGGCGTCCTGGATGCGGGTCGCGAGCGCGTCGGCCGAGAAGCCGCCGAAGACCACGGAGTGCGCGGCGCCGATCCGGGCGCACGCGAGCATCGCGACCGCCGTCTCGGGGATCATCGGCATGTAGACCGCGACCCGGTCGCCCTTCCGGACTCCCAGCTCCAGCAGGGCGTTCGCGGCCCGGGAGACCTCGTCCTTGAGCTCTGCGTAGGTGATCGCGCGGCTGTCGCCGGGCTCGCCCTCGAAGTGGATGGCGACCCGGTCGCCGAGCCCGGCGTCGACATGCCGGTCCACGCAGTTGTACGCCACGTTGAGCGTGCCGTCCTTGAACCACTTGGCGAACGGCGGGTTCGACCAGTCCAGGGTCTCGGCCGGCTCCTCGGCCCAGGTCAGGCGGCGGGCCTGCTCGGCCCAGAAGCCGAGCCTGTCAGCCTTGGCCTGCTCATACGCCTCCGCCGTGACGTTGGCGTTCGCTGCCAGGTCGGCGGGGGGTGCGAACCTGCGCTCTTCCTTGAGCAGGTTGGCCAGGCTTTCGTTGCTCACGACATCTCCCTTTCCAAGGGTGTCCGTTGTGTCCCAGGCCACAGCTCATCAGACCCGGGGGGCCGATGACAAGGGTCGACGGCCATATTGGTTTAGACCTGTGAGAGGAGTGTGCCAGGGCGCCGGTCGGACCCTCGCCCGTGGTCCCCGTGGTGACTCCGCCGTGGCCGGGTCATCCGTAGTCACGGACGCGGACCGTACGAAGTTCAGCGCGTGTAACGCCTTTCGCCCTCCCGGCCAAGTACAGATGAAGCGCCACCGACGAGGAGGGGAGTCCGAGTGAAGGGGATTCGGGGCGGGCCGGCCGAGGCAGCGCGCGACCCACAGCTCTTCGAGGAGTTCTACCGGCGCCACGTGGACGCCATGACGTCCTTCGTGGCCCGGCGTGTCACCGACGCCCACACCGTCGCCGACCTGACGGCCGAGATCTTTCTCGCCGTCCTGGACTCGGCCCACACCTACCGTCCGTCCCGGGGCAGCGAGACCGCCTGGCTCTACGGCATCGCCCGCAACGTCGTCTCGTCGGAGTACCGCCGGGTCGCCCGCGACGCCGAACGCGACCGGCGTATCTCGGGACGCCGGTTGCTGGAGGCCGACGACATCGCCCGGCTTGAGGACAAGCTCGACGCGGAGAGTCCCGGCCGCCGGGCCCTGTCCGCGCTGGAGCGGCTACCGGAGGGCGAACGGGCGGTACTGGAACTGATCGCGGTCGACCAGCTCACGGTCACGGAGGCGGCTGCCGCGCTCGGCATCCGCCCCACCACGGCCCGGGTCCGGCTCCACCGGGCCCGCAAGTCCCTGCGTCCGGAGGCGGATGTGCCGCCGCCGGGGCCGCGGGGCGCGGCACTGTCGTACGTCAACGGAGGAAACGGGGGAGAGGCATGACCACGAAGACGAGGTTCGAGGACCGGCTGCTGGCGGAGCTCCAGGGGGAGATCGCGCGGCGGGAGCAGGAGGAGGCGACCGCGGCGCAGGGGGAGCGGGCACACGGGGCCGGGCACGTGACGGCCGGGCACGCGAGGGCCGGGCATGGTGCGGGGGGTGGCTTCGGGACCCGCGCGGGGGGCGGGTCCGGGACCCCTGCCTCCCGGCGTCGGTTGCTCACGCGTCCTCGGCTCGTCATCGCCGCCGGGGTCTGCGCGGTGGCGGGATTCGCCGTGACGCTGGCACCCGGCTCGCCCGTCGTCTCGCCGGCGTACTCGCTGGAGCGGCACGACGACGGCAGCGTCACCCTCGACCTTCGCGAGATGAGCCTTGGCCCGGACGCCCAGAAGGAACTCGCCGAGAAACTGGGGGCCGCGGGCATCCACGTCACCATCGACGACCTGAAGCCGGGTTACCGGTGTGCGAACACGCGCGGCGAGTCCCTGCTCGGTTTCACGAGGGCTTTCCTCGGGGAGGACTGGCCGCCCGGTGAGGAGGACACCCCAAAGGACAGTCGGCCCGATCAGAACCGTCTCTCCGAGGACGATCGGAAGCGAACGACTGTCGTCCTGCATCCCGGTGACTCCCTGGGCATCGAGAACATGCGGCCCGTCGACCCCTCGAACGCGTTCAAGAAGTCCGAGTCGTACGTTCCGGTCAAGGGCGAGATCGGCCCGTGCCGGCCGGAGCGGGATCTGACGCTCGGGTAGCGGGATCCGTGGCGGCCCGGTCTCCGGATCGACGGAGGCCGGGCCGCTCGCGGTGGCGGGACCGGATCAGGCGGGTACGTCCGCGGCTCTGACCCGGTGGAACCGCTCGTCGCCCTCCGTGCCCGCGAGCAGATACGCCTGCGCCTCACCCACGTGGAAGTACATCCCGTGCAGCTCCAGCGCGCCCTCGCGCAGCGCCTGGGCCACCACCTCGTGGGCCCGCAGATGCTCCAGCTGCTGAACGACGTTGGTCAGACAGAGCTGCTCCACCGCGTCGGCCGGCGGTCGGCCCGCCAGCCGGGGCCAGGGGCGGCTGTCGTCGGCCATCCACTCCAGGCTGGGCATCCCGTGCCGCAGCCAGCGTCTGAGCGGCGTAGGCGCCCCGCCGGGCTCCGCGTTGAACAGCGCCTGCATCGCGCCACACCCAGAGTGCCCGCACACCGTGATGGACCGTACGTTCAGCACGTCCACCGCGTACTCGATCGCGGCGGCCACCGAGTCGTCCCCGCCGTCCCTGCCGTCCCTGCCGTCCGCGCCGGGCAGCGGCACGAGGTTGCCCACGTTGCGCACCACGAACAGGTCGCCCGGGCCGCTGGAGGTGATCATTGAGGTGACCACCCGGGAGTCGGCACATGTGAGGAACAGCTGGGAGGGCTGCTGTCCCTCGCGTGCGAGACGGGCCAGCTCACCCCGCACCAGCGGCGCGGTGTTCCGCTGGAACGCGCTGATGCCACGCGCCAGTTGCTGCCCGCTTGCCGCGCTGTCGGCCGCGCGCAGGCCCCACGGGACGGGCCCGGGCGCGTCGGCGCCGGGTGTGGTGTGCGGTGCTCCGGCCGGTGTCGCCGGGAACTCCCGCCCCTCGGCCGGTCCGGACGGCTCGCAGTGGTGGTTGCGCCAGGGCGTCCAGGGGCGGCAGCGGCAGTCGGTGAGGGGGTCGCCCGGTGCGCCGGGTGCCGTGTGGGCGCGCTCGTGCGGGCGGCCGTGGGCGTGCTCGTGGGTTCGGTCGGGTGTCCGGTCATGTGCGCGGTCATAGGTGCGGTCGTGCGGGCGGTCGTGCGCCCGGTCGTGGTCGAGGAGATGGGACACCGTGGGCTCGGTGATCCGGGTCCCGCCGCGGCGGCCGGTGAGATCGACGGTGCCGCCCTGCGCGAGGTGGGTGTTCCGCCAGTCCTGAAGCGTCTCGTACGCCGCGTGGTCCATGAAGGAGCCGTCCAACTCGACGACCGCGTGGGCGCCGTGGGGCACGTGGTGCAGGGCGCGGCTGAGCCGGGGAACCGCCAGGAACGTCAACTGGCCGCGTACGTGGACGTGGTGGACTCCTTCCTTCTCGTCGTGGGTGATCCGGGTGCGGGCGAGGCGGTTCAGGGCGACGGCCACGGCGACGGCGATTCCCAGCGTCACGCCCTCCAGGACGCCGAAGAGCACCACGCCGAGGGTGGTGACCGCGTAGACCAGCACTTCTCGGTGGCGGGTCACCGTGCGGATGTGGTGCAGGGACACCATCTGGATGCCGACGGCCATCACCAGGGCGGCGAGCGAGGCGAGGGGGATGAGCTCAAGGACCGGGACCATCAGCAGCGCGGCGACTACTACGAGAACGCCGTGCAGCATCGTGGAGTTCCGGCTGACGGCACCGGCGTTCACGTTCGCCGAACTGCGTACGGCGACGCCGGCGACGGGCAGTCCGCCGAGGGCGCCGGAGGCGATGTTGGCGGCGCCCTGGCCGAGCAGTTCGCGGTCCAGGTCGGAGCGGCCGACGCGGCCGGTCAGACCGGGGCGGGAGGCGGCCATCTTGTCCACGGCGACCGCGCCGAGCAGCGACTGCACACTGCACACGAGGGTGGTGGTGAGCACGGCGGCGAGCAGGCCGAGCACGGGTCCCTCGGGCAGGCCGGCCAGCGCGTGGCTCTGCCAGGACGGCAGGTCGACCTTGGGCAGGCCGATCCCGGCGAGCGAGGCGGTGGCGGTAGCCCCGGCGACGGCGACGAGCGGGGCGGGGATCACTCGCAGCAGACGGCCGGGGCGGCCGGGGATCCGGGGCCAGAGCAGCAGCAGGGCGAGGGTGAGCGCGCTCATCGAGACGGCCGCGGGATGCAGCCGGGCCAACTGGGCAGGCAGGGCCTGGAGGTTGTCCAGGACGGCGCTCTGCGGGGTGCCGCCGAGAACGATGTGCAGCTGGGCGACGGCGATGGTGACGCCGATGCCGGCCAGCATGCCGTGCACGATGGCGGGGCTGACGGCGAGCGCGGAGCGGGCCACGCGCAGGCAGCCCAGGCCCAGTTGGGCCACGCCGGCGAGGACGGTGATGGCACACGTCGTACGCCAGCCGTAACGGTGGATCAGGTCGGCGGTGACCACCGTGAGTCCGGCGGCGGGGCCGCTGACCTGGAGTGCGGAGCCGCCGAGCCGGCCGGCGACGAGGCCGCCCACCGCGGCGGCGACCAGGCCCGCCTGGAGGGGGGCGCCGGTCGCGAGGGCGATGCCCAGGGAGAGCGGCAGGGCGATGAGGAACACGGCGATGGCGGCCGAGACGTCGGCGCCCGCGACGCGGAAGCGGCGGCGCCTGCCGGACGGCGGGCTGTGGGGCCGGTGGACGTGGCGCGAGCGGCGCGCCTCGACGATGCGGGTGCCCTTGGCCCGTGCGGTCTCGAGGGCGTGGGGAAGCGTGCGGAAGGCTGACATGGGTCCCGTCTCCTCCGGGGCGGCGCGGTCGCGGATCAGGTGGTCCCCGCGCGGGGCGGGGGTCGGGTCGCGGCCGTGGGTCACGGCGTGCAGTGCGGCGGGAAAAATCAACGCTCAGTAAACAGATCGTAATGCAGAGTAAAGGTCATGCATGGATTTTCGTAGCAAATGGGGTAATGCATCACCTCTATGAGTGAACCGATATTTAAGTCGGCTTGTCGTACTAATTCCTTCTCGGATCCGTGCGAGGTTGGCGGCGCTGTCGGCCGGCCCGGCAGCTCACCCCCGAAGAGGGCCCGGTCAGCGTCGGCCTGGTCGGCCTGTGAGAAGGAAGAAGGTGGGCGGACATGGCCGCCACCCAGAGGATCGCCGCGGTCGTTGCGGTCGCCGCGGTCGGTGCCGCGTCGCTCGCAGGCTGCGGTTCCGGCTCCACCGGTGCCAAGGAAGGTGCGCCGGGACCGCAGAAGGCGCAGTCCGCTCCCAAGAGCGCCGTCCGGCTCATCGGCGACGGCTCCACCGCCTTCACCGGGGCGCAGCCGCACCTGCCGAGACCCGAGCGGCTGAAGCCCGGTCAGAAACCCCCGCAGTTCGTGGTGTTCTCCTGGGACGGCGCCGGAGAGGACAGCCAGAAGCTGTTCTCCCACTTCCGCCAGGTCGCCAAGGACAACAACGCCACGATGACCTACTTCCTCAGCGGCGTGTATCTGCTGCCCGAGGAGAAGCGCGACCAGTACCGGCCCCCGCAGCACTCACCGGGCCGCTCCGACATCGGCTTCAACGACCGCGAGGGCATCGCCGAGACCGTCAAGCAGCTGCGGCTGGCCTGGCTGGAGGGCAACGAGGTCGGCACCCACTTCAACGGCCACTTCTGCGGCGCGGGCGGAGGCGTCGGCGAGTGGTCGGTGGAGGAGTGGAAGGACGAGATCTCCCAGGCCAAACGGTTCGTCAAGTCCTGGAAGACCAACACCGGGATGAGCAAGGCCGCCCCGCTGCCCTTCGACTACGACAAGGAACTGATCGGCGCCCGCACGCCCTGCCTCGAAGGCCAGAAGAACTTCACGAAGGCCGCCCGCGAACTGGGCTTCCGCTACGACACCAGCGGCGTCAACGACCAGATCTGGCCCGGCAAGAAGGAGGGCCTGTGGGACCTGTCCATGCAGCTCGTCCCCTTCCCCGGCCACTCCTACGAGCAGCTGACCATGGACTACAACTTCATGGTCAACCAGTCCGGCACCACCACCCAGGGCGACCCCGGCAAGTACGAGTTCTGGGGCGACCAGATGCGTGACGGCCTGCTCCAGGGCTTCCGGCGGGCCTACGACGGCAACCGCGCGCCCCTGATCATCGGCAACCACTTCGAGTCCTGGAACGGCGGCACGTACATGCGGGCCGTCCAGGAGGTCGTCGAAGAGGTGTGCACGAAGTCCGACGTGCGCTGTGTGTCGTTCCGTCAGCTCGCCGACTGGCTGGACGCCCAGGACCCCAAGGCCCTGGCGAAACTCAAGTCCCTGAAGGTGGGTCAGGCGCCCAAGCAGGGCTGGGAGTCCTTCCTGTCGGCCCGCCCGGCCCCGGCACCGAAGGGGGCGCCCGGAGCGCCGGCGGTCAAGCGGTAGCCGCACCGCCGGTCCCGCCGCACCGGGGACCGGCGGCGGGCGTCATACGGGGGCGGTGAGGCTCTCGCCGAGCACAAAACCGGGGTCGACCTGGGCGGCCAGGTCGGCTCCGGTGCGCTCGTTCCCCCACGACTGGGCGTTCTTCAGGTGGAAGTGGACCATCTGGCGTGTGTAGCGCTCCCAGTCGCGCTGCTCGTACGTCGCGTCGGCGGCCGTCCGCAGCTGCTCCAGGGCGCGCTGGTTGACGTCCTCCAGGAGCTCGAACCGGGGCGGGCGGCCCTTCTCCATGGCGCGCACCCAGTTCGAGTGCCCGACCGTGACGAGCAGGTCGTCCCCGACCTCCGCGCGCAGGAAGTCCAGGTCGTCCTCGCCCTGCACCTTGTTGCCGACGACCTTCAGGGTGACGCCGAAGTCGCGGGCGTACTCCTTGTACTGGCGATAGACGGAGACCCCCTTCCGGGTCGGCTCGGCGACGAGGAACGTCATGTCGAAGCGGGTGAACATGCCGGAGGCGAACGAGTCCGAGCCCGCGGTCATGTCGACCACGACGTACTCGTCGGGGCCGTCGACCAGGTGGTTGAGACAGAGCTCCACCGCTCCGGTCTTGGAGTGGTAGCAGGAGACGCCCAGGTCGGCCTCGGTGAAGGGGCCGGTGACCATCAAACGGACGGCACCGCCGTCGAGTTCCACGGCGCGGGCGCAGGCGTCGTACACCGGATTGGTCTCGCGCACCCGCAGCAGCCGTGAACCCTCGCCGGGCGGCGTCGTCTTGATCATCGTCGCCGCGGACCGCACACGCGGGTTGGTGCCGCGCAGGTAGTCCTTGATCAGCGAGAGCCGGTCGCCCATGGCCGGCAGGGCGGCGGCCTCCGTGTCGTCGAGGCCGAGCGCGGGACCGAGGTGCTGGTTGATGTCGGCGTCGACGGCGACGACCGGAGCGCCGGTGGACACGAGATGCCGGACGAACAGGGAGGACAGGGTCGTCTTGCCGCTGCCGCCCTTCCCGACGAAAGCAATTTTCATGTTCAGTAAGCCTAGCGGTCCCTGGTGGGGCACGGATGCCGGGACGTGAAGAAGACCACTCCTTCGTGGGGTGTGCGCCCTGGGTGCGTAGGGTCGTACCCATGAGTACGACAGGCGCGACCGATGACCCGCTCGCGGCCCTCGGGTCGCTCCCCGGGGTCGCCGACTCCGTGGAATCCGTGCGCAAGGCCGTGGACCGCGTGTACGGACACCGGGTCATGCGGCGGCGCAGCAACGAGATCACCTCCGAGGCCGCCCTGCGCGGCGCGCGCGGCTCGGCCGCCGTGTCCGGCGCCGACTGGGCGCTCGAAGAGGTGCGCAGGCGCAGCGACTTCGGCGTCGACGAGGACGCGCGCGTGGTGGGCGCCGCACTGCGACTGACCGCGGAGGCGGGCCAGTTGCTGTCCGTCTGGCGGCAGTCGCCGCTGCGGGTGCTGGCCCGGCTGCACCTGGTTGCCGCGCCCGGACAGGGCGACGAGGTGGGGCGGCCCCGGCAGGCCGGCGAGGCCGTCGAGGAGCCGCTGATCGAACTGCCGCTGCCCGGCGCGGACGAGGTCTCCGGCCGGCTGGAGGGCCTGTCCGGGCTGATCATCGCCGGGGGTTCCGCACCCGCGCTGGTGACGGCCGCGGTGGTGCACGGCGAGCTGCTCGCGCTGCGCCCCTTCACCTCGCGCAACGGGCTGATCGCGCGCACCGCCGAGCGGATCGTCCTGATCGGCAGCGGTCTCGACCCCAAGGCGGTCTGCCCGGCCGAGGTCGGCCACGCCGAGCTGGGACGCGCGGCCTATCTGGCGGCGCTCGACGGCTACGCGTCCGGTACGCCGGACGGCATGGCGGCGTGGATCGCGCACTGCGGGCGGGCGATCGAGCTGGGCGCGCGGGAGTCGACGGCGGTGTGCGAGGCGCTTCAGCGCGGGGCGGCGTAGCCCTTCGGGGCCGTGCCGGGCGGGCTTCGGCCGAGCGGGCTTCGGGGCCGAGCGGGCTTCGGGGCCGAGCGGGCTTCGGGCGTGGAAAAGGCCTCCGCGCGGAGGCCTTTCAGGGTTGCGGCGGTACGAGGACTCGTACCGCCGCTGGCATGGTCACCGGGTTACCAAGCGTCCTCGAGATATTGCCCATCAGGTCGGGAGCTTCGCCCGTCACCTGGTGCGGCTGGCCCGTAATCGACGGGTCGACGTCGCGTGGGTGCCCTGTGCACATGCGCGGTCCGTGGGGCCAAAATGCGTTAGTGAAGGTGATCCTCTCGGATGTCCTTGGTCTCGCGGGCCGTTGAGTCCTTTGTACTCCAGCTCCGCAGGGAGTGGAAGGCCTGCCTTCGCTTCTTTACTTTTAGGTTCAAAGAGGGTGAAAGGGGCCGTGTTCAACCGCGCGGACCCCTGCTGACGGCGCCCTGGCAGGTCAGACCGCTGCCGCGCGGCGCCGGCTCGCGTACCAGACCAGGCCCGCGGTGGCCGCCGCGGCGCCTATGGCGGCGGCCGCGACGAGCGCCGGGCGCGGCGGCACCGAGAACGAGGGCAGCCGCTGCTTGAGCCGGACCGGACGGTTGAAGTCGAGAACGGGCCACCCGCGCGCGAGGGCCTCACGGCGCAGCGTCCTGTCGGGGTTCACGGCGTGCGGATGGCCCACGGCGTCCAGCATCGGCAGATCCGTCGCCGAGTCGCTGTAGGCGTAGCAGCGGGAGAGGTCGTAGCCCTCGGAGAACGCGAGGTCCCTGACCGCCTCGGCCTTGGTCGGACCGTAGGCGTAGTACTCGACCTCGCCGGTGAAGCGTCCGTCGTCGCCGATGACCATCCGGGTGGCCACCACGCGGTCCGCGCCCAGCAGTTCACCGATCGGCTCGACCACCTCGGCGCCAGACGTGGACACGATCACCACGTCGCGCCCAGCGATGTGGTGCTCCTCGATCAGGGACGCGGCCTCGTCGTAGATGATCGGGTCGATGATGTCGTGCAGGGTCTCGGCGACGATCTCCCTGACCTGCTGGACGTTCCAGCCGCGGACCAGTTGGGACAGGTACTCGCGGGTGCGCTCCATCTGGTCGTGGTCCATGCCGCCCACGAGCAAGACGAACTGCGCATAGGCGGTACGCAAGACGGCCCGGCGGTTGATCAGGCCGCCTTGGTAGAACGACTTGCTGAACGAGAGCGTGCTCGACTTCGCAATGACCGTCTTGTCCAGATCAAAGAAGGCCGCTGTGCGGGGCAAGGAGTGGTTTTCCACGCACCCGAGCATAGGCGCAGCCCATTCGGCGTAAGGTGAGGCGCGTGGGTTTGCCTGAGAAGGCTCTCGGGTACACCATGGAAGTCACGGATCGTTCGCGACCGTGCTAACCCGGCCCGACTCCTCCCCCCCCGAGTCGGCCGTGGGGACGACCCCCGCTCTCCCCCCCGGCGGGGGTCGTCGCATGTCCAGGCGGGGTTTCGCTTTCCTCCTCAACTTTCCACGGCTGTACGGCCGTGTCGGGGCGGCTGCTGCCGCCCCTTTCGCATGTCCATGATCCGTCACCGTGTGTAGTGGTCGGACTGCTCTGCGGAAGTCGCACAGGAGGGGGTGCGGACCTCACCGGTTTGGGTGACGGAGATATTCGCAAGAGTCGAGTTGTCCACAGTTTTCGACCAAGATCCACATGATTTTCCGGATCGCTGCACCGTGATTCCAACGCGCCACGATCGACGCGAGTTCGTGACCGGATCTCGTTAGTCGGACGCGTTTTGGCCGGTTTCCTTCGGCCGTTCATATGGAGGCCGGTTGCCGGTTCTTCACACGTATGGGAATCGCGGCGACTCAGGAGCCGCGCGAGTCGAGCAGCGAAGGGGGAGTCCCACCATGTCCGGAGCCGTCACCCACGATCCGTCGTCCACCACCGAAGGACGGCAGGGCAGACCACTGATCGTCACCGAGGACGCGGTGCTTCTCGACGATCTGCTGCGGCTGTGCGCGGCCGCCGGGGCCACACCCGAGGTCCACCACGGGATGCCGGAGCGCAGAGGCGGTTGGGAGGCCGCGCCGCTGGTCCTGGTCGGGGACGACGCCGCCCGGCGGGTGCGCGGAGCCGTGCGCCGCCGCGGAGTGGTGCTCGTCGGCCGGGACCAGGACGACTCGGGGGTGTGGAAACGAGCGGTCCAGATCGGCGCCGACCATGTGCTGATGCTGCCCGACGGCGAGCAGTGGCTGGTCGACCGGATCGCCGACGTCGTCGAGGGGGTCGGACGGCCGGCGCTCACCGTCGGCGTCATGGGCGGCCGGGGCGGCGCCGGCGCGTCCACGCTGGCCTGCGCGCTCGCCGTCACCTCCGCGCACGAGGGACTGCGCACCCTGCTCGTGGACGCCGATCCGCTCGGCGGCGGACTGGATGTACTCCTCGGCGGCGAAACCGCCGAGGGCCTGCGCTGGCCGGCTTTCGCCGCCTCGCGCGGCCGGCTCGGCGGCGGCGCCCTGGAGGAGTCGCTGCCCGAACTGCACGCGCTGCGGGTGCTCAGCTGGGACCGCGGCGACCGTGTCGCCGTCCCGGCCCAGGCCGTCCGCGCGGTGCTGGCCGCCGCCCGGCGCCGGGGCGGCACGGTGGTGGTCGACCTGCCCCGGCGGATCGACGACGGGGTCGCCGAGGTCCTCGCCCAGCTCGACCTGGGCCTGCTCGTCGTCCCCGCCGAACTCCGCGCGCTCGCCGCGGCCGGACGGGTGGCGTCCGCCGTGGGAATGGTGCTGCGTGACCTGCGCGTGGCGGTACGGGGTCCCTACGCACCCGGCCTCGACGACCGCGAGGTGGCCCGCCTGCTGCGGCTGCCACTGGCCGGCGAAGTACCCGTCGAGGCGGGGCTGTTGCGGCCGGACGGGAGCAGGACACCGCCGGGCGCGGGCGGACGCGGTCCGCTGGCCCGGTTCTGCAAGCAGTTCTGGGAGCGCGCACTGACCGAGGCGGGTGCGGCATGAGCGCGCCGCCCGCTCCGGGCCTGCTGGACGGGGTACGGCAGTGGCTGGCCGAGAGCGGTGCCGAACCGACACCCGCGCGCGTGGCGCAGGCCCTGCGCGAGCAGGGACGGGTGCTCGGCGACGCCGAGGTCCTCGGCGCGGCCGAACAGCTGCGGTCCGAGCTGATCGGCAGCGGGCCACTGGAACCACTGCTGTCCGACCCGTCGGTGACCGACGTGCTCGTGTCCGCGCCGGACCGGGTGTGGGTGGACCGCGGCGGCGGACTGGAGCTGACGCCGGTGGCGTTCACCGACGCGGCGGCGGTACGACGGCTCGCGCAGCGGCTCGCGGCCGTCGCCGGGCGGCGCCTCGACAACGCCCGGCCCTGGGTCGACGCCCGTCTTCCCGACGGGACCCGGCTGCACGCGGTGCTCCCACCGGTGGCCGTCGGCTGCACCTGCCTGTCCCTGCGCGTGGTGCGGCCGCGCGCCTTCACCCTCGGCGAACTGGTGGCGGCGGGCACGGTGCCACCCGGCGGCGACCGGATCCTGCGGGCACTGCTGCGGGCCCGGCTGTCCTTCCTGATCAGCGGCGGCACGGGCACGGGCAAGACCACGCTGCTGAGCGCCCTCCTCGGCCTGGTCGGACCCGGCGAACGGATCGTGCTGGCCGAGGACTCGGCGGAGCTGCGCCCCGACCACCCCCATGTCGTACGGCTGGAGAGCAGAACCGCCAACCAGGAGGGCGCGGGCCTGGTCACGCTGGAGGACCTGGTGCGCCAGGCCCTGCGGATGCGGCCGGACCGGCTGGTCGTCGGCGAGGTGCGCGGCCCGGAGGTCGTCCATCTCCTGGCCGCCCTCAACACGGGCCACGAGGGCGGCTGCGGCACCGTCCACGCCAACGCGGCGGCCGACGTGCCCGCCCGGCTGGAGGCGCTCGGGACGGCGGCGGGGCTCGACCGGGCCGCCCTGCACAGCCAGTTGGCGGCGGCCCTGTCGGTGGTCCTGCATCTCGTCCGCGACCGCGGTGGGCGGCGACGGATCGCCGAGATCCATGTGCTGGAGCGGGATCCGTCGGGGTGGGTGCGGACCGTGCCGGCGCTGCGCTGGGGCACGGAGGCGTTTGTGCGGGAGCGGGGGTGGGGGCGGCTTTCGGAGGTGCTTCGGGAGGCGTGTGACACATCGGAGTTCGGCGAGGGCGGGAGTGGTGAGTGGGATGGGTGAGGTGTGGACCGGGGCCGCGCTGGGGTGTGTGGGGGTCGCCGTCTGGCTGACGGGCGGCCGGCAGTCCGGGGCGCGGCGGGCGCAGTTGCTGTTCGCCGGTGGGGGTGTGGTGGCGCAGGGGCCGCCCGCGTGGCCCCGACTGGCGGCCGGGGGGCTGCGGCGGGCGCGGGAGCGGTTGCGGCCCGAGTGGTGGTCGCTGGTCGCCGGGCTCGCGCTCGGTCTGCTGGGCGCTTCGGTGGTGCCGGTCGTCGCGGGGGCGGCCGGGGTGCCGCTGGTACGGCGGGCCCGGCTCGCCCGGGAGACACGGGTGGCCGGGGAGCGCCGGGCGGACGCGGTGATCGCGTTGTGCGGGGTGCTCGCCGGGGAGGTGCGTGTGGGGCGGCAGCCCGGCGAGGCGCTGCTGCGGGCCGCGCGGGACTCCGGTGGGCTCGGTGACGCACAGGCGGCGGTGCTGGCGGCGGCGCGCTTCGGCGGGGACGTGCCGGAGGCGCTGACCGGGGCGGCACGGCAGCCGGGCGCCGACGGGCTGTTGGGGCTGGCGGCGTGTTGGCGGGTGGCCGTGGACCAGGGCGCCGGGCTCGCGGCGGGGCTCGACCGGCTCGACGCGGCTCTGCGTGCGCAGCGGGATCAACGGGCGGATCTGCGTGCCCAGTTGGCCGGGGCCCGTGCGACGGCGCTGATGCTCGCCGGGCTGCCGGCGGTCGGACTCCTGCTGGGCGCGGCGCTGGGCGCGGATCCGTTGCGTGTCCTGCTGCACACGGGCGCGGGGCTGGGCTGTCTGTTCGTCGGCGGAGCGCTGGAGGGCATCGGCCTGTGGTGGGCGCTGCGGATCGTACGGGGAGCTGAGTCGGTGTGAGCGCGGAAGTTGTCCACAGGCTGGGGGTAGTGGTGGGGGCGGTGCTGGCTCTCGCCTGGGCGGCGCACCGGGTGGAGACGGTACGCCGGGAGCGTTCGGCCCGACGCCGGGTGGCCGAACTGCTGGCGCGGGAGGAGGCGTTGTCCCGGCCCCGGATCCGGGTGGGTGCCGTGGTGAAGCGGTGGGCGCCCTGGGCCGGTGTGGTGTGCACCGGCTGGGTGCTTGTCGGCGGAGTCGCGGGAGTCGCGCTGGGTGTGGCCGGGGCGGTCGCCCTGTGGCGATGGCGTCAGCGGCAGACGGCCGGTGGTCTTGAGGAGGAGACCGACGTGGCGGAGGCCGCGCGGCAACTGCCGCTCGCCGCCGATCTGCTGGCCGCGTGTGTCGCCGCGGGTGCCGGTCCGGTGATCGCGGCGCAGGCGGTGGGCGAGGCGCTCGGCGGGCCCGTGGGCGGTGCGCTGGCGCGGGGCGCGGCGGAGGCCCGGCTCGGGAGCGAACCGGGCGACGCGTGGCGGGGGCTGGCGTCGATACCGGGCGCGGACCCCCTGGCACGGCTGCTGGAACGGGCCGATGTCTCGGGCCTTCCCGCCGCGGGCCCGGTCGCCCGGCTCGCCGCGGACGCCCGCGCCGACTGGACACGCGAGGCGACGGCCCGTGCGCGGCGGGCGGCGGTTCTGGTGAGCGCTCCGGTGGGGCTGTGCTTTCTGCCCGCGTTCATCGCGGTCGGGGTGCTGCCGGTGGTGATCGGGCTGGCGGGTGAGGTGCTGGGAGGGGGTGGCTGATGGAGCTCACATGACTGACGTCCGGTCACGAAGCAAGCAATGGAACTGAAGCGGGAAATCACGGGGGTTGAGATGTACGGACAGGTGTGGGCGCGGGTGCGTGCCCTGGTCGGGCGGGTACGTGCGGCACGCGCGGTGCGGGGGAGGGACGCCGGAATGGTGACCTCCGAATACGCCCTGGGCATTGTGGCGGCGGCCGCCTTCGCGGTGGTGCTCTACAAGGTGGTGACCAGCGGCGAGGTCGGCGCGGAGTTGCAGGCGATCGTGAAGAAGGCCCTCGATGCGAGCATGTGAACGACGGTCGGACCGTGGGTTCGTGACCGTGGAGACCGCGGTGGCGCTGCCCGTGCTGGTGACGTTCGCGATGGCGCTGGTGTGGGGGCTGCTTGTGGTGGCCGCGCAGATCCAGTGTGTGGACGCGGCCAGGACGGGCGCCCGCGCGGCGGCCCGGCAGGACCCGGACACGGCGGTCGTCGAACTGGCGCGGGCGGCCGCGCCCCGCGGTGCGGAGGTCACCGTCAGCCGGGAGGGCGATCGGGTACGGGTGGTGGTCGTGGCTCGGCCACCGGCGCTGGGGGACCTGGCCTTCGACGTACGGGAGGAGGCCGTGGCGTCGGTGGAGGGGGCCGGTGGCGCGGATACGGGTGGCGCGGGTGGAGGCGGGTCGGTCACCGGGGAGCCCGGCTCATGAGCCGCCGGGTCCGGGCCTGGTGGGCCGCGAGGACCGGTGAGGACGGGGACCGTGGTTCCGCGACCGTCTGGAGCCTCGCCGTGATCGCCGTGCTGTGTGTGGTGTTCGGCACCGTGCTCGCCCTCGGACAGGCCGTTGTGGTCCGGCACCGAGCGGCCGGCGGCGCGGATCTCGCGGCACTGGCGGCGGCGGACCACTGGACGCAGGGCGCCACGGCGGCCTGCGCGCGGGCGGAGGAGACGGCACGGGCGCACGGCGTACGGCTTGTGCGGTGCGTGGTGGTGGGCGACGTCTCGGATGTGACGGCGGCGTCGGGCCGGGGACTGTTCGAGGCGGAGGTACGGGCGCGGGCGGGGCCGCCGGGGTGACGGTGGGCCGACCGACCTACCTCCCGGCCTCCGAAGGAGCCACCGTCGAAGCGCCAGCCCCAGCCCCAGCCCCAGCCCCAGCGCCTGCGCCTGCACCAGCCCCAGCGCCTGCACCAGCTCCCGCGTCCGACTCCGCCCCCTCCTTCGCTCCCGCCCCCTCCTCCGACGTCCCCGCCCCCGGTGCCTCCCGCAGCAGCTCCGTGAGGAGCCGTACCGCCCCCCGCTTGTGCAGCGGATCGTTGCCGTTGCCGCACTTGGGGGACTGGATGCAGGACGGGCAGCCGGCGTCGCATTCGCAGGACGCGATGGCCTCACGGGTGGCGGTGAGCCAGGCGCGGGCCGTGTGGAAGGCGCGCTCGGCGAAGCCCGCACCGCCCGGGTGGCCGTCGTAGACGAAGACCGTGGGGAGGAGGGTGTCGGGGTGCAGGGGGACGGAGACGCCGCCGATGTCCCAGCGGTCGCAGGTGGCGAAGAGGGGCAGCATGCCGATCGAGGCGTGTTCGGCGGCGTGCAGGGCGCCGCCCAGGATCTCGGGGTTGATCCGGGCCGCGTCGAGCTGGTCCTCGGTGACCGTCCACCACACCGCGCGGGTGCGCAGCGTACGGGGCGGGAGGTCGAGTCTGGTCTCGCCGAGCACCTCGCCGGTGATGAGGCGGCGGCGGAGGAAGGAGACGACCTGGTTGGTGACCTCGACGGAGCCGAAGCACAACCGGCCCGTGCCCCAGGGGACTTCGACGTCGGTGTCCAGGACGGAGATGGCGGTGGTGTCGCGGGCGACGGTGGAGTAGGGCGGGCTCGCCTGCTCGACGAGGGCGACGTTGTCGTCCAGGTCGAGGGAGCGTACGAGGTAGGTACGGCCCTGGTGGAGGTGGACCGCGCCCTCGTGGACGGTGGTGTGGGCGGCGCCCGCGTCGACCGTGCCGAGCAGCCGGCCCGTGCCCGCCTCGACGACCTGGACGGGGTTGCCGCCCCCGCCGCGGATGTCGGTGAGGTCGGCGGCGCGTTCCCGGCGGGTCCAGTGCCAGGCCTTCGTACGGCGGCGCAGCAGTTTCGCGGCCTCCAGCTGCGGCAGCAGTTCCGCGGTGCCGGGGCCGAAGAGTTCGAGGTCCTCGTCGGTCAGCGGTACCTCGGCCGCCGCCGCGCACAGGTGCGGGGCGAGGACGTAGGGGTTGTCCGGGTCGAGGACGGTGGATTCGACGGGCTGGTCGAAGAGCGCCTCGGGGTGGTGGACGAGGAAGGTGTCCAGCGGGTCGTCGCGGGCGATCAGGACGGCGAGGGCGCCCTGGCCGGAGCGGCCCGCGCGGCCGGCCTGCTGCCACAGGGAGGCGCGGGTGCCCGGGTAGCCGGCGATGAGGACGGCGTCGAGGCCGGAGACGTCGATGCCGAGTTCGAGGGCGGTGGTGGCGGCGAGACCGAGGAGTTCGCCGGAGTGCAAGGCCTGTTCGAGTGCCCGGCGCTCCTCCGGGAGATAGCCGCCGCGGTAGGCGGCCACGCGGCGGGGCAGTGAGCGGTCGACCTCCGCGAGGCGTTCCTGGGCGATGACGGAGATCAGTTCGGCGCCGCGCCGGGAGCGGACGAAGGCGACCGTACGGACGCCCTGGACCGTGAGGTCGGTGAGCAGGTCGGCGGTCTCGGCGGTGGCGGTGCGGCGGACCGGGGCGCCCTTCTCGCCCTGCATCTCGGTCAGGGGCGGTTCCCAGAGGGCGAAGACGAGTTCGCCGCGCGGGGAGGCGTCGTCGGCGACCTCGACCACGGGCAGGCCGGTGAGCCGGCGGGCGGCCACCGCGGGCTCGGCGGCGGTGGCGGAGGCCAGCAGGAAGACCGGGGAGGCGCCGTAGCGGGCGCAGAGCCGGCGCAGGCGGCGCAGTACCTGGGCGACGTGCGAGCCGAAGACGCCGCGGTAGGTGTGGCACTCGTCGACGACGACGTACTTGAGCGATTTCAGGAAGGAGGACCAGCGGGGGTGGGACGGCAGTATGCCGCGGTGCAGCATGTCCGGATTGGTGAGGACGTAGGTCGCGTACTGGCGGATCCACTCGCGTTCCTCGAAGGGCGTGTCACCGTCGTAGACCGCGGTCCGGACGGACGTTCCCAGCGGTTGTGAAAGTTCCTTCACGGAGCGGCACTGGTCTGCGGCCAGGGCTTTTGTGGGAGCGAGGTAGAGGGCGGTGGCGCCGCGGCCGTTGGGGGCCTGCGAGCCGTCCAGGAGGGTGGACAGGACCGGGACGAGATAGGCGAGGGACTTGCCGGAGGCGGTGCCGGTGGCGACCACCACCGAGTCGCCGTCCAGGGCGTGTTCGGCGGCGAGTGCCTGATGGGCCCAGGGGTGTTCGATGCCCGCGGCCTGCACGGCGGCGATGACCTCGGACCGGATCCGGTCCGGCCAGACGGCATGGCGGCCCGCACGTGGGGGCAAGTGCTCCGTATGAGTGATGCGGGAAGCCCTGCTCGGACCCGAGGCGAGGCGGTCCAGGACCGTGCTCGGCGCGGGTCGGGGTGCGGAGTCCGTCGGGAGTCGATCGGATCGGTGATTCTTGGCCATCGGCACCGAGTGTGTCACTGGCGTGACGGACAATGGGGCGGAAGGCGTCGTGCACGCCTGCCGGTAAGTGATTGAATGCCATCGCGGCTGGCGAACCAACCCGGGGGCTCTGCCGAGGCGCCCAAGGGTGACCGCTCGATAGCAAGGTGCTGGAGGATCCGTGGACCTGTCCCTGTCGACCGAGACCGTCGGCGATCGCACGATCGTCAGGGTCGGTGGCGAAATCGACGTATATACCGCGCCCAAGCTGCGCGAGCAGTTGGTCGAGCTGGTGAACGACGGGAATTTCCACCTCGTCGTGGACATGGAGGGCGTGGACTTCCTCGACTCCACCGGGCTCGGCGTGCTGGTCGGCGGCCTGAAGCGAGTGCGTGCCCATGAGGGCTCCCTGCGCCTGGTCTGCAACCAGGAGCGCATTCTGAAGATCTTCCGCATCACCGGCCTCACCAAGGTGTTCCCGATCCACACCACGGTCGAGGAAGCGGTGTCGGCCACCGACTGAACACCCGGTCCGGGCCGCACAGCCCGGACCGGTCGTTTGTGAACTCGTTTCAACAGGGGGGTCCGGGCGTTCGGCGGTCCGGCCCCTCGACAGCACGCCCGTAGCTCCGAGGGGGATGCATGGCCACCGTCGAACTCCGCTTCAGCGCGCTTCCCGAGCACGTCCGTACCGCCCGGCTGGTGGCGGCCGCGGTGGCGCGCAGGGCCGGAGTGGACGAGGCCGTACTCGACGAGGTGCGCCTCGCCGTGGGTGAGGCCTGCACCCGCGCGGTGGGGCTCCACCAGAGTGCCGGCATCACCGCGCCCGTGAAGGTGGCGCTGATCGAGGAGGAGAAGCAGTTCTCCATCGAGGTCGGTGACGAGGCGCCGCGTTCGAACCCCGGGGAGCGCGCGTCGGGGGCCGCGGCCCCCGAACCGGACGTCGAGACCGAGGAGGACGAGATGGGCCTCGCGGTCATCAGCGGCCTCGTCGACGACGTAGAGGTCACCGCCGGCGAGCACGGCGGCCTGATCCGGATGACCTGGCCGACGACACCCGCGGCGACCACGCTGTCGTGAACCGCCCGCAGACGTCCGTGCTGTCGTGAACCGCCCGCAGACGTCCGTGCTGTCGTGAACCGGCCCACGTCGACTCTGTCGTGAACCGGCCGTTGTTGTGCCTGCCGTGAAGCGCTTGGTGCCGTAGTGAACCGAGTGTCGCGGCGCTCCGAGGGTCCCGCACGCCGGGGCCCTTGATTTTTTTGTCCGGCCGGGTTCGCCGGGTTTCCACGGGGTTTTTCCTGGTGGAGCCGTTGTGGCAGAATTCGTGAATGAATTCACGATCGAGCGACCCCGGTCTTTTCGATCACTCACCCGATAATTGGATCAAGTGTCAATGCCTTCAGGGCATTACCTCTTTCGGGTTCCGTGAGTTTGGCGCGATCATTTGCTGAAGAGCATGTGAAGGCGAATTCCGCTTACCGTGCACTGTTTTGATCAGGATCAGCTCCCTACAATCCGTCCACATCTTGAGCTCAGCAGAAGCGTCAAGGAGGACGAATGGCGGGGCTTTCTACCCCTCATCAGTTGGACCATCCCTCAACCCTCGCGGCCGCAGTGCTGACCGACGACAACCGAGTCATCGTGATCGTCATCGCGGTCGTGGCGCTGGCTGCGCTCGTGGTCGCCGGTGTGCTGCTGCGGCAGGTGCTCGCCGCCGGCGAAGGCACCGACAGCATGAAGGAGATCGCGGCAGCCGTGCAGGAAGGCGCCAACGCCTACCTGGCCCGGCAGCTGCGCACACTCGGCGTATTCGCCGTGATCGTTTTCTTCCTGCTCATGCTGCTCCCCGCGGACGACTGGAATCAACGTGCCGGGCGATCGGCGTTCTTCTTGATCGGCGCGGCGTTCTCGGCGGCCACCGGCTATATCGGCATGTGGCTCGCCGTACGCAGCAATGTGCGGGTCGCCGCGGCGGCCCGTGAAGCCACTCCGGCAGAAGGCGAAGCCGAGAAGGATCTCACCGAGGTCTCGCACAAGGCGATGAAGATCGCTTTTCGCACCGGCGGTGTCGTCGGCATGTTCACGGTGGGGCTCGGTCTCTTCGGAGCCTCCCTCGTGGTGCTGGTGTACGCGGCCGACGCACCCAAGGTGCTGGAGGGCTTCGGCCTCGGCGCCGCGCTGATCGCCATGTTCATGCGTGTCGGCGGCGGCATCTTCACCAAGGCCGCCGACGTCGGCGCCGACCTGGTCGGCAAGGTCGAGAAGGGCATTCCGGAGGACGATCCGCGCAATGCCGCGACCATCGCGGACAATGTGGGCGACAACGTCGGCGACTGCGCGGGCATGGCGGCCGACCTCTTCGAGTCGTACGCCGTGACCCTGGTGGCCGCGCTGATCCTCGGCATGGTGGCCTTCGGCGACGCGGGCCTCGCGTTCCCGCTGCTCGTGCCCGCGATCGGTGTGGTCACGGCCATGATCGGCATCTTCGCGGTCGCACCACGCCGCAGCGACCGCAGCGGGATGACCGCGATCAACCGGGGCTTCTTCATCTCCGCGGTGATCTCGCTCGTCCTGGTGGCCGTCGCGGTCTTCGTCTACCTGCCGTCTTCGTACGCCGAACTCGACGGCGTCACCGACGCGGCGATCGCCTCCAAGGACGGCGACCCGCGCATCCTCGCGCTGATCGCGGTGGGCATCGGCATCCTGCTCGCGGCCGTCATCCAGCAGCTGACCGGCTACTTCACCGAGACCAACCGGCGCCCCGTCCGGGACATCGGCAAGACCTCGCTGACCGGTCCCGCGACCGTCGTCCTCGCCGGCATCTCCATCGGCCTGGAGTCGGCCGTCTACACCGCGCTGCTGATCGGCCTCGGCGTCTACGGGGCCTTCCTGCTCGGCGGTACGTCGATCATGCTGGCGCTGTTCGCGGTGGCGCTGGCCGGCACCGGCCTGCTCACCACGGTCGGTGTGATCGTCGCGATGGACACCTTCGGACCGGTCTCCGACAACGCGCAGGGCATCGCGGAGATGTCCGGCGACGTCCAGGGCGCCGGCGCCCAGGTGCTCACCAACCTGGACGCCGTCGGCAACACCACCAAGGCCATCACCAAGGGGATCGCCATCGCCACCGCGGTCCTCGCGGCGTCGGCGCTCTTCGGGTCGTACCGCGACGCGATCACCACCGGCGCACGGGACGTCGGGGAGGCGCTCTCCGGCGACGGCGCGCCGATGACCCTCATGATGGACATCTCGCAGCCCAACAACCTGGTCGGGCTGATCGCGGGTGCCGCGGTCGTCTTCCTCTTCTCGGGGCTGGCGATCAACGCCGTGTCGCGGTCGGCGGGCGCGGTGGTCTACGAGGTGCGGCGGCAGTTCCGCGAGCACCCCGGGATCATGGACTACACCGAGAAGCCCGAGTACGGAAAAGTCGTCGACATCTGTACGAGGGACGCGCTGCGGGAGCTGACCACACCGGGTCTGCTCGCGGTCATGGCGCCGATCTTCATCGGGTTCACGCTCGGCGTCGGACCGCTCGGCGCGTTCCTCGCGGGCGCGATCGGCGCGGGCACGCTGATGGCGGTGTTCCTCGCCAACTCCGGCGGCGCCTGGGACAACGCCAAGAAACTCGTCGAGGACGGTCACCACGGCGGCAAGGGCAGCGAGGCCCACGCCGCGACGGTGATCGGCGACACCGTCGGCGACCCGTTCAAGGACACCGCGGGCCCCGCGATCAACCCGCTGCTGAAGGTGATGAACCTGGTGGCGTTGCTGATCGCACCCGCGGTGATCAAGTTCTCGTACGGCGAGGACGAGAACCTCGGGGTACGGATCCTGATCGCCGTGCTCTCGTTCCTGGTGATCGCGGGCGCGGTCTACGTCTCCAAGCGGCGCGGGATCGCCGTGGGTGACGAAGACAACGCGGAGGACACCGCGAAACCGGCCGATCCCGCGGTGGTGTCGTCGGGCGGCTAGCACGGGCTCGGCCCGGGGCCCTGTTCACGGGCCGGTTCCCAGGGGCGGGCGGATGGCGCGCAATACGGCGTCATCCGCCCGCCCCGTGCCGTTCACACCCCTCCCGTGAGCCTTCTCTCGCTTGGTGCAAACGGTGGGAAAAGTGCGTTTAACCGACCTACGCCACAGATGCGTCGCCCGCGCGCCGTGTATGTTCCGGGGCCGAGAGCCATGGAAGGGACCAAACCGGTGAACAAGAAGCTCGGGGCCGCACTGTCCGGCGGTGCGGTACTGGTACTTGCGCTGTCGGGGTGCAGCAGCGGCGACGACGGCAACGAGAAGCTCGACGCCTGGGCCAAGCAGGTCTGCGACGCGGTCAAGCCGCAGGCGCAGAAGATCGAGGCCGCCAACTCCGCCATCCAGAAGGAGACCTCGGACAACAGCGCGCCGGCCGACGTCCAGAAGACGGACGCCGCGGCGTTCCAGAACATGTCCGACGCCTACAAGGCAATCGGTACGGCCGTCAGCAGCGCCGGGGCACCGGACGTGGAGAACGGCGACAAGAAGCAGAAGGACGCCGTCACGGAGCTCAACGGCATCGCGACGCAGTACGCGTCGCTGAAGAAGCAGGTCGACGAGCTCGACACGAAGGACCAGGCCAAGTTCGCCGACGGTCTCAAGGACATCGCCACCGCGCTCGACAAGCTGAGCCAGAGCGGCAACGACGCCCTCAAGACCCTCGAAGAGGGCGACGTCGGCAAGGCGATGGCCAAGCAGGAGAGCTGCCAGAACGCGTCGACCGGGGCGACCGCGGCGGCGGGCTGAACCGGGGCCCACGGGCCGGGGCCGGGCGGGGTGCCGGAGCCGGGCGGGTGTGGCGGGGTCGGGCGGGTATGCCGGGGTCGGGCGGGTGTGATGGCGGGTTCTACGGACACAATGGGGGGCGTGAGTGATGCCAGCCTGCCGACCCTGCCCTCCGCCGACCACCCCGACGTCGCCGCCCGGCTGCGGGAGGCCCTCCTGGGGGCCGCCTTCACCGCCGACGGACTGCTCGAACTGCTCGGCGCCCCCGCGTACGCGGCGCTCGCGCGCAGCGAGACCGTGCCCGCACTCCGGGCGACACGCGGCGACACGCCGCTGGAGATGCTCGTAAGGCTCTTCCTGTTGCAGGAGCCCGTGCCGCACGCGCGCGTGGCGGCCGTCCTGCCCGTGGCCGACTGCCTGGAGACCGGCTGGCTGACGCGCGCCGGCGTGGACGAGGTCGCCGCGACCGTGGACGTGCGGCCCTACGGCGGGCCCCACGGCGAGGACTGGTTCATCGTGTCCGACCTCGGGTGCGCGGTCGGCGGCGCCGGCGGGATCGGGCGCCGGGACGAAGGTGTGGTGCTCGGCGTGGGCGGCGCGTCCACGACACTGGCCGGCATCACGGTCCGCACCCCCGTCGCCTCCGCGCTCGACCTGGGCACCGGGTCCGGCATCCAGGCGCTGCACGCCGCGCAGCACGCCACGCGTGTGACGGCGACCGACGTCAACCCGCGCGCGTTGCACACCACCGCCCTCACCCTCGAGCTGTCCGGCGCACCGGTCGCGGACCTTCGCGAGGGCTCGCTCTTCGAGCCCCTCAAGGCGGGGGAGACGTACGACCTCGTGGTGTCCAACCCGCCGTTCGTGATCTCGCCCGGCGCGCGGCTCACGTACCGCGACGGCGGGATGGCCGGGGACGATCTGTGCCGCACGCTCGTTCAGGGAGCGGGGGAGCGGCTGAACGAGGGCGGGTTCGCGCAGTTCCTCGCCAACTGGCAGCACGTGGAGGGGGAGGAGTGGCAGGACCGGCTGCGCTCGTGGGTGCCGCGCGGGTGCGACGCCTGGATCGTGCAGCGCGAGGTGCAGGACATCACGCAGTACGCCGAGCTGTGGCTGCGGGACGCCGGCGACCACCGCGGTGACGTGGCCGACTACCAGGCGCGCTACGACGCGTGGCTGGACGAGTTCGAGGCGCGCAAGGTGCGCTCGGTGGGCTTCGGCTGGATCACCCTGCGCAAGACGGGCGCCGCGGTGCCGTCGGTGACGGTCGAGGAGTGGCCGCACGCCGTCGAGCAGCCGCTGGGGGACACCGTGCGCGCGCACTTCGAGCGCCTCGACTACCTGCGCGCGCTCGACGACGCCGCGCTCCTGGAGGAGCGTTTCCTGCTCTCCGCCGAGGTGGTGCAGGAGCAGGTCGGGCTGCCGGGCGCCGAGGACCCGGAGCACCTCGTGCTGCGGCAGAACCGCGGTATGCGCCGGGCCACCCGGGTCGACACGGTGGGCGCGGGCTTCGCGGGCGTGTGCGACGGGACGCTCACCGCCGGCCGCATCCTCGACGCGATCGCGCAACTGGTCGGCGAGGACCCGGTGTTGCTGCGCGACCGTACGCCCGCGCAGATCCGGCTGCTGGTGGAGCAGGGGTTCCTGGAGCGGGCCAGGTAGGACGCCGGGCTGGCTGCGTGCCTGTGGTGCGCCGGGGGGCGCCGTAGTGCGTCGGGGTGAGCCGTAGTGCGTCGGGGTGAGCCGTAGTGCGTCGGGGTGAGCCATGGTGCACGAGGCGGGTGACGGCTCGTACGGGGGTGCGGATCCGGCCAACATCCCCGGGCGCCCCCTTCGCCGTACCGAAACCGCCCACCGCGCGGGAGTGTCCACAGCGCGAAACCGTCCACAGCGCGAAACCGTCCACCGGGCGAAACCGCCCCCCCCAACGCGGTGCCGCACCGCGCACAACCGCCCCGCCCCGGAGCCGCACCGCGCACACCCGCCCACCGCGCGGGGCCGCATCGCGCATGACCGCCCACCGCGCGGCACCGCGCAACGCACAGGTGCCTCGCCACGACGTTCACCCGGGGTTCTCCCGGACGCAGGGCGGGCGTGGCAGTCTCCCTGGCAGCGGCATGCGCGAACGGCACGGAAGAGGGCGCGAGGGAACATGGAGAGCGGACCGGCGATCTTCGCGGGAGTGGTCTTCGCACTCTTCGGCTGCGGGCTGCTGACGTGGACCGCGGTCCGGGTCCGCCGCCGTGAACCGGTCGCCCTCGGTGTGAGCCCCGTCGCTTCCGCGACCGTCGCCACCATCGCCTCCGTGATCGCCCTGGTTCTCGGCGTGTGGTGCTTCACCCGCCTGTGACCCGCGCCGCGCGGTGGAACCGGGGCGAGGACGGCGGGACGCGGGGCTCCTGAGCCGGAGATCACGGCCGACGCCCGCGGGGAGCGCGGCGGCCGACGCCCGAAAGCCGCCCGGACCTGCGCGGGGTCGAGACCCGGGGCGAGGGCGAACTGTGCCCGATCCGTGCCCGGAAGCCGAAGTGCACCGCGCCCGGCGCGCTGTCCGGAGCCGGGGCGGCGGCCGCCCGATCCGCGGCCCGGGCCGGCGCCCGTCCCCGCCGCCGGGACCGCGAACGCATCGCCTCCGCCGTGATTGCCAGTAACTGAGAGGCGACGCTCCGGATAGAGCCGAACAGGCTGGTGGGCACTCCGGGCGGCAGGAAAGGCGGTAGTCGGGTTACCGTTCGAGTGGCCGTTGCGGGCTTTTCCCGTTTGACACGGGGGCGGGATGTACCGTCACACTCCGCAGCGTCACCATGACCCGACCCCGGCTCGAAGGCCTGGGGAGGCCCAGCGTCGACCGGAGAGAAGAGCGAAGTTGTCCCCGACCAGCGAGACCGCACACGGCGGCCGCCGACTCGTCATCGTCGAGTCGCCTGCCAAGGCGAAGACGATCAAGGGCTACCTCGGCCCCGGATACGTCGTCGAAGCGAGCGTCGGGCACATCCGCGACCTCCCCAACGGCGCCGCGGAGGTGCCGGAGAAGTACACCGGTGAGGTCCGCCGCCTCGGTGTGGACGTCGACCATGACTTCGAGCCGATCTATGTGGTCAACGCCGACAAGCGGGCCCAGGTCAAAAAGCTCAAGGACCTGCTGAAGGACTCCGACGAGCTCTTCCTCGCCACCGATGAGGACCGCGAGGGCGAGGCCATCGCGTGGCACCTCCTCGAAGTGCTGAAGCCCAAGGTCCCGGTCAAGCGCATGGTGTTCCACGAGATCACCAAGGACGCCATCCGCGCGGCCGTCGCCAACCCGCGCGACCTCAACCAGCGCATGGTCGACGCCCAGGAGACCCGCCGCATCCTCGACCGTCTCTACGGCTACGAGGTCTCGCCGGTCCTGTGGAAGAAGGTCATGCCCCGGCTTTCGGCCGGCCGTGTCCAGTCGGTCGCCACCCGGCTCGTCGTGGAGCGGGAACGCGAGCGCATCGCGTTTCGTTCTGCCGAGTACTGGGACCTGACGGGCACCTTCTCGACCGGCCGCGCGGGAGATCCGTCGGACCCGTCGTCGCTGGTCGCCCGCCTCCAGACCGTCGACGGCAGGCGGGTCGCGCAGGGCCGCGACTTCGACTCCCTGGGACAACTCAAGAGCGCGAACACCCTCCACCTCGACGAGGCCAACGCCCGCGCCCTCGCCGCCGCCCTGGAGAACACCCGGTTCGCCGTCCGCTCGGTTGAGTCGAAGCCGTACCGCCGCTCGCCGTACGCCCCGTTCCGTACGACGACCCTCCAGCAGGAGGCCAGCCGCAAGCTCGGCTTCGGCGCGAAGGCGACCATGCAGGTTGCCCAGAAGCTGTACGAGAACGGCTACATCACCTACATGCGTACGGACTCCACGACGCTGAGCGACACCGCCGTGGCCGCCGCCCGCGCCCAGGTCACGCAGTTGTACGGCGCCGACTACCTGCCGGCCCAGCCGCGGACGTACGCCGGGAAGGTCAAGAACGCGCAGGAGGCGCACGAGGCGATCCGCCCCTCGGGTGATCGTTTCCGCACTCCCGCCGAGACCGGGCTGACCGGCGACCAGTTCAGGCTCTACGAGCTGATCTGGAAGCGGACCGTCGCCTCCCAGATGAAGGACGCGGTCGGCAACAGCGTCACCGTGAAGATCGCCGGCACCGCGGCCGACGGCCGGGACGTCGAGTTCAACGCCTCCGGCAAGACGATCACCTTCCACGGCTTCCTCAAGGCCTACGTCGAGGGCGCCGACGACCCCAACGCCGAGCTCGACGACCGCGAGCGCCGGCTGCCGCAGGTCGGGGAGGGCGACGCGCTCTCCGCCGAGGAGCTCACGGTCGACGGCCACGCCACCAAGCCGCCGGCCCGCTACACCGAGGCCTCGCTGGTCAAGGAGCTGGAAGAGCGCGAGATCGGCCGCCCGTCGACGTACGCGTCGATCATCGGCACGATCCTCGACCGCGGATATGTCTTCAAGAAGGGCACGGCACTCGTCCCGTCCTTCCTGTCCTTCGCCGTGGTCAACCTCCTGGAGAAGCACTTCGGCAGGCTCGTCGACTACGACTTCACCGCGCGGATGGAGGACGACCTCGACCGCATCGCGCGCGGTGAGGCCCAGGCCGTGCCGTGGCTGAAGCGGTTCTACTTCGGTGAGGGCACCGCCGGCGGCGCGGCCGAAGCCGGCAACGGCGACGGGGACCACCTCGGTGGCCTCAAGGAGCTGGTGACCGACCTGGGCGCGATCGACGCGCGCGAGGTGTCGTCGTTCCCCGTGGGCAACGACATCGTGCTCCGCGTCGGGCGCTACGGCCCCTACGTCGAGCGCGGTGAGAAGGACAGCGAGATCCACCAGCGGGCGGACGTGCCCGAGGACCTCGCCCCGGACGAGCTGTCGGTCGAGTTCGCCGAGGAGCTGCTCGCCAAGCCGAGCGGCGACTTCGAACTGGGCGCCGACCCGGAGTCCGGGCACCAGATCATCGCCAAGGACGGCCGCTACGGCCCCTACGTCACCGAGGTGCTGCCCGAGGGCACGCCGAAGACCGGCAAGAACGCGGTCAAGCCGCGTACGGCGTCGCTGTTCAAGTCGATGTCGCTGGACACGGTGACGCTGGAGGACGCGCTCAAGCTGATGTCGCTGCCGCGTGTCGTCGGCACCGACGCGGACGGTGTGGAGATCACCGCGCAGAACGGCCGCTACGGGCCGTATCTGAAGAAGGGCACCGACTCGCGGTCGCTGACGGCCGAGGAGCAGCTCTTCACGATCACGCTGGAAGAGGCGCAGGCGATCTACGCCCAGCCCAAGCAGCGTGGCCGCGCGGCCGCCAAGCCGCCGCTGAAGGAGCTCGGCGAGGACCCGGTCAGCGCGAAGCCGGTCGTCGTCAAGGACGGCCGCTTCGGGCCGTACGTCACCGACGGCGAGACCAACGCGACACTGCGCTCCGGCGACAGTGTCGAGGAGATCACGCCGGAGCGCGGCTTCGAGCTGCTCGCCGAGAAGCGGGCGAAGTCGCCCGCCAAGAAGACGGCGAAGAAGGCCCCCGCCAAGAAGGCTCCCGCGAAGAAGACGGCGGCCAAGAAGACCACCACGGCCAAGAAGACGACGGCCGCGAAGAAGACCGCCGCCAAGAAGACGAGCACCGCGAAGAAGACGACGGCGTCCACGGCGTCGAAGGCTGCTGCGGAGGACTGAGGGCAGCCACCGAGGGCAGCCGCTGAGGTCCGTCGCCGCTGTGTGAGGTCCGTGTCCGTGATGCACGGGAGCCGTGACCGGGCCTCACACGACGTTCGCGAACCGAACGCCCCGATATCGCTTCGGTGTCGGGGCGCGCGTGCGTTCGGGTGGGCGACTCGGAGTGTCGGTGCGTGCCGATAGGCTGAACGCATGACGCGAGCCGAGCAGCCAACGGCCCACCAACCAGCTCCCGACGACGCCCTCGTCGCGGACTCCCGCGAGCGCGCCGTGCGCGCGCTGCTGCGCCAACCGCAGCTGAAGCGGTTGTGGAGCGCGCAGCTCGTCGGCGGTGTCGCCGACACGCTCGCACTGCTGGTGCTGGTCGTCCTCGCCTTCCAGGCGGCCATCGCCGAGGGCGCGTTCGGCGGCGGATATCGCGGTGTGGCCTTCGCAGTGGCGACCGTGTTCGCGACACGGATCCTCGCCGTGCTGCTCTTCGGTGCCGTGCTCCTCGGCCCGCTCTCCTCGCTCACCTCGCAGGACGGTCCGCTGGACCGGCGCTGGACGATGGTCGGCGCGGACGGTGTGCGGGCCGCGCTGCTGATCATCGCGCCGCTGTGGATCGACTGGACGCCGGACGACGCCCTGGCCGTCCTCCTGGTCACCGCCTTCGTCACCGGTGTCGCCGAGCGGTTCTGGACGGTCAGCCGCGAGAGCGCCGCGCCCGCACTTCTGCCGGCCCCGCCCCTGGAGGGGGCTACGGTACGGCCGCTGCCGGACCACGTGGACGCGCTGCGCCGCCTGTTCCTGCGGACCAGCTTCGCGGCGATCCCGCTGGCCGGCGCCGCGCTCGTCGTCGCCGGACTGGTGAACAACCTGCTGGGCGCGGGCATCGACTGGTTCGACCAGCACCAGGGCGCGCTCGCCTCGTATGTCGCGGCCGGACTCTTCGCCGCCTCGCTGTCCGTGCTGACGTTCCTGGAGGTGCCGGGCACGCGCACCCCGCGCGCGCGGTCGCCGCTCGAAGGACTGCGCCGCCCGAGGACCGGCACCAGCGCCGACAAGGGCCGTACGGGCGCGATCGCGCTGCTCGTGGTCGCGTGCGCCGCCGTCGCGGGCGCGATCGCCGCGTCGGTCGCCGTGGCCGTGCTGCACGCCAAGGACCTGGGCGGCGGCCCGGTGACCTACGGCCTCCTGGTGCTCGCCCTCACCGGCGGCGTCGTGATCGGTGTCCGTACGGCGCCCAAGCTGCTGGTGTCCCTGTCGCGCCGGCGGATGCTGGCGCTCGCGACCGCCTTCACCGGCATCGCGCTGCTGGCCGCCGGACTGGTCCCGGACGTCACCACCGTGCTGCTGATCGTCGCCCTCGCGGGCGCGGGCGCGGGTGTGGCCGCCAACACCGGGCACGCGCTCCTTGACCAGGAGACCGAGGAGTTCCGCCGGGCCCGTACCACCGAGCATCTGCACGCGGTGGTCCGGGTGTTCGTGGCGCTCGGCGCGGTGATCGGGCCGGTCGTGGCCGCGCTGATCGGCCCGCACCGGCTGGAGAACGGCAAGTTCGTGTTCGCGCACGGCGGCGCGGCCTTCACGCTGATGCTCGTCGGCGCGCTGCTGCTGCCGGTGGCGGCACTGGTGCTGGCCAAGCTCGACGACCGCTCGGGCGTGCCGCTGCGCAACGACCTGCGGGACGCGGTGCTCGGCGGAGACGACCCCGTCGAGGTGCCGGCGACCGCCGGGTTCTTCATCGCGCTGGAGGGTGGCGACGGCGCCGGGAAGTCGACCCAGGCCGACGCGCTCGCCGAGTGGATCCGGGCCAAGGGCCACGAGGTCGTGCTCACCCGCGAGCCCGGGGCCACCCCGGTCGGCAAGCGGCTGCGCTCGATCCTGCTGGACGTGTCGAGCGCCGGTCTGTCGCACCGCGCGGAGGCACTGCTGTACGCCGCCGACCGCGCGGAGCACGTCGACACGGTCGTCCGGCCCGCGCTGGAGCGGGGCGCCGTGGTCATCTCGGACCGGTACATCGACTCCTCGGTCGCCTACCAGGGCGCCGGGCGCGACCTGTCGCCGACCGAGGTCGCGCGGATCTCGCGCTGGGCGACCGCCGGGCTCGTACCGCATCTGACGGTGCTGCTCGACGTGTCGCCGGAGGCCGCGCGGGAGCGGTTCACGGAGGCGCCGGACCGGCTGGAGTCGGAGCCGGCCGAGTTCCACACGCGCGTGCGGTCGGGTTTCCTGACGCTGGCCGCCGCCGATCCCGGCCGTTACCTGGTCGTGGACGCCGGACAGGAGGCCGAGTCGGTCACCACGGTGATCCGGGCCCGGCTCGACCAGCTGCTGCCGCTCTCCGAGGCCGAGATCCGGGCCCAGGAGGAAGCGCGCAGGAAGGCGGAGGAAGAGGCCCGCCGCAAGGCCGAGGAAGAGGCCGCCCGCAAGGCCGAGGAGGAACGCCTGGAGCGCGAGCGCCAGGCACAGCTGGAGCGGCTGCGTCTCGAAGAGGAGGAGCGCAAGCGGCGCGAGCTGGAGGAGGCGCAGCGGCGCGAGGCCGAACGGCAGGCGGAGGAGGCCCGCCAGCGTGCCGAGGAGGCCGCCCGCCGTGCCGAGGAGGAGCGCGTCCGGCTGCTCGCCGAGGAGCGCGCCCGCGCCGAGGAGGAGGCCCGCCGCAAGGCGGAGGAGGACCGGCGCCGCAAGCAGGCCGAGGAAGAGGCCCGGCTCCGCGCGGAGGCCGAGGCCCGGCGCCTGGAGAAGCAGCAGAAGGCCGAGGAGGCGCTGCTCCGCGCCGAGCAGGCCCGCCGCGCGGCGGAAGAGGCCGCGGCGGCAGCGGCGGCGGGCCCACGCCGGCCGGCGACACCGCCGGTTTCGGGGGCGGAGGCGGCGACTGTGGCTACGCCGGTGGTTTCGCCTGGGGGGTCGGGGGCGCCGGGGTCGTCGGGGGGTTCGGAATCTTCGGGTGCGTCGGACTCGCGGAGGGGCGCGGATTCCTCGGGGGGTTCGGGTTCCTCGGGTGCTTCCACCGCTTCCACCGCTTCCAGTACTTCCGGTGGTTCCCGTGCTTCGGGCTCGTCCGGTGGGGCCGGGGGGGCGGAGGCCTCGGGTACGGCTGAGGGTGCGGCCGGGAAGCCCGGGGTGTCCGGGGTGTCCGGGGCGGCTGACGGGTCCGGGGCGACTGATGGGCCCAGGGTGCCTGGGCGGGGTGCGGACAATGACGTGACCGCGGAGCTGCCGCAGCCGCCTGCGCCGGCCGGGGCCGGGGACGAGACGACGGTGTTGCGTCCCGTGGTGCCGGGGGCGGCGGACGAGACGGCTGTGCTGCCTGCTGTGGTGCCGGGTGCGGCCGATGAGACGGCTGTGTTGCCGCCGGTCGTGCCGGGGGCGGCGGACGAGACCGCCGTACTCCCGCCGGTGCGGGAGGACAACCGCGCGGGCGGGGAGACCCCTGCCGGGTCCGCGGATCAGGGTGACCCGGCGGATCGGGTGCCGCCGGGGTTCTTCCGGGAGGAGTCGCGGCCGGAGGACGGTATGGACCGTACGCGGGAGATGCCGCAGGTCGGGGCGGAGGAGCCGCGGCGACGCAGGCCGCGTTCCGACTGGGCCGAGGAGACTCCGCTGGACGATCTGCCGACGCTGGCGGACGAGTTGCTCGGTCCGCGGGATGACGACGACGAGTTCGGTGACGACCGGGGCCGTGGGCATGGGCCCGGGTCGGGGTCCGGGCGGGGTCGTCGGGGCTGACACGGCGGATGGTGGGGCTGGGCCGGTTTGTGCCCCCCCGCATGTCTGACTCGGCTCGGCGGAGCCGGTCGTGGCGGTCGTTGTCAGTGCCCACCCGCACAATGGAACCCGGACGGCGAGAACCGGACGGGGAGAACCGGACGGCGAGACCTGGCCGACGTGGCCGGTGGGACGAGATGGCGGGGGTGTGACCCATGACCGTGTGGGACGACCTGGTGGGGCAGGAGCGGGTGAGCGCGCAGCTCGACGCGGCCGCGCGGGACGCCGACGCCCTGGTCACCGCGGTGACCGCGGGCACACCGCTGCCGGAGGCGTCGAAGATGACGCACGCGTGGTTGTTCACGGGCCCCCCGGGCGCGGGGCGGGTGCAGACGGCGAGGGCCTTCGCCGCGGCCTTGCAGTGTGTGAGCCCGGACCGGGCGCTGGGCGGTTCGCCCGGCTGCGGTTTCTGCGACGGCTGTCACACGGCGCTGGTCGGGACGCACGCCGATGTCACGACGGTCGCCGCCGTGGGTGCGCAGATCCTGGCCGACGACATGCGTGACACGGTCCGGAAGTCGTTCACGTCACCGGCGACCGGCCGTTGGCAGGTCATCCTCGTCGCGGACGCCGAGCGGCTGAACGAGAAGTCGGCCAACGCGGTCCTCAAGGCGGTGGAGGAACCGGCCCCGCGTACGGTCTGGCTGCTGTGCGCGGCATCGCTGGAGGACGTGCTGCCCACGATCCGCTCCCGCTGCCGCCACCTGAACCTGAGTACGCCGTCGGTGGACGCCGTCGCCGACATGCTGGTCCGGCGCGAGGGTATCGAGCCGGCGGTCGCCGCCGCGGCGGCACGTGCGACGCAGGGGCACGTCGACCGGGCCCGTCGCCTCGCCACGGACCCGGCCGCGCGCGAGCGCCGCGCCACCGTTCTCAAGCTGCCCCTGCGGGTCGAGGACATCGGCGGCTGCCTCAAGGCCGCGCAGGAGCTGGTCGACGCGGCGAGCGAGGACGCCAAGCAGCTCGCGGAGGAGACGGACGGCAAGGAGACCGACGAGCTGAAGGCGGCGCTGGGCGCGTCCGAGGGCGGACGGATGCCGCGCGGTACGGCGGGTGTGGTCAAGGAGTTGGAGGACCGGCAGAAGCGGCGCAGGACCCGGACCCAGCGGGACAGCCTGGATGTCGCGTTGACGGATCTGACCAGCCTCTACCGGGACGTGCTCGCCCTCCAGCTGGGCTCGCGCGTGGCCATCGCCAACGCGGACGCGGAGGACACGCTGGAGCGCCTAGTCCGGGCCGGCACACCCGAGGCCACGCTGCGCCGGATCGAGGCGATCGGTGCCTGCCGCGACGCGCTCGACCGCAATGTGGCGCCCTTGCTCGCGGTGGAGGCGATGACGATGGCGCTGAGAGCGGGCTGACGCCGGGCTGATACCGGCCTGACCTCGGGCGGGCTGACCCCGGGCTTGCATCGGGCCGAGGAGGAGACGGGCCGCCGGTCTCCACCTGGGCAGTCGCCCCCTCCCTCTGGCTTCCGGCGTTGACGACGTACCTCATCCGTGGCGGTACCGTGCGCGCAGAGCATCCAAGCGATCGCGCAGAGTTACGCTCGCAGGATGCACACAAGGCGCTCTCACCGCGGTTCCCGAACTGCCGCCACCCTCCTCGCCTCCCTCGCGCTGCTCGTCTCGGCGTGTTCCTCGGGGAGTGCGACGGGTTCGTCCTCGTCGGCGGCGGACGCGGCGCTGGCCGCGTTGCCGCAGGCCACGCCCAAGGCCCTGGCGCCGTACTACGGGCAGAAGCTGTCGTGGCGTTCCTGCGGTGTCCCCGGTTTCCAGTGCGCCACGCTGCGCGCACCGCTGGACTACGCGGCCCCCGACGGGAGCGAGGTCCGCCTCGCCGTCGCCCGCAAGAAGGCGACGGGACCGGGCGCGAAGCTGGGCTCGCTGCTGGTGAACCCGGGCGGGCCGGGCGGCTCGGCGGTGGACTACCTCCAGTCGTACGCCGGTGTCGGCTACCCGGCGGAGATCCGGGCCCGCTACGACATGGTCGCGGTCGACCCGCGCGGAGTGGCCCGCAGTGAGCCCGTCGAGTGTCTGAGCGGACGGGAGATGGACCGCTACACGCAGACGGACGTGACGCCGGACGACAAGAAGGAGAGGGACGCGCTGGTCGCGTCGTACAAGAAGTACGCGGAGGGCTGCGGTGCCCAGTCGCCGAGGCTGCTGCGGCATGTCTCGACGGTCGAGGCGGCGCGGGACATGGACATCCTGAGGGCGGTGCTGGGCGACAAGAAGCTGAACTACGTGGGGGCGTCGTACGGGACGTTCCTCGGGGCGACGTACGCCGGGCTGTTCCCGGAGCGGTCGGGCCGGCTGGTGCTGGACGGCGCGATGGACCCGTCGCTGCCCGCGCGGCGGCTGAACCTGGACCAGACGGCGGGGTTCGAGACGGCGTTCCGGGCGTTCGCGAAGGACTGCGTCCGGCAGTCGGACTGCTCGCTCGGCGGCAAGGGCACCAAGCCCGAGCAGGTGGGCCGTAACCTCAAGGGTTTCTTCGCCAGGCTCGACGCCCGGCCCGTCCCGGCCGGCGACGCGGACGGCCGGCGTCTGACCGAGTCGCTGGCGACGACGGGCGTGATCGCGGCCATGTACGACGAGAGCGCGTGGCCGCAGCTGCGCGAATCCCTCACGTCGGCGATGCGGGAGAACGACGGGGCCGGGCTGCTGGTCCTGTCCGACAGCTACTACGAGCGTGAGGCGGACGGCCGCTACACGAACCTGATGTTCGCCAACACGGCCGTGAACTGTCTGGACCTCCCGGCGGCGTTCGACACCCCGGAGCAGGTGAGCGAAGCGCTCCCGGCCTTCGAGAAGGCGTCCCCGGTCTTCGGCGAGGGCTTCGCGTGGTCCGCCCTGAACTGCGCGTACTGGCCGGTCGCGGCGACCGGCGAGCCCCACCGCATCGAGGCCGACGGCGCGGCGCCGATCGTGGTCGTCGGCACCACCCGTGACCCGGCGACCCCGTACCGCTGGGCCCAGTCCCTGTCCGGCCAGCTCTCGTCCGCCCGCCTGCTGACGTACGACGGCGACGGCCACACGGCGTACGGTCGTGGCAGCGCCTGCATCGACCGTACGATCGACGCCTACCTGCTCCGCGGCACCCCGCCCACGGACAAAAAGCGCTGCTCATAGCAGTCGGCGACAGCCCCGTCGGCCCCGGGCCCTGCACGCCCGGGGCTGGTTCGGAGCACACCTCGAAACTGTGTAGACTTACCGGCGTTGCTGATCGCACCATGGTGTGGACAGCGCGCCGCCTTAGCTCAGATGGCCAGAGCAACGCACTCGTAATGCGTAGGTCTCGGGTTCGAATCCCGAAGGCGGCTCTGTGGAAGCCCCAGGATTCTCACTCGCCGTGACCTGGGGCTTTTGCTTTTTTGGAGGGTGTGGCGGGGGCGGAACTCGACGGTCCTCGGCTTGCTCGCCGCCGGGTTCTACGTCCGCCGCCAGTTCTGGGACGCCTGTCCCGGCGTGCACCGGTTGGCCGAAACGCCGCCGCCATGGGCCAGGTCGAGGCAGCCGCCGTTGGCGACGCTCGTCAACGTGCCGCCCGAGCCCCAGCGCCAGAGGCGGGCGGTGCCCTGGGTGCAGTCGCCGACGAAGACCGCCTGGCCCAGCATGTTGGCCACCAGGCATCGGCCGGACTCCTTGTTGACGACCGTGAAGCCGTTGTTCTCCGCGCTCACGGTCTTCCAGGACGCGCTCGTTTCCGCGCAGCTGCCGTCGTCCGCTGATCCGTACACCGGGATCAGGCAGTTGCCGTTGTCGGCGTTCTTCAAGCGGAACGTGCCGGAGGAGGGCTGCGGAGGCGGGTCTCCGCCCGGTAAGCCCGAACCGGATGATTCGCCCGAACCGCCTGAGCCGCCCGAGCCGCCTGAACTGTTCGAACCGGCCGATCCGGACGCGCCCGAGCCGCCGGAAGCGGACGAGTCGGAGCCCGATGCGCTGCCGTCGGCTGTGCCGGAGCCGCCGCTGCCGCCGGATGTGACCTGTGTGCCCGACTCCGAACCGCCGCCGGCCACACCGGCGTTGGCCGTGCCGCCGCTCGGAGGGGTCGTTCCCCTGTCCTTGCCGTCCGGGGATCTGGGGTTCTCCCGGGCCGACTTGGACGCGGCCGGGGCCGGTGAGTGGGCGGGGCCGGCCGGAGCCGCGGATGAGGTGGCGGGCGGTGCGCCGTCGGCCCGGTCCTGGCCGGCGTCGTACGGGAGGAGGCGGGTGGCCAGCGTCGTTCCGCCCGCGATCAGGACGATGGGGACGGCGACCAGCGCGATCCGGGTGCGGCGCCGTTCCCGTCCCGGCGGGCGGGAGGAACCGGAACCCGGGCGTGCTGCGGGTTCGTCGCCGCCCATGGGCGGGGCCGCGGGTGGGGGTGAGGCGATCGGGGGCCTCGCTGAAGGCGTCGGTGCCGCCGGCGGGTGGGGCTCGGGGGTCTTCGGCACCCTTGCCGCGAACGATGCCCGTTCGACCAGTACGTCCGTGACCGGCTGTGGCCATGCGAGGGGCACCGACGGGCCGTGTTCTCCGGTGGCCGCGACCAGTTCCGCCGCGGTGGGGCGGCCCTCCGGGTCCTTGTCCAGGCAGCCCGCGACGATGTCGGCGAGCCGGGCGTCGCGCTCCCGGACCGGTGCCAGGTCCGGCTCGTCGTGGACGATGCGGTAGAGCGGGCTGCCCTCGGCACCGTCTCCGAACGGCCAGCGGCCACTCGCCGCGTACGCGACCAGCAGACCCAGGGCGAACACGTCGGACGCGCCGGTCAGGCGGCTGCCGCCGGTCGCCTGCTCGGGCGACATGTAGGCGGGGGTGCCGACGACGAGTCCCGTCCGGGTCAGCCTGCTCTGTTCGGCGGCGCGGGCGATCCCGAAGTCGATGAGCGTGACGCCGTCGAGCGTCAGCATCACGTTCGACGGTTTGAGGTCGCGGTGCACCATGTCCAGCGTGTGCACGGCGTCCAGGCACATCGCGGTCTCCCGCAGCAGCCGCCACAGGGCGGCGCCGTCCAGTCCGCCCCCGTCGCGCTCGACCGCCTCGGACAGGGTGACTCCGGGGACGTACCCGGTGGCGAACCACGGTGGTTCGGCGGTGCGGTCGCTCGCGAGCAGGGGTGCGGTGGCCCGGGGGGTCAGGCGCGCGAGGTTGTCCATCTCCTGGCCGAAGCGGCGTACGAAGCCCTGGTCCTCGGCGACGACGGACGCCAGCATCTGCTTCACGGCGGCAAACCGCCCGTCGGCGATTCCGAGGTAGACCCGCCCCATGCCGCCCACTCCCAGGCGGCCCACCAGCGGGATCGATCCGATCCGCCGTGGATCCTGCGCGCGCAGCGGCTCCGCGCCACTGCCCGAGAGGTCGAACCCGTCTGCCCCGTCCACGATCTCCCCGGTTTCGGGCCCGGCGCGGCCGGGCCCATGCCGGTCCGTGCGCTCTCCCGTCCTGCCTGTCCGGCCCGTCCACATGCGGACGCCGGTCCGGTTACGGGTTCAGTGTGGACCATCAGCCCACGCGATTGGAAGATCTTTCTAGAAAATCATTATAGTTCCCTCTGCCTCTACCCTGGTGGTCACCATGAGCCCCAAGCAACAACGTGGCGAGGAGACCGCCGACCGCCTGCTGGACGCCGCACTCCAGGTGTACGCCGAGTCCGGCGAGCAGGGGGTGACCGTCAGCGCCCTCACCCGGGCCAGCGGCGTCAGCCTGGGAAGCCTGTACCACCACTTCGGCAGCGTCGACGGCCTCATGGACGTCCTCCTCCAGCGCTGGCTCGGGCGGCTCCTGGACGAGCTGGCGAGGACCGTGGGGTCCTCCCGTACGGCCGCGAACGGCATTCGTGCTCTCGTACGGACCTATCTGGCGTTCATCCAGGAGCACCCGGACGCCGCGCGGCTGCTGCACTCCTCCTACGCCGACCGGCTCGGAATGGCACAGGCCAAACAGCTTCGCGATGCTCAGGAGGCCAGGCTGTCGCCGCTGGCCGCCTGGGTGCAGCAGCACATCGACTCGGGCGAACTGGCACCACTGCCCGTGCCCCTCGTCGAAGCACTGGCCATGGGGCCCGTCGTGGCCACCGCACGCCGCTGGCTGTCCGGCATCGACGACGTCGAACTGGACGAGGCCGTACGCGTCCTGCCGGAGCGGATCATCCGGTCCCTCAGCCCCTGAACCGCGCAGAAGCACAGCTCAGGGGTCTGTCGTCGAGGCTTCGGGGGATGTCGCCGACGCTTCGCGGGATGGCTAAGGGCGCTGCCTCGCGCGGTCGACGATGGCCCAGTCCGCCACGTGTGACAGCTGGATGTACGTCGTCTTCCCGCTGGTCCGCTCGTTCCGGAAACCCAGGAACTCGTAGGACTTCGCGTCGAAGATGAAGTACCTGTCCTTGTGCCACTTCCGTGTGGGGAGGGAGATGCCCACCCCGGCGCGGCCGGCGGAGTCCTTCATGCCCGGGGTGGCCTTGACCCCCGGGACCATGGCCAGCGCCTCGTACGCGGCGGGACGCAGTCCTTCGGGCAGCAGGGGCCGTTGCAGGAGGAGGCTGAGCATGACGTAGGTGTTGTCCCACGTCTCCGCGGTGTAGTCGTCGATCGGCTTGTGGGGTGACTGGCCCGCGTCGACTATGGCCGAGATGAGTTTCTCCGGGTCGGTGGGCAGCCTTTTCAGCTCGCTCCACTTCTGAGGTGGCCACACACGCTGGCTCTTCCCCGCGTTCTCCTGCCAGACCTCGGTGTCGAGCTCCGAGCCGATGGACCGCTGGGAGCCGTCCACCGAGTTCCAGCTCTCGTCCACATAGGTCGTGACCTTGCCGGTCTCTCGGTCCGTCACCGTGGTGACGCGCTTCGAGTAGATGAACTGGTCGTCGCGCGGCACCACCGGCTTCTCGTGCCGGCTCTCCCACGCCGCCGCCCCGTTCAGCACCGTCGCGGCGGCGACGTTGCTCATCCGGGGCGCGTTCGCCTCCGTCCTGCCGGTGCGACCGTCGTCGTCCGCGGTGATCAGTACCGCGGTACCGGTGACGGCCACGGCGACCGCCGCGGCCGTCGCCATACGCAGTGCGTGGCGGCGGCTCGGTGAGGGGGCGGCGGGGTGCTGGTTCGTGCGCGCCATCGTGTTGAGGAGCCGGTGGCGGGCCTGTGCCCGCGCCGTCTCGGTGAGCGGGGCCGCGTCCGCTTCCCACTCCCGCAGGAGTTCCAGTTCGTCATTCATGGCCGGGTGCCTCTCGCAGTGTTGTCGGATCGGATCCGCCCAACGCTTCGCGCAGCTTGCTGCGAGCCCGGTGCAGCCGTGATCTGACCGTACCGATCGGGACACCGAGGGCCTGGGCCACCTCCTCGTAACCGAGACCTCCCCATGCCACCAGCAACAGCACGTCCCGGTGGCGCGCGGGCAGTGCGGCCAGCGCCGCCGCCAGTTCGTGGCGTACGGCCCGTGCCCCCACGCGGGCCGTGGCCCGGTCGGCCAGCGGCTCCTCGTGGTCGGCGGGAGCCGGTACCCGGGCCATGGCCTTGAACCGGCGGGCCTCGGCCCGTCGGTGCCGGCCGACCAGGTTGGTCGCTATGCCGAACAACCAGGGCCGGGCGTCGCCACCCGTGGCCCGCGCGGGGTCGTACCGGTGCCGCTGCTGGAAAGCGGTGGTGAAGGTCTCGGCCACGAGGTCGTCGGCGGACTCGCCGCCGAGCCTGCGGGCCAGATAACGGTGTACCGCGTCCGCGTGCCGGTCGAACAGCACGGCGAACACCTCGGGCTCGTCCCGGGACCGTGCAATGACCGAGGCATCTCTCTCCGCTCCGGTGCGGACGCCTGGCTCGACGGTCATCGGGGCTCCTCTCGTCCTGGGGAACGCTTCGAAGGTTTGGGCTTACATCTCTCCTTCGCCGTTCGCGCCGGGCGAGTTCCCTCGGGGCCGGAGCAGCTCATGACGGCCGTGGTGCCTGTGCGGTTCAACGGACTTGGCCGTGGTGCCGGTGCGGCTCGATGGGCATGGCCGTGGTGTCTGTGCGGTTCGACGGGCATGGCCGTGGTGTCTGTGCGGTTCAACCGACTTGGACGGGGCTCTCGTTCACCACACATACCGCTGAGACCACGCCACCCACCAATCGATTCGAGCCGTTCACTCGCCGGTGTGGGGCCTTCCGAGGGGCTCGGCGCGGCGCGTTGTCAGTGGTGAGGGGCATACTTTCGACGTGGGGGACGTCCAACTTGTCCGGGTCAGAGGCTTGTTGGGCGATGCCCGGCGGGCCGTACTCCCGAACTGCCCGCGCCTGCCCTGTCTGCCCGACTTGCCGCCTGCCGGGCCCCTCGCCCGCCCACCCGATCACGAAGGAGCCCCATGCCGGACATCGCCATCGTCGGAGCAGGCATCTCGGGTCTGCATCTCGCTCTGCGGTTGCAGCAGGCCGGACTGACCACAACGGTGTACGCGGAGCGCAGCGCCGAGGAGGTCGCCGCGGGCCGTCCGCTGAGTCTTCCGGTGTGGTTCGGACGCACGCGGCAGCGGGAGCGCGAGCTGGGCGTCGCCCACTGGGACGGACCGGACAACCAGGTCCGCGGCGTGAACTTCGTGGGCCCCGCCGGTTCGGGCGTCGGCTTCTACGGTGATTTCGACGAGCCCGCGAGCGGTGTCGACCTGCGCATCTACCTGCCCCGCCTCACCGCCGACTACCTGGAGCGGGGCGGCCGCGTCGAGGTGCTGCGTCCGGAGGTGGCGGAGATCGACCGGGTCTCCCGCGACCACGACCTGGTGGTGGCGGCGAGCGGCCGTGCCGCGACCACGGGACTGTTCCCCCGCGACCCGGACCGCTCGCCGTACACCGTGCCCCAACGAGCGCTCACCGCAGGCCTGTTCCACGGCATAGCGTCCGTCGACCCGAGCTTCGTCCACTTCCAGGTCACCGAGGTGGGGGAGGTCTTCTCCACCCGGCTCGTCACCTCCGACGGGCCCGTGCACGGCATGGTCGTGGAGGCCCTGCCCGGCAGCCCGTTCGAACAACTGGCCTCCTACGACCACATGGCGGACCCGGCGGGCTTCGAGAAGACCCTGCTGGGGCTGCTCACGGTCCACGCGCCCGAGCTGCGGGAGCGGATCACGGACGGCGAGTTCGCGATCCGCCGCCCCGGTGACGTGATCCAGGGCGGTATCACCCCGACGGTCCGTCAGGGCTGGACCACGCTGCCCTCCGGCCGGGTGGCGCTGGCCCTGGGGGATGCCTGGGTGCTCAACGACCCGCTGACCGGGCAGGGCGCGAACCTCGGCTCGGCCTGCGCCTTCGAGATGGCCGAACTCATCGTGGCCGGCGGACCGTTCGACGCGGGCTTCGCCGAACAGGTGGCCGAGCGGCTGTGGCGGCTCGCGGAACCGGTCGTCGCCTGGTCCAACATGCACCTCGGACCGCCCCCCGAGCACCTCAACGGCCTGCTCGCCGCCGCCACCGCCGACCCCCGCGTCGCCCACGCCTTCATCCCCAACTTCAACCACCCGGCCGCGATGTGGGACACCATCAAGTCCCCGGAGGCCACCCGCTCCTGGCTGGATACGGTCACGACGTCCGCCTGACCACCGAACGCCCTCGGCGGACGGCCGAACGCCGGGTGACCCGGCGTTCTCCCCCGCCCTCACCCCATCGCCCCCCGAATCGTCTCCCTCAGCCACCGCTGCGCCGGGTCCGCTTCCAGTCGGGTGTGCCATTGGAGGCGTACATCGACCTTGGGGAGGTCGGCGGGGATGGGGAACCAGCGGATTCCGAGGGACGCGCTGTGCTGTTCGGCCAGGCGTTGGGGGACCAGGCCGATGTACTGGCTCGACGTGACGAGGAGCGTGGCCACCGCGAACGTGGGGACCACGGCGGCGACATGGCGTTGCAGGCCCGCCGCGTCGAGCACGTCGTCGAGCGGGCCGCGCATCCGGCCCCGGCGGGACGCCGAGACGTGGGGATGGCGGCACAGTTGGGCCAGCGTCGGGCGGCGGCCCAGCGGGTGGTCCGCGCGGACGATACCCACCAGGCGTTCGTGGTAGAGGATCGTCGTGTGGATGTCGGACGCCGCCATGTCCCGCGCGCCGATGTCCAGATCGACCGAGCCGTCCCGCAGGGCCTCGACGCTCTCGCTGCCCTGTTCGACGAAGCGCAGCGCCACGCCCGGCGCGACCGCCGCCGTCGCCTCGACCACCGCCGTCACCAGAGTCGCCGCGATGCCGTCGTTGATACGGATCGTGAACGTGCGCTTCAGCTCACCGATCGCGATCTCGCGATCCGCGCTGATCAGCGCCGCCGCCTCGTCGAGCAGCGAACGGATCCGCGGAGCGGTCCGCAGCGCGAACGGCGTGGGGGCCATTCCGCGACCGGCTCGTACGAGGATCGGGTCGCCCATCGCCCGCCGCAGCCGGCCCAGCGCCCTGCTCGTCGCCGGGATGGACAGATGCAGCCGCTCGGCCGCGTCCGTGACGCTCCCCTCCTGGAGCAGTGCGTCGAACACACGCAGCAGATTCAGGTCCAGGTGGTCGGAGCGACGAGTGCTATCCCGGTGGTTCGAGCCGTCGGAGCGCGTGGGCATATTTGCATCGTACGCAATTGACTATTGCCTAAGTTGCGTGGCGCGATGGGTGCCCTTCTCCCTACTTTCGTGGGCATGGCATCACCCAACGTTCCTGTTCGTGCCCGTCGGCCGACTCCGTCGGACTCGGGCCGTGAGTCCCCTCCGTCCACCCCGTCACCTGTATCCCTCCCTCCCCGTGCGCTGCGCGGCCTGCTCTGGGTCATGTGTGCCGGAGTCGTGCTCGTCGTCGGCATGGTCGCCGCCGTCAATCTCGCCATTCCGATGCTCGCGGCGAGCGAATGGCATCCGTCCGCGTCGGTGATGGTCTGGATCGTCGACACCTACGTGATCTTCTTTGCCTGCCTCGTCATTCCCGGCGGCGCCGCGGGCGACCGCTTCGGGCACAAGGGCGTACTGCTCGCCGGACTGGGGCTGTTCGCGACGGGCGCCCTGTTGTCCGCCACGGCCCCGAACCTCGCGCTGCTGCTCGCCGGCCGGGCGATCACCGGCGTCGGCGCCGCCGCCGTACTGCCCAACACACTGGCCGTTCTGCTGCACGCCGTGCCCGCCGAACGCAAGGGTCCGACCATCGCTATATGGGCGTCGATGACCGGCATCGGAGGTGTCGCCGGCAACGTCGGCGGCGGTGCGCTGCTGGCGGGCGGATCCTGGCGTGTGCTGTTCGCCGCCGCGGTGCCGGTCGCGCTGCTGCTGGCCGTACTGGTCGCGCGCGTCGCCCCCGTGTCCGCGCGTCACAACCGCGGACTCGACCCGCTCGGCACCCTGTTGCTCGTCGCGGCCTCGCTCGCCCTGCTGATCGGCATCGTCGAAGGTCCGGAGCGGGGCTGGGGAAGCGCGATCGTCATCGGCGGATTCGCCTGCTCCGCCGTGCTGTTCACGGTGTGGACGCTTGTCGAGCTGAAGGTCGAACACCCGCTGCTCGACCCCCGTCTCTTCCGCCTCCCGGCGCTGCGCAGCGCCTCCCTCGGTATGACGGCCGTCTTCTTCGGGATGTTCGCGCTGTTCTACGTCAACGCCTCGTTTCTCCAGTACGGCAAGGGATTCGGCGTTCTCCGGACCGGACTCGGGATCATTCCGGTGACCGTCCCGATCATCCTCGGCGCCCGGCACGTCGGGCATCTGGCGCGGCGCGTCGGGCTCAACGCCACCATCGCGCTGGCCTTCGCCTTCGTCGGCTGCGGACTCCTCGGACTGTCCACGACCGACGCGCAGACGCCGTACGTCGGATACGCGGCCTGGCTTCTCGTCACCGGGGTCGGTGTGACCCTCGCGCTGCCGACGCTCTCCGGCGCGATAGCCGGGTCGCTGCCGCCGGCGCAGGCCGGAGTCGGCGCCGGACTCCAGGCCACCACACGGGAGTTCGGCAGCGCGCTCGGCGTCGCCGTCATGGGTACGGTGCTCACCGCGCGGTTCGTCGACGCGCTTCCCGCGGACATCCGCGCCGACCATGATCCGCACACCGTGGCCCAGGCGCTCGCCGCGACGCCCGCGGCCCGCTCGCACGACGTCATCACCGCGTTCGTCTCCGGCACACAGGCCGCCCTGCGGGTGATCGCCGTGACCGTACTCGTCGTGGGGCTCCTGGTGTTCGTCGAGTCCCTGCTGTCACGGCGGAGGGAAGCCGGGCGCGGGGGACGGTCGTGACATGCGGCCTCGGTCATGACGAGCGGGCGCAGCGCTGACGTACCCGCACAGCCCCGACACGACATACCGCCTCCTCACTTCGCATCGCCGTAGCACTCCACCACCGCCGTGGTGAACGGAAACCGCACCGGCGTCTCCCCGAACGTCAGTCGTCCCGCCAGCTCCGACGCCTCCCGGATCGCCGCTACGACCGTCTGCGCCTCCTCCTCCGGGCAGTGCACGATCACCTCGTCGTGCTGGAAGAAGACCAGTTCGGCGGCGAGCCCGGAGCAGGCGCGGCGCAGCGCGGCGAGCAGCAGCAGGGTCCAGTCGGCCGCGCTGCCCTGCACCACGAAGTTGCGGGCGAAGCGGCCGCGGGCGCGCGAGTTGCTCGACGCGTAACCCGGCACCCAGTCCTGAGCGCCGGTCCCCTCACCACCGCCCGCCTCCTCCTGCGGCATCCCGCCCTCCTCGCCCGCGTCGTCCGCCGACGAGCCGGCCGCAGGTGGACAGGTCCGCCCCAGCCAGGTGCGCACCAACCGCCCCTCCTCCCCCTCGCGGGCCGCGTCGTCCACGTAGGCGACCGCCCGGGGGAAGCGGCGTCTGAGCGCGGCGAGGTTCTTGAGGCCGTCGCCGGAGGTCTGGCCGTAGATCGCGCCGAGCACGGCGACCTTGGCCTGGTCGCGGTCGCCGGAGAAGGCGCGGTCGGAGACCGACTGGTAGAGGTCGGTCGCGCGGCCCGCGACCTCCATCAGCCCGGGGTCGCGGGAGATCGCGGCCAGCACCCGCGGCTCCATCTGGTCGGCGTCGGCCACGACCAGCCGCCAGCCCGGGTCGGCGACGACGGCCCGCCGGATCACCTTGGGGATCTGAAGCCCGCCCCCGCCGTTGGTGACCCAGCGGCCGGTGACCGTCCCGCCCGCGAGGAACTCCGGCCGGAACCGCCCCTCGCGCACCCAGTCCTGCAACCAGGACCAGCCGTGCGCGACCCAGATGCGGTACAGCTTCTTGTACTCGACCAGCGGCTTCACCGCCGGGTGGTCGATGGACTCGATCTCCCAGCGGCGCGTCGAGCTGATCTTGATCCCGGCGTGCGAGAAGGCCTTGATGACGTCCGCGGGCAGGTCGGGCCGGACCCGGCGGCCGAACGCGGTGGAGATCTCGTCCGCGAGCTCCGCGAGCCGGCGCGGCTCACCGCCGCCGGCATACCGCTCGCCGAGGAGTTCGTGCAGTACGTTCCGGTGGACGTCCGCCCGCCACGGCAGCCCCGCGGCGTTCATCTCCGCCGCCACCAGCATCCCGGCCGACTCGGCGGCCGTCAGCAGGCGCATCCGGTCGGGCTGCTCGGCACGCGCGTGCCGGCGCTGCTGCTCGGCGTAGACCGCGAGGAGGTCGGTGAGCGGCAGCCGGGTGGACTCGGGCTCGAACAGCGGGGACTGCGCGCCCGGTTCGGCCGCGCGCTGCGGTGGGTCCGGCGGTACCGGGCCGCCGCGCAGCCGGGCCAGGGCGGCGGCCGCGGAGTGGGGCTCTCCGTGCCGGCCCTCGTGGCCGAGGAGGAGGGTCTCGGCGTCCTCGATGTCGTAGCACCGCTCTACTCGCACCCCCGTGGCGAGCAGGCGCGGATAGACCTCCGCGGTGGACCGCCACACCCACCGCACCACCTCGGGCCGTCCCCGCACGGCCTCCGCCAGGTCCGCCTCCCGCTGCGGCGGCCCGGCGGGCAGCCCGTCCGGGCCGAGGGGTGCGACCTCCACGCCGCCTCCCTCGACCGGAGCGAGCGCCCACCGATCGACCATGCTGCGAGTGTGACACCGGGGTCTGACAACGCCCCTTTTCCGTCACCCGGACTGCCGAGGACCGTCCTGCTCAGGACCGTCCTGCTCAGGACCGTCGTGCCGGGGGCCGCCCTGCTGCTCGGCCCCGTCCCCCGGGGCCTCCCGCAACTGCGACAGCAGTCCGACCAGGTACTCCTCCGACCTCGCCTTGGTGATGCCGAGGCCGGACAGGACTCCCCGGCCGTTCTCGAACTCCAGCAGGGCGAGGAGGATGTGCTCGGTGCCGATGTAGTTGTGGCCGAGGCGCAGGGCCTCGCGGAAGGTGAGTTCGAGGACCTTCTTGGCGTCCGGGGCGTACGGGATCAGCTCCGGGACCTCCTCGGCGGCCGGCGGCAGCGTGGCCGTCGCGGCCTGCCGTACGGTGTCGAGGAGGACGTCCTGCGCGAGGATCGCCCTCGCCGCGAGGCCCTCCGGCTCGGCGAGCAGGCCGAGGACCAGGTGCTCGGGACGGCCCTCGGTGTTCCGCGCGGCCAGCGCCTCGTTGTGCGCCGCCACCACGGTGTTCCGCGCGCGGGGCGTGTAGCGGCTGAAGCCCTGGCTCACGTCGAGATCCACGGACTCCTTCGGCACGAACCGCTTCTGCGCGGCCTGCCGTGTGACGCCCATGCTCTTGCCGATGTCGCTCCAGGAGGCGCCGGAACGCCGGGCCTGGTCCACGAAGTGCCCGATCAGGTGGTCGGCCACGTCGCCCAGGTGTTCCCCGGCGATGACGGCGTCCTGGAGTTGGTCGAGGGGTTCGGGGTGGACTTTCTTGATGGCCACGATGAGGTCGTCGAGACGTACGGACGATGCGATGGGGTTCGTCGACATGTGTCAACCGTAGGTTGCCCCCCTGGTGGTGTCAACCGATGGTTGACATCTCTCGCCGGTCTACGGCGGCCCCCGCTTCGGCTCCCTTGGCTCCCTCGGCTACTTCGGCGACGACGCCGCCAGCCGCAGCGCCAGTCCCGCGAACACCGTCCCGGAGACGATGTTCAGCCATCGGTTCACCCGCTCACTGCGTCGCAGGAAGGCCGCCAGACGCCCGGACGCGAGGCCGATGAAACCGTCCACCAGGAGCCCCATCACCACGAGCGTCACGCCCAGTAGCAGGAACTGCCCCGGCACCCGCCCCAGTTCCGGAGCCACGAACTGCGGCAGAAAGGCGACGAAGAACAGGATCACCTTGGGGTTCAGCAGGTTCGTGATCGCGCCCTGCCAGAACGCCTGCCGCTTCCCCGCCCCGCCGGCCGCCGTCTCCTCGGCCGGCACGGCACGCTCCCGGAACGCCTTCACCGCCAGGTACAGCAGATAGGCCACGCCCGCCCAGCGCAGTACCTGGTAGAGCGTCGGCAGCGTCGAGAACAGCGCCGACAGCCCGAGCGCCGCCGCGACCGCGTGCACGAGCATCGCGGAGGCGACCCCGCACGCGGCCAGCACCCCCGCCACGGGTCCGCCGCGGCCGCCCATGGCCACGATGAACATCATGTCGGGGCCGGGAGTGACGCAGAGCGCGAAGGCGGCGATCAGGAACGCCGCATAGAGATGAATGTCCACCATGGGGGCCATGCTGCAAGCGGCACCAGGCGGCTTCGACCGAGTTTCACGGACCGAGACACCCGCGCGGTGGCCTACGAGGATGCCGCCCGCTTCCTCGCAGGCGGACCCCGGTGCCCATGACACGGCCCATGACACGATCGACCCGTGAGTACGCCCACCACCGTCGACCGTGCCTTCGAGACCGCCCTGTACGTGACCGCGGACACCGGCGCGGACGACGTCGCCCTCGACACCGCCGCCTCCCTCCTCGCGGCCGACCCCACCGCGGACGCCGAACTGGACCGGCGGGGCCGGGACTTCGTGGCAGCGGCCTGGCGGCGCGGCTGGCAGCCCGCCGACGTCGTACGCCTGGTGCGCCGCGACCTGGACGACGTACACACCCGTCTCGTCGCGGCCGTCATCCGCGCGCAGGTGCCGGACGACCGTCCGCGCGGACCCCGCTGGGCCGCCCAGCTCGCCGAGCTGCCCGCCGAAACCGCCGAAACCCCGCCCCGCGCGGACCGCTTCTCGCACGCGACGGCCGTCCTGGAGCTCTACCGTCTGCTGCTGCGCCTGCCCACCCTGGAGTCGGTCGACGAGCCGAAGGCCGGTTCCAGGAGCGCCTCGAAGACCGAGTCCCGCATGCTCGCGCGGATCCGCGCGCTGCTCGCCAAGGCGGAGGCGACCGGGTTTCCGGACGAGGCCGAGGCGCTCAGCGCGAAGGCGCAGGAGCTGATGGCCCGGTACAGCGTCGACGAGGCGTTGCTCGCCGCGCGGGCGCCGGCTCCCGACACGCCCACCGCGTGGCGGATCGGGGTGGAGCCACCGTACGAGCAGGCCAAGGCGGTGCTCCTGGACGTGGTCTCCACGGCGAATCACTGCCGCGCGGTGTGGAACGAACCCTTCGCGTTCACCACGGTCGTGGGTTTCGAGCCCGATCTCGCGGTCGTCGAGATGCTCTACACGTCGCTCCTCGTCCAGGCGACGAGCGCCATGACCAAGGCGGAGGCCGATCAGCGCAAGGGCGGACGCAGGCGGACCAAGACCTTCCGGCAGTCCTTCCTCGCCGCCTACGCCCATCGCATCGGCGCCCGACTCGCCGCCGCGGCCGAGACCCAGGTGTCCGAGGATCTGCTGCCCGTCCTGGCCACGCGCGAGGTGGCGGTCACGGACACGACGGACCGGATGTTCCCGGCGACGACCACGACCCGGCTGCGCGGTGTGACCGACGAGGCCGGCTGGACCCAGGGCTCCCGGGCGGCCGACCGCGCGGAGGTCGCATCCCGCCATCGCATCCGCCCGAACTGACCTCAGGGTCATCCAGGGTCATCCAGGATCGTTCAGGGTCGTTCAGGGCCGTCCCGAGCCAGATCCTGGCCGCTTGAGCCCGACCCGACCGACCCGACCGACCCGACCAACCCGGGCCACCCGGGCCACCCGGCCCACCCGGCCCACCCGGGCCATCGCGGGCCGCTTGAGGCCAACCCGGCTCATCGCGGGCCGCCTTGAGGCCAACCGCTCCCACCCGGGCCCGTCGGACCACCCCAGGTCACCCCAGGTCACCCCAGGCCACCTCAGGCCACCTCAGGCCAACGCCCCGCCCCGGTCAGTCGCCCGCCTGCTGGAACGCGCTCACCGACGCGTCCGGCGCGCCGCCGTCCGCCGCCGCGACCGGCCCGTACGACCAGGGCAGGTCCGTCGACTCGTCTCCGCCCGGCAGGCTGAGCCGCACGTTCGTCGCGTCGACGGTGCCGGGGCCGCCCTTCTCACCGCGCACGTACGTGATCGTGAAGGTCGCGGCGGTGTCCTTGGCGAGGGTCAGCTTCTGGGCCGTGGCGGCCTTGTCGGCGGGCACGTCGACGGCGTCCTGCCCGCTCTCCAGGCGCAGGCCCGGAAAGCCGTCCAGGACGCATTCCGCGCCCTGGTTGGTGAGTGTGACGGGCAGGTTGCCGGTGTCCCCGGCGGCGGGGGCCTCGGCGGCGGGCCCGGCCTCGATCTTCACGTCACCGATTCCGCACGCGCCGCCGGGAGCGGCGGAGCCGGCGCCGGCTCCGTCCGTCTCGCCCTCACTGTCACAGGCGCCCAGCAGCAGAGTGCCCACCAGGGCGACGACGGTGAGCGGAAGCGGATACGCGCGCATGTACGGGATCCCCACGGGTGGCCGATGACGACGATGTGCGAGGAGCTTACGCTGGCCGGATGAGCTGGTTCCGGGCGCTGAGGGAGACCGGGCGTTCGGGGCTCGCGGTGGAGCGCAAACGGCTGGAGCCGCTGCTCGCCGCGCGGGGCGCCGCCGGGCTCGCGATCACCATCGCGGTGTGTCTGTGGACGCTGGGTCCGGAGGCGGCGGCGAGTTCGGCGTTCGGGGCGTTCCAGGCGGCCATCGCCACCTTCCAGCGCAGCTGGCGCCCGCGTCCCGAACTGGCCCTGGCCTCGGGTACGACCCTCGCCGTCTCCACGTTCCTCGGCTATCTCACCATCTCCCATCTCGCCCTGTTCCTGGCCCTGCTGGTGCTCTGGACCTTCGTTTCGGGGCTCAGCTGGGCCGCCGGCCCGACCACCGGCCTGATCGCCTCCTCCAACGTGGCGATGATGGTCGTCACGGTCACCCTGCCGACCTCCGTCGCCCAGGCCGCCGTGCACGCGGGCACGATGATCGGCGGCGGCCTGGTCCAGGCGGCCCTGATCGTGCTTCTTCCGGTACGACGCTGGGGGGCGCAGCGCGACGCGCTGGCCGACGCGTTGGCCGCCGAGGCCGACTACGCGCGCCGGCTCCGGCAGGACCCGTCGGCCCCCTTCGACGCGCTGCCTCTGATGGAGGCCCGCAGGGCGGCCGCCGTCACCCCGCGCCAGGCCCGCCGCCGCCCGGCCGCACTGCACGGCGCCCGTGGCCTCGCCGAGCGCATCCGCCCGGTCCTCGCCGCGCTCGCCGACCCGGCGATGGGCGTACCCGCGGAGGGGCGCGAACGGGACCGCGTCCGTGAACTCCTCGCTGCCGCCGCGACCGTCCTCGACGCCACCGCCCGGGCCATCCGGCGCGGCGAACCCACCGTCCTGCCGCCGGCCGCCGTGGCCGCCCTCCGCACCCCCGACACGGGCTCCCTCCTCGACGGAGCCCCCTACCGCGCGGCAGCCCGTCTGGCCCGCCTCCTCCGCGACGTGGCGGAGGTCGCCGACTCGGAGGCGGGCGGCCGGCCACGCTGGGGCGAGCGGGGAAACGATCACCCGCCCCCGCCCCCGCCCTCGCCACTTCCACACCCCGCGCAATCCCCCTCCCACCTTCACCGCCCCACCCTCCTCGCCCTGGTCCCCCTCACCCTCAGGTCCGTCCGCGAGGAGGCCCACAAGGCGGGCTCACCGGTCAGGCGCCATGCCGTCCGGGTCTCAGCGGTCGCCGCCGTCGGCTATCTGCTGGGCACCGCCCTGCCGCTCGGCCACGGCTACTGGGTCCCCCTGGCATCGGTCATGATCATGCGGCCGGACTTCTCGGAGACGTACAGCCGCGCGGTGGCACGTTTCGCCGGCACGCTCGTCGGGGTGGCGGTCGCCACCGGGGTTCTCCAGGCGGCCGGTTCCGGGACGCTGCTCGCGGGCGGGCTCGCGGTGGCCAGCGCCGCCCTGATGTATCTCCTTATGCGCACCGGCCAGTTCGCGGCCCAGGGCTGTATCGCCGCGTACGTCGTGTTCCTGCTCGGCATGGGTGGCGAGGAGTGGACACAGACCGTCCCCGAACGTGTTGTCCTCACACTCCTGGGCGGGCTGCTGGCGATGCTCGCCTATGCGGTCTATCCGGCCTGGGAGACCCCGCGGCTGCGCAGCCGGCTCGCCGACTGGCTGGCCGCCCAGGGCCGTTACGCGGCCGCGGTCGTCCGGCACTACGCCGAACCCGTCGGCGCCACCGCCCCCGACGTCCGTGAGGCGTTGCTCGCCGCGCGGAGCGCCCGCGCCGCCTGGCACGCGGCCGTCGCCCGCGCGGAGGGCGAACCGGTCCGGCAGCGCGGCCTGCCCCGCGTGGCGGCCGACGACGCCGAGGATGCCCTCACCCACCTGGGCCGCGCCGCCCTGCTCATGGAGGCGCACCTCCCGGAACGGGACGCCACGCCGGTCCCGGCCGCCGCCGTCCTCGCCGACACGCTGCGCACCGCCACGGAGAAGGGTGCCCGCGCGGTACGCGAAGGAAAGGTCCCCACCTGGGACGCGGTCCGCGATGTGCTCGAAAGCCCCGACTGGTCCGAAGGCGACGCCTGGTCCGACGGTGACGCCACCGGTCACATGGGGAAGTCGGTCGTACGTACCACCGCGCGGTTGCTGCTCCGCTCACTCACCGAACTCTCCGAGGCCCTCGACCCCACCGTCCCGGAGAAGCCGGACGGGCCGCGGAACCCGGAGAGTTCCACGACCCGTTGAGCGTCATTCGGTGCTGCTACGCCGGTGTCGGCGTCACTGTCCCAGGCCCGCCGTCGGCAGCCCCGAGGGCAGCTTTCCGCCCTCGGCCTTGGTGTACGTCTCCTCGCCGAACGCGCCCTTCCAGGTCACCTTGAGCGTGGTGGTGTCCACGGAGTCGACCGTCCCGGAGGCCCGGTCGCTGGTTCCGTCGCTGTCGTCGGTGCACTTCAGGCTGATCACGCGGTCGCCGTCGGACTCGCCGGCGGTGCCGCTGCACACGGAGCCGTCGGTCGAGAACAGCGCGGCCTGGGCGCCGGTGATGACCAGGGCCACCACCTTGCCCTTCTGCGTGGTGCCGGCCCAGCTGCCCTCCAGTTCACCGGCGACCGAGGGCGCGTCGCCGGTGCCCGCGGACGCGGATCCGGACCCGGACGCGGTCGGCGTGGCGGAGGACGTGGAGTCGGCGGTGTCGGCGGAGTCACCAGAGCCACCGGAGTCGTCGCTGGTGCACGCCGTGAGCGCGAGCGCGGCCACCAACCCCACGGCCACGGCCGCGCACCGCCGCCTGCGCGCCGCATCGCGCGCGTACGTCGCCGAAGTCACTGCAAGCCCCCAGGGGGTGAACCGGTTGGACAATACGACCAGCAGCAAGCTACCAGGCCGTAATCGCACCGAACCGGGCCAGCGAGCCACGCACCGGGCCGGCGGGCCACGCACCGGGCCGGCCGCTGTGCACCGGGCCATGACCTGCCAGGCGCCAACCAGGGCGATGCCGGAACGCCTACCAGGAAGACTTCCGCACCCCGGGCAGGAACCCCGAGTGTGCCTGCCCCCGCAGGTTGACGCGTGACAGTCCGAACGTACGGAAGTACCCGCGCGGGCGCCCGTCCACCGAGTCCCGGTTGCGTACGCGCGTGGCGCTCGCGTCGCGCGGCTGCCTGCGCAACTCCCGCTGGGCGGCGAGCCGTTCCGCCTCCGTGGACGACGGGCTGCGGAGGATCTCCTTCAGCTCGGCCCGCCGCGCGGCGTACCGCGCCACGATCTCCTGCCGCTGGTCGTTCTTCGCGATCTTGCTTTTCTTCGCCATGTCGGTCGTCCTCTCCCCTCAGACCTTCACGCCGCGCGCGCGGATGCGGGCGACGGCCGCCTCGACACCGATCGTGTCGACGGTCTTGATCCCCCGGGCGCTCAGCCGCAGCCGTACGTGCCGGCCCTCGCTCGGCAGCCAGTACCGCTTGGACTGGATGTTGGGGTCGAACCGGCGCGAAGTGCGGCGATGGGAGTGGGAGATGCGGTTGCCGAAGCCCGGCTGGGCCCCGGTCAGCATGCAGTGCGCGGACATCGGTGGTGACGTACCTCTCTGGATCAGGATATGGAAATGGGAGTCGTTTTCAGTAAGATAGCAGCATGGCACGCAACGAACTCCGTCCGGTGGTGAAGCTCCGTTCCACGGCCGGCACCGGCTTCACGTACGTCACCCGCAAGAACCGGCGCAACGACCCGGACCGTATGACCCTGCGCAAGTACGACCCGGTCGTCGGCCGGCACGTCGACTTCCGAGAGGAGCGCTGAACCCCCGCCATGCGCAACGAAATCCATCCGCAGTACGGGCCCGTCGTCTTCCGTGACCGGGCCGCGAACCACGCCTTCCTCACCCGTTCGACGCTCGCCGCGCGGCCGACGGGCAGGACCGTCGTCTGGGAGGACGGCGAGACCTACCCGGTCGTGGACGTCGAGATCTCCAACGTGAGCCATCCCTTCTACACCGGCACCGCCCGCGTCCTGGACACCGCGGGACGCGTCGAGCGCTTCGAGCGCCGGTACGGAAAGCAGGGCTAGCGCGGTGCCCGAACTCTCCGTCGTGATCGTCGGCGGGCTGCACGCCGAGGCCCGCAGGGCCGCGGTGGCCCGGCTGCTCGCCGACGTGCCCGGCAGCGTCGTACTCCACCACGACCTGTCGACGGCCGCCGCCGGCACCGTCGTACGGACGGTCTCGGACGCGACCGGTGTGCTGTCCGAGGGGGAGACGCCGCTCGTCAACGACTGCGCGTGTTGCGCGCTGCGCGAGGACCTGGTGCCCGAGCTGCGGCGGCTCGCGGACGCCGGCCTGACCCGGCTCGCGGTCGTCGAGCTGTGGGACTCCGTCGAGCCCAAGGCGATGGCCGAGGTGGTCACGGCCGGCGGGCTCACGGTCACCGGTGTGATCACCGCCGTGGACCCGGCGCTGCTGCTGCCCTGTCTCGGCGACGGCGAGGACCTGTCCGTACGCGGCCTCGCGGCGGCCGCCACCGACCAGCGCACGGTCGCGGACACGTTCGCGCGCCAGCTTGAGTACGCCCCCGTCCTCGCGATCGCCGATTCACCCGAGGCCGACGAGGAGGACCACGAACTCCTCAACCAACTACACCCAACGGCCCACCGGATCCCGATCGGCAGCCCGCCCGACCGGCCCGGGTCCTACGACGGTCCGCCCGACCCGTTCGGGCCCCACGGTGGTTCGCCCGACCGGTCCGGGTCCTACGACGGTCCGCCCGACCCGTTGGGGCCCCACGGCGGTTCGCCCGACCGGTCCGGGTCCCACGGCGGTCCGCCCGACCCGTTGGGGCCCCACGGCGGTTCGCCCGACCGGTCCGGGTCCCACGGTGGCCTGTCCGGTCCGGCCGGGAACCAGGGCGCTCCGTCCGACGCGGCGTGGTCCGACGGCGGTCCGTCGGAGCCGGGCGGCGGGCCCCGTAGCGGGTCGTCCGACGAGGCGTGGTCCGACGCGGCGTGGGCCGACGGTGGTCTGTCCGATCCGGTCGGACCCAGTGGTGGTCTGTCCGACTCGGCCGCGCCCCGTGGCGGTCTGTCCGACCCGGCCCGCGCCGACGCCGGGTCGTCCGACCCCGGCACGGCCCAGGGCGAACGTTCCGGCCCTGCCGGGACTCATGCCGGGCCCGCCGCGGCTCGCTCCGCCCCGGCCAGGGGGTCCGCGCTGGCCAGAGCGGCCCTCACCGGGTTCGATGTCGAGGCCGCGGCCGCGGCTCAGCATCCGGCGTGTGCGCTGTTGCCCGCCGAGGCGGACGCGCACGGTGTGTCGACGCTCGTCTGGCACCGGTGCCGGCCGTTCCACCCCGAGCGGCTCTTTGAGGCGCTGGAGGACCTGACCTGCGCGGCAGCGCGCAGCAGGGGCCGGTTCTGGCTCGCCGACAAGCCGGACACGCTGCTGCACTGGGACGCGGCCGGCGGCGCGCTCTGCGTCGAGGCGGCCGGCCCGTGGCTGGCCTCGTTGCCGGACGCGGCCTGGGAGTTGATGCCGCCGGTGCGCAGGGCCGCCGCCGCGCTGGACTGGGACCCGGAGCACGGCGACTGCTGCCAGCACCTGGTCTTCACATCCCCCGGCCTCGACCGCGACGGGCTCGAACTGCTGCTGGAGTCCTGCCTGTTGACCGATGCCGAGTACGCCGCCGGGCGCGATGCCTGGAAGCGGATGCCGCCCGTCTTCGACACCTTCCTGGAGGTCTGAAACCCCATGCCCCGCAAGCCCGTCGACCGCAGGCCCGCGAAGAGCCGTCCCAACCCGCTGGACCAGGCGGGGATCACCTACGTCGACTACAAGGACACCGATCTGCTGCGGAAGTTCATCTCCGACCGCGGCAAGATCCGCAGTCGCCGTGTGACACGGGTGACCGCCCAGCAGCAGCGGCAGCTGGCCCGCGCGATCAAGAACGCCCGCGAGATGGCATTGCTGCCGTACTCGACCACGCCCCGGTAGGGCGCCCTTCGCCCCGCCAGGGCGTCCCTCGCCAACAGGTAGGAGATTCCCCACGTTTGAAACGCGGGGAATCTCTTATAGGGCGTTATGTGTCCGGGGAGCGGTCCGGCAGGGAGCGTACGCACCGCCTCGACACAGCCCCGCAGGGCGACGTACAGGACAAGCCCATCCGTACGAGCGGGTCTGGCGCGGACGGCTGACCACCCTCGGCGCTCCGCGCGGGCACGTGCCCGACGATGAGCCGACACACGCCCGGCACATCCGGCCCATGCCGACGACAACCTCTCGGTCGTCCGCGGCGCCCCCTTCGACCGACCCGCAAGCGCTTGTGCAATGGCAGACGGTGGGTTCGGAGAATTTCCACCTGCGTATCGGGCACCGCCGCCGGACGACCTCGATGCCGCGCCCCACACCCGTTTCCCGGGTGTCGCGGAGGCGACTGTGCCGGCCCACGACACGGAACGGATGCCTCGGGTCCGCTGGGCGGACACACATCCGGCCAACCCTTCGGAGTGGACCATTAGCCGGACCCTGGAACAGGAAGGCCGCTGAACGCGTCCTTTCCTAGTACACGAAGGATTCGATCCGGACGATCCGGCGCGGACAACGGCACGGAACAGCGCGGAAGAGCACGGAAGATCATGGACGGGGGCCGACGGTCGCATGGCGTGCGATCCCTGGGGCAGACGCTGGAACGGCACCGGTAAAGCGGTCGTCAAAGCTGTAACCGCAGGAACACCCCGCGTGCACGTGCATCTTCACATGCAACTGCACATGAACAGGGCTATGATCCGGCACAGTTGACCGATGCATCAATGGCCACACCAGCCAGTGCACCACCGGGGAGCGACCTGTGGACCACGACGTGTACGACGGTGATGTGTACGACGGTGCCGGGCGCGGCGCAGTTCCCGCCCCCGGCGTCTACAACGGCATGGCCGCGACGAAGCTCAGCGGCGTCGCCTGGCAGAAGAGCAGGCACAGCAACTCGCAGGGATCCTGCGTGGAGTTCGCCCAGTTGCCCGGCGGCCGGGTTGCGGTCCGCAACTCGAACTTCCCGGACGGCCCCGCGCTCGTTTACACCCGCGCGGAGATCGAGGCCATGCTGCTGGGCATCAAGGACGGGGAGTTCGACCACCTCGTCGCCGGCTGACCCGCGGTCCTGCCGGGCACGGGAGCCGGACGGGCCGCGGGCCTCATGACGCGCCACGACGTGACGCGCGTAGAGCATGGAACGCGCGTAGAGCACGGAACGGGTGTCGAGCATGGAACGGGTGTCGAGCAGAACTCATATCGAGCGGATCGCGTAGTGCGTGGAACTCGAAATAAGGACGCGAGACGCGCGGAGAACCTGAGGTGCGCGTGCGCGTCGAAGCCCGGCGCGAAGACGCGCCGCCGCGCGTCAGGCGCCGTCCTCCAGGCGGAACAGCGCCCAGACGACCTTGCCGGGCAGCATGCCGGCGAGCGGGTGCCAGCCCCAGCTGTCGCTGAACGAGTCGACGAGGAACAGACCGCGGCCGGACTCCGCCGAGAAGTCGTCGGTGTCCCGGGCAACCGGGCTCTCCCGGCTGGGGTCGCGCACCGCGCACACCAACCGCTCGCTCCAGTGCATCAGATGCAGCCGCACCGGCTGCTCAAGGAGGGAGGTCTCCGGACCGGTGTCCGGCAGTGCGTGCCGCAGGGCGTTGGTGACAAGCTCGGAGACGACAAGACAGATGTCGTCGAAGCGGTCGCCCACGTCCCAGCGGTCGAGAGTGCCGCGCGTGAACCGGCGTGCCTCGCGCACCGCTTCGTAGCGAGCGGGCAGTGCGCAGGAGGCGGCATCGGACACAGCCGAGGGGTCCATTGGCGGAAGGCCCTGCCGTAACGGCTTGAGCATGGTCGATCCATTCGTCCCCATGCGAGGCACTCCCGGGAATTCGCGGTCGTTGCGATGCAGCGGTGGCGCGAGACCATGGTTTCGGATGCGTACAGCAGATGCAAGGGCAGATGCACGTGCACGCGACCGAATTGGACCCTCCCGTACCGCTTCTTGGCCATTTTTTCTGTCACCTTTGCGCCAGCTGTGCTTCCAACTGATCCCTGAACGGATCCGGAACCTTTGGCTTCTTTCCGTCTCCGTAATCGGACGAGTACTGCTCGAAGTGTTTTAGTGGCAGACTGCGGGCCCTGAAGACGGTTGGGAGGCGGCGAACGTGAGCGCGGGAGAGCCCGGATCGGTGGTGCGGCGCATGCTGCTCGGCTCGCAACTCAGGCGACTGCGCGAGGCGCGCGGCATCACGCGCGAAGCTGCGGGGTATCACATCCGCGCCTCCGAATCGAAGATCAGCCGGATGGAGTTGGGCCGGGTGAGCTTCAAGACGAGGGACGTGGAGGACTTGCTGACGCTCTACGGCATCACGGACGACACCGAGCGCGCATCGCTCGTCTCGCTGGCCCGTGAGGCCAACGTCGCGGGCTGGTGGCACAGTTACTCGGACGTCCTGCCGAGCTGGTTCCCCACCTATGTGGGCCTTGAGGGCGCCGCCTCGCTGATTCGCGCGTATGAGGTGCAGTTCGTGCACGGTCTGCTACAGACCGAAGCGTACGCCCGCGCGGTGGTGCGGCGCGGTATGAAGGGCGCGAGCGAGGCGGACGTCGAACGGCGGGTCGCCCTGCGCCTGGAGCGCCAGAAGCACCTCGTCGCCGAGGACGCCCCCGACTTCCACATCGTCCTGGACGAAGCTGCCCTGCGCCGCCCGTACGGCGACCGCGAGGTGATGCGCGGCCAGCTCCAGCACCTGATCGACTTCTCCGAACGCCCCAACGTACGGCTCCAGATCATGCCGTTCGGGTTCGGCGGCCACTCCGGCGAGTCCGGTGCCTTCACCCTCCTCAGCTTCCCCGAGTCCGACCTGTCGGACGTGGTCTACCTGGAGCAGCTCACCAGCGCCCTCTACCTCGACAAGCACGAGGACGTCACCCAGTACGAGACCGCCCTCAAGGAGCTCCAGTCGGACAGTCCGGGCCCTGCGGAGAGCCGGGATCTTCTTCGTGGACTGCTCCAACTCTCCTGAAACACAAGTACGATGACGCGTGATCAGAGCGTCAGGTTTTCCGGTTGGTTCTCGGACGGCTCTCGGTGGCCCTCCGCAGCGACTCTCGGGACGGCCGGCCTCTTCGACTGCGCGATCGGCAGGGATTGAGGGATCACATGTCGTCGTACTTCACCGACCTGGCCCAGCAGTACATCGACGGTGAATGGCGTCCGGGATCGGGCTCCTGGGACATCATCGACTTCAACCCGTACGACGGTGAGAAGCTCGCGTCGATCACCATAGCCACGGTCGACGAGATCGATCAGGCCTACCGGGCCGCCGAACGCGCGCAGCACGGCTGGGCCGAGGCGAGCGCGTTCGCCCGCCGGGCCGTGATGGAGAAGGCGCTGCGGCTGGTCGAGGAGCGCGAGGGCGAGATCGCCGAGGCGATCATCGCCGAACTCGGCGGCACGCGCGTGAAGGCCGGTTTCGAACTCCACCTGGCCAAGGAGTTCCTGCGCGAGTCCATCAACCTGACCACGCGCCCCGAGGTCAGTCTTGTCCCGTCGCCGGTGGACACCAAGGAGAACCGCCTCTACCGGCTGCCGGTCGGTGTCGTGGGTGTCATCTCCCCCTTCAACTTCCCCTTCCTGCTGTCCCTGAAGTCCGTCGCGCCGGCGCTCGCCATCGGCAACGGCGTGGTCCTCAAGCCCCACCAGGACACCCCGGTCTGCGGCGGCTCCCTGGTCGCGAAGATCTTCGAGGACGCGGGACTGCCGCCCGGCCTGCTCAACGTCATCATCACCGACATCGCCGAGGTCGGTGACGCGTTCATCGAGCACCCGGTGCCCAAGGTCATCTCCTTCACCGGTTCCGACAAGGTCGGCCGGCACGTGGCGACCGTCTGCGCCGGGAACTTCAAGCGCTCGATCCTCGAACTCGGCGGCAACAGCGCGCTGGTGGTCCTGGAGGACGCCGACATCGACTACGCGGTCGACGCGGCGGTCTTCAGCCGGTACGTCCATCAGGGGCAGGTCTGCATGGCCGCCAACCGGGTCCTCGTGGACCGTTCGATCTCGGACGAGTTCACGGAGAAGTTCGTCGCCAAGGTCAGGTCCCTCAAGACCGGCGACCCGAGCGATCCGGAGACGGTTATCGGCCCGGTGATCAACTCCTCGCAGGCGGAGGCGATCTCGGCCACCGTGGAGCAGGCGATCGCGGACGGGGCGACGGCGCTGGTGCACGGTGTCACGCGCGACAACCTTGTCGAGCCGTCCGTGCTCACCGACGTGGCCGCGGATTCGCCGCTGCTGCGGCAGGAGGTCTTCGGGCCGGTCGCGTTCCTCGTCCTGTTCGACGGCGAGGAGGAGGCCGTGCGTCTCGTCAACGACACTCCCTACGGGCTCAGTGGTGCCGTCCACACCGGGGACGTCGAGCGGGGGGTGCGGTTCGCTCAGCGCATCGACACCGGGATGTTCCATGTGAACGACGGGACCGTGCACGACGAGCCGCTTGTGCCGTTCGGTGGGGAGAAGAACTCCGGGGTGGGGCGGCTCAATGGCGAGACGATGGTGGAGGCGTTCACGACGCTGAAGTGGATCTCGGTACAGCACGGCCGCAGCGGGTTCCCCTTCTAGGGTGGGGGCACGGGGGCGCTGCCGCAGCTTGGTGAGCAGGCGCGCCCCGGTGGACCCCTGATCGCGCAGTTCCCCGCGCCCCTGGGGGTGACCGGTCGTGGTGTGGGTGCGGGTCCGTTGTGGCTTGTCGCGCAGTTCCCCGCGCCCCTAAAAGCCTCGCAGCTCGCGCCCACTGAATCGTGCCCACCCACTCACCACCGCAGGCAACCCGCCCACCCGCCGCCGTCGCGGGCAGGCGTGCCGCGCGCGTGCTTCCCACCCCCACCCGCCGCCGTCGCGGGCAGGCGTGCCGCGCGTGTGCTTCCCACCCCCAACCTCCCGCCGTCGCGGGCAGGCGTGCCGCGGGGCGGCACGGGTGGGCGCGACGGCACCCCGTCGCGCCGGGTTGCGTTGATGCCCCCTTGCTCAGCCATCCCCAGGTCGCGGCTCATGCCGACTTTTTTCGGGGGCGCGGCTCATTGCGGACAGAACCTGTCCTCAAAGGGCCGTAGCTTTCTCTGTGTCAGGCAAGAGGGGCCGAAACGCCGGCCCCGGGACACGCTGGAAAGGCGGACCGAACATGGTCACTCACGTGCGAGCCGAAGCCGCAGGCGACGAACGCGGCGCACTGCTGTCCTTCATCGAGGAACAGCGCGGCGGCATCCGCCGAGCCGTACTCGGACTGACCGACGAGCAGGCGGCATCCCACCCCAGCGCGAGCGAACTGTCGCTCTCCGGCCTGCTCAAGCACGTCACCGAGGTCGAGCAGGGCTGGATCGCACGGGCCAAGGGCGAGCCGCCCGCCATCCAGCGGGACGCGTCCAACTGGCACGAGAACTTCCGGCTCATCGCCGACGAGACCGTGGAGTCCCAGCTCGCGTACTGGGAGAAGGTCGCCGCCGAGACGGAGGCGTACGTCCGCGCGGCGCCCAGCCTCGACGACACGTTCCCGCTGCCGAACGAGCCCTGGTTCCCGCCGGACGAGCAGGTCTCCGTACGCTGGCTCTGTCTGCATCTGATCCGCGAGATCGCCCGGCACGCCGGCCACGCCGACATCATCCGCGAGTCGCTGGACGGCAAGACGGCCTTCGAGCTGGTGGCGCTGGAGCGCGGCGAGTCCTGGGGATGAGCCGGGCGCCGGAGCGCGGGCCGGAGTCCTGACGCCGGCCCGCTCCGCCTACCCTGAACCCATGTCAGCGATCCGTCTCCTGGTGCTGGGCGCCGTCCGCCAGCACGGGCGGGCCCACGGCTACCAGGTCCGCAACGACCTGGAGTTCTGGGGCGCGCACGAGTGGTCCAACGCGAAGCCCGGCTCGATCTACCACGCCCTGAAGCAGATGGCCAAGCAGGGCCTGCTGCTCGCGCACGAGATCGCGCCGTCCACCGCGGGCGGCCCACCCCGTACCGAGTACGAGATCACCGAACAGGGCACCGAGGAGTACTTCTCCCTCGTACGCACCTACCTCACGGCGTACGACGAGGGCCCCGACATGCTCACCGCGGCGCTCGGCTTCATCGTCGACCTGCGCCGCGAAGAGGCCCTCGAACTGCTCGCGGAGCGCGTGCGCCGCATCCAGGAGTGGCGCAAGTCCGTCACCGAGTACTACACGCCCGAGGGCGGCCCCGAACAGCCCGACCACATCGGCGAGATCATGAACTTCTGGGTCCACTCGGCCGACTCCGGCGCGGAGTGGACGCAGGGCCTGATCGAGCGGATCCGCGGCGGCGCGTACACGTTCTCCGGGGAGGGCGCCCCCTTCGTCGCGGTGCTGGCGGACGGCGAGGAGAACCCGTACGCCACACAGGAAAGGCATCCGGGCGACGAGCGCTGAGGGCACGCCGTCCCGGAAAATTCGCTAATCAAGTTTGACCAATTGGTCGTCCGGGTACTAGCCTTCCGCTGAAGCTGGTAGTCAAGTTTGACTAGCGAGAGTGGGTGCCCCTGTGGCCCGAACGGCGATCACCGTCAAAGGCGCACACAAGAAGTACGGCGACAAGAAGGCACTGGACGGCCTCGACCTGACGGTCGACCGCGGCACAGTGCACGGAGTACTCGGTCCCAACGGGGCGGGCAAGACGACCCTGGTCCGTGTGCTGGCCACCCTGCTGCGCCCGGACGCCGGCCACGTCGAGGTGGCCGGGCACGACGTCCTGACCCACGGCCAGGAGGTACGCCGCCGGATCGGTCTCCTCGGCCAGCACGCGGCCCTCGACGAGGAGCTCGGCGGCCACCAGAACCTGGAGATGTTCGGCCGCCTCCACCACCTGGGCGCCCGGCACGCGCGCGTGCGGGCCGACGAGCTCCTGGAGCGCTTCGGGCTCGCCGACACCGGCCGCAAGGCCGTCAAGCAGTACAGCGGCGGAATGCGGCGCCGCCTCGACCTCGCCGCGTCCCTGATCGTCGACCCGGAGGTGCTCTTCCTGGACGAACCGACCACCGGACTCGACCCGCGCGGCAGGGCCGAGGTGTGGGCCGCGGTCCGCTCACTGGCGGGCGGCGGCACCACGGTGATGCTGACCACGCAGTACCTGGAGGAGGCCGACCAGCTCGCCGACCGCATCTCGGTCGTCGACCGCGGCCGGGTCATCGCGGACGGTACGGCGGACGCGCTCAAGAACCTGATCGGCGGCGACCGCATCGACGTGGTGCTCCGCGACGCCGGGCAGCTCGGCGCCGCGGTCGCCCTGCTGCCCGTGAACAAGGACGAGGTGACGGTCGACACCGACCGACGGCTGCTCAGCGCCCCGGTCACCGACCGTATGACGGCACTCTCCGAGGTGGTACGCGCGCTGGAGGCGGCCGGCCTGGAGGCGGAGGACGTGGCCCTGCGGCGGCCCACGCTTGACGAGGTGTTCCTGCACCTCACGGACCGCGACGAGCAACCCGCCGAAGCCCCCGTGGCAGTGAAGGAGACCGTGGCATGAGTGTGTACGCGCTGACCGACTCCTGGACCATGACCCGCCGCGAACTCGCCCACTGGGCACGGCAACCGGTCCAGGTCGTGGTGGGGCTCGTCTTCCCGGTGATGCTCCTGCTGATGTTCGGCTACCTCGTCGGCGGCGGGCGCGGGGTCTCCGGCGAGTACGTCGACTTCCTGGTGCCCGGCATGCTCGCGCTCACCATGGCCTTCGGCCTGGAAGCCACGATGATCGCCGTCACCCAGGACCTCAACAAGGGGGTGATCGACCGCTTCCGGTCCATGCCGATGACCAACGGGGCGGTGCTGGTGGGCCGTTCGGTGGCCGACATGCTCCAGTCCGCGGTGACGCTGCTGGTGCTGGTCGGCGTGGGATACGCGCTGGGCTGGCGGGCGACGGGCGGAGTGGGCGGCTTCCTCGGCGCGCTCGGCCTGCTCCTGCTGTTCCGGTTTGCGATGCTCTGGATCGGCATCCAACTGGCCCTCGTGGCCGGCAAGACGGAAATGGTGCAGGCCGTCCAGATCCTCGTCTGGCCGGTGGGCTTCCTCTCCAACGCCTTCGCCGACCCGAGCTCCATGCCGGACTGGCTCGGCACGGTGGTCCAGTGGAACCCCATGTCCCAGACGGCGACAGCGGTCCGTGACCTGTTCGGCAACCCCGGCGGAGAACCCGGGCACGTCTGGGCGGCGGTGGTGTGGCCGCTGGTGCTCCTGGCCGTGTTCTTCCCGCTGGCCGTGCGCAGATTCGGAAAGTTGAGCAAGTAGCGGAACCCGGAGGCGGTGCGCGGTGTACCAGAAGCAGAAGCTGGTTGTCGCGGACGGGGGAGGGTCTCCATGGCCATGGTGGTACGTCGATTGCGGCTGCGTCGATCGCGGCTGTTCGGAGCCGTGCTGCTGAGCCTCGCACTGGCCTGCGGGGCGTGCGCGGACGGCGGGGAGGACCCGGAGGACCGAGGGGACGGGGAAGGCCAGGGCACGGCGGCCCGGGAGGGCGGGGACGGTCGGGGCGTGGAGGGCCGGGATGGTGGGGGCGGTCAGGTGGCGGAGGGCCAGGAGGTGGACTCGCCGCCGCCCGACATCCCCTCTACGACCGGGCTGCCCGGCGCTTCCTACACCGTGGCCTTCGCCGCCGACGGCAGCGGCATCACGCTGCGCGCGGACTGCGACGAGAAGGGCTGCACGCAGTACGTCGGGGCGCTCGCCGCGGGCGCCCCGAACTGGCACCGGGTCAAGTCGCCGCTGCCGTATCTCACCGAGGGCAGGGGCATGTCGGCCGGGGTGGAGACGCTGGGCCCCGGCCGGGCCCTGATCACCGAGGAGTCCGAGCAGTGGTCGGCCCCGGACCGCACCTGGTTCACCCGCGACGGCGGCACCACCTGGAAGCGCGGCTCGTCCAAGCCGACGGGGACGACGGCGACGGTGCCGAAGGACGCCGTACTGGTCGGCGACTGCCTGGAGTTGGGCCCCGACGGCAACGACTGTCTGCGCAACAGACTGCTCGTGGTGCTGCCGGACACCGGCGAGCACAAGGTCCTGGACACCGGCGCGATACCGCTTGAGGGGCTGCTGGCGCCGGCGGGCGAGGTGTCGCCGGACGCCCTGTTCGTCTCGGGCGAGGACCCACGGACCGGTCTGACGGCCCTGGCGGTGACCGCGGACCGGGGCCGCACCTGGCGGTTCTCGCACCTGCCGGAGCCCGCCAAGCCCGGCTGGCCACCTCGTGTGGTCGGAGGCGGCAGCGGGCTCTACGCCGTGCAGACCGGCGAACTCCCGCGCCACGTCGAGGTGAAGAACGGCCTTGTCTCCGTCTACCGCAGCACCGACGCCGGCCGCACCTGGACCAGAGTCTGGCGGCACCGCCCGGGGATCGAGCCCCTGTCCGTCCTCGGCGACCTGGTGGTGGCCGACGACAACAGCCTCACCCTGTACGGCGAGGACGGCTCCTGGCGCAGCACCGACCAGGCCCGCACCTTCCACTCCACCAGCACCGAGCGGGGCCCGGCCGGTGCCGTCGAGCGCACCCCGATCGGCTGGCTGTGGTCCGACAGTTACGGCAACGGCGCGTCCCGAATATCGGCGGACGGGGTGCGCTGGCACGACTTCTTCGTAGGGGAGGAATAACACCCGGGCGCACCCCCACCCCCCATCTCACTTGATCTCACCCCACCCCACCCCACGTCACCTGACGGCCGTCCCGTCCTCCCTCAGCTGCATCTGCGGGCGGCCGGTCACCAGCAGCCAAGCGGGAAGGGAGGCGATGCAGAGCACGGCCAGGATGCTGGGGGAGGAGACGAGGACCGCGGCGGTGAAGAGGCTCACCCAGCCCTGCCGGGTGATCGCCAGGAGCATGCCGAGTACGCCGGCGGACACGGCCACCGCGGGGTGCACGGCGGAGACCAGGGCGTGGGCGCACAGGCCGAACGAGACGCCGACGAAGACGGCCGGGAAGATCCGTCCGCCCCGGAAGCCGCACGCCGTGGCGACCAGGACGGCCGCCAGCTTCACGACAGCCATCACGGCGAACTCACCGGCCGTCCAGCCGTCCGGGTCCCGGGCCAGTTCCCCGATCTCGTCCAAGCCCTTGAAGAGCGTCAGATGGCCGCCCAGAGCCCCGAGAAGGCCCAGGACGAGCCCACCGACGGGAAGGATCAGCAGGGGATGCCGCAGCCGGGCGAACGCGCTGTGGACATAGGGGAAGAGGTGGACGGCACACATTCCGAGCAGCGCGGCGAGGGAGGCGATCACCAGGGCGGCGGCCAGGTCGCCCCAGCCGGGGCGGCCGAACGGTGGCAGGTGCAGGTCGAAGCTGGGGTGGGCCACCAGCGTGGTCGTCAGGGCGCCGGCCGCGGCGGCGACCAGCGGGGCGAAGACGTTGTCCCACAGATGCCCCTTCAGCTGCCGTCCGGCCAGCGCCTCGGAGATGACCAGGGCGGCGGCGACCGGGGTGCCGAACAGCGCGCCGATGGTCGCGGCCTCCGCCAGGGCCGCCCACACACCGCCGGGCAGCCGGGGGAGCAGCCGTCGGCCCAGCCAGAAGGCGAGGCCGACATTGACGGCGATGATCGGGTTCTCGGGGCCGAGGCTGGGTCCGCCGGCCAGGGTGAGCGCGGTCGCGAGCAGCAGGCCGGGCAGGACCACGGGCGGCAGTACGGGCGCCTCCAGGCCCATGGTGGCCGGGTCGGGGCCCGCGTGGCCCGGCACCTTCCACACCACGAGTCCCACCAGGACACCGGTCCCGGTGAGCACGACCAGCATCCAGAGCACCGAGTACCGGCCCACGCCCAGCGCGTCCGGCAGGTCAGCCCACAGCACGTGCTGGAGCTGCTCGGCGGCCTCGCTCACGCCGATGAGCAGCAGGCTCGCCACCACACCCACGACGAGAGCGGGGAGGATCAGGGGCAGCAGCGCCCGTGCCGGGGTCGCCGGGGCGATGGGCGCCGGCGGCGCGGTGTCGTGGGCCACCGGGACAAGATAGACGGACAAAAGCCGTGGATCCGGCAGAAAAGGCCCCGGATTCGGGCTTGAACCTCACGTGGCGTGAGGCGGCAGCGTGGAGGGCGTACCGAGAAAGGAGCGGAAGTGAGCTACTCCGTGGGACAGGTCGCCGGGTTCGCCGGGGTCACGGTGCGCACCCTGCACCACTACGACGACATCGGCCTGCTCGCCCCGAGCGAGCGCAGCCACGCGGGCCACCGGCGTTACAGCGACGCCGACCTCGACCGGTTGCAGCAGATCCTGTTCTACCGGGAGCTGGGCTTCCCACTCGAAGAGGTCGCCGCCCTGCTCGACGATCCGCGGACGGACCCGCGCGCGCATCTGCGCCGCCAGCACGAGCTGCTGACCGCCCGGATCGAGAAGCTCCAGAAGATGGCGACGGCCGTGGAGCACGCCATGGAGGCACGGAAGATGGGCATCAATCTCACGCCCGAGGAGAAGTTCGAGGTGTTCGGGGACTTCGACCCGGACCAGTACGACGAGGAGGCCCGGCAGCGCTGGGGCGACACCGACGCCTACCGGGAGACGCAGCGCCGCGCGGCCACGTACACGAAGGAGGACTGGAAGCGGCTGACGGAGGGGTTCGACGCGATCCACCGTCGGATGGCAGACCACATGACGGCCGGCATCCCGGCCGACTCGGAGACGGCCATGGACACCGCCGAGGAGCACCGGCTGTTCATGACGGACGCGCACTACGACGTCTCGCACGACATGCACACCCGCCTCGGCGAGATGTACGTGGCCGACGCGAGGTTCACCGCGACCTACGACAAGATCCGTCCCGGCCTCGCGGTCTATCTGCGGGACGCGATCGTCGCCAACGCGGCACGGCACAGCGGCTGATGACACGGCGGCACGGCGGTGGCCCGGTCACTCCGGGTGAGGGCCACCGCCGTCCGGCTCCCGTCCGAGGACGGCGGACCGTGGCCTCTCCGAGCCCCTGACCCCACAGCTTGGTCCCAGTCAAAGCACAGTGCATCCTGGAGGCGCCGGTGGAACCTGGGGCGGACACACAGCGTTGATAGCTTTGTCCGGCCGTACCGGACGCCGTAGTTCTCTTCACCCCTCAGGAGCCAGGAACCGTGACGACGCTTGCCCTCGGACCGAGCTGGCTCGATCCGAACTACCTGCTCGACAGCTTCGGCATCTGGGGCCTGCTCCTGATCGTCTTCGCCGAGTCGGGTCTGCTCATCGGGTTCTTCCTGCCGGGTGACTCCCTGCTGTTCACGGCGGGTCTGCTGATCACCTCAGGGCAGCTGGACTTCCCGCTCTGGGGTGCGGTCGCCCTGATCTGCGTCGCCGCGATCCTCGGCGACCAGGCGGGCTACATGTTCGGCAAGAAGGTCGGCCCGTCGCTCTTCTCCCGCCCGGACTCACGCCTGTTCAAGCAGGAGAACGTGACGAAGGCGCACGAGTTCTTCGAGAAGTACGGCCCGAAGTCCCTGGTCCTGGCCCGTTTCGTGCCGATCGTGCGCACGTTCACGCCGATCATCGCGGGCGTCAGCGGTATGAAGTACCGCTCGTTCCTGATCTTCAACGTCATCGGCGGTGTCCTCTGGGGCGCGGGCGTGACCCTGCTCGGCTCCTGGCTGGGCAACATCGCCTTCGTGAAGGAGAACATCGAGGCGATCCTGATCCTGATCGTCCTGATCTCGGTCGTCCCGATCATCATCGAGTTCCTGCGCGCCCGCTCGAAGAACAAGAAGGCCGCCGCCCAGGCCCCCGAGCAGCAGCGCCCCCCGCAGCAGCAGTCCCCGTACAACCACCAGCAGCAGTCCCCGTACGGTCAGCAGGCTCCCTACGGCCAGCAGCCCCCGATGATGGACGACGCCACCACCCAGCTCCGCCGCATCCCTCCGACGGACGAGGGCCAGGCTCCCCCGCAACAGCAGTACGGCGACCACACCCAGCAGCAGTACGACCCGTACTACGACCAGCAGCAGCCGTATCCGCAGCAGCAGTACCCCCCGAACTACCAGCAGCAGGGCGGCCAGTACCCCTACAACCAGGGCTGACCGCAGCGCACCCGAGGGGCGCGGGGAACTGCGCGACCAGCCACGCACGCACCCGCCACCACGCACGCACCCGCACCCGCCACCGCGCAGGCCCCCCACCCCGGTGGGCGCCCTCTGGAATCCCGGTGGGCGCCCTCTAGAACCCGCGGGTGCGCTTCGCGGCGCGCCGCCCCCCACCCGCCCCACCCGGTACCCGCAGCACCAGCCGCGAGATCTCGGACCCCAGATTGACCCCGATGGCGATCGCCATGGCCAGGGCGGCGGCCTTGGTCAGCGATCCCAGCCCCTTGTCGACCTCGTTCTGGGCGATGGACAACAGCCCGAAGTACGTGGCGGAGCCCGGAAGCAGGGGACCGATCGCGGCGGTCGTGTAGGGCAGCGCGGACGCGTACCGGTAGCGGGACAGCAGCTGTCCGAAGAGGCCGACGAGCCCCGCCGCGACGGCCGTGGAGGCCACGGGGGACAGGCCACCGGCGTAGTGCATGGCGCCGTACACACACCAGGCGACACCGCCGTTGAGGGTGACGGCGAGCACGGTGGATCGTTCCTGCTGGAGCAGTACCGCGAAGGTCAGCGACAGCAGCATGGACGCGCCGATCTGAAGCTCGGGGCGTTCGGCGATGCCCAGCGCGGTGTCGGGGTTCAGCTCGGCGCCCAGCTGGACGCCGAAGTAGAGCACCATCAGCACCCCGACGACGATCCCGACGAACAGGTACATGACTTCGAGGAGCCGTGCGGCGGCGGTGATGTAGAAGCCGGTCAGACCGTCCTGCACACCCGCGACCAGCGCTCTTCCGGGGAGCAGCGCGAAGAGTCCACCGGTGATGACGGCGGCGGCCTTCACGTCGACGTGCGCCACGGTGAGCGCGACCCCGACCGCGGCCGGCGGCATCGCGGCCACCACGAACTGGTAGAACTCCGGCAGTCCGCGCCCGGCACACCACCACGCCAGCCGGTCGCCGAGCATCGCGCCGAGTGCCGCGGCGAAGAAGACGATCACGTCACCGCCGACCAGTACGGAGGCGGCACCGGCCAGCAGTCCGCTCGCGGTGGTCAGGACCCAGGTCGGGTAGGGGTGCCGGTTGCGGCGCATCTCCGCGAGCCGCCGGTAGGCCTCCTCCAGGGAGATGTGCGCCTCGGGGTCGCTGAGGTCGTCCACGAGCTGGAACACGGCCGCGAGGCGCGTGTAGTCGGTACCGCGGCGGCGCACCGTGCGCGACGCGGTCACCGGGTCCTCGACGAGGGAGGGCTGGTGGGAGATGGACAGCAGGGTGAAGGTGACGGTCGGCTCGCAGCGGTCGAGGCCGTAGGAGCGGCAGACGGCGAACATCGCCGCCTCCACGTCCTCCGCGCCCTCGCCGCCCGCCAGCAGCAGCTCGCCGATCCGCAGGGTCAGGTCGAGCACACGCGGTACGGCGGGGCCGCTCTCGTCCGCCTTCTGCGGGACCTCGGGGGCGGGCCGCTCGGCCACCGGCATCCGCAGCATCGTGCGCATCCGGTCCTGCCAGGGCAGGTCCTTGGTCAGACTGACCTTCGGCATCCCGTCGGGTGGCGTGAACGCGGGCGGCGGGTGCTTGGCGCTGTAGGTGCTCGGCGTCGTGAACGCCGACCCCTCCGCCTCGGCGCCCGCCGGCGGTACGTCGAGCCCGCGCGGTACGGCGAACTCGGACGTGGTCTCCGGCTCGGCGCCCGTCCTGGGCACGGCCAGCCCGTCCGGGACCGCGAACTCGGACGTGATCTCGGGATCGAATCCACCCCGAGCCTCGTCCGACTGGGGCTTGCGGTCCTCCGTGTCCGTCACTTGGCGCGCTCCCTGTACGACTCCCATCGGCCTCAGTATGCGCACAGATACCCGAACGGGCCGCACGCTCACGCGTACGGCCCGTTCGGATTGCCGAGCTCAGGGGCCCTCAGGGGCTCAAGGGCTCAGGAGACGCAGGGGATCACGGTGCTCAGTGACCGCCGGACTCCTTGAAGCGCTTGTAGGACCGCTCGATCTCGATCTCGGCGTCCGTACGCCCGACCCAGTTGGCGCCCTCGACGGACTTGCCGGGCTCCAGGTCCTTGTAGACCTCGAAGAAGTGCTGGATCTCCAGGCGGTCGAACTCCGATACGTGGTGAATGTCCCGCAGGTGCTCCACGCGCGGGTCGGACGCGGGGACGCACAGCAGCTTGTCGTCGCCGCCGGCCTCGTCCGTCATCCGGAACATGCCGATGGCCCGGCACTTGATGAGGCAGCCGGGGAACGTCGGCTCCTCCAGGATGACCAGCGCGTCCAGCGGGTCCCCGTCCTCGCCGAGAGTGTTCTCGACGAAGCCGTAGTCGGCCGGGTAGCTGGTCGACGTGAAGAGTCGGCGGTCCAGGCGGATACGACCGGTCTCGTGGTCCACCTCGTACTTGTTGCGCGAACCCTTCGGGATCTCGATCGTTACGTCGAACTCCACCGGTGGCTCCTCCATGATCAGCACACAGTTCTGGTGGTTAAGTGTCCCTCACGCTGCTGTGTGATCGCGAAAGGGGCTGGTGGTCGTGGACGAGCTGAGGCCTTGGCGGGCCGCGAGACCGCATGTGACGCGGCTCGCGAACGCCGTACGACCCCGACTCGCACGGGCCGCCGTCGCCGCGAAGCCGCGTATCGCGCGCTGGGCGCGAGCCGCGAAACCGCAGGTCACGCGGGTGACAACGGTGAAGACCTGGCAGTACACGGCAGGCGCCGCGACCGTTGGCCTCGCGCTGGCGGCCGGGGTGGTGACCGCCGCGGGGCCCTGGGACTCCACGGGTCAGCGTAGGGCCGAGCGGGACTGGGCAGCCGCCCAGGAGGGCCCGGGTGGCGCAGATCACGGTCGTAGTTCCGGTACGGCGGCCGGCGCACCCCACCCCGCGCCCAGTGCCGGGTCCGTCCTCGCCGGGCTCGGCGGCTCGACCGACAACGTGAAGTCCGCGCCCAGGAGCGGCACACCCGTCGCGCAGATCCTCGACCCGCTCCTGGAGGACCCCGGGCTCGGGCAGGACCACGGTGCCGCGGTCGTCGACGTCGCCACCGGCAAGCGGATCTACGGCAAGGGCTCCACCAAGGCCCTCACGCCCGCCTCCACCACGAAGATCGCCACCGCCGTCGCCGCCCTGTCCGCCCTCGGCGCCGACCACCGCCTCAGCACCCGCGCCGCGTTCGAGCCCGACACCGGCGAACTCGTCCTCGTCGGCGGTGGCGACCCCACCCTCACCGCCCGCGCCGACGCCAAGGGGCAGGCCAGCCTGCGCGGCCTCGCCGAGCAGACCGCGAAGCAGCTCAAGAAGCGCAAGGTCACCGAGGTCACACTGTCGTACGACACCACGCTCTACGCCGGTGACGGGATCCACCCCAACAGCGACAACCGCAATCTCGCCGCCGTCACCGCGCTGATGGCCGACGAGGCCCGCGTCGACGACTCCGTCAGCGGGCCGGCCGACCGCCACACCGACCCGGCGGCGGAGGCGACCCGCTCCTTCGCGGGCTTCCTCAAGACCCACGGCATCAAGACGAGCGCCCCCGGGCCCTCCAAGGCCACGTCCCGCGCCACCGACCTCGCGACGGTCTCGTCACCGCCGGTGTCCACGCTCGTGGAGCGCATGCTGACCAACAGCGACAACGACATCGCCGAGGCGCTCGCCCGGCACACGGCCGTCGCCGGCGGTGAACGGGCCGACTTCGACGGTGCGGGCAAGGCCATGAAGGCCGGCCTGAAGAAGCTCGGCGTGCCGGTGGCCGGGGCGGTGTTCAAGGACGGCAGCGGCCTGAACCGCGACGACCGCCTTACGGCCGACCTGCTGACGTCGCTGCTGGCCAAGTCCGCCGATCCCGGGCGGCCGGGGTTGCGCGCCGCCCTCACGGGGCTGCCCGTGGCGGGCTTCACCGGCACGCTGAGTACGCGGTACGCGGACGGGGCGGCGGGCATCGTACGCGCGAAGACCGGCACGCTGACCGGTGTGAACACGCTGGCCGGGACGGTCGTGGACAGCACCGGCCGCCTCCTGGCCTTCGCCTTCCTGGCCTCCGAAACGACGGACCCGGACGCGGCCCAGACGGCCCTCGACAAAACGGCGACCGCTCTGGCGGCGTGCGGCTGCCGCTAGAACGCCGACTGCGGGCCGGTGGGGCTTGATCGCGCAGTTCCCCGCGCCCCTGGCAGGCGGCTGCGCCGCCATGGTGTCCGGCTGTGGGCCGGTGTGTTCCCCCGGCCGTTGGTGACAACCGGCCGGGATGGCGGCGCAGCCGCCTCCGAGGGGCGCGGGGAACTGCGCGGTCGAGCCCCACCGGCCCGCAGCCGGACACCACGGTGGTGTAGCCGCCTGCCAGGGGCGCGGGGAACTGCGCGGTCAGCCCCACTCACCCGCGGACGGACCGGCGCGGCAGGGGTGCCGCAAACCCCGCCAACCCCCACGACCCTGCCCCAAGCGGCAGCGCTCACGTACCGTTGACGCATGACGAGCATCGGTGGTGCCGAGATGGTCGACTGGAATCTCGCGGTGGCGACCGCGACCCGGCTCGTGAGGCCGGGCCCGGAGGTGAGCCGTGACGAGGCCAGGGCTGTCGTCGCGGAACTCCGCCGCCACGCCAAGGCCTCGGAACAACACGTCCGCGGATTCACCCGGATGGGAACCGAGGACATCCACGACACCCCGGTGCTCGTGGTCGACCGCCCCGGCTGGATCCGGGCGAACGTCGCCGGGTTCCGGGAAATCCTCAAACCCCTCCTGGACAAGATGCAGGAGCGACGCGGCAGCACCCCCGGGGGTGCCGTACTCGGCGCGGTCGGCGGCAAGGTGACCGGCGTGGAGCTCGGGATGCTCCTGTCGTTCCTGTCGTCCCGCGTACTCGGCCAGTACGAGACCTTCGCCCCCGCCACCCGCGAACTGCCGGCCGGCGCGAACGGCGGCGGCCGCCTCCTCCTGGTCGCCCCGAACATCGTGCACGTGGAGCGCGAACTCGACGTACAGCCGCACGACTTCAGGCTCTGGGTGTGCCTCCACGAGGAGACCCACCGCACACAGTTCTCGGCGGTGCCGTGGCTGCGTGACCACCTGGAGGGTGAAATCCAGTCGTTCCTCGGCGAGACCGAGGTCGACCCGATGACCGTCCTGGAGCGCATCCGCGAGGCGGCCCAGTCGCTGGCCGGCGGACGTCCGGAGGGCGAGGAGGACGACGGCGGGCGCTCGCTCGTCGAGATCGTGCAGACACCGGGCCAGCGGGAGATCCTCGGTCGCCTCACGGCCGTGATGTCGCTCCTGGAGGGCCACGCCGACTTCGTCATGGACGGAGTGGGTCCAGAAGTCGTACCGACGGTCGCGGAGATCCGGGAGAAGTTCCAGCAGCGCCGCGCCAAGGGCGCCTCACGCCTGGACATCGCCCTGCGCAAACTACTCGGCCTGGACGCCAAACTCCGGCAGTACCGCGACGGCGAACGCTTCGTCCGCGCGGTCGTCGACGAGGTCGGCATGGACGGCTTCAACCGCGTGTGGACCTCCCCGAACACGCTGCCGACCAAAATCGAGATCGCCAAACCGGCGGACTGGATCGCGCGGGTGCACCGCAAGGCCGAGTCGTGAAACGCCACCGATGTGGTGAACGGATCCGGCCGACGGCAGGCGAACGCCCCTTCAATCACCCGTCCGAGGGACCGTGAGGCCTGGGTAGGCGTGCAATGCTCGGGGAACGGCCCGGTTCTGTCACCATCTACACACTCTGAGTGACCGAGCTCGGGCTCACCCCCGACAACTTCATGAAGGGAACCGGACATGGGTCCCCATCCTGCGGTCGCGGCGATACGCCTGGCGGTCCGCCGCGTCCTCCACGACATCCTCACCGAACACAGCCGAATCCCCGATCCGACCGGACTGATCCCGGCCGGCCGGCACGAGCGCCCGCCGACGCCGCTCGTGCTCGTCGCCTGCTCCGGCGGTGCCGACTCCATGGCACTCGCGTCCGCCCTCGCCTTCGAGGCCCCCCGGCTCGGCATCCGGGCCGGCGGCATCACCGTCGACCACGGCCTCCAGCCCGGCTCGGGCATGCGCGCCGACGAGGTCGTCCAGCGGATGCGCGGACTCGGCCTGGACCCCGTAGAGGCCACCTCGGTCACCGTCGGCCGCGAAGGCGGCCCGGAAGCCGCCGCGCGGGACGCCCGTTACGCAGCCCTCGACGCCTGTGCCGAACGCCACGGCGCCGCAGCGGTCCTGCTCGGCCACACCCGCGACGACCAGGCCGAGACCGTCCTGCTGGGCCTCGCCCGCGGCTCCGGCATCCGGTCCCTGTCCGGAATGGCGGCCGTCTCCGGCGGCCCCGGGGCCGCCCGCCGCTACCGCCGCCCCTTCCTCCAGCTCGACCGGCAGACCGCCCGCAAGGCCTGCATGGTCCAGTCGCTGCCCGTCTGGGACGACCCGCACAACGCCGACCCCGCGTACACCCGTTCACGCCTGCGCCACGAAGGTCTGCCCGCCCTGGAGAAGGCGCTCGGCAAGGGCGTCGTCGAGGCGCTCGCCCGTACGGCCCAGCTCTCGCGCGACGACGCGGACGCCCTGGACACCTGGGCCCGCCAGGCCGAGGCCGCCGTACGGGACTCCACGGGGCTCCTGGAGTGCGCCAAGCTCTACGCGCTGCCGCCCGCCGTACGCCGCAGGATCCTGCGGCGCGCCGCCATCGAGGCAGGCGCCCCGGCCGGTTCGCTGTTCGCCCGCCACATCGAGGAAGTCGACCGGCTGATCACCGGCTGGCGCGGCCAGGGAGCCATCAACCTGCCCGGCAAAGTCGTCGCCCAGCGGCAGGGTGGCAGACTGGTCATTCGGCAAGGCTGAACCGGCACCCCTCCGTCGAGGGTCACGGTCAGCCGGTAGGACGACCGAAAGTGATGCGGGTGGACGCGAACGACATGGGTGCCGACCTCCAACAGGTGCTCCTCACCAAGGAAGAGATCGACGCCAAGCTCATCGAGCTGGCCGCGAAGATCGACGCGGAGTACGCGGGCAAGGATCTGCTGATCGTCGGCGTCCTCAAGGGTGCGGTGATGGTCATGGCCGACCTCGCCAGGGCGCTGTCCACCCCCGTCACGATGGACTGGATGGCGGTGTCCTCGTACGGCGCGGGCACCCAGTCCTCCGGCGTCGTGCGGATCCTCAAGGACCTCGACACCGACATCAAGGGCAAGCACGTCCTGATCGTCGAGGACATCATCGACTCCGGACTGACCCTGTCCTGGCTGCTCTCCAACCTCGGCTCGCGCGAGCCCGAGTCGCTGAAGGTGTGCACACTGCTGCGCAAGCCGGACGCGGCGAAGGTCGCCATCGACGTCGAGTGGGTGGGCTTCGACATCCCCAACGAGTTCGTCGTGGGCTACGGTCTCGACTTCGCGGAGAAGTACCGCAATCTCCCGTTCGTCGGTACGCTCGCGCCCCACGTGTACGGCGGCTGACACCGTCCGCAGGGGCGACTGGACCGTACGGCCCAAGCGGTACGGGGAGATCGGGAACCCCAGCGGGGTCCGCGCCGTTGGAGCATGCGTGGACGGGTTGTCGGCAGTCCCGTGCGGCTTCGCACGACAATGCTGCGGTACCGTCAGAAGAACTGTCTTATCAAACTCACTATGGCAGGAGGGACGGGGCGACACCGCTCCGTATGGATGGACGTGAAGCGATACTTCCGTGGGCCGGTCATGTGGATCGTGCTGGCCGTCCTTGCCGTGGTCGTGTTGATGCAGGTCGTCGGCTCGTCCGGCGGCTACAAGACGGTGGACACCGGCCAGGTCGTCCAGGCGATCAACGAGAACAAGGTCGAGGCTGCCAGGCTCACCACCGGCGACGAGCAGATCATCAAGGTCACCCTCAAGGACGGCCAGAAGATCGAGGGCAGCTCGAAGATCCAGGCGAGCTACATCGGCGACCAGGGCGTGACCATTGCCGGCACGCTCCAGAACAAGTTCCAGGAAAAGCAGATCCCGGACGGCTACACCGTTTCGCCGTCCAAGCAGAACCCGTTCGTCGGCATTCTGCTGTCACTGCTTCCCTTCGTCCTGATCGTGGTCGTCTTCCTGTTCCTGATGAATCAGATGCAGGGCGGCGGCTCCCGAGTGATGAACTTCGGGAAGTCGAAGGCCAAGCTCATCACCAAGGACACCCCCAAGACGACCTTCGCGGACGTCGCCGGCTCGGACGAGGCGGTCGAGGAACTCCACGAGATCAAGGAGTTCCTCCAGGAGCCCGCGAAGTTCCAGGCCGTGGGCGCCAAGATCCCCAAGGGCGTACTGCTCTACGGGCCTCCTGGTACCGGCAAGACGCTGCTCGCGCGGGCCGTCGCCGGCGAGGCGGGCGTCCCCTTCTACTCGATCTCGGGTTCCGACTTCGTCGAGATGTTCGTCGGTGTCGGTGCCTCCCGAGTCCGTGACCTCTTCGAGCAGGCCAAGGCGAACGCCCCGGCGATCGTCTTCGTCGACGAGATCGACGCGGTCGGCCGCCACCGCGGTGCCGGCCTCGGCGGCGGTCACGACGAGCGCGAGCAGACGCTGAACCAGCTGCTCGTCGAGATGGACGGCTTCGACGTCAAGGGCGGTGTGATCCTCATCGCCGCGACGAACCGGCCCGACATCCTCGACCCGGCGCTGCTGCGCCCCGGCCGCTTCGACCGGCAGATCGCGGTCGACCGTCCGGACATGCTGGGCCGGCTGGAGATCCTCAAGGTCCACCAGAAGGGCAAGCCGGTCGCGCCCGACGTCGACCTGTCGGCCGTCGCCCGCCGTACGCCCGGCTTCACCGGTGCCGATCTCTCCAACGTGCTGAACGAGGCCGCGCTGCTGACGGCCCGTTCGGACCGGAAGCTGATCGACAACCAGATGCTGGACGAGGCGATCGACCGGGTGGTCGCGGGCCCGCAGAAGCGGACCCGGATCATGTCGGACAAGGAAAAGAAGATCACCGCGTACCACGAGGGCGGACACGCCCTGGTCGCGGCGGCCTCCCCGAACTCCGACCCGGTGCACAAGATCACGATCCTCTCCAGAGGCCGTGCTCTCGGCTACACCATGGTCCTGCCGGACGAGGACAAGTACTCCACCACGCGCAACGAGATGCTGGACCAGCTCGCGTACATGCTGGGCGGCCGCGCGGCGGAGGAGCTCGTCTTCCACGACCCGACCACCGGTGCGGCGAACGACATCGAGAAGGCCACGTCGACGGCGCGCGCGATGGTCACGCAGTACGGCATGACCGAGCGGCTCGGCGCCATCAAGTTCGGCGGCGACAACACCGAGCCCTTCCTCGGACGTGAGATGGGTCACCAGCGCGACTACTCGGAAGAGGTCGCCGCACTGGTGGACGAGGAGGTCAAGAAGCTCATCGAGACGGCGCACAACGAGGCCTGGGAGATCCTGGTCGAGAACCGCGACGTCCTCGACAACCTCGTCCTGGCGCTCCTGGAGCGGGAGACCCTGGGCAAGGAGGAGATCGCCGAGGTCTTCGCCGGGATCGTCAAGCGCCCGCCGCGGCCCGCCTGGACCGGTTCCTCGCGACGCACCCCGTCGACCCGTCCGCCGGTGCTCTCCCCCAAGGAGCTCGCACTGACGAACGGCGCCAACGGCGCGACCCCGGCCATCACCACCGCGAAGGCCACCGCGACCGAGCCCACCCCCGTGGTGGAACCGGCCCCGGAGGAGCGTCCCGAGAGCTGACGTCCGTCCCATAAGGCCCGGAATGGATGCCGCGCCCCCCAGGTTTTAGCCTGGGGGGCGCGGCATTCCCGTATGCCCGAAGATCACACGCGTGGCCGGCACGCGCGACCCGCACAGGAACGAGGCCTCACATGACCGACCCCGTGACGCTGGACAACGAGGGCACCATCGGCGAGTTCGACGAGAAGCGCGCCGAGAACGCTGTCCGCGAACTCCTGATCGCGGTCGGCGAGGACCCGGACCGGGAGGGTCTGAGGGAGACTCCGGCGCGGGTGGCGCGGGCGTACAAGGAGATATTCGCGGGGCTCTGGCAGCAGCCGGAGGACGTGCTGACGACGACGTTCGACATCGGGCACGACGAGATGGTCCTCGTGAAGGACATCGAGGTGTACTCGACCTGTGAGCACCATCTGGTCCCGTTCCGGGGGGTCGCTCATGTCGGGTACATCCCGTCGACCAGCGGGAAGATCACCGGGCTGTCCAAGCTGGCCCGGCTCGTGGACGTCTACGCCCGCCGCCCGCAGGTGCAGGAACGACTCACCACGCAGATCGCCGACTCCCTGATGGAGATCCTGGAGCCGCGCGGGGTGATCGTGGTCGTCGAGTGCGAGCACATGTGCATGTCGATGCGGGGGATCCGCAAGCCGGGCGCGAAGACGATCACCTCTGCGGTGCGCGGGCAGTTGCGGGACGCGGCCACGCGGAACGAGGCGATGAGCCTCATCATGGCGCGCTGAGGGCCGCCGCTCGACGTTGTACGGCGGGCCTTGTCAGGACGCCGGGGCCGTGCCCGGGGTGTTGTGGTCGTCGTCTTCCGGGAGTTTGCAGACGCGCTCCAGGAACAGGGCCGCCGCTATGACCGCGATGCCGGCCAGGACCGAGAAGCCGGCGTAGATGGCCTGGTCGCGGCGGGCCGGGATGTCCAGGGACTCCAGGAGGAAGACGCCCGTGCCGCCGTACATCCCGGCGACCAGGGCGGCCACCAGGGCGCTGGCCTGGCCGAAGACGACCGCGCGGGCGGCCATTAGCGGATCGACGCCCTTGGCGCCGGGCTCGCGGTCGCGCTGGGCCCTGAGGCGGGCGCGCAGCGAGAGCGCGGTGGACAGCAGGACCACGGCGATCAGGGCGAGCACGATGGGGGCGGCGAGGGGGACGCTGGGGAGCGTACCCACCGAGTTCCACAGGCGGGCGCCTGCCCAGGACAGCACTCCGGCGACGACGAATACGCCGGCCAGCAGCCTGATGCGCAGCTCTCTCACGGTGTCCCTTCAGCTCCCCGGTGGTGTCCGGCCGGTGCCGGCGGGCGGGCCGTGGTCATGGTGACCCCGGCGGCGCCCGCCGTGTGTGCGGTCGTCCTGACCTTAACGACTACTCGGGCAGCCGGAGTTCCAGATCGTCGCGGGCGGCGACGCCCTCGCGGGTGACGACACCGAGGAGTTCGGCGACGGCGCCGCGGCCGGGCAGCTGGGCGCCGGGGTCGACGTCGTGCCAGGGCACCAGGACGAAGGCGCGTTCGTGGGCGCGCGGGTGAGGGAGGGTGAGCTGCGGGTCGTCGGAGACGAGATCGGCGTAGGACACGATGTCGACGTCGAGGGTGCGCGGGCCCCAGTGCTCGTCGCGGACGCGGTGGAAGGCCTCCTCGACCGCGTGTGCCCGCTCCAGCAGGGAGGACGGCGGGAGGGTGGTCTTGAGTACCACGACCGCGTTGAAGTACGAGGGCTGGCTGTCGGGGTCGACGCCCCAGGGCTCCGTCTCGTAGACGGGTGAGACGGCCTTGATGCGTACGCCCGGGGTGTCCTCCAGGGCGTCGATCGCGCCCTGGAGGGTCTCCAGGCGGTTGCCCAGGTTGGAGCCGAGGGCGATCACGGCGCGCCTCGGGTTCTGGAGGGTGATGTCGGCGGCGTCGACCTGCTCGACGACGGAGGCGGGTACCGGCTGGACGGTCGGATCGCTGTGACCCTTGGTGAAAGGTGCGGTCATACTCGGCTCCGGGTGATGGTGACGGTCACGTCGTCGAAGGGGACCGTGATCGGCGCGTCCGGCTTGTGGACGCAGACCTCGACCTCCTGGACCCCCTCGTGCTTCAGGCAGACCTCGGCGATACGGCCGGCGAGCGTCTCGATGAGGTTGACGGGCTCGCCCTCGACGACGGCCACGACCTCCTCGGCGACGATCCCGTAGTGCACGGTCTTCGTCAGGTCGTCGTCGGCCGCGGCCGGGCGCGTGTCCAGGCCGAGCACGAGGTCGACCACGAAGATCTGGCCCTCCTCGCGCTCCTTGGGGAACACGCCGTGGTGCCCACGGGCCTTCAGGCCGCGCAGCGCGACACGATCCACGCGAATCACTCCTGCAATCGTCGGTGACGACCGCTCCGTACCGCGTGCGGGCGGGAGGAACGGCCTCGGACGAATCTACCTGCGGGCACTGACAGCTCCGGGCCACGGGGGCGTGGGTCCGGGCCGGGCCCAGGAGGTTTCACCGGGTGTTTCCCTCGGGGAACCCGGCGGCTCATGGGTCGGTAGCCGCGTCTACCCGGGGGCCGGTGATTCGAACCACCTCTTGGTCCCTGCGGGGCGCCTACCCACTCAGGAGGGTGTCTCCTCGCCCTCTTCCTCGTCGTTTTCGGCCAGAACCGGCGAAGCGTGGTGCGACCAGATTTTCCAGCCCTCCGGCGTACGTCGGAACACGTTGGTCGCGACCACGAGCTGGCCGACGAGCGGGCCCAGCTCGTCGCCGTCCTCGGGGGCGGGGCCGCCGCTGAGGATGTTCTCCGTGCAGGTCACCACGGCCGTGTCGCCGGTGACGGAGACATGCACGTCGGTGAGGAAGAACTGGATGTAGTCGGTGTTCGCCATGATCAGCGCGTACGACCGCAGGACCTCGCCGCGGCCGGTGAGCACGGGCCAGCCGGGGTGCACGCAGGAGACCACGCCGGTGTCGGCCGGGTCGTGGTACTCCTCATCGACGCCCAGGTCGGAGGGGGCGAGCCAGAGCGTGGAGACCGTCTCGAAGTCGCCCTGCTCCAGTGCCTCGTAGAAGGCGGCGTTGGCGGCTTCCACCTGCTCTACGTCGGTGTGGGGGGCGCTCACCGGGCTCCTTCGTTGGAGGGCGCGTCGGGGGTGGCGGTGGTGGAGGTGGTGGCAGGCTGGTGCGAGGGCTCCTGCGCACGCCGGGTTTCTGGCGCGTGCGCGTCTTCGGCGCGCTGTGCGCGCCCGGCGTGCGGAGGCTCGTCGCGCGCTCCCTCGACCGCGCGGGCGACCCGTACCGCGTCGGCCGTCGCGTGCACCTCGTGTACGCGCACCGCCCAGGCGCCGGCCTGGGCCGCGAGGGCGGAGACGGCGGCGGTGGCCGCGTCGCGTTCGCGCGCGGGCGGCGGGGCGCCGCCGGGGCCGGCCAGTACGCGGCCCAGGAACCGTTTGCGGGACGCGGCGACCAGCAGTGGGTGGCCGAGTGCGTCGAGCCGGTCGAGGTGGGCGAGGAGCGCGAGGTCGTGCTCGACGTCCTTGGAGAAGCCGAGGCCGGGGTCGACGACGATGTGGTCCGGGGCGATGCCTCCGTCCAGGACGGCCCGCACGCGCGCGTGCAGTTCCTCGACGACTTCGGTGACGACGTCCTCGTAGACGCCCCGGACGTTGCCGCCCTCCAGGAAGCCGCGCCAGTGCATAACGACGAAGGGGGCGCCGGCCGCGGCGACGACCGGGATCATCGCGGGGTCGGCGAGTCCGCCGCTGACGTCGTTGACGAGGGCGGCGCCGGCGGCGAGGGCCTGCTCGGCGACCGAGGCGCGCATGGTGTCGACGGAGACCACGGCGCCCTCGGCGACGAGGCCGCGGACGACGGGGACGACCCGCCGCAGCTCCTCGGCCTCGTCGACCCGCGTCGCGCCCGGGCGGGTGGACTCGCCACCCACGTCGACCAGGTCCGCGCCCTCGGAGACCAGGTCCAGGCCGTGCTTGATCGCCGCCGTCGTGTCGAACCAGCGGCCTCCGTCGGAGAAGGAATCGGGCGTCACGTTCACGACCCCCATGACCGCGCAGCGGTCCCAGGTCGGAAGGCCCGCGACGCTCCGGCGTCCGCTCTGCTTGCTCATACGTTCAGCGTAGGCCCCCGCAGGCCGAGGGCTTCGCGGCGCCCGCGCGGGGCGGGTCGGGGGGACCGGCGAGAGCCCTGTTTCCTTCATGCGGGGTCGCTCATACCGCGCGGACCCCCCGTTCCGCCGTGCCGTGGGCGCACGGGCGGGGTGTGCGCGGGCGGCGGCGCAGGAGGCGGGGTGGGGCGAGGTCGACGAAGCCCTCGGCGCGCAGGGCGGCCAGGCCCAGGCGCGGAAGGTCGGCGGAGGCGCGGTAGACGACGAAGCGGGGCTCCCAGCGCGGCTGGAACTTCGCGTTGAACCGGTACAGCGACTCGATCTGGAACCAGCGCGACAGGAACACCAGCAGTCCGCGCCACGCGCGCAGCACCGGACCCGCGCCGATCCTCTCGCCGCGCGACAGCGCCGAGCGGAACATCGCGAAGTTGAGCGACACGCGCGCGATGCCGAACTGCGGGGCGGCCCGGAGCGCCGCCACGATGAGCAGTTCGTTCATCCCGGGGTCGGCCGCGCGGTCGCGCCGCATGAGGTCCAGGGAGACCCCGTCGTCGCCCCACGGCACGAAGTGCAGGACCGCCTTGAGATCGCCGTACGGACCCGTGGGCGTGTCGGCCCGGTGGGCGGTGGCGACGAGGCAGTCGCCGTCGGAGGGGTCGCCGACGCGGCCCAGCGCCATGGAGAAACCGCGCTCGGTGTCGGTGCCGCGCCAGGCGTCCGCCGCGCGGCGGATCCGCTCCAGCTCGGCGTCGCCGAGGTCACGCACGCGTCGTACCCGGGTCTCGTAACCGGCGCGCTCGATGCGCTTGACCATCTGGCGCACGTTGCGCATCGCGCGGCCGGCGAGCGAGAAATCCGGGACGTCCACCACCGCCTCGTCGCCCAGTTCGAGGGCGTCCAGGCCCGTTTCGCGGGTCCAGACCTCGCCGCCGGTCTCGGAGCAGCCCATGACGGCGGGGGTCCAGGAGTGGGCGCGGGCCACGTCCATGAAGCGTTCGATGGCGCCGGGCCAGGCCTCGACGTCGCCGATGGGGTCGCCGCTGGCGAGCATCACGCCGGAGACCACGCGGTAGGTGACGGCCGCCTTGCCGCTGGGGGAGAACACCACCGCCTTGTCGCGGCGCAGCGCGAAGTGGCCGAGGGAGTCGCGGCCGCCGTGTCGGTCCAGCAGGGCGCGGAGTCTGCTCTCGTCGTCCTCGGTGAGACGTGCGGCGGGGTGTTCTGGGCGCAGGGCGAGGTAGGCCGTGGTGACGGCGGTGAGCAGGCCCAGGGCGCCCAGGGAGACGGCCACCGTGGAGGACGTGGTGCCCTGGTAGTCGACCGGGCCCTGGAAGCCGAACAGGCCGTACAGGACGTGGGTGATGCGGGCCGCCAGGCTCGGGTCGCCGACCATGTGCCGGCCGTGCACGCTGACGACGACCAGGCCGAGGACCAGTGAACCGGCGCCCATGAGGACGAAGTTGGCCAGCGCGCGCCAGCGGCTGCGCGGGTCGGGCAGGGAGACGAACTGGTCGCGGTGGCGCAGCAGGGCCCACAGCAGCGCCAGCGAGATCAGGGCGCCGACGAGCGAGTGGCGGTAGGTGAACTGGGCCGTGGCGCCTATCGGCAGCAGCCCCACCGCCGCCCGCCAGGCCCGCCGTTTGCTCCGCCTGAGCCCGTGGGCGAGGAGGAGCAGCAGCACACCCGTGCTCAGTGAGAGCGCCGCCGCGTAGGGGCCCAGCGCGCCGGGCAGTACCTCGGCGAGGGTGTGCATACGGCTGTGCCGAAAGCGTGGGAAGACTCCGGCGGCGATGTCCAGAAGGCCCACCAGCGCGCCGGCCCGCGCCGCCAGAACGGGAACGGACTCGGCGCGCGGACCGCGCAGCAGACGCCGAACGCGGCCGTCACGAACCGGAGCCGCGGCCTTGCCCGACTTTTCCTCATCTTCCCTGACAGACATCGCATCCCGTAGTTCAGCGAGAGACCGTGCGACGGGTACCGATTCGGGCATCCGGCGACATTGCGCCCTCTAGGACGGTGTCTTGGGGAGGGAGGTTCACTCTTCCTTCCAAAGCCGGTTCAAAGCTCGTGAAAAGCGGGGGCAAGTGGCGGGTGACGTGCCGGTGTGCGAGGGAAAGCGCAGGCGGGGAGGGCGGTGCGGGACGCGGGCCGTACGGCAATCCGTCGACGGCATCGGAACCGGGCGTCCGTGATCATGCGGGAGGAATGCGGAATTGCGCCCCGGCGGGTCGAGAGTGGGGCCCAAATAGGCCGCGGATCAGGGGAGTTCGGATTCCGTACGGCGATCAATGGTGCATGCCAACTAGTTGATCTTGCGGAACTCCGGTACGGCTCTCTTCGCCGATACCGAGTTGATACCAACTGAACGCCTTGGAGTGGCCGTGTTTTTACGGCCCGGGGCACCACGATTCGCCTACGCGCGGTAAGTTTCTGGCCATGCCACGTGGACGTCATCGCCATTCCCCGCCCTTGCACAGGCTGCTGCCCCCGTCGGCGATCGCGGGCGTCTCCATCCTCTGCGCGCTCGGCCCCTGGGTGTTCACGGAGACAGCGATGCTCCGCGTGCTGGCCGCGGCCGCCGCGGTGACGGCTGTCATCGGCGCGGTCGTCATGCGGCACTGGGACATGCAGGCGGGCAAGCAGGTCGCCGACCTCGTACGCGCGCGGGCGAGCGACGAGTGGCGTCACGAGGAACGTATCGCCGAACTGGAGTCCGACCTGGAGGAGTCGCGCGATCTGCGCGTCAAGTTGGAACAGCGCCTCCGGGCCAAGCGCTCCGAACTGACCGGCCTGCGCAACGAGCACGCGGCACTGCTGCGGCGGTACGCCACGGCGGAGACCGAGCGGGCCAGCGCCCTGGAGGGCCGTCGTCTGCTTGAGATAGAGGCGACCACGCCCTCGCGCGCGTTGCCGCCGGGGCCGGCGGCGGAGGACGTGGACGCCGAGGGCGAGTCGGAGGCTGAGTCGAAGTCCGAGGCCGGTGTTTCTTCGGACGCGCCCCTGGACGGCGACGAGCAGGCCGTGGTCGCGGAGGATGCCGAGTCGGACGACGACGACGCCGAGTCCGTCGACGAGGAGTCCGACACGCCGGCGGTCTTCTCGCCCGACGGCTCCCGGTTGTTCCTTCGCGCGCAGGCGGCGCTTTCGCGCCTTGAGGACGAGGGTCAGGACGAGAACGCCGAGGACGGCGAATCCGAGGACGACGGCATCGTCGTATCGGAAGAGTCGGAGGATTCGGGGGAATCGGGAGAGTCGGAAGAAGACGGCGATGGATCGGACGAGGACGTTCGATCGGACGACGCGGCTGTAGCGGACGACGCGGCCGTGGCGGAGGACGAGGCCCAGGAGTTCGACGACTCGGAACTCGACGAGTTGGACGACGAGGACTCCGTCGGTCGGGACGCCGTTGGCCAGGAGCCTGCCGGCTCCCACGAGCACAAGCACGAGTCCGAGTCCGACCCCGACCTCGATCCGGACCCGGATCCCGGCCCGCGCGGTGAGGCCGCCGAAGGCGCGAACCGTACGACTACGGAGACCCCGGCACCCGCCCCCAACGCCCACCACCCCCGCACGGAACCGTCCGAGCCGGTCCGGGCCACCGTTCCGGCGCAGGGCGCCGCCTCCGCACCGGCCGCGACCGGTGACACGGAGGCCGCGCAGGAGGACGAGGCGCAGGGGAAGCCCGGGGCGGCCGACGCGCAGGAGCACGCGGTCGCCACCTCCACGGACCGGGTCCAGGAGTACGCGGCCCCCGGCGCCGCGTCCCACGCGCAGAGCGACGCCGTCGTGGCCGCGGAGACGCGGCCCGCCGCGTCGGTCCAGCAGCCGACGGGGCACTTCACCGTGCCGACCGCGGTGGCCGTCGTACCGGCCGCGCCCGCGCGCCCCTCGGTCGAGGGGGGATTCGACTTCTTCGGTACGAAGCAGGACGGGTCGGACGCGCTGGACGCCGTGCAGAACGAGGACCTCGCCGACGTCGTCGGCCAGGAGGCGCTCGACCTGCACAAGGCGGAGGCGGAGGGCGAGTTCAAGCCCGCCGGGGAGAAGACGGCGGACTCGGAGGAGAACGGGCGGGTCATCGACCTGACCGAGCACGACGAGACCGAGCACATCGACCTGGGTGGACTGCGCAGCGCGGTCTCCTGAAGCCTGCCCCTGTTCCCCTGTTCCCCGTTCGCTGCTCCCCGTTCCCCGTTCCCCGTCCCCCGGGAGCCCGGCGTCTCGGCGCCGGGCTCCCGCATGTTCCGGGCCCGTCAGGCCATCCAGCGGTCGGGGCGCGCGTCCCGGCGGCCGGTGCGGGACCGCTCCGCCTGCGCCCGCAGCAGCTCCGCGGCCTCCTTGGTGCCTCTCAGGCGCGCTGTCTCGCTCTGGTTGGCCCCCGTGTCCACATGGACGTCCGCGACGTCCCAGAGGCGCTGCCAGGGCCCTTGGGTGAGCCGTACGCTCTGCACCTTCGCGTGCGGAACCAGGGCCAGCCGGCGCCTGAGCAGTCCTTTGCGGGTCGCGAAGACGGCGTCCGTGACGGTGAGCCCGTAGCCGCGCCACCACAGCGGCACGCAGCGTCCCGCCCGGCGCGGCGGGCGGGACAGGGCGGACGCCGGGGGAACCGTCACTCCGGGCAGTACGCGCGCGACGATCGCCTCGGCGATCGCGCGCGGAGCGACCGGCAGCAGCAGCGAGTTGCTCGAACCGGCCACCGCCAGCTCGACCTTCACCCAGCCGCGCCGCCGCCACAGCAGCGGTTCGACGATCCGTACGGTCTGCACGCGTCCGGGCGGCACGGTCTCGTGCGACCGGTCGAGGAGTCCGTGGTCGATGCGCAGCCCGTCCGGCGACTCGGCGAGTTTCCAGTCGTACTCGGCGACAAACCGCCCCACACTGCTCGCGCCCGCCGCGCCGATCAGCGGCAGACCGGTCGCGATCACCGTCCACAGGCTGTGGGTGAAGAACCACAGCACTGGCGGTACGACGACGGCGGCGGCCAGCGTGCCCCAGGTCGCGCCGGTCAGCAGCAGCGAGATCGCCAGGTCGCGGGCCGGTACGCGCAGCAGCTCGCGGGAGGGGGCCTCGCCGACCTCGTGGGCCGTCTCGGGGGCGAAACCGGCGGCACGCGCGAGGAGTTCGGCCCGCAGCGCGCGTGCCTCGCCCTCGCCCAGGAAGGCGAGTTCGTCCTTCTTGTCGGCGCCTATGACGTCCAGGCGCAGCTTGGAAACGCCCGCCACGCGCGCGAGGAGCGGCTGGGTGATGTCGACGGCCTGGAGGCGTTCGAGGCGGATGTGCGCGGTGCGCCGGAACAACAGGCCCGTACGGATGCGCAGTTCGGTGTCCGTCACCGCGAAGTGGGTGAACCACCAGGTGAGGAAGCCGTAGAGGGCGGCGGCGGGTATCACCACGCCGAGGGCTATCAGGAGGGTGGTCGTCGTCAGGCGGGTCAGCTGGCGCTGCGCCTGGTCGGGGTCGTGCAGCGCCCAGCCGATGACCACGGCGATGGGTGCCCACGCGCGCCGGAACGGTGTCACGGGGTGCAGCCGCCGCTCGGCCAGGGGCTCCGCGGGGCGTACGGCGTCGTCGGTGCCCGGCGTCGTCACAGCCCCGCCGATCGTGCCTCGCCCAGCTCGGTGAGCCGGTCGCGCAGCCGTTCCGCCTCGTCCGGGTGGAGGCCGGGGATGGTCGCGTCGGACGCCGCGGCCGCCGTGTGCAGCTGCACGCTGGCCAGCCCGAAGTAGCGCTCCACGGGGCCGGAGGTGACCTCCACGAGCTGCATCCGCCCGTACGGCACCACGGTCTCCTCGTGCCACAGGACACCCTTGCTGATCAGCAGGTCGTCGGCGCGTTCCGCGTACCGCCAGGAGCGCCAGTTGCGGCCGAGCATCACCCAGCCCCACCCGGTCAGCGCCAGCGGCAGCAGCGCGAACGCCGCCCACGCGGGACCGGCCAGCAGCCCCGGCAGCAGCCCGGTGGCGAGGGTCAGCAGTCCCAGCCACACCACCAGCAGCAACCGCCGCATGCGCAGCAGCCCCGGCGGCAGCCCGATCCACTCCGGCTCGGCCTGCGCTGTTCCCGCGCTGTGCGGGCTCCCCGTCTCCATACCGTCAGCCTACGTAGGACAGACTGGGACCATGACTCCAACGACGGAGACCATGGTCGGGATCGGCGGCGCCGCGGAGAGCACCGACATGGTGCTCAACATCGGACCGCAGCATCCGTCCACCCACGGTGTGCTGCGGCTGAAGCTGGTCCTCGACGGGGAGCGCATCAACCACGCCGAGCCCGTGATCGGCTATATGCACCGCGGTGCGGAGAAGCTCTTCGAGGCGCGCGACTACCGCCAGATCATCATGCTCGCCAACCGCCACGACTGGCTGTCGGCCTTCTCCAACGAACTCGGTGTGGTGCTCGCCGTCGAGCGCATGCTCGGCATGGAGGTGCCCACCCGCGCGGTGTGGACCCGCACGCTGCTCGCCGAGCTGAACCGGGTGCTGAACCACCTGATGTTCCTGGGGTCGTATCCGCTGGAGCTGGGCGGTATCACCCCGGTCTTCTACGCGTTCCGCGAGCGTGAGGTGCTCCAGAACGTCATGGAGGAGGTCTCCGGCGGCCGGATGCACTACATGTTCAACCGTGTCGGCGGCCTCAAGGAGGACCTTCCGGCCGGATGGGCCTCCCGCGCGCGTGGCGCCGTCTCCGCCGTGCGCTCGCGCATGGACCGCTTCGACGACCTGGTGCTCGGCAACGAGATCTTCCGCGGTCGCACCCGGGGGGTCGGCACACTGACGCCCGGGATCGCGCAGGCGTACGGCGTGAGCGGGCCGATCGCGCGCGCCGCGGGCCTCGACCTCGACCTGCGGCGCGACGAGCCGTATCTCGGGTACGGCGAACTCCAGGACGTCCTCAAGGTCGTGACCCGGCAGGAGGGCGACTGCCTCGCGCGCTTCGAGTGTCTTCTTGAGCAGACGCACAACGCCCTGGATCTCGCCGACGCGTGTCTCGACCGGCTCGCCGACCTGCCGCCCGGCCCGATCAACCAGCGCCTGCCGAAGGTCCTCAAGGCACCCGAGGGCCACACCTACGCCTGGACCGAGAACCCGCTCGGCATCAACGGCTACTACCTCGTCAGCAAGGGCGAGAAGACCCCGTACCGGCTCAAGCTGCGTTCGGCGTCGTACAACAACATCCAGGTACTCACCGAACTGCTGCCGGGCACCTTGGTGGCGGACATGGTGGCGATTCTGGGGTCGATGTTCTTTGTGGTCGGGGACATCGACAAATAGGCGATCGGATCGACGAACAGGCGATCGGTGAGGGTCGTCAATCGGCTAGTGGGTCCGGAATTCCTACCGGCTGGACGAGCCAGCCGAAGTCGCCGAGGCCGCCCTGTGCGGTGAGTTCCGCGGCTTCTCCGGCGCTCGCGAGAGCGCGTACGTAGGCCGCGGGGTCGGTGGTCGCGAGTGTGAGCGGGGGGCGTGCGCCGGTGATGCCAAGGGTGTGCAGGGCGTCGCGCTGCCGGAGCAGGCGCCCGTCCCGTGCCGCGCACGCGTCGAGCGCGACATGCGCCGTGACATCGCACGAGCCGTCGGGCACCGGTGCGGTCTCGCGTCCTTCGCGGAAGCCGGTGAGTGTGCCGAACGGTGGGCGGGTGTCGGCGGTGTGCGCGTAGTCGGCCGCCACCGCGAGTCCGCGCGAGACGCTCGCCACCGCGTCCGCCCAGGCGGCGTCCCGCGGCAGCCCGATCTCCGCCCGCAGCCCCTCTTCGGCCCGCAGTCCCTCTTCGGCCGGCAGCGGCCACCATCGCGCGAGCCACCGTGCCTCCGCGCCGGTGACCGGCTCTCCGAGACGCTCGGTCCCGTCCTCCCGTACGAGCACGAGGCGCGGCACTCCCGCGCGGTCCACCTCGGCGATGTCCAGGGGCACGTTGTCCAGCCACTCATTGGCGAACAGCAGGCCGGTCACGTCCCGCGGGGGTGCGGCGCGCCACTCGATCCGGGGGTCGAGGTCCTCGGGCCGCGCGGCGATCTCGACGGCGTACGCGCGCGTGCGGGTGGCCACCTCGGCGGGCAGCGCGTCGAGCACACCGGTGATCAGCTCTCCGCGGCCCGCTCCCATGTCGACGAAGTCGACCACCTCGGGCCGGCCCAGCGCCGCGTCCACCCGGCGGAACAGCCGCGCGACCGCCTCCGCGAACAGGGGCGAGGCGTGCACCGACGTACGGAAGTGGCCGGCGGGGCCCTCGGGGCGGCGGTAGAAGCCGCGGGGGCCGTAGAGCGCGTCCTGCGCGGCCGCTCGCCAGCCCCGCCACGCACCGGCGGCGGGCGCGGCCGGTGCGTCGGGGGGCGTGGCCCGAGGCATGTGCGCCGGGCCGTGCGCGCCCACGCCCAGAGATTCCCGCGCCCCATGTGTCGCCGTCTCGTCCGCCTCGCGAGCCCCACCCGCCGACGCCTGCCCGGCCCCCTCCGCAGCGACCTCCAGCCTCCCGTGCCCCGGTGCTGTGTGGTGCGCGCCCGGCGGGATCGGCGTGTGCGTCGTGTCATCCGTCACGTCGCCAGGCTAGGCGTCCTGGACAACGGGGCCTCCACCTTGCGGAGTACGCGCGTGGGACACGGATCGGTCCTCCGGTTGACCCCGGCACCTGTCGCGCATCCCTACGCTGGGTTACGTGCAGCGTCTCTATGACTTCCTCCGCAGGCACCCGACGTGGGTCGACGGCTTCTGGGCCCTCGTCCTCGTCGGGATGTCCGTGGTGGCCTCGGCCGCCGGGCAGGCCGACCTCGGGACCGACGCCCCCTGGCTGACCGTCCCCGTCGCCCTGCTCCTCGGTGTTGTGATCACGCTGCGCCGCCGGATGCCGGAGTACATGCTGATCCTTGCCGCGGCCGTCGGCCTGATACAGGTCGTGCTGGACGTCTCGACGACCCTGGCGGACTTCGCGCTGCTGGTGATCGTCTACACGGTGGCGGCGGACGGCGCGCGATGGGCGTCCCGGTTCGCGCTGATAGGCGGCCTGTGCGCGGCACCACTCGCGCAGATCCGCTGGCCACTCCAGGACACCGGCGCGGCGGGCAACGTGGTGGTCGCGGTCCTTCAGACCGTGCCGTTCGCGCTGGCCTGGGTGCTCGGCGACTCGATCCGCACCCGGCGCGCCTACTTCGCACAGCTGGAGGAGCGCGCGACCCGGCTGGAGAAGGAGCGCGAGGCACAGGCCAAGGTCGCGGTCGCCGCCGAACGCGCGCGGATCGCCCGCGAACTGCACGACGTCGTCGCGCACAACGTGTCGGTGATGGTCGTGCAGGCCGACGGCGCCGCCTACGTCCTCGACGCCGCGCCCGACCAGGCGAAGAAGGCCCTGGAGACGATCTCCTCCACCGGCCGCCAGGCCCTCGCCGAGATGCGCCGCCTGCTCGGTGTGCTGCGCACGGGTGAGCACCAGGAGGGCGGCGAGTATGTCCCGCAGCCCGACGTGCAGCAGATAGAGGACCTGGTCGAGCAGTGCCGCGGCTCGGGTCTGCCCGTCGACTTCAAGGTCGAGGGCACACCCCGCCCGCTGCCGAGCGGTGTCGAGCTGACGGCGTACCGGATCGTGCAGGAGGCGCTCACCAACACCCGCAAGCACGGCGGGCCCAACACGGGCGCGAGTGTGCGGCTGGTCTACTTCGACGACGGCCTCGGCCTGCTCGTCGAGGACGACGGCAAGGGCGCCCCGCACGAGCTGTACGAGGAGGGCGGCGTCGACGGACAGGGCCACGGCCTGATCGGCATGCGGGAGCGGGTCGGCATGGTCGGCGGCACCCTGGACGCGGGCCCCCGCCCCGGCGGAGGATTCCGCATCAGCGCCCTGCTCCCGCTCAAACCGGCGCACTGACGACGTCGCACGCCCCCTGTTGACACCTGTAACAGCCCACTACCAGCCCCGCCCCCCACAGGCCGAAGGACGGAAGAGCCCGATGACGATCCGCGTGATGCTCGTCGACGACCAGGTGCTGCTGCGCACCGGATTCCGGATGGTGCTCGCCGCACAGCCGGACATGGAGGTCGTCGCGGAAGCGGGCGACGGCGTGGAGGCGCTCCAGGTGCTCGCGGCGACCGCCGTGGACGTGGTGCTGATGGACGTCCGTATGCCGAAGCTGGACGGGGTGGAGACGACCCGGCGCATCTGCTCCGACCCCAATCCGCCGAAGGTGCTCATCCTGACCACCTTCGACCTCGACGAGTACGCCTTCTCCGGCCTGAAGGCGGGCGCCTCCGGTTTTATGCTCAAGGACGTGCCGCCGGGCGAGCTGCTGACCGCGATCCGTTCCGTGCACAGCGGCGACGCCGTGGTGGCCCCGTCGACCACACGCCGGCTCCTCGACCGGTTCGCGCCGATGCTGCCGAGCGCCGGCAAGCAGCCCGAGCACAAGGAGCTGGAGCGGCTCACCGGCCGGGAGCGCGAGGTCATGGTGCTGGTCGCGCAGGGCCTGTCCAACGGGGAGATCGCCGCGCGGCTCGTCCTGTCCGAGGCGACGGTGAAGACCCACGTGGGCCGCATCCTGACCAAGCTGGGTCTGCGGGACCGGGTGCAGGTCGTGGTCCTGGCGTACGAGACGGGGCTGGTGCGGGCCGGAGGGCAGGGCTGAGCGGGGTCCGGCCGTATTACGTGCGAGCCGGGTGGCGGCGTCGGTGGGGTCTGCGCATGCTGCTGTGGATCAACGGCCCCTTCGGCTGGGTGAACTCGGCCACGGTGGGCGGGGTGTCGAGAAGTCGGGGCTGCGCCGTGAGAGTTGGGCCGTGCGGCGGCTCGACCACTGTCTGGAGCGGCTGAGCGAGCCGGAGTTCGCCGAGCACCTGTGGACGGACCACACGACCGTACCGAAGACGGCGGACCGCATCGCCGTCCTGGCCGGCCTCGGACTGCGCCCCAACAACGAGGGCCCCGTACGGACCCGGCTGCGGCAGGCGGGCGTCGGGATCCGGCACATCCGGTTCGACCGAGCACGGGCCGGGTCACCGCAGCAGCGCCTCCAGGAAGTCGCTGCCCAGCCGGGCCACGGCGGCGGCGTCCAGCTGGTACAGCACGTACCGCCCGCGTCGGCGTGTGGTGATCAGGCCCGCCTTCTTGAGCACGCTCAGGTGCCGGGATATCTCCGGTGCCGTCATGGTGTGGATCTGCGCCAGCTCACCGGTGGTGTACGTGCTGCGCGCGAGATTGCGGCAGAGCTGCATACGCATCGGGTGGGACAGCGCGGTCATCCGCAGGGTCAGCTGCTCGATCGACGGCGGCGCGGCCGGCTCGGGGGAGCCCACGGGGTAGTGCAGGACTGGCTGCCAGCCGTGCCGGTGCAGCACACTCAGGTGCGGCCAGCCGAGGCTGGTCGGCACAAGCAGCAGACCGCCGTCCCCGACCACGCAGTGGCCCTGGCGCAGCTTGTCCACGACGATCCGTCCGGCCTCGTCGAGCGACACGGCCGGTGACACGGCGGCGAGCGCGTCGCCCAGGCCCTTGTGCCGCATCAGCTCCGTCTTGTGCCGTGCGTCGGCGGTCAGCTGGTGGCGCAGCCGCGCCCACGCGTCGGCGAAGAAGGCCTCGTCGCAGTCCTGGAGGAACTGCCGCAGCCAGAACCGGATCCGCGGCGGATCGGCGAGCAGGCGCTGACTGAACCGCAGTTGCTGCGGTCCCCGCGCGGCGGCCAGCTCCAGCGCGCGGCGGCGCAGCTCCGCGTCGGCGAGCACGTCGAGCGGCGGCGTGCTGTAGGGCAGCGCGCACGTGAACTCGAGCGCCGCGTCCACGAACTGCTCGTCCGAGAGCTTGTCCAGCTGGTCCAGTTCCTCGGCGAGGGTCCCGCAGGGCAGCGCGGTCCCGCCGTGGATGCCCGCGTACGGCATGAACAGGTCGGAGAACGTGGTCCGCCACAGGAAGTCGGCCTCGCACATCCGGTCGGCCAGATGCGGGTCGAGCCGCGCGGTCGCACCGGTCACCCAGCCCTGAAGTCCCGGATGGTGGCCCGGCTCCGACAGCGCGTGCAGCGCCATGCCCAGCTCGGCCAGGGGAGAGGGCACGACGGCGATCCTCTCCGGCCGCACCCCGGCGATGTCGATGGTCACGCTCATAACGCCATGGTGCCTCCTGCCACTGACAACGCCGTCGTCGATTGACGACCGCCGTCAATCGACCGGGGCGTTGCCGCTGCTCAAGAGGCCGCCCCTACCCGGCCTTCCGTCCTACCCGGCCTACCGCCCTACCCGGCCTTCCGGGCCTCGTCCATCAGCACCGCCACGAACTCCACGACCGCCGCCTTCACGTCCTCCGCGCCCCACTCCAGCCCCGGCGCCCGTACGTCGATCTCCGTGACGGCGAGACCGGGGCCGGGGGCGTCCCAGGGGCGGGCGAACAGCAGGGTCCCGCTCTCCTCGGCATGCCGGATCGCGGCCTCCGAGACGACATCGACGTCGTACGGCAGCCAGACCTGGAACTCGTAGGTGTACGGCTCGTCGGGGTGGACGCGGGACCAGGGCAGCCCCGCCGCGGCGAACCCCTCGCGCAGCGCGGCGGCGACCACGCGCGCGTGCCGCACGTAGTCCGGCAGCCGGGGCAGCTCGCGCTCCAGCCCGGCGAGGGCGGACAGCGCGGTCGGGAACTGCTGGAAGAGCTGGCCGCCGTACCGGTGCCGCCAGGCCCTGGCCTCCTCGATCAGCGTGCCGGGACCGGCGAGGGCCGCGCCGGAGAAGCCGTTGAGGGACTTGTAGAACGACACGTAGACGCTGTCCGCGAGGCCCGCGATCTCGGGCAGGGGGCGGCCGAAGTGGACGGTCGTCTCCCACAGGCGCGCGCCGTCGAAGTGCACCACCGCGTCGCGCTCGCGCGCCGCCTCCACGATCTCCGTGAGCTCCTCGAAGGTGGGCAACAGGAAACCGGCCTCCCTGAGGGGCAGTTCCAGCATCAGCGCGCCGAACGGCTCCTCGAAGTCGCGCACCTCGGCGGCGGTCGGCAGCCGGGGCTCGCTCGTGACGCGGACCGGGCGCAGGCCGCTGACCTCGCTGAGCGCGTTGCGCTCGTGCACCTCGGGGTGGGAGAGGCCGTGCAGGGCGACCGTGGGGACGCCGGTGCGGCCGGCCCAGCAGCGCAGGGCGACCTGCTGGGCCATCGTGCCGGTCGGGAAGAACGCGGCGGCCTCCGCGCCGAGCAGCTCGGCGACCTTCTCCTCCAGGGCGGCGACGATGCCGTTGCCGTACATGTCGGCCGGTTCGTCGAGGTCGTACAGCTCCTCGGCCGACTCCAGCAGGGCCAGACGGTCCCTCAGCGAGCCGAGGACGCTGGAGTGCGCGAACTTCCGCCGCGCGCTCCCGTACGCGGCTCTGCGCCGCGCGAAGCGTCGCTTGCGCTGCTCCTCGGCCGAGGAGGACTCGTCACCCGGTACGTCCGGACCGGCCTGACCGGCCTGACCGGCGCCCCCGCCACCCGGCCCGGCACCCCGCGCGTCCCGCTCATCGCCATCGCTCATGCCCGGATCATCCCCCGCCCGCCACCGCGCGGGCACCCGGTTTTGCGGGTGCGTGGACGGGTGGGTACCGCCACGCCGGGGAGACCGGCGAGTACCCACAGCCTGTGGACAACCGGACGCCCCGGGAACCAATCGCGTTAACATGACGAGAAATCGTCCGGTACCCAGAGCGGACTGGAACGGGAAGGCCGCCGTCGCGTGAGTACAGTCCAACAGCCAGACCCCAGGGACCGCCCCGCGAGGCTTACCGTAGGCGTCGTCGGCGCCGGCCGGGTGGGCCCCGCGCTCGCCGCGTCCCTGCAACTCGCCGGGCACCGCCCGGTCGCCGTCTCCGGAGTGTCCGACACCTCCAGGAAGCGGGCCGCGCTGATGCTGCCCGACGTGCCGGTCGTCACCCCGGCCGAGGTGCTCGCGCGGGCCGAACTGGTGCTGCTGACCGTGCCGGACGACGCCCTGCCCGGTCTGGTGTCCGGCCTCGCCGAGACCGGTGCCGTCCGTCCCGGTCAGCTCCTCGTGCACACCTCCGGGCGCTACGGCTCGCGGGTCCTGGACCCGGCGCTGCGCGCGGGCGCCCTGCCGCTGGCCCTGCACCCGGCGATGACCTTCACCGGCACACCCGTCGACGTCCAGCGCCTGGCCGGCTGCTCCTTCGGCGTCACCGCGCCCGTCGAACTGCGGATGGCCGCCGAGGCCCTCGTCATCGAGATGGGCGGCGAGCCGGAGTGGATCTCCGAGGAGAACCGCCCGCTCTACCACGCGGCACTCGCGCTGGGCGCCAACCACCTCGTCACCCTGGTCGCGCAGGCCATGGAGCTGCTGCGCACGGCCGGCGTCGAGGCGCCCGACCGGATGCTCGGCCCGCTGCTCGGCGCCGCCCTCGACAACGCGCTGCGCTCCGGCGACGCGGCACTGACCGGACCCGTCGCGCGCGGGGACGCGGGCACCGTCGCCGCACACGTCTCCGAACTGCGCCGGCACGCCCCCCAGACCGTCGCCGGATATCTCGCCATGGCGCGGGCCACCGCCGACCGGGCGCTCGCGCACGGGCTGCTGAAGCCGGAGTTCGCGGAGGACCTTCTCGGGGTGCTCGCCGACGAGTCCACCGGCGCCGAAGGAGACGCCCGATGACCACCACCGTGCTGCGCACCGCCGACGAACTGCACGCACGCGCGCGTGCCGGGCGCCGCGCCGTCGTAATGACCATGGGCGCCCTGCACGACGGACACGCCACCCTCGTGCGCACCGCGCGGGAGATCGCGGGCCCGCAGGGCGAGGTCGTCGTGACGGTCTTCGTGAACCCGTTGCAGTTCGGCGAGGGCGAGGACCTCGACCGCTATCCGCGCACCCTGGAGGCCGACGTCAAGCTCGCCGGGCTGGCCGGCGCGGACGTGGTCTTCGCACCCTCGGTGGACGAGGTCTACCCGGGTGGCGAACCGCAGGTGCGGATCAGCGCGGGCCCCATGGGAGAACGCCTGGAGGGCGCCTCGCGCCCCGGGCACTTCGACGGCGTCCTCACGGTCGTCGCCAAGCTGCTCCACCTCACCCGGCCCGACGTGGCGTTCTTCGGGCAGAAGGACGCCCAGCAGCTCGCCATGATCCGCCGCATGGTGCGGGACCTGAACTTCGGTGTGGAGATCGTCGCCGTACCGACCGTGCGGGAGGACGACGGGCTCGCCCTGTCCAGCCGCAACCGCTACCTCTCGCCCCGGGAGCGGCGCACCGCGCTCGCCCTGTCCGCCGCGCTGTTCGCGGGCGCCGACCGGCACGCCGCCCAGGAGGCGCTGCGCGCGAGGGCGCGTGAGGTGCCCGCCACCCGCGCGCGTGCGGAGGCGCTCAGCGCGATCGGCGAGTCCCGCGCGGCGGCCGACGCGCACGCCGTCGCCAAGGCCCGCCCCGGCGGCCCTGCGGCCGTCCGCGCGGCGGCCCGGCTGGTCCTGGACGAGGCCGCCCGCCTCGACCCGCCGCTCGCACTGGACTACCTGGCGCTGATCGACCCCTCCGACTTCACGGAGATCGAGCACGACTTCACCGGCGAGGCCGTGCTCGCCGTCGCGGCCCGGGTCGGTGCGACCCGGCTGATCGACAACCTGCCCCTGACCTTCGGAGCCGCCTCGTGACCAGCACAGGCATACGACTGCACGCGCCCGCCCCGGGCTGGTCGATCGACGCGGACGTCGTGGTCGTCGGCTCCGGCGTGGCCGGCCTCACCGCCGCCCTGCGCTGCCAGGCGGCCGGCCTCAGCACGGTCGTCGTCACCAAGGCGATGCTCGACGACGGCTCCACCCGTTGGGCGCAGGGCGGTATCGCCGCGGCCCTGGGCGACGGCGACACGCCGGAACAGCACCTGGCCGACACGCTGGTGGCGGGCGCGGGCCTGTGCGACGAGGAGGCCGTACGGATCCTCGTCACGGAGGGCCCCGACGCGGTACGGCGGCTGATCGAGACCGGCGCGCACTTCGACGAGTCCGAGGAAGGCCTGCTGGAGCTGACCCGCGAGGGCGGCCACCACCGGCGGCGCATCGCCCACGCGGGCGGCGACGCGACCGGCGCCGAGATCTCCCGGGCCCTCGTCGAGGCGGTACGCGCGCGGGGACTTCGGACGGTCGAGAACGCGCTGGTGCTCGACCTCCTGACGGACGCGGAAGGCCGTACGGCGGGCGTGACCCTGCACGTCATGGGCGAGGGCCAGCACGACGGCGTGGGCGCCGTGCACGCGCCCGCGGTGGTGCTCGCGACCGGCGGCATGGGCCAGGTGTTCTCCGCGACCACCAACCCGTCCGTGTCCACCGGCGACGGCGTGGCTCTCGCGCTCCGCGCGGGCGCCGAGGTCAGCGATCTTGAGTTCGTCCAGTTCCACCCCACCGTGCTCTTCCTCGGCCCGGACGCGGAGGGCCAGCAGCCCCTGGTCTCCGAGGCCGTACGGGGCGAGGGCGCGCACCTGGTCGACGCCGACGGCGTGCGCTTCATGGTCGGGCAGCACGAGTTGGCCGAGCTCGCGCCCCGGGACATCGTCGCCAAGGGCATCATGCGCCGTATGCAGGAGCAGGACGCCGAGCACATGTACCTCGACGCCCGGCACTTCGGCGCCGACATGTGGGAGCACCGCTTCCCGACGATCCTGGCCGCCTGCCGCGCCCACGGCATCGACCCGGTCCACGAGCCGATCCCGATCGCCCCGGCCGCCCACTACGCCTCCGGCGGTGTCCGCGCGGACGCTCGCGGCCGGACGACCGTCCCCGGTCTGTACGCGTGCGGCGAGGTCGCCTGCACCGGCGTGCACGGCGCGAACCGCCTGGCCTCCAACTCCCTCCTGGAGGGCCTGGTCTACGCCGAGCGCATCGCCGCCGACATCACGGCCCGCCGGGCGCACAACGGCCTGCACGCGCGCGTGCCGGATCCGGTGCCGCACCCCGAGGTGCCCGAGCACCCGCTGCTCGCCCCCGAGGATCGTTTCTCCATCCAGCGGACCATGACCGAGGGCGCCGGCGTCCTGCGCTCCGCGGACTCCCTCGCCAGGGCCGCCGAACAGATCGACCGGCTGCACGCCGACGCGCGCGAGGCACTCGCCGAGCAGGGCAAGACCGCCGAGCCCGGCGTCGACACCTGGGAGGCGACCAACCTGCTCTGCGTGGCCCGCGTCCTGGTCGCCGCCGCCCGCCTGCGCGAGGAGACACGCGGCTGCCACTGGCGGGAGGATCACGCCGAGCGCGACGACCACGCGTGGCACCGCCACATCGTCGTACGGCTGAATCCGGACCGCACGCTCGCCGTGCACACCACGGATACCGCAGACTTCCCCCCGACCCGGCAGTACCGGCCATCCCAGGAGCAGTGAGCGTAGTGAGCACCCCCGACCTTCCCCTCGCCCAAGGAGGCGGCTGCGGCGACGGCTGCGCCTGCGGCGCCGACGAGGAGCACGAGGAATACGCAGAGTGCGGCCTGGACCCCGCGCTCGCCCAGCTCCTGGCGGACGCCGGACTCGACCCCCTGGAGGTCGAGGACATCGCCAACGTCGCCGTCCAGGAGGACCTGGCGGGCGGCGTGGACGTGACGACCGTCGCGACCATCCCCGAGGACGCCGTGGCCACCGCCGACTTCGTGGCGCGCGAGGACGGGGTCGTGGCCGGACTGAGGGTCGCCGAGGCGGTCCTGTCGGTCGTCTGCACGGACGAGTTCGAGGTCGAGCGGCACGTCGAGGACGGCGACCGCGTGTCGGCCGGGCAGTCCCTGCTGTCGGTCACCACCCGCACCCGCGACCTGCTCACCGCCGAGCGCAGCGCGCTCAACCTCCTGTGCCGCATGTCGGGCATCGCGACCGCCACGCGCGCGTGGGCGGACGTTCTGGACGGCACGCGGGCGAAGGTCCGCGACACGCGCAAGACCACGCCGGGGCTGCGCGCGCTGGAGAAGTTCGCCGTACGGGCCGGCGGTGGCGTCAACCACCGCATGTCGCTGTCCGACGCGGCGCTCGTCAAGGACAACCACGTGGTCGCCGCGGGCGGCGTGGCGCAGGCCTTCAAGGCGGTCCGCGAGGACTTCCCCGACGTGCCGATCGAGGTCGAGGTCGACACCCTGCACCAGCTGCGCGAGGTCCTGGACGCGGGCGCCGACCTGATCCTGCTGGACAACTTCACGCCCGGCGAGTGCGAGGAGGCCGTCGCCCTCGTCGACGGCCGCGCCGCCCTGGAGGCGTCCGGCCGGCTCACCCTGGACAACGCCAAGGCGTACGCCGACACCGGCGTCGACTACCTGGCCGTGGGCGCCCTGACGCACTCCTCCCCGATCCTGGACATCGGTCTGGATCTGCGAGCGGCGGAGTAGGGAGCGGGAACCGGTCATGCTGCTGACGATCGACGTAGGCAACACGCACACGGTGCTCGGCCTGTTCGACGGCGAGGACATCGTCGAGCACTGGCGGATCTCCACGGACGCCCGCCGCACCGCGGACGAACTGGCGGTGCTGCTCCAGGGCCTCATGGGCATGCACCCGCTGCTCGGCGAGGAGCTGGGCGACGGCATCGACGGGATCGCGATCTGCGCGACCGTGCCGTCGGTGCTGCACGAACTGCGGGAGGTGACCCGCCGCTACTACGGCGACGTGCCGGCCGTACTGGTCGAACCGGGCGTCAAGACGGGCGTGCCGATCCTCACCGACAACCCCAAGGAGGTCGGCGCCGACCGGATCATCAACGCGGTCGCGGCGGTCGAGCTGTACGGCGGTCCGGCGATCGTCGTGGACTTCGGTACGGCGACCACGTTCGACGCGGTCAGCGTGCGCGGGGAGTACGTCGGCGGGGTCATCGCGCCGGGCATCGAGATCTCCGTCGAGGCGCTCGGCGTGCGGGGGGCGCAGCTGCGGAAGATCGAGGTGGCGCGGCCGCGGAGTGTGATCGGCAAGAACACGGTCGAGGCGATGCAGTCGGGGATCGTGTACGGGTTCGCCGGGCAGGTGGACGGTGTGGTGAACCGGATGGCGCGGGAGCTCGCGGACGATCCCGAGGACGTGACGGTGATCGCCACGGGTGGGCTGGCGCCGATGGTGCTTGGGGAGTCGTCGGTGATCGACGAGCACGAGCCGTGGTTGACGTTGATCGGGCTGCGGTTGGTGTACGAGCGGAACGTGTCCCGTATGTGAGGCGTGCGGCGCCGGCGTTGCGTGTCGCGGTGTCCGGCGTGTCGCGGCCCCGCGTTGCAGTGGCGCCGGCGTGGCGGTGCCGGCGTGGCGGTGCGTGGGGGGTGGGTGGCGCTGCCCGGCGCCTTCGTGGTGCAGCCGCGCCCACCCGTGCCGCCCTGCGGCACGATTGCCCGCAGCTGCGGACGGGCGGGCGGGGCTCCGCTCTGCGGCACGACTGCCCGCGGCTGCGGACGGGTGGGGCTCCGCTCTGCGGCACGATTGCCCGCGGCTACCGGCATGCCTGCTCGCGGCTACCGGCATGCCTGCCTGCGGCTGCCGCGCGGCCGGGTGGGTGGCTTGGTCGCGCCACGCGCGCTCGCTATGCCGAGTTTGTCTGATTAGCGCGTATCGTCGCCGCATGCCCACGCCTTTCGGATCCCGTGGCGGCATGGCGTTCGGTGGGGAGGAGCTGCGTGTGGTCAGACGCGCGCTCGCCCTCACCCTGCACCCCGGCCGCGCTTCGGACGAGGACGTCCAGGAATGTCTCCGGCTCGCCGAGTCGCTCGACGAGGCGATGCGTGAGGGCGCGCGGCTGCGGGCCTTCCTGGTGGCCGACCTCGCCCGATACCGTGCCGCCCTCCCCGGCACCGTCAGCGGCTATCTCACGCTGCTGGAGGAGGTGCTGGGCGCCGGCTACCGGCCGGTGCCCGACGACCTCGCCGCCCTGCGCGCCCTGCGCGGCAACCCCGCGGCCGCGGCCCTCCTGGACCGCTGCCGGACACTCGCCGAGCGCGACGTACGCGCCCGCCTCGCCCGCCGTACGGCGCTCAGGACGGGGGCACCGGCCTCCCCGGCCGTGCCGCTTTCCCGGGCACGTCTGACGGCCCTTCCGGGCGGTCTGGCGGACGACGCGGAGCAGCTCGCCGAGCCCGGGAAGAAGCCGGCGGAGAAGAAACCCGCCGAGAAGCGGCCCGACAAGCCGGCACCCACCACGCCCGAACCCGCGCGGCGCCCCATTCCGACCCCCGGCGAGGTCTTCCCGCGCCGCAAACCGCCGCAGCCCCCCGCCGGTCCGCCCCAGCAGCTCGCGGCCGGCTGACCGCACCCCGTCCCGGGCGGCCCGGGGGCCGCGTCTACTCTGGAGCCATGGACTACGTCTCCGCGCTCCTGCCCCCGGCCGTCATGGCCGTGTTCTTCATCGGTGTCATCCGCGTGATCGTGAAGACCCAGGGCGGGACCCAGAAGGCCAAGGAGGACGCGGCCGTCGACGCCGCCCTCGCGCGCGTGGAGGGCGGCCAGACGTCCTCCGCCAAGACCGACGCCTGACCCGACACGGCGTACGACTCGCCGGGCTCACCGCCCGAGTCGTACGCCCTTTTTGTTCCCGTTTGCCGGTGAAAGCGCACGTCCGGCACGCCAATGCCGGGATCTCCCACTATTGTGCTGAGCTGTGCCTCGCCCATTGGGAGAACTCGAAGACTCGGTCATGACGCGGGTGTGGAAGTGGAACCGCCCGGTGACTGTTCGAGAAGTCCTGGAAGACCTTCAGCAGGAACGGTCCATCGCCTACACCACGGTGATGACCGTTTTGGACAATCTCCATCAGAAGGGCTGGGTGCGCCGTGAGGCAGAAGGCCGGGCCTATCGATATGAGGCGGTCTCCACCAGGGCCGCCTACAGCGCCGCCCTGATGAACGACGCCTGGGCGCAGAGCGACAACCCGGCAGCGGCTCTCGTCGCGTTCTTCGGCATGATGAGCGAGGAACAGCGCCTCGCCCTCGCGGACGCCGTACGGATCGCGCGGGGACCGGAAACGCCGGTTGAACCGGAACCGGGACAAGCCGGTGAGAACCCCGGCGCGTCGCCCGAGGACGGCGGGCGATAGCGTCCGTTCATGTCCGCACAGAGCGCAGAGAGCCCCGAAGTCACCGCTAAAGCCATCACCGTTCGGCGCGCCCGGACCGGTGATGTGCCCGTGGTGCGTCGACTCCTTGACGCGTACGCCCGCGAGCGGATCCTGCTCGACAAAGCGACGGTGACGCTTTACGAGTCCATCCAGGAGTTCTGGGTCGCGGAACGCGACGACAACGCCGAGGTGGTCGGCTGCGGCGCTCTGCACGTGATGTGGGAAGATCTCGCGGAAGTCCGCACTCTCGCGGTGAAGCCGGGCCTGAAGGGCGCCGGCGTCGGCCATCAGTTGCTGGAGAAGTTGCTCGACACAGCGCGCTGGCTGGGTGTTCGCCGCGTTTTCTGTCTGACCTTCGAAGTGGACTTCTTCGCCCGGCACGGCTTCGTGGAGATCGGCGAGACTCCGGTCGACACCGATGTCTACGCCGAGCTGTTGCGTTCTTACGACGAGGGCGTCGCCGAGTTCCTCGGTCTCGAACGAGTGAAACCGAACACCTTGGGCAACAGCCGGATGCTGCTGCATCTGTGAGCGACCCGGCATATTCCGCCCACACCCCTTGCCCAGGTTCCCTATGTCCGAAACGCGCACGTTTCCGGGCAGGGTCGGGCGTGTGAGTCTCTCCCAGGGGTTTGTGTTTTTCCAGCAAAAGCGGTTTGCTTTCCGACGTAGTGCAGTAGTGCATATAACAGGGGAGCGGCGAAACGGCGGACGCCGCACACCCCGGCCCTCACGTTATCGATGAAAGGAAATCCGGTGGCACAGAAGGTTCAGGTCCTTCTTGTCGACGACCTCGACGGCGGCGAGGCGGACGAGACGGTGACGTTCGCGCTGGACGGCAAGACGTACGAGATCGATCTCACGACGGCTAATGCGGACAAGCTGCGCGGTCTTCTTGAGCCCTATGTGAAGGGTGGCCGGCGTACCGGTGGCCGCGCTTCGACCGGGCGTGGAAAGGCGCGCGCCGCTTCCGGCGGCAGCCAGGACACCGCGGCGATCCGCGCGTGGGCCAAGGACAACGGCTTCGACGTCAACGACCGCGGCCGTGTTCCCGCGACCATTCGCGAGGCCTACGAGAAGGCCAACGCCTGAGTGCTCGAGCGGCGCAGGCGGATGCGGTGGCAGTGGTTGGCCACCGTGTCCACCAGTCGTACGAAATCGGGGGCGCCCCCAGCGCCCCGCACGGCCGACAGCGTCGGCAGCGAGGCCTCGACCTCGCACCCCGGCTCGGGGGGCCGCAGCCACACGGCGGCCCCCTGCAAGGTGTCCGGACGGCCCGCCCGCGCGGCGGGAATCCCCAGAGCGGCTGAGCCGCCCCCGACGCCGGCGTCGGGCAGCGAGCCGGTGACCCCCGACGGACCGGGCACGTTCCCGGATTCCGGGGAACGCGGCGGCAGCGGTGCCCGCATCAGCCCGCCCGCGCCGATCCCCACCAGGTCCAGCGCCAGCGTGCCCCACTCCAGCCACTCCAGCAGCCCCGGAAGCTCCTCCGCGCTGCCCGCGGCCACCAGCAGCCGCAGCCGGTCGCCCCGCACGGCCACCGGCGAACCCGGGACCAGGTGCCGCAGCGCGGCCCGGCCCGCCTCGGCCGGCACGTCCAGGACGTCGAAGCGCGCGCCCACCCGCAGCCGTACCGGATCGCCGGGTGCCGTCGGCCAGCCCAGGTCCCGCTCGTACCACCGCCTGACCGCGTCGCCCCTCCCGGACGGCCGGCGCGGGGCGGGGACGGTGGGGGCGGGGACGGCAGTGCCGTTCGGACGGAAGGCGGCAACCATGCCAAGTGCAACCGGTCCGGGAGCGCGAGAGTTACGCTGGGTGTACGTGCGAATGCGTACGGTGCGTGAAAAGGGGGCGTGCGGGGGTGCCGGGCGGCGCAAGGTTGTTCGCCCGTAGCGGAGGGAACCGGGGTGCGCGGCATGGACTGTCCGTGGCTGCGGGTAAGACATCCCTAGTGAGAGGGGGCGACACGCAGTGAAGGGCCGTCTCACGTTCGCCATCGGCGTACTGGTGGTGGGGGTAACTGCCTGGCCTGCGGGAACATCGTCTCGCACCATCAGGTTGGAGCAGATGTCGGCGTTCGGGGTCAGGAGGCCATCGACGGTGTCGGCAGTTGGAATGAGCGGTCCCCGCTTGCGGGACTAAGCTGCGGAAGGACAGGGAGGGGAAGTTCCCCCCACTGCCTGACCGCTCTGAGGAGCGATTAACGATGTTCGAGAGGTTCACCGACCGCGCGCGGCGGGTTGTCGTCCTGGCTCAGGAAGAAGCCCGGATGCTCAACCACAACTACATCGGCACCGAGCACATCCTCCTGGGCCTGATCCACGAGGGTGAGGGTGTCGCCGCAAAGGCCCTGGAGAGCCTCGGCATTTCGCTTGAGGCGGTCCGTCAGCAGGTGGAGGAGATCATCGGTCAGGGCCAGCAGGCCCCGTCCGGGCACATCCCCTTCACTCCTCGTGCCAAGAAGGTCCTGGAGCTGTCGCTCCGCGAGGCCCTTCAGCTGGGCCACAACTACATCGGCACGGAGCACATCCTGCTCGGCCTGATCCGTGAGGGCGAGGGCGTCGCCGCCCAGGTCCTGGTCAAGCTGGGCGCTGATCTCAACCGTGTGCGGCAGCAGGTGATCCAGCTGCTCTCCGGTTACCAGGGCAAGGAGACCGCCACCGCCGGCGGCCCTGCGGAGGGCACCCCCTCGACGTCCCTGGTCCTCGACCAGTTCGGCCGGAACCTCACCCAGGCCGCTCGTGAGTCCAAGCTCGACCCGGTCATCGGGCGCGAGAAGGAGATCGAGCGGGTCATGCAGGTGCTGTCCCGCCGTACGAAGAACAACCCGGTCCTGATCGGTGAGCCCGGCGTCGGCAAGACCGCCGTCGTGGAGGGTCTCGCCCAGGCCATCGTCAAGGGCGAGGTGCCCGAGACCCTCAAGGACAAGCACCTCTACACCCTCGACCTCGGCGCGCTGGTCGCCGGCTCCCGCTACCGCGGTGACTTCGAGGAGCGCCTGAAGAAGGTGCTCAAGGAGATCCGCACGCGCGGCGACATCATCCTGTTCATCGACGAGCTGCACACGCTGGTCGGTGCGGGTGCCGCCGAGGGTGCCATCGACGCGGCCTCGATCCTGAAGCCGATGCTGGCCCGCGGTGAGCTCCAGACCATCGGTGCCACCACGCTGGACGAGTACCGCAAGCACCTGGAGAAGGACGCGGCCCTCGAGCGCCGCTTCCAGCCCATCCAGGTCGCCGAGCCCTCGCTCCCGCACACCATCGAGATCCTCAAGGGTCTGCGCGACCGGTACGAGGCCCACCACCGGGTCTCCATCACCGACGAGGCCCTCGTCCAGGCCGCCACGCTGGCCGACCGGTACATCTCGGACCGCTTCCTGCCGGACAAGGCGATCGACCTGATCGACGAGGCCGGCTCCCGGATGCGCATCCGCCGGATGACCGCGCCGCCGGACCTGCGCGAGTTCGACGAGAAGATCGCCGGTGTCCGCCGGGACAAGGAGTCCGCGATCGACTCGCAGGACTTCGAGAAGGCCGCGTCCCTGCGCGACAAGGAGAAGCAGCTCCTCGCCGCGAAGGCCAAGCGCGAGAAGGAGTGGAAGGCCGGCGACATGGACGTCGTCGCCGAGGTCGACGGCGAGCTGATCGCCGAGGTCCTCGCGACCGCCACCGGCATTCCGGTCTTCAAGCTGACCGAGGAGGAGTCCTCGCGTCTGCTGCGCATGGAGGACGAGCTCCACAAGCGGGTCATCGGCCAGGTCGACGCCGTCAAGGCGCTGTCGAAGGCGATCCGTCGTACGCGTGCGGGTCTGAAGGACCCGAAGCGTCCCGGCGGCTCGTTCATCTTCGCCGGCCCGTCCGGTGTTGGTAAGACCGAGCTGTCCAAGGCCCTCGCCGAGTTCCTCTTCGGTGACGAGGACGCGCTGATCTCCCTCGACATGTCGGAGTTCAGCGAGAAGCACACGGTCTCGCGTCTCTTCGGTTCGCCCCCCGGCTACGTGGGCTACGAAGAGGGCGGGCAGCTGACCGAGAAGGTCCGCCGCAAGCCGTTCTCCGTCGTCCTCTTCGACGAGGTGGAGAAGGCCCACCCGGACATCTTCAACTCGCTGCTCCAGATCCTGGAGGACGGTCGCCTGACCGACTCCCAGGGCCGGGTCGTGGACTTCAAGAACACGGTCATCATCATGACGACCAACCTCGGCACCCGGGACATCTCCAAGGGCTTCAACCTGGGCTTCGCGGCCCAGGGCGACACCAAGTCCAACTACGAGCGCATGAAGAACAAGGTCTCGGACGAGCTCAAGCAGCACTTCCGGCCCGAGTTCCTCAACCGTGTCGACGACGTGGTCGTCTTCCCGCAGCTCACCAAGGACGACATCCTGCGGATCGTCGACCTGATGGTCGGCAAGGTGGACGAGCGCCTGAAGGACCGGGACATGGGCATCGAGCTCTCCCAGTCCGCCAAGGAGCTGCTGTCCGAGAAGGGTTACGACCCCGTGCTGGGCGCCCGGCCGCTGCGCCGGACCATCCAGCGCGAGATCGAGGACTCCCTGTCCGAGAAGATCCTCTTCGGCGAGCTGCGCCCCGGCCACATCGTGGTCGTGGACACGGAGGGCGAGGGCGAGAACCGCACCTTCACCTTCCGCGGCGAGGAGAAGTCGGCCCTCCCGGACGTCCCGCCGATCGAGCAGGCGGCCGGCGGAGCGGGCCCGAACCTGAGCAAGGAGGCCTGACCCCCCGGGGTCGAGCCGAACCCCCCGCGGGGGGCGAGCTGAAAAAGGGGCCGGTGCTTTTCGAAGCACCGGCCCCTTTCGCATGCCCGGACGCGGTCGTCCGGGCTCAGCGCCAGGACCTACGACAGCTGGCCGTCGTAGTCCGGGAGTTTGTAGGTCTTCTCGGCGTGGCCGCCCGAGAGGTCGGTGGTGCTGTTGCCGATGTTCGCGATGATCGTGTAGCCCTTGTTCTCGATGTCGACGCGCTGGGCGGTCTTGTACGCGGCGACGTCTTTGAAGAGGTCGAAGAAGCCGCGTACGTACAGGCCGGAGACCTCGTAGCCGGCCTCGTCGAGGTTGTACTCGGTGGGCAGGTAGATGATGCCGGGGCGGGCCGTCACGAAGAAGAGGTCGACGCCGTGCTCCTGGGCGTACTCGGCGACCTCCAGGACCGGCTTGTTGGCCGGCTGGGGGAAGCTGAAGCCGAAGTCGGTCTCCAGGCTGGTGTTGTCGATGTCGAGCACCAGCGCCTGCTTCTCGCCCGGCCTGGCCTGCGCGATGCGGTCCTTCACGTAGGGCAGCGCCTGGTTCATCACGGCCTGGCAGTCCTTCTGCCAGGTGGCGTAGTCGACGTCCGCCGTCGCGGCCGTGGCGGCGACGGTGGTGGTGCCCGTGCCCGTGCCCGTGCTCGTGGCGGCCTCGACCGGGGCGGCCAGGGCGACGAGGGCGGCCGCGGCGACAGCGGTCACGGCCGTACGACGGGTCCAGGGGCGTCGGCTTGTCATGGGTGGGGGGTCCTCTCGGGTCGGGAGGTGCGCTGCGAAGTGTCGTGTGCATGATGCTGCCCAAGAGTGGCGGCCGGGGAACCGTGGGGTTACTGGACGGTAGGCGCGGCGTAGTGCCGGTCACATCGCGCAGCCTCTTGATCTCGGGGCGCGGTGACATGCCGCACAGGTGATTTGTCCGTTACTACAGGGAATAGTGGAGATCTTCATTCGGGCAAAACGGACTAAAGGCCTGGAATCTTTTATGGACATACGCCATCCTGGGCGGATTCGTCCCTGATGGGCCCTCTGTCAAGGGACGTTTGGATTGGCGTACAACTACTAATTTTCGTCGTAGATCACACGTTTGGGGGGTGCTGGGGGTCGGGGGTACCAAGGGATCTGCTCATCCGGCGGGTGTCCCCGCGCCGGGTGGCTTTTCTGTCCCCGTCCCCATGAGGTTGAGATGTTCCAGCGCGTCACGTCCCGTTCTTCCCGTACGTCCCTGCTCCGCACCCGCGCCGCCGTGCTGGCCGCGGGACTGGGGACCTCGGTCGTACTGGGGGTCGGTGTCGCGGCCGCCGTCGAGGCTCAGGCCGCGCCCGCGAAGGCGCCCGCCGCGCCCGCCGCGGCGCCGGCGGCCAAGGCCGCGACGGTCACAAAGGCCGCCAAGGCCGCCAAGGCCGCCTCGGCTCCCTCGTGGGTCAAGCCGGTGAAGAAGTACACGAAGAGCGCCAGCTTCCACCAGAACGGCGCCATGTGGCAGTCCACCCACAGCGGCCAGGACTTCGCCGTGCCGAGCGGCACCAAGGTCTACGCCGCCCACGGCGGCACCGTCGTCAAGGCCGGCGGCAACGGCGCCGGTGACGGCCCGGCCTACGGCAACGCCGTCGTCATCAAGCACGGCAACGGCACGTACTCCCAGTACGCGCACCTGTCGCGCGTCGAGGTGAAGGTCGGCCAGATCGTCAAGACCGGCCAGAAGATCGCCCTGTCCGGCAACACCGGCAACTCCAGCGGTCCGCACCTGCACTTCGAGATCCGCAAGACGGCCAACTACGGCACGGCCATCGACCCGGTCGCGTTCCTGCGCGCCAAGGGCCTGAGCGTCTGAGGGCCTGAGGGGCTGCCCCGGCACTCCGCCGTAGGCCGGTCGCTCCGTCAGCCGGTCACCCCGCAGACGAGCCGGTCACCCCGCAGGTGACCGGTCCTCGCGGTCCGCGCCGCCGTGGGCCTGGGTCACCAGGTCGATCGCGACCTCGAGGACGGCCCTGCGCTTCTCCTCGGGGTTGCCCTCGATCTCCCGCAGCATGAACATGCTGGCGTGCATCGTGAACAGCGCGCTCATGCAGCGAACCTGGTCGACCAGCTCTGCGTCCGGGTCGACGATGATGTCCCGCATGCCCATCATGCGGGACTTGAACGTCTCGCCGATGCTCAGCTCCCGTAGCGTCGCCTGGTTCTCCTGCATAAAGCGGAACAGGGGCGCCGCGTCCGTCAGGGCCTGGTTGTAGCGCCCGAGGATCTCCCGCTTGGTCTCCAGGGTGTGCGGCTGCTGCTTGCCCCAGTCGATCAGGTCCTCGATCGGCTTCGTCAGGTCCTCGAAGAGGCTGACGATGATCTCTTCCTTCGTCTTGAAGTGGTAGTAGAGCGCCGCCTTCGTGACGTCGAGGCGTTCGGCGATCTCCCGCAGGGACGTCTTCTCGTAGCCCTGTTCGGCGAAGAGCTCCAGTGCGATGTCCTGGATGCGCTGGCGGGTGTCCCCGCGACGCCGCTGCTTGGTGCCCTCCGTGGTACCGGCCATGGCGCCCATCCTCCTACTTCAGCACTTTCCACAAAACTTACTTGACGCCCGGCTAGTTGCGCCAGTAGCTTCATCGTCGTTGAGAACTAGCCGGGCGGCAAGTAAGTAGCGCAGCTTGGGGGAGTGGGAGCGATGGCGGACACAGCGATGGCGGAGACGGAGACGGGCAAGGAGCCCAGGAGTGTGCGGGTCGTCATACTCGCGCTGATGATCGCGATGATGCTCGCGATGCTGGACAACATGATCATCGGTACGGCGATGCCGACGATCGTCGGAGAGCTCGGCGGGCTGGAGCATCTCTCCTGGGTGGTGACCGCGTACACCCTGGCCACCGCCGCCTCCACCCCGATCTGGGGCAAGCTCGGTGACCTTTATGGGCGCAAGGGCTCCTTCCTCGCCTCGATCGTGATCTTCCTGGCCGGCTCCGCGCTCAGCGGCATGGCACAGGACATGGGTCAGCTGATCGGGTTCCGCGCGGTGCAGGGTCTGGGCGCCGGCGGTCTGCTGGTCGGCGTCATGGCGATCATCGGCGACCTCGTCTCGCCCCGTGAGCGCGGCAAGTACCAGGGCATGATGGCCGGCGTCATGGCGCTCGCGATGATCGGCGGACCGCTGGTCGGCGGCACCATCACCGACAACTGGGGCTGGCGCTGGGCCTTCTACATCAACCTGCCGCTCGGCATCGTGGCCCTGGCCCTCGTCATCGCCGTACTGCACCTGCCGAAGAAGCGGTCGCAGGCCCGTATCGACTACCCGGGCGCGGCGCTGCTGACGGTCGGCATCACCGCGATCGTGCTGGTCACCACCTGGGGCGGCACGGAGTACGCGTGGACGTCCGCGCGGATCATGGAGCTGATCGGGATCGGCGTGGCCGCTCTCGTCGGGTTCGTGTACTGGCAGACGAAGGCCGCCGAGCCGATCCTGCCGCTGCACATCTTCCGCAACCGCAACTTCACGCTGATGGCGGTCATCGGCTTCGTCACCGGGTTCGTGATGTTCGGCGCGACGCTGTTCCTGCCGCTCTACCAGCAGTCCGTGCAGGGCGCGTCCGCGACCAACTCCGGTCTGCTGCTCCTGCCGATGCTGGGCGCGATGCTGGTGACGTCGATGGTGGCCGGACGGGTCACCACGAACACCGGGCGCTACAAGATCTTCCCGCTGGCCGGCGGGGTGTTCATGGTCGTGGGTATGTTCCTGCTGGCCCAGATGGACACCGGGACCTCGCGTCTGACGTCCGGCGTCTACATGGCCGTACTCGGACTCGGCATGGGCTGTCTGATGCAGATCACGATGCTGGTCGCGCAGAACAGCGTGGAGATGAAGGACATGGGCGTCGCGTCCTCCTCCGCGACCCTCTTCCGCACCCTCGGCTCCTCCTTCGGTGTCGCGATCATGGGCGCGCTGTTCAACAACCGCGTCCTGGACGTGATGTCCGAGCGGGCCGGGGACCTGGGTTCGAAGGTGACCGAGCAGTCCGCACAGCTCGACGCGGCCAGCCTCGCCAAGCTGCCGGCCGCGGCCAGGGAGGCGTACCAGTACGCGGTCTCGGCGGGCACGCACACGGCGTTCCTGGTCGGTGCCGGTGTGGCCCTGGTCGTACTGGTGGCGGCGTTCTTCGTGAAGGAGGTGCCGCTGCGGGGCGCGGGCCCGAAGGAGGCGTCGGCCGACGAGACCGGACCGAAGAACGCGGCCGCGGCATCGCTCCCGGTGACCGAGACGGTCTGACGTCCGGTACGACGGCGAAGGCCCGCCGGTACGACGGCAAAGGCCCGCCGGTACGAGCGGTGGGGGCCCGCCAGTACGAACGGCGGAGGCCCGCCAGTACGAACGGCGGAGGCCCGCCGGCACGAACAGCGGGGGCCCGCCGGTACGACGGTGGGGGCGGCGCCGGGCCGGGCCCGTAGGACGGTGGCGGCGACGGTGGAGCGGGGCGTGACGGGTGACCGTCACGCCCCGCCCGTCTGCGTTACGGCGGCGTCGGCGTCGGCATCGGTGTCCGGGCTCGGCGTCGGCCAGGTACCCCACGCACCGCGCGCCGCGGACTACGCCTGGTCGCCCGACAGCGGCAGCATCGGATGGCTGCCGGTGTTCGTCGGCGCGTGCTCCGGCAGCCACAGCACGGCGACGGCACCCTCGGACGGTATGTGGTCGGGGGCGCCGGGCGGCCGGACGTTGCGGAAGGTCAGCCGGGCGCCGAGGACCCGGGCCTGGCCGGCCGCGATGGTCAGGCCGAGGCCGTGTCCGACGCCGGCCCGGTCCTGGCTGCCGGTACGGAACCGGCTGGGGCCCTCGTCGAGCAGATGCTCGGGGAAGCCGGGCCCGTGGTCGCGGACTCTTATGACCCGGCCCTCGACGGTGACCTCTATGGGCGGGCGGCCGTGCCGGGCGGCGTTCGCGAGCAGGTTGAACAGCACCCGCTCCAGGCGCCGCGGATCGGTGGTGACCTCCGACTCGTGCACCACGGCCACCCGGATCGCCGGGTCCTTCACCGCGACGCGCCGGGCGACGAACTCGCCGAGCATGATGTCCTGCAACTCGGCCCGCTCCGAGGCCCCGTCGAGCCGGGCCACCTCCAGCACGTCCTCCACCAGCGTCCGCATCGCCTTGGCCCGGTCCAGGACCAGCTCGGTGGGCCGGCCCGGCGGCAGCAGCTCGGCCGCGGTGAGCAGTCCGGTCACCGGCGTCCGCAGCTCGTGCGCGATGTCGGCCGTGACCCGGCGCTCGGCCTCAAGACGCTGGCGCAGCGCGTCGGCCATCGCGTCCACGGCCCGCGCCAGATCGTCGGTCTCGTCCCGGACGACCCCGCCGATGGCCTCCCGGACCTGCACCTCGGTGTCGCCCTTGGCGACCCGGTTCGCGGCGTACGCGGCCTTGCGCAGCCGGCGCGACAACTGCGCCCCGATCAGCACCCCGATCGCGCTGCCGCCGAGGACCACCGCGATCGAGCCGATGAACAGGGCCTGGTCGAGATCCTTCAGGATGTCGGTACTGCGGTCGGTGAACCCGGTGTGCAGGGACATCACATGCCCGTCCTTGAGCGGTACGGCCGCCCAGATGTCCGGCGCCCCGCCGTCGCCGTCCGCCACATAGGTGGCCCGGCGACCCTCCTCGACCTTCTTCCGCAGCTCCGGCGGCAGATCCATGTCGTCGATCTTCACGCCGGGGAAGTTGGGCCGCCCGGACAGCTCGTAGTTGCGCTGCGCGATCTGCACCCGCTCGTCGGCGAGATCGCGCGCGTTGTCCAGCATCGACACCCGGGCGGCGTTGTGCACGACCAGGCTGAGCGCGATCGCGACCAGCGCGCCGACCAGCGCGATCGCGGCGCTGAGCTTCCATCTGAGCCCCGTACGGATCCCGGTGCGGTCCACGCGCACCGGAACCATACGGCGGAGGGTCCCCCGCATGATCTGTCCCGCCCCCGCCTAGGCCTTCAGCTTGTAGCCGAAGCCGCGGACCGTCTCGATGCGGTCCTGCCCGATCTTCGTACGCAGCCGCTGCACATGGACGTCGACGACGCGGGTGTCACCGCCCCAGCCGTAGTCCCACACCCGCTCCAGCAGCTTGTCCCGGGACAGCACGGTGCCGGGGGCCGAGGAGAACTCCAGCAGCAGCCGCATCTCCGTGGGCGTCAGCGCGACCGGCTCGCCCGCGCGGCGCACCTCCATACCCACGGTGTCGATCTCCAGATCACCGAAGGTCAGCACACCGCCGGTACCGGCGGACGGGGACTCGTCTCCCTGGCCCGCGGCGCCGCCCGCGTGGCCGAAGCGGCGCAGCACGGCCCGGATCCGGGCGACCAGGACGGCCCCGTCGAAGGGCTTGGTGACGTAGTCGTCCGCGCCCGCCTCCAGACCCAGCACCACGTCGATGGAGTCGGCACGCGCGGACAGCATGATCACCGGGACCGTCGACTCGTCCCGGATACGGCGGCACAGGCTGACCCCGTCAAGACCCGGCACCATCACGTCGAGCAGCGCGATGTCCGGGCGGTCGGCGCGGAACGCCTCCAGGCCGGACAGTCCGTCCGGCATCGCGGTGACCGCGAAACCGTCCCGCTCCAGGGCGAGCTGGGTGGCCTCGCGGATGACGTCGTCGTCCTCCACGAACAGGACGTGGGTCTGTTCAGCCATCCGGTGCTCTCAGTCCTCTTGCGGGTACGTCAGTTGACCTCGGGGGCCGCGCTGGGCTGGTCCCCGGTGGTGTTGCCGTAGTCGTTGTGCGTGCGGTACTTCTCGTCGAATCTGCCGGCGGTCCAGCGGTATGTGATCACGTTCTCGCCGGAGGGGTTCGAGACCGGGTCGCCGCGCTCGTAGACCTGCTTGGTGACGACCAGGTCGCCGCGGTCTATCTCCGCGTAGACGGGCGGTTCCTCGGTGCGGAACACGTTCTCGTACTTCCCGGCCTCCTCGCGGTACACATACGCGCCTATGCCCACGGCGTCTCCGCAGGTCAGTACGTTGACCACCACATCGTCGGCGGGGCCGCCGGTCAGGTCGCCGTAGGAGACGTCCACCGGGTACTCGTCCGCGACGCACGGCTGGAGGCCACGCTTGACGGCCGTCGAGACCCGCGGGTCGGCCTTCACCAGCCGGACGGCGTCCACCGGGCTCGGGGTCGCCGAGGCACGTGCCTTCGGACCGGGTGTGGCGCCCGCCACCGCGTCGGCGTGGGCCGGGCCCTCGTCGCGGGCGCCCGTGCCACCGGTGCCGCAGCCCGCGAGCAGCAGGGCGAGGGCGGCGAGCACGGCCGTCGCCGTCGTCGCCGCCCGGAAACTGTTCAGGGCCCGAGTGTGCCCCGCGCCGGTCAGGCCGCGCACCGCTCCCGCTCCTCACGCTCCAGCGCGCGTGCGTCCAGGTCGCGCGCCTCCAGCTCCTCACGGAGCCGCGCGAGCGCCCGGTGCAGCGTGCTCTTGACCGTACCGGCCGACATACCGAGGGCGGCGGCCGTCTCCTCCGTGGACATCTGCTCCCAGTGTCGCAGCACGACCACGCTGCGCTGCTTGGGGGCGAGCACCCGCATGACGTCCATCAGGAGCGCACGGTCGGCGTGCTGCTCGGTGGAGTCGTCCACACACGCGTCGGGGAGCTGCTCGGTCGGCACTTCCTCCAGCTTGCGGGCCCGCCACCACTCGGTCCGCGTGTTGATCATGACCCGGCGCAGATACGCGTCCGCGAGCCGCTTGTCGGCTATGCCGTCCCAGCGGCCGTACGTCCTCGCCAGTGCCGTCTGGAGCAGGTCCTGGGCGTCGACGGGGTCCGGGACCAGCCGGCGCGCGCTGCGCAGCAACGCGTCCTGCCGGGTGCGGACGTACTCCTCGAATTCGAGCACCTCGCCCTGCGCCATGATCAACCGCCTTCCGGTCCCCGTACACCGGCCTGCCTGTCGGCCGGCCTCCCACTGCCTGTGATCCGTAGTCGCCCTGTACCGCCGGGCATGGCAAGAAAGTTACGGAGGCGTTGTCACGGGGCTGTGCGAGACAGCATTCGGACAGCAATCGGCTGTCCGTCGGTTGTGTAACGAAGGGATGAAAGGGGTAAAACGCCAGGTCGGCAGGGGTGGTTATGGGGTGAATTGCCGTTTCGGGCGGCCGGGACGGGGGTGCCGACCGTTACGGAAGGGGGAGGGTCAGCCGACCGGCAGCCGGTACAGACCGCCCTGCAACGGCTCGACCAGACCGTCCGACACCAGTCCGTCCAGGGCACGCGCGCGCTGCACCGGCTCGTGCCACACCCGGTCGAGGACTGTCTGCGGCACCGGCCCGTGCGACTCGCGCAACACCGCGAGCAGCTTGCCGCGGACCTGCCGGTCGGTCCCGGCGTACGTCTGTCCGCGCCGCGGCGGACCGCTGTGGGCCGGCTTGCCCGCGAGCCGCCACGCGCACTGCGCGGCGATCGGGCAGCGGTGGCACTCCTCGTTCTTCGCCGAGCACACCAGCGCGCCCAGCTCCATGGAGGCGGCGGCCCACCGCGCGGCGGTGCGCTCGTCGTCCGGCAGCAGCGCGCGGGCCAGCTTGCGCTCGGCGGCGGTCGTCGCGTTCGGCGGGTACTGCACACCGCCCACCGCGCGTGCGAAGACCCGGCGGACGTTGGTGTCGAGCACCGCGTGCCGCTGCCCGTACGCGAAGGACGCCACGGCCGCGGCCGTGTACTCGCCGATGCCGGGCAGCGCGAGCAGCTGACCGTGTTCCGTCGGTACGTCCCCGCCGTGCCGCTCCGTTATGGCAACGGCCGCCCCGTGCAGCCGCAGCGCGCGGCGCGGGTAGCCGAGCCGGCCCCACGCGCGCACGGCCTCACCGGGGGACTCCGCGGCGAGGTCCGCGGGGCGCGGCCAGCGCGCCACCCACTGCTCGTAGACCGGAAGGACCCGGCTCACCGGCGTCTGCTGGAGCATGAACTCGCTGACCATCACCCCCCACGGTCCGGCCTCCGGGCGCCGCCAGGGCAGGTCGCGCGCGTGGTCGTCGAACCAGTCGATGACGGGGGAGTGCAGGTCACCTCCCCGGGCGGAGCGGTCCTGGGCCGGGAGGGAGCCGTGGTGCTGGGCGCCGTCGCGCGGGGCGGCGTCGGAGGCCGCGTCGGCGAGGGTGCTGTGCGGGAGCTTCGTGGGCGCAGTCATGACGGTTCCGATCCTGCCATGCCGGGCCCACGAGTCGGGCGAAGCGCCACTCGTGAGGACTACGGCGCTGACGACCGGGGTGTGTTTCAGGGCTTGTTCAGGGCTTGGTGACGCCGGGTCAACTGTCTTGCGCGTGTGGGGGATTGACGGGGGGCGCAGGTGGGGCGTGGCGGGCGTTCGATCACGTGTGGTGATCGAGGTGTGGCTCATTGTGGGGATTTCGGCCGGGTGTCGACGGAGCCGGGATGATGATCCGCAAAAGTTGCGGCTCCGGGCGGCGGGTGGGGCCGGTGACGGCGCGGATCTCTCGTACAGTTTGCGCCGTGGGATCTCTGCGCAATCCGGTCGGGCCGCTTCCCTCCTCCATCTACTGGCGACGGAGGGTCGTCATCGTGTCCGTGGTCGCCGTGCTGGCACTGCTGGTCACCTGGATCGTGACCTCGGGCGGTGGTGGCGGGAAGAACGGTGCCGACGGCAGCAACGGCAAGAATCCCGCGCCCTCCATCACCCCGGGACCGTCCGGATCCGGACCCGCGATCAGTCAGGCGCCGGGCGGACGCGACGAGTCGGGGGACGAGGAGACCGGCGGCGGTTCGGGCGGCGGGACCGGTGACGGGGCGTCCGGCGGTGCCGGGGGCGGGTCCGGGGACGAGGGGTCCGGCGGGTCCGCGGGGGCCGGGGGATCGGGATCGGCGGGTTCGGCCGGGTCGTCCGCCGGGTCGGCCGGGGCCGGGTCGGGTGGTGGCTCGGGTGGGGGTGTCTCTACGGGGGACGCCTTGCCTGCGGGGTCCTCGTTGCCCAACTGCACCGCCGGGGCTGTGACGTTGACTCTGCGCAGTGTGCGTAATGACTACTCGCCGGATCAGACGCCCGCGTTCCAGTTGGTCGCGCGGAACACGTCCGCCGGTGACTGCAAGGTTGATCTCGGGCCCAAGAGCGCGGTGTTGAGTGTGACGCAGGCCGGGGAGGACGAGGAGTTCTGGTCCTCGGCCGACTGTCCCTCCGGGGCGGGGAGCCGGCTCTACCGGGTGCCGGCCGACAGCAGCATCACTTACACGGTGGAGTGGGATCGGCGGCGGAGCGCTGCCGCGTGTGGGACGCCTGTGGGTGGGCGGGCCGGGGCCGGGACGTATTTGTTGGAGGCTCGGGCGGCGGGGTTTGCGAAGGCGCAGACGTCGTTTGTACTCAAGGCGGACTGACGGCCCCTGGCTCTTGCCGGGCGCGGATGTGCGGGGTCCGGCGTCGCGCTGTGGGGGGTGTCGCGCTGGACGTCCGTTCTGCTGGGCCCCGCGTTGCACTGTGAGGGCGTTGCGCAGCCCGGCGTTTGCGGGTGCCGCCCGCGCCCACCCGTGCCGCCCCAGGCGGCACGCATGCCCGCGGGCTGTGTGAGTGGGTGGGGTGGGGCGCGCGTGCGCGCGGGCTACGTGAGTGGGTGGGTGGGGCGCGCGCGTGCCTGCGGGCTGTGTGAGTGGGTGGGGCGCACGCATGCCCGCGGGCTGCGTGAGTGGGTGGGGTGCGCGCGGCCCGAGCGCGGGGTGCGTGGGTGGGGTGCGCGGTCCGAGCGCGGGCTGGGTGCTGTGGTGGGCTTGGCCGTGGGCCTGGTGGGGGTTAGACGTAGCGTTCCAGGATTGAGGATTCTGCTAGGCGGGAGAGGCCCTCTCGGACGCTTCGGGCTCGGGCCTCGCCGACTCCGTCGACCGTCTGGAGGTCGTCCACGCTGGCGGCGAGCAGCTTCTGGAGGCCGCCGAAGTGTTCGACCAGGCGGTCGATGATGGCGCCGGGGAGGCGCGGGACCTTGGCGAGGAGGCGGAAGCCCCGGGGGGAGACCGCCGAGTCGAGGGTCTCCGGCGCGCCGGTGTAGCCCAGGGCGCGGGCCACGGTGGGCAGTTCGAGCAGCTCGGCGTGGGTGAGGGCGTCCAGCTCGGCGAGGGCCTCGTCGACCGTGCGGGAGCGCTTCGCGGTGGGCTCGGGGACGTAGTCCCGCACGACCAGCTCGCGCTCGGGCTCGACGCCGGCGATCAGCTCGTCCAGCTGGAGGGCCAGCAGGCGCCCGTCCGTGCCCAGTTCGACCACGTACTCGGCGATTTCGGTGGCGATGCGGCGGACCATCTCCAGGCGCTGGGCCACGGCGGAGACGTCCCGGACCGTCACCAGGTCCTCGATCTCCAGCGCGGAGAGCGTGCCCGCGACCTCGTCGAGACGGAGTTTGTAGCGCTCCAGGGTCGCGAGTGCCTGGTTGGCGCGGGAGAGGATCGCCGCCGAGTCCTCCAGGACGCGGCGCTGGCCGTCGACGTAGAGCGCGATGAGGCGCATGGACTGGGAGACGGAGACCACCGGGAAGCCGACCTGCTTGGAGACCCGGTCGGCCGTGCGGTGCCGGGTGCCCGTCTCCTCCGTGGGGATCGCCGGGTCCGGCAGGAGCTGGACGCCCGCGCGCAGGATCTTCGACAGGTCGGAGGAGAGGACGATGCCGCCGTCGAGCTTGCACAGCTCACGCAGCCGCGTCGCTGTGAACTCCACGTCCAGCACGAATCCGCCCGTGCACATCGACTCGACGGTCTTGTCGGACCCGAGCACGATGAGGCCGCCGGTGTTGCCCCGGAGCACCCGCTCCAGGCCGTCACGGAGCGCCGTACCAGGAGCCACGGCGCTCAGGGAGGCGCGCATCAGGCCATCGGCACCGGCACTCCCACCGGACTTTCCGGGAGCTGCTGCCCGGTCGTTGGCTGCCACTGCACTCCTCCGGTCGCAGGTTCTGGAACGCTCCCGTATCGCGCACTCTGTTCGTACGCACGGGCGAGACCAGGGCAAAGTCTACCGGCGGTCCTCGTCGTCCCGGGGGGCCTCTCGGCGACGCGAGCGCGGCAGCACCCTCAGGGCGTCCCCTATGTCCGCGACTTCCTGGACCTTCATACCGGCCGGGATCTTCCCCGGATCACCCGGTACGAGCGCGTGCGTGAAGCCCAGACGGTGTGCCTCGGAGAGTCTGCGCTGAACGCCCGTGACCCGTCTGACCTCGCCCGCGAGGCCCACTTCGCCGATCGCGACAAGGTTCTTCGGCAGCGGAGTGTCGCTGGCCGCGCTCGCCAGCGCGAGGGCCACGGCGAGGTCCGCGGCCGGCTCCGTGAGCTTCACGCCGCCGACCGTCGCGGAGTAGATGTCCCTTTTGCCCAACGCGCTGATCCGGCCCCGCTGCTCCAGGACCGCCAGCATCATCGAGACCCGGGACGTCTCCAGGCCCGACGTGGTGCGGCGCGGGGACGGGATCTGTGAATCCACGGTGAGCGCCTGCACTTCGGCGACCAGCGGGCGGCGGCCCTCCAGGGTGACGGTCAGACAGGTGCCCGGCACCGGCTCCGCGCGGCGGGTCAGGAACAGCCCGCTGGGGTCGGTGAGGCCCGTGATGCCCTCGTCGTGCAGCTCGAAGCAGCCGACCTCGTCCGTGGTGCCGTAGCGGTTCTTGACTCCTCGTACGAGCCGCAGGCGCGCGTGCCGGTCGCCCTCGAAGCTGAGCACCACGTCGACCAGGTGCTCCAGCAGGCGCGGGCCCGCGATGGCGCCGTCCTTGGTGACATGGCCCACAAGGAGCGTCGACATGCCGCGCTCCTTGGAGGCGCGGATCAGGGCGCCGGCCACCTCGCGCACCTGCGCCATACCGCCGGGCGCGCCGTCGATCTCCGGGGACGCCACGGTCTGGACGGAGTCCAGGACGAGCAGCGACGGCTTCACCGCGTCCAAGTGGCCGAGGACGGCGGCCAGATCGGTCTCGGCGGCGAGATACAGGTGGTCGTCGATGGCCTTGATGCGGTCGGCGCGCAGCCGGACCTGGCTCGCGGACTCCTCACCCGTGACGTAGAGCGTGCGGTGCTCGTCGCTCGCCGACTTGGCCGCCACGTCCAGCAGGAGCGTCGACTTGCCGACGCCGGGTTCGCCCGCGACCAGCACCACCGCGCCGGGCACAAGACCACCGCCCAGCACACGGTCCAGCTCGGGCACACCGGTGGAACGGGCGGTGGCCTGACGGCCGTCCACCTGGCCGATCGGCACGGCGGAGGTGGTGACGCGGCCCGGTGTCGTCGTACGGACCGCGGGCGCGCCGTACTCCTCGACCGTCCCCCATGCCTGGCATTCGGGGCAGCGGCCGAGCCACTTGGCCGTCTGCCAGCCGCACTCGGTGCAGCGGTAGGACGGCCGGTCCTTCGCGGTCTTCGTACGGGCAGCCATGCGTGAACCGTAACCGCTGGGTCGGACAGTGCCCGGACACGGCCCGGAGAGCGCTTGCGCGCGCCCTCGCCGGACGGCTCTAACCGGCCACGGAATCGAGAACCGGCCACGGAATGAATCGTTCCTGTCCCCGATTGAGGGATCGTTTCACCCGTACGGATTAAATGTGCTCAAGGTGGAGGAAGGGGCGGTCGAGAGCCCCCTACGGTCCACGAGTGATGACCAGCAGCTCGACGACCTCGACCCGCACCACCGGCGCGCACCGGGCGCGCCGGGAGGCTCGCGACCGCGCTGCGTCGCGCACGCTGGCGCAGCGCCCGCCCGCTCGCTACGAGCCCTTCCTGGACGGCCTGTTCACCTACTGCCTGTCCGTGCTCTGCGACCACGACTCCGCGACCGCCGCACTCGGCGACGCACTCGCCGTGGCCGAACGCCGGGGCGCGCGCGCCCCGGAGGCCGCCGGGGACCGCCGCGCCTGGCTGTACGCGCTGGCCCGCTGGACCTGTCTGCGCAAGCTGGCCGAGGCCAAGCAGAAACGTCAGGCCACCCACGCGGCGGGCCGGCACACAGGCGCCCGCGCGGCCGAACCGCCCGTCGCCGAGGACGTCCAGGAGCAGCGGCGCCGTGAACTCGCCCTGCTCGCCTGGCCGGAGGCGGCCGGCACCACCCCGGAGCAGCGCGAGGCGCTCGAACTCGCCGTCCGCCACCACCTCGCCGCCCACGAGGTCGCCGCCGTGCTCGGCACCGACCTCGCCGCCACCCGTGATCTGCTGGCCGCTGCGGCCTGCGAGGTGGAGCGCACCCGCGCGGTGCTCGCCGTCGTCGAGACCGGCGGCTGTCCCGGCGTGGCCCGGCTCACCGGCGACAACCAGCTGGTGCTCAGCACGGCCCTGCGCCGCGAACTCGTGCGCCACGTCGACGACTGCCCGCGCTGCCGCCGTACCGCCGAGCGCGCGGTGCCCGGCCGCTGGCCCGGCGCCACCGTCACCCCCGCCGAACTGCCCGTCCTGGAAGCCCCCCGACCCGCCCTGCACATGGCGCTGGCCCACCACCCACGCGCGCGGGGTGCCGACGTGCCGCGCTTCGACCGGCGTGGCTTCCCCATGGACCCGAAGGACCGCGCGGCGCGAAGGGACCGCCTACGCGCGCGTGCCGTCACCACGACAGTCGTCGCCACCGTCGTCGCCGCACCGGTGATCGCCCTCTGGTCGGCCTATCGCGGCGCCCCCGCGATCGCGGACGGCGAGGGCGGGCCCGGCGCGACCGCCACGCGGGAGGACGGTCCCGGCGCGCTTGACGGCGACGCGGGCGGCGGCTACCAGAACGCGGGCAACGCCGACACCCGGCCCGGCGCCTTCGGACCCGGCAACCGGCCCGACGTCTCCGTCGAGGTGATCAGCGTCGCGGGCGCCGGCCGCAAGGGCGCCGCACAGCTCCAGGTGACCGCGGACAACAGCGGCGACACCACCCTCGTCACCCTGACCGCGACCGGTACGGCCCCCGTGAACTGGTCCCTGTCCACCGGGGCGTCCTGGCTCTACCTCAGCCGCTCCTCGGGAACGCTCCGGCCCGGCGAGTCGTTCACCGTCAAGGTGTACGTCGACCACCTGCGCGAGCCGGCCGGGTACTGGAGCGCGCGGGTGGCGGTCGCACCCGCCGGTGCCGTCGTCTCCATCGAGGGCTACGGCACCGCGCCCACGCCGTCCGACCCCGGCGGGCCCGATCCCAGGCCGACCCGTCCGGGCACCCAGCCGCCGCCCGGCTGGGAGCCCACCCACCCCGAGCCGACGCCGACGACGCCTTCGCCGACCGGGGAGCCGAGCAGCCCGCCGTCGTCGTCTCCCGATCCGGAGCCCACGCCCAGCGGCTCCTCGCCACCGGACCCGGACGGCTCGACGCCTCCGCCGGACAACGGCGGAGACCCGAGCCCGTCGACGTCGTAGTCCGGGGGTCCGGGGGTCCGGGGGGTCCGGGGGGTCCGGGGGTCCGGGGGGTCCGGGGGTCCTCAGGGGTAGCCGAACGGCCCGGGGCCCGGGGAGCCCGAACGCCCCCGGTCCCCGACTTGTGCCGGTCAGTCCCCCGACTTCACCGGGTCCGCCGACTCCGACTCCACTGGCTTCACCGGGTCCGCCGGGTGCGGGGCCAGCAGGGGCAGCTGGGACGCCAGGCGCTCCTCGCAGAGATCGACCAGACGGTCGTAGCCCGCCTTGCCCATCAGCTCGGTCAGTTCCGGGCGGTAGGAGACGTACACCGGGTCGCCCGCGCCGTGCGCCGACGTCGCCGACGTGCACCACCAGTGCAGGTCGTGGCCACCGGGACCCCAGCCCCGCCGGTCGTACTCACCGATCGAGACCTGGAGCACGCGAGTGTCGTCGGGCCGTTCGATCCAGTCGAAGGTCCGGCGGACCGGCAGCTGCCAGCACACGTCCGGCTTGGTCTCCAGCGGCTCGCGGCCCTCCTTCAGCGCCAGGATGTGCAGCGAGCAGCCCGCGCCCCCGGCGAACCCGGGCCGGTTCTGGAAGATGCACGAGCCCTGGAACGGGCGGGTCTGCCGGTCGCCGTCCTCGTCCTCCGAGATCCAGCCCTCCCGCACGCCCTCGTCGTGGTGCTGCCAGATGTCCGGCGTGAGCCGGGCCACATGGCCCGCGACCCGCTTCTCGTCGTCCTCGTCGGAGAAGTGCGCGCCCAGCGTGCAGCAGCCGTCGTCCGCGCGGCCCGCCTGGATGCCCTGGCAGCCGCTTCCGAAGACGCAGCTCCAGCGGGAGGTCAGCCAGGTGAGATCGCACCGGAAGACCTGCTCGTCGTCCGCCGGATCCGGGAACTCCACCCACGCGCGTGCGAAGTCGAGGCCCTTCTCGTCCCCGGCCGGAATCCGCCGCCGGGCCTCCAGGACCGCCTTCTTCGACACCTTCGCAGGCGAAGAACCCTTGGCCAACTTGTCCTTCTTGCCGACCTTGTCGGTCTTGCCGTTCTTCGCCTTGTTCGTCTTTGGCACGGGTCCAGGGTAAGTCGCCGTGGGCCGTCCTCGGCACCGCCTCGGGGGCAGTGCCCGGCGCGGCTGGCAGTAGCGTTCCGTATATGAGACTCGGTGTCCTCGACGTGGGAAGCAATACGGTGCATCTGCTGGTGGTGGATGCGCACCCGGGCGGGCGTCCGCTGCCGGCGCACTCGCACAAGGCGGATCTGCGCCTCGCCGAACTGCTCGAAGGGGACGGCTCCATCGGCCCCGACGGCGTCGACAGGCTGGTCAACGTCGTCCATGACGCTCTTCAGGCCGCCGAGGACAAGGGCGTGGAGGAGATCCTGCCGTTCGCGACCTCCGCGGTGCGTGAGGCGACGAACGCCGACGACGTGCTCGCGCGCGTGCGCGAGGAGACCGGCGTCGAGCTCCGGGTCCTCACCGGCGAGGAGGAGGCCCGGCTGACCTTCCTCGCGGTCCGCCGCTGGTTCGGCTGGTCGGCCGGCAAACTGCTGGTCCTCGACATCGGCGGCGGCTCCCTGGAGATCGCCTACGGCATCGACGAGGAACCCGACACGGCCGTCTCGCTCCCGCTCGGCGCCGGGCGCCTCACCGCCGGCTGGCTTCCCGGTGACCCGCCCGACCCGGCCTCGATAAGGTCCCTGCGCCGCCATGTGCGGGCCCAGATCGCCCGTACGGTGGGCGAGTTCACCCGCTTCGGCGCCCCGGACCACGTCGTCGCCACGTCCAAGACGTTCCGGCAGCTCGCCCGGATCGGCGGCGCCGCCCGCAGCGCCGAGGGCGTGTACGTCCAGCGTGACCTCAAGCGCGAGTCCCTGGAGGCCTGGGTCCCGCGGCTCGCGGGCATGACCGCCGCCGAGCGCGCCGAACTTCCCGGTGTCTCCGAGGGCCGGGCAGGGCAGCTTCTCGCTGGTGCGCTGGTCGCCGAGGGTGCGATGGATCTGTTTGGGGTGGAGAGGGTCGAGGTCTGTCCCTGGGCCCTCAGGGAGGGGATCATCCTGCGCAGGCTGGACCATATGGGGACGGCGATGGACACGCACTGAGCGGTTGCGCGCCGGCTGTTGGCGGTTTCGCGGGTCCCCGAGCCGCTGGCCCGGTGGTTGTGCGGCTGCGGGCCGGTGGGGGGTTTCGCGCAGTTCCCCGCGCCCCTGAAGAGGTGGTTGTGCGGGTGCGGGCCGGTGGGAGGTGTTCGCGCAGTTCCTCGCGCCCCTGGAAGGGTCGTTGTTCGGGTGCGGGTCCGTGGGGGGTGTTCGCGCAGTTCCCCGCGCCCCTGAAGAGGTCCGTGGGGGGTGTTCGCGCAGTTTCTTGTGCTTCTGGGCGTTGGCGCTCGTGTCTGTTGGCAGGTTGGCCCACCGGCGTGTGCGGCTGGATCGGGTTGGTCGGGGGTTGGTGGTGCCGGGCCGTCTCCCGGATCCACGTACTCTGTGCTTCGTGGTCAACCCCGTTGTACGCATCCCGGATGCGAAGGTCGCGCTGTCGACGGCCTCCGTGTATCCGGAGTCGACGGCGACGGCCTTCGAGATCGCCGCACGTCTGGGCTACGACGGCGTCGAGGTCATGGTCTGGAACGACCCGGTCAGCCAGGACATCGAGGCCCTGCGCAGGCTCAGCGACTACCACCGCGTCCCGATCCTCGCCGTACACGCGCCCTGTCTCCTCATCACCCAGCGGGTCTGGTCCACCGACCCCTGGACCAAGCTCCAGCGCGCGCAGGCGGCGGCGGAGAAGCTCGGCGCGTCGACGGTCGTCGTCCATCCGCCGTTCCGCTGGCAGCGGCAGTACGCGCGGGACTTCGTCACCGGAATCTGGCGGATGGCGGACGAGACGGATGTGCGATTCGCCGTGGAGAACATGTACCCGTGGCGCTACCGCGACCGCGAGATGCTCGCCTACGCCCCCGAGTGGGACGTCACCAAGGACGACTACCGGCACTACACCCTCGACCTCAGCCACACGGCGACGGCCCGCAGCGACGCCCTCGACATGGTCGACCGGATGGGCGACCGCCTCGGCCATCTCCACCTCGCCGACGGCAGGGGCTCGGCCAAGGACGAGCACCTGGTCCCGGGACGCGGCACCCAGCCCTGCGCCGAACTGCTCGAACGCCTCGCCCTGACCGGCTTCGACGGCCATGTCGTGATCGAGGTCAACACCCGCCGGGCCATGTCCGGCGCCGAGCGCGAGGCCGACCTGGCGGAGGCCCTGGCCTTCACCCGCCTCCACCTGGCCTCCTCGGTGCGGGTGCGGCGCGCATGACGGCGAGGATGTCCATGTCCGTGTCGCGTACGACGGTGAAGGTGGCCGGACGATGAGCAGGACCCAGCCCCAGCCCACCCCGCGGCCCGAGCCCGCCGCCACCCCCCGGCGCCGCGGCCGGCCCTCCCGTTCGGAGAGCGCCGACGGGCCCGCCGCCCGCGACCGGATCCTGGAGTCGGCCCGCGAGGAGTTCGCCGAGCGCGGCTACGAGAAGACGTCCGTACGCGGCATCGCGAAGGCGGCCGGCGTCGACTCGGCGCTGGTCCACCACTACTTCGGCACCAAGGAGCAGGTCTTCGAGGCCGCCGTCGCTGCCGCCGCTGCCCCCGCGCTGGGCGCGTCCGAGGCCATCGCCGACGGCCCGGTCGACGGCGTCGGCCAACGCCTGACCCGCTTCTTCTTCGGCGTCTGGGAGAACCCGGCCACGCGGACGCCGCTGCTGGCGGTGGTCCGCTCCGCCATGAACAACGAGACCGCCGCCACCGTCCTGCGCCGCCTCGTCGTGGCCCAGCTGCTGAGCCGGATCTCGGACGAGCTGGAGCTGCCGGACGCGGAGCTGCGGGCCGAGCTGGCGGCGGCACAGCTGGTGGGTACGGCCATCCTCCGGTACGTGATCAAGCTGGAGCCGCTGGCCTCGGCGGACGCCGAGCAGATCATCGCGCGCGTGGCACCGGTCGTACAGGGACATCTGACCGGCCGCTGAGCCCGGGCCGACGGCCACCCGCTCTGAGATACATGTCCCGCATTCCGGACACCATGTCCATCCCTTGGAGCACGGGCGTACGCTCGTAGAGGTCAGAAAACACAGGAGTCAGAAGTCCGTCCGTCCCGCACGGCCGGAACTCTCCGAAGGAGCGAGCGACGATGCCCGAGCTGAGGTCCCGCACAGTCACCCACGGCCGCAACATGGCGGGCGCACGCGCCCTTATGCGCGCCTCCGGTGTACCCGGTGCGGACATCGGCCGGAAGCCCGTCATCGCGGTCGCCAACAGCTTCACCGAGTTCGTGCCGGGCCACACGCACCTGGCGCCGGTCGGCCGGATCGTCAGCGAGGCGATCGTCGCGGCCGGAGGCATCCCGCGCGAGTTCAACACCATCGCCGTGGACGACGGCATCGCGATGGGCCACGGCGGCATGCTGTACAGCCTGCCCTCGCGCGACCTGATCGCGGACAGCGTGGAGTACATGGTCGAGGCGCACTGCGCCGACGCCCTGGTCTGCATCTCCAACTGCGACAAGATCACCCCGGGCATGCTGAACGCCGCGCTGCGGCTCAACATCCCGACCGTGTTCGTCTCCGGCGGCCCCATGGAGTCCGGCCGCGCCACGCTGGTCGACGGCACGGTCCGCACGCTCGACCTGGTCGACGCGATGTCCGAGGCCGTGAACGAGAAGATCTCGGACGAGGACATCCTCCGTATCGAGGAGAACGCCTGTCCGACCTGCGGCTCGTGTTCCGGCATGTTCACCGCCAACTCGATGAACTGCCTGACCGAGGCCATCGGCCTCTCCCTCCCCGGCAACGGCTCGGTCCTCGCCACCCACACCGCCCGCAAGCAGCTCTACGTCGACGCCGCGTACACGGTCATGGACCTGACCCGGCGCTACTACGAGCAGGACGACGAGACGGTCCTGCCGCGCGGCATCGCCACGTTCGCCGCCTTCGAGAACGCCATGGCCCTGGACATCGCCATGGGCGGCTCCACCAACACGATCCTGCATCTGCTGGCCGCCGCCCAGGAGGCCGAGGTGCCGTTCGGCCTGGAGCAGATCGACGCCGTCTCCCGGCGGGTGCCGTGCCTGGCGAAGGTCGCGCCGAACATCGCCAAGGACCGTACGTACTACATGGAGGACGTGCACCGCGCGGGCGGCATTCCGGCGCTGCTCGGCGAACTGCACCGCGCGGGGCTGCTCAACGAGGACGTGCACTCGGTGCACAGCCCCTCGCTCGCCGACTGGCTGAAGACCTGGGACGTGCGGGCCGGCTCGCCCTCCCCCGAGGCGATCGAGCTGTGGCACGCGGCGCCCGGCTGCCGGCGTTCCGCCGAGGCCTTCTCGCAGTCCGAGCGCTGGGAGGCCCTCGACGAGGACGCCGAGGGCGGCTGCATCCGCTCCGCCGAGCACGCGTACTCCAAGGACGGCGGGCTCACCGTGCTCCGCGGCAACCTCGCCGTCGACGGCTGTGTCGTCAAGACGGCCGGCGTCGACGCGTCGATCTGGACCTTCGAGGGTCCCGCGGTCGTCTGCGAGTCGCAGGAGGAGGCCGTCGAGAAGATCCTCACCAAACAGATCACCGAGGGCGATGTCGTCGTCATCCGCTACGAGGGTCCCAAGGGCGGGCCCGGTATGCAGGAGATGCTCTACCCGACCTCGTATCTGAAGGGCCGGGGGCTGGGCAAGGTGTGTGCGCTGGTCACCGACGGGCGGTTCTCCGGGGGTACGTCGGGGCTGTCCATCGGGCATGCGTCGCCCGAGGCGGCGTCCGGCGGCACGATCGCGCTCGTCGAGGACGGCGACCGTATCCGGATCGACATTCCGAACCGGTCGATCGAGCTGCTTGTCGACGATGCGGAGCTGGCTCGTCGTGAGGGGGAGCTGGGTGGGGTGTACGCGCCCCGGAACCGGGAGCGGAAGGTGTCGGCGGCGTTGCGGGCGTATGCGGCGATGGCCACGAGTGCGGATCGCGGCGCTGTGCGGGATGTCAGCAAGCTGGGCTGAGCGTCGCTGCTCGGGTGCGGGTCCGTCGTGGCCGTTCGCGCAGTTCCCCGCGCCCCTGAAAGCCACAAGCGACCGGCGTAGCCGCGGGCATGCGTGTCGCCTGGGGTGATGGGGGTCCCCCCGCTCGCGCGACGCCGAGAGTGGGGGAGGGTGGGCGCGGCGGCACCCCCGTCGCGCCGGGTTGCGCAACGTCTCCCGACCCGCGCCCCGACGCCGGGTGCCGCATCCTCACCAGTTGCCCGCGGCACCCCCGTCCACCCCGAACAGCGTTCCGTCCGGGGCCGCGGCGAAGATCTCGCCGTCGCCGACCACCGGCACCGCCAACCCCGACACCACGGACTCCCGCGCGGCCCCGGGCCGAGCCCCCGTCTGCCCCAGCAACGCACCCTTCACCGTGTCCACGGCCACCAATCGCCCGTCCCCGGCACTGAAATACAGCCGTCCCCCCACCGCCACCGGCGCGGACGGAAAACTCACCGACGTCTCCAGCCGCCACCGCTCCGCGGATGACGTACCCGTGTCGACGGCGACCAACGCCCCGTCGACCCCCATCAGATACACGGTGTCCCCGTCCACCACCCCCTGCGCCCCGGCCACGGGATACCGCACGTCGATCCGCCGCTGACGACGCTCCTCGACGTCGTACCGCACCACCGCATCCGTGTCCGCGTACGCCGCCGTCGTCGAGGTGAACCACAGCACACCGTCGTCCCGCGCCCCCACCAGCCCGAGCGCCCCGGAAAGCCGCCGCTCCCACCGCACGGCCCCCGTTTCCGCGTCCACCGCGGTGACCCGCGTCCCGTCACTGCCGTCGGTGCCGACGACGTAGGCGACCCCGCCCCCGTACGACTGGAACACCGGCTGGGTGAGCCCCGCCACCGCGTGCCGCCACTTCCGCTCGCCCGTGGCCGCGTCCAGCGCGGTGACCGTCGAGTCGTCGGCCGTCAGCAGGACCACCCCGCCGACGTGCGCGATCCGCCGGCCGTAGCCGGTCAGGTCCTGGCTCCAGCGGGTTCTGCCGGTGGTGGGGTCGAGCGCGTCCAGCCGCCCCCCGCCCTCGGCGACGACATGCACCAACCCGCCCGACAGCACCGGCGGTTCGGCGATCCCCCCGCCGTCGGACCCGGTCGAGCCCGCGGCATCCGCGCGCGCCCACCTCACCTTGCCGTCGACCGGATCGACTGCCGCCGCCAGCAGCCCCGGCCGGGTGCAGTAAAGAGCCGCGGGCGCATACACGCACCGCGGCATCCCGCTCACCTCGGCCCCCGGCGCACCCAGATCGACGTCCCACGCCCGGAACCGCTCGGCCTTCCCCTGCCCGGCCGACGCCCGAGCCGGCCCGCCCCCCGGGAACTCACCGCCCGCCACGGCCAACGCCCCCGCCGCGAGCGCGAGTACGGCCACCCCGGCACCGGCCACCGTCCACCACCGCCGCCGTCTTCGCCGTACGTCCCCGGGAACCCGAATCCGCACCCGGTCCCGGTGGTGCGTCGGCGCCTCGGAGGCACGGGCGCCGCTGCCGTTGGCCGCTCCCGGCGTCCCCAACACCGGTTCGGCCGCCCGCTGTTCGGGGATGAACGCCTGCGTGTCGTACGACGCAGACACCGACCGGAGTTCCGTCATCAGCTCGTCCGGTGTGGGCCGGGCCGCCGGATCCTTGGCCAGGCAGCGCGCGACGAGCGACTCCAGATCTGCCGGGACACCTGTCAAGTCCGGCTCTTCATGGACGACTTGATACGCGACCAGATACGGGCTGTCCGAATCGAACGGCCCGCTTCCGGTCGCCGCGTGCACGATGACCGACCCCAGCGCGAACACATCCGCCGCCGGCCCGACATCCCGCGGCCTGCGGAACTGCTCCGGAGCCATGAACGGCGGCGTACCGATCAACTTGCCGGTCTCGGTGCGCAGTTCACTGTCGGAGGGCCGGGAAATGCCGAAGTCGATGACTTTCGGGCCATCATCGGCGAGCAGCACGTTGCTGGGTTTGAGATCCCGGTGGACCACACCGGCGCGGTGGATGTCCCGCAGCGCCTCGGCCAGCCCCGCCATCAGCTGCCGCAGCCGCGCGGAGGGCAACGCGCCATTCCGCTTCACATACTCGGCGAGAGTCGGACCGGGGATGAACAGCGTGGCCATCCAGGGCCGTTCAGCCTCCGGATCGGCGTCGACGACGGGCGCGGTGAAGGCACCGCTGACCTTCCGCGCGGCCCCGACCTCCTGCCGGAACCGCCCCCGGAACTCCGGGTCCTGGGCGAAGTCCTCGTGTACGACCTTCACGGCGAGCCTCAACCCCGAGGCCGACCGCGCCAGATGTACGACACCCATGCCTCCGGAGCCCAACTCGGACTCCAGCAGATACTGACCGGCGTACTGCGGAGATTCCGCTTCCGCGTCCGCACCGGTGCTGCGCCATGGCGGCATCGCTCACCCCCGGATGCTGGCCGCACGCACGACGCGCTGAGCCTAGTCGATGCTTCGTGCGAAACATCCGGGGCTTGCTAGCCTCGGTGCGCCGCATGATTTTGGCGTGAACCGTTCACAAGTACCCGAACAGGGATCCAAACGGGGGGAGGCCGACATGGCCACGGAGGACATCGGGATACAGGGCACCGGCGAGGCGACCGCCGTGGTGCCCAGCGCGCTTCCGGCCGAGGAGAGCGCGGTGGAGGAACTGGCCGAGGACATCGCGGCCGAGGAGCTCGTCGCGGAGATCGAGACGACGGCGGCCGTGCGGACCCGCGCCTACCCGGTCGCCCCGGGCGTGCGCCTCAACGTCCGCCGCGGACCGGGCACCGGCTACGGCATCGTCCGCGTCCTGCCCGAGGGCGCCACCGTGCCGATCTTCTGCCAGCGCCCCGGCACCAGCGTCAGCGGCCCCTACGGCACCTCGAACATCTGGGACTGCATCGCCAACGAGCAGTACGTCTCCGACGCCTACGTCAGGACCGGCAGCGACGGCTACGTCGCCCCGCGCTGCTCCTGACCCGTGCCCGGCACGGGTGCCCGTGAGGGGTGGGGAGCAGACGCCGGCCGGCGGTGATAATCGTCGGGTGAGCCAGAACCAGAACGGCACCCCGGACCAGCCGACGACCCCCACGGGCCCCCAGCCCGAGCCGATCCGTTTCTTCGGCACGACCTGGGTCGACCACACCAACGGCTACGCCCTGCGCCGGGTCGGCGCCGCCGTCGGCTCCCTCGCCCTGGCCGTCGCCGCCTGTCTGGTCCTGCGCTTCGCCTACGAGGGCATCCAGCTCGCCGAGTCGGGCGGCTTCGTCACCGTCCTGGTCGTGGTGATGTTCGCCGTGTGCAGCGCACTCGCCTTCCGGCACACCTGGGACAGCTTCGGCAAGCGCCCCGACCCGGAGCGCCAGTCCTCCCTGCGCGGCCTGCTGGCCATCGGTTTCGTCGGCTCCCTCCTCGCCTACTTCTTCCGCTCCCTCGTCGAGGCCCCGGGCGAGAAACTCCACCGCGCGGAGTACGAGGAGTCCAGGCGCCGCCACGAGAAGCGCGCGAGCCGCCGCACCGGCAGCCCCAGTAAGAAGCGCCGCCGCCAGTAGTGGCCGGGCGCCGCCACGGGCTCTCACCAAAAGCACGCACAGTCCTCACCCGGCCCCGCCACCATGGCCGTATGACGACACCCTCCCCGGCGTCCCGCACCGCCCAGGAACAGGAACAGGAACAGGCCCAGGCGCAAGCGCGTGAGCAGGAACAGGCGCAGGTCAGGGCGCGGTCCTTCAACTCCGCCGCCGCCCAGTACGCCGCCAACCGCCCCTCCTATCCGCCCGCCCTCTTCGACGCGATCGAGGAACTCTCCGGCCGCCCCCTCGCCGGCGCGCTCGTCGCGGACGTGGGAGCCGGCACCGGCATCGCGACCGCCCTGCTGCGGCAGCGCGGCGCCGAGATCATCGCCGTGGAACCCGGCGACGGCATGGCCGCCCAGTTCCGGCGCACCCTCCCGGACGTCCTCCTCGTCCGCGGCGACGGCGACCACCTTCCGCTGACCGACGCCTCCGTCGACCTCGTCACCTACGCCCAGGCCTGGCACTGGACCGACCCGGCCCGCTCCCTCCCCGAAGCCCGGCGCGTACTGCGCCCCGGCGGCGCGCTCGCCCTGTGGTGGAACCGGGACGCCCTCGACGTCCCCTGGATCGCCGAGCAGTCCGACCGCATCCGCCGCCACTTCGCCCGCGACCTCGCCACCGAGATGCGCCGCATCACCGAAAGCGCCACCAGCGCCCCCTCCGGCCTCGACTTCACCGTCCGCCGCGTCCGCTGGAGCCGCCAGGTCCCCCTGGACACCCACCTGGCCAACCTCGCCAGCCACTCGATCTTCCTGGTGGCCGACGAGGACCACCGCACCACCTTCCTCGCCCAGGAACGAGCCCACCTCCTGCGCCACTTCCCGGACGAGGTGATCGAGGAGACCTACGACGTGGACCTCCTCCTCGCCAGGAAGCCCTGACCCGCACCACACCCGAAGAACCCCTCGCAGCGGGCCGGAACCACTCCGGACCCGCCCCCAGGCATGCCCCGACGCGCCCACGATCCGCCGCCCCACTTGACGGCGCCTCAACCCCGCGAGCATTATTCATCACATGATGAATTACTTGCCCGAGCCACCCGGCTCACCCGGCCACACCCCGGCCGACCCCTCAACCACCCCCGCCGTACAGGCCCACAACCTCACCGTCGTACGCGGCCCCCGCACCGTCCTGCGCAGTCTCGACTTCACCGTCCCCCGCGGCCAGATCACCGGCCTCCTCGGCCCCTCCGGCTGCGGCAAGTCGACCCTGATGCGCTCGATCGTCGGCACCCAGGCCAAGGTCACCGGCACCCTGGACGTCCTCGGCCGCCCCGCCGGCCACGCCACCCTGCGCAGCCGCATCGGCTACGTCACCCAGGCCCCGTCCGTCTACGACGACCTCACCGTCCGGCAGAACCTCGAGTACTTCGCCGCGATCCTCGACCCCGGCCGCGCCGCCGCCGACCACCGCCGCGCCAACGTCACCCGGGCCATCGGTGACGTCGACCTCACCAGCCACGCGCACGCCCTCGCCGGCAACCTCTCCGGCGGCCAGCGCAGCCGCGTCTCCCTCGCCGTCGCCCTGCTCGGCACCCCCGAACTCCTCGTACTCGACGAACCCACCGTCGGCCTCGACCCCGTCCTCCGCCGCGACCTGTGGAACCTCTTCCACGCTATCGCCGCCGACCGCGGCGCCACCCTCCTCATCTCCTCCCACGTCATGGACGAGGCCGAGCGCTGCCACCGCCTCCTCCTGATGCGCGAGGGCGAGATCCTCGCCGACGACACCCCCGCCGCCCTGCGCACCCGCACCGGCACCGGCACCGTCGAAGAAGCCTTCCTGCACCTGGTGGACCAGGCCGTCGCGGCAGGCCGCACGAAGGAGAGCACCCGATGAGCACCCTCAGCACCACGCCGTCGGCACCCACGGCCCCGGCCGCGCCCGCCGGCGTCCTCAGCGCCTCCCGCACCCTCGCCACCGCCGCCCGCGTACTGCGCCAGCTCGGCCACGACCCCCGCACCATCGCGCTGCTGATCCTGATCCCGTGCGTGATGCTCTTCCTGCTGCGCTATGTCTTCGACGCCAACGACCGCACCTTCGACAGCATCGGCGCGTCCCTCCTCGGGATCTTCCCGCTGATCACGATGTTCCTGGTCACCTCCATCGCCACCCTGCGCGAACGCACCTCCGGCACCCTCGAACGGCTCCTCGCCATGCCCCTCGGCAAGGGCGACGTCATTGCGGGCTACGCCCTCGCCTTCGGCGCCCTCGCGATCGTCCAGTCGGCCCTCGCCACCGGGCTCGCCCTGTGGGTTCTTGATCTGGACGTCACCGGCTCGCCCTGGCTGCTGCTTCTGGTGGCCCTGCTCGACGCGCTTCTCGGCACGGCCCTCGGTCTCTTCGTCTCGGCCTTCGCGGCCTCGGAATTCCAGGCGGTCCAGTTCATGCCGGCAGTGATCTTTCCTCAGCTCCTCCTGTGCGGGCTCTTCACTCCGCGGGACCAGATGCATCCCGCCCTCGAAGCGATCTCCGACGTCCTTCCGATGTCCTATGCCGTCGACGGCATGAACGAAGTGCTCAGGCACACCGACATGACGACCGACTTCGTCCGGGACGCCCTGATCGTCGCGGGCTGCGCCCTCCTCGTTCTCTGCCTGGGCGCAGCGACCCTCCGCCGCCGCACGGCGTGACCATCGCCGGGTGCGGGCCGGTGGGGGTTTGTCGCGCAGTTCCCCGCGCCCCTGAAAGGTCGTCGGTCGGCCGCGGGCCCGGTGGGGGCTGGTCGCGCAGTTCCCCGCGCCCCTGAAAGCCCGCGTAGCCGCGGGCATGCGTGCCGCCTGGGGCGGCACGGGTGGGCGCGGCGGCACCCCGTCGCGCCGGGCTGCGCAACGCCCCCGCCGGAGGCGGATCCGTCGGCGCCGGGCTGCGCAACGCCCCCCACCCGCGCCCCGGCCGACGTTTCGCCCATCGGACACGTGGGCCGTCCGCCGGCGCCGGGTGCGAGGATGCTTTCAGGACGACGCACCCCCGGAGGGCACCCGCACCATGACTCACAAAGTCGCAGTCCTGGGCACAGGCAAGATCGGCGAGGCCCTCCTCAGCGGCATGATCCGCGCAGGCTGGACCCCCGCCGACCTCCTCGTCACCACCCGCCGCCCCGAGCGCGCCGAGGAACTCCGCACCCGGCACGGCGTCACCCCGGTCACCAACCCCGAGGCCGCCAAGACCGCCGACATCCTGATCCTCACGGTCAAGCCGCAGGACATGGGCACCCTCCTCGACGAACTCGCCCCGCACATCCCGACCGACCGCCTGGTCATCAGCGGCGCCGCCGGTATCCCCACCTCCTTCTTCGAGGAGCGCCTCGCCACCGGCACCCCCGTCGTCCGTGTCATGACGAACACCCCCGCCCTCGTCGACGAGGCCATGTCCGTCATCTCCGCCGGCAGCCACGCCACCGCCGAACACCTCGCCCACGCCGAGGAGATCTTCGGCGCCGTCGGCAAGACCCTGCGCGTCCCCGAGTCCCAGCAGGACGCCTGCACGGCCCTCTCCGGCTCCGGCCCGGCGTACTTCTTCTACCTGGTCGAAGCGATGACCGACGCCGGCATCCTGCTGGGCCTGCCCCGCGACAAGGCCCACGACCTCATCGTCCAGTCCGCGATCGGCGCCGCCACCATGCTCCGCGACAGCGGCGAACACCCCGTCAAGCTCCGCGAGAACGTCACCTCGCCCGCCGGCACCACCATCAACGCCATCCGCGAACTCGAGAACCACGGCGTCCGCGCAGCCCTCATCGCTGCCCTGGAAGCAGCCCGCGACCGCAGCCGCGAGCTGGCCTCCGGCAACGGCTGACCCGTCGGCCGGACCGCCGCCCCCGCACCTACCCCGCGGCGCTCACAACTTCACCCGACGCCCCCGACGCCCTCGATGTCTCCGACGCGGGCGGCAACAGCCCGATCGCCCGATAGGCGGTATCGACGGTCGGCCGCGCCATGGCCCGAGCCCGCTCCGCACCATCCCGCAGCACCCCCTCCACATACGCAGGATCCGCGCACAACTCCTTGTGCCTCTCCTGTACGGGCCGCAGCACCTCGACGACCGCCTCCGCGGTGTCCTTCTTCAACGAGCCGTACGACTCATATACACCGCTCAGGTCCTTCGGGTTCCCACCCGTACAGGCCGCGAGGATCTCCAGCAGATTCGCGACCCCCGGCCGGCCCTCGGGGTCGTACTCGACGTCCCGCCGGCTGTCGGTCACCGCCCGCATGACCTTCTTCCGTGCCACGTCCGGCTCGTCCAGCAGATAGATGATCCCCGGGCCCGTGTCGTCGCTCTTGCCCATCTTCGACGCCGGCTCCTGGAGGTTCATCACCCGGGCCGCCACCGACGGATGCGTCGCGCGCGGCACCACGAACGTATGTCCGTACCGCTGGTTGAACCGCACCGCCAGATCCCGCGCCAACTCCACATGCTGCGTCTGATCGTCCCCGACCGGCACCTCGTCGGTCGCGTACGCCAGGATGTCCGCCGCCATCAGCACGGGATACGTCAGCAGCGACAGCCGCACACTCCCGCCCCGCTCCCGCTCCACCGCGGCCATCTCCTTGTACTGGATCATCCGCCGCATCTCGCCGTCGCCGGCCACGCACTCCAGCAGATACGACAGCCGCGCGTGCTCATCCACATGACTCTGTACGAAGACGGTGCACAGCCGCGGATCAAGACCCGAGGCCAGCAACAGCGTCGCGGCCTGCCGGCTCAGTCTGCGCACCCGCGCCGGATCGTGGTCCACGGTCAGCGCGTGCAGATCCACCACACAGAACAGCGCGTCCGCCGCGTGCTGGTCCACCGCGGCCCACTGCCGCATGGCTCCCAGATAGTTCCCCAGCGTCAGATGCCCCGTCGGCTTGACCCCGCTGAAGACCCGCTTCATCTCTCGACCTCCTGGTAAGGACCACCGCACCCGTCGGCCGGTCCCCCGGAGGGAGAAACAAGAACGGCCGCCGATGCGGCGGCCGTTGAGTGCATACGTGATGCGGCCGCCGTCAGGCGGCCCACCAGAGCTGGGTACACGTACGCGTAGTCATACGGCCGAGAGTACGCCTCCCGAACCCCCTCAGGCCCTGGGTTTGACACGGGACACGCCGGTCCGTAGGGTTCTCCGAGTTGTCCGACGTGAGCGCCGACCCCGGTCGGTCCCCGGACAGCCATTCCGCAGGTCCCAACCACTCTCGGCGAACAGCCGGTCAGTTGTCTGTCCGTCTGCCCGTCGCGTTGTTGGTATGTGTATTTGCGAAATGAGGAATCCACGTTCGAAAGGACGCAGGCCCCGATTAGCTCGGGCGCCGGGAATCCGCTAATGTCTCACCTCGTCGGAACAGCCCCAGGGCTGCGAGGACAAGCCCCGCCGACCGGGGATCGGGCCCGAAAGGGTCTGGTAGAGTCGGAACCGCCGGAAAGGGAAACGCGAGAGCGAGAACCTGGAAAGCACCGAGGAAATCGGATCGAGAAACGGTCTGATACAGTCGGAAACGCAAGACCGAAGGGAAGCCCGGAGGAAAACCCGAGAGGGTGAGTACAAAGGAAGCGTCCGTTCCTTGAGAACTCAACAGCGTGCCAAAAATCAACGCCAGATATGTTGATACCCCGTCTCTCTG